>JAFWOY010000044.1 GCA_017509755.1 Bacteroidales bacterium
CTTTGAAGAGATATACCGTGTTCCTGGCAATACCGGTCTATCTCCAAGATTTGTTCGCGGGTCATCATGACTTTGTGTTTTTGTCACAAAGTTACCGTCACTTCACGCCGCTGTCAATATGCAGTTGCCCGGAGGCTTACTCGTCGGCAAAGCCTGGGGCGCCGGCAAGGCCTTCACGGAATAACGGTCGACCCGGCTTGGCTGCTGCCTGCACACTCCCCTTGGAACCGGCCGGCCGCTCTCCCTGTCATTCTTTCACCCCCCAACCCGAAATGCACGGACCGCGGCACAATGCCTCCTAAGTGGCTAGCCGGCAGCCAAGCACGCTCCGTGAAGCTATTTGGACGCACAGAGCGTAGCTATCGAGTCAAAACACTGTTGCTCGACCGATTGCTACGCTCTGCGTTTTTGCTTTAACCATTATCCCGATGAAAGACTCCCTGTCTCCCCGATTCAATTTACCGACTACATATAATTGTCAGTTGAGCAAATACTTTGCAGGCCTGTAGCTTTGGTTTTCCTCAGTAGCGACAATCACCTCAAAATAACGAAGAAAGCCTATCGCTGACAATCAAATATTGAGTCAATAATGATATCATTGTTAATGTCATTATCATCGAGTCGGAGTAACGATTTCAAATAGTCGGACTCAGACACAGTAATCTTGCCGTCAGCTTCTGAAATGGCTTCGCAGAGATAGTACATCCTAATGCGGTAATCTTTGTCTGCTTGAGCATCGATGTCTTGGAGTAAAAAGGATATGAGACTTCCTATTTTGACTTGAGGAGCCGCTTCTATGCAGTTACTGATATAAACGACCATCTCATCAAGGTTGATTATGATTTGAGGAACCTCTGAAAGATACTCATATGCCATATAGTAATCTGGGCGATAAACTTTCTCAAGGATATTCAATAGCGCAATTCCTTCACTTGAAGAAAGATTCGTTCTATGATTCATCTCTTCATAACAATTAACCAACTCCATCAAGAAGCATAGCATTACTCCTTCTGGGCCTTTGCCCTCAAAAGGGAATGATTTGGTGGCCTTCTGAATTACGTCTGGAGTAATTACTTTATCTTGAATAAATGCTAATAGAGAATCGCTTAGCTGATCAATCTTCGAAAAGTACTCTTTCGTGATACCAGATCCTGTCAAATCAGACGGGAAGGCGGTGTCATCGTAATTCTGGTTGACGATAGCTTCCAATCTCTGAAAGTAATCGGCGAAAGGATTACTGGGTGCCATATTTACTAGTATAATGATTCCAAAATGTCTTCTTTCTCAATTGTCACTAGGATATCTGAGGTTACGTTAGCCATAGGAGACAATCGGTTTGCTTGATTTTCAACTACTCTCTCGAAGGTGTTTCTCACGAAGCGGCCGTTGCCGAAATTCTTATCCTTATTGGCGACAACTGTCTCAAATGTCGTCTTGAGATACTCGCTTGCTTCTTCGGTCAATTTGTATTCATACTTGTTGGCGCTTGAGAGAAATATCTGGTAGAGTTCTTCTGCTGTGTAATCAGAAAACTCTATATATCGATTGAAACGAGACTGAAGGCCAGGGTTAGAATCGATGAATCGTTTCATGTCTTCGGTGTATCCGGCTAAGATGACAACAAGCCGGTCACGATCATCCTCCATTCGTTTCAGTAGTGTGGCAATAGCTTCTTTTCCATAATCAACATTTCCTCCATCGACCAAAGAATAAGCTTCATCGATAAACAGAATACCGTCCAGGGCTGAATCTATAATTTTGTTGGTTTTGACTGCCGTCTGTCCAACATATTCTGCGACGAGGCCTGATCGGTCAATCTCAACTAAATGTCCCTTCTTCAGGATACCAAGCTCTTTATATATCTCTGAAACTATTCGGGCAACTGTCGTTTTTCCAGTCCCTGGATTTCCAGTGAATACGCAGTGATACGACACGGGGGATACGCGCATACCACGTTCTTCACGCATACGCTGCACCTTAATGTAATTGACTAAAGAGTTGATCTCTGCCTTTACGGAAGCCAATCCTATCAGAGCATCCAATTCTTTAATAGCGCGTAGCTTGGGACTATGCGCTGTATTACGCTTGGTTGTTTGTTTAGATGCGGATACGAGAGTGATGGTATCTTCCGTTTCCTCCCTCGGCTTTAAGGCCATTATGCTATTCAACCACCGTGATTCTTCTTCTGTCACGACACGATCGGCCTTTGCAGAAAGAGATGCGAAACGATATAAGAGAACTAAATATTGGTTATGCAAGAAAGTGTCAAACTCTTTAAGAATAGGCTCAAGAGTAAATAGCCCCTCTTTAGCAGGCAAGGATGCCTCCATCGCATTTGAAGCTTCTTGGAGAGATTCAGCCATCTCTTCCCTAACGCTAGAAAGGATCAATGACGAAAAAATGAAGTCAGGCTTAATCATCATCGTATTATAAATGATGAGTCCTAAACCTTCTTTCTTCTTCAAGTCAAGAGGATGACCGAGGCCGGCTATGCTATGATTGACATCTGCCCAAACAAGAATAGGAATCCTTTCTTTAGCTGTAGTTAATTCTTCCCCGGATATTGTAAAGCTACCCTCAACCCTTTCGTCGAAAAGCTTTGAAAACTCCTCATTATTCGATAAATCATCTGCAAACTCCTTAATCTTCTCAGCCGCTGAATAAACATCTGTGAAATATTGATAATCACCTTCTTTATCACCATTAATAGTTCTTTCGAGACTATCGAAAATACGATCAATGAGAGCGGTATCGGATATTAGAACTTCACGAGCTGACGAACCAATTTGAGGACCAACAATACCTAGAATTTCCAGTTGATCCATTATTCTACAAGATCTCGCATAACCGGTATTAAATTTTCTTTGCAGCAGTGAAGTCGATACGAACTTATACGAAACGATAAGTTTTGTGGCTTCTTTTAAAAGATCGTCGGGTTTATTAAAATATGTGAAGAACTCATCAGAAATATTCACGTCTTGTATAACACTGTCATCTCTCCGTTGTTCCGACGGCTCCTTTTTTAATTGAAAAAACTTTCCTTGGTATACGTTGAATGCATTAGCAAATCGTTGGGCATAGTCATCGTTACTATACTGAAATCTCAAGTCCAAGGGGTCAAGCGTCATATTCCCATACTGCATGATAGGAATCATAGGATTGTTAGAATACCTCAAGTCTCTGTCTCCATTCTTGTTTACATAGCGATAAGTTGTACCAACTTGCTTTGCATCCAACGGTCTTTTTTCCTCCTCCAAAAAGCGAGATGACCAATAATCGATGTTAATTGAACTGATTGGATATATTTGCAAGTATTCGAGGGCGTTTCCACTAATAATGAATCGGGGATAGATGTAGTATTTGGAGCCATGCCTTGTCTTAAGGAGGGGTATCTTAAACTTAGATTCCAGCTTTTTATAGTAACCCGTTGAGAATGAAACCTCAGACCTCGCCAGCGATTCACTAGCGGCTGACTTATGCTCAGTTACTTTTTCAGTTGAAGTTATTTCCCATATCTTCTGACAAGAACTCAACATAAGAAAAGAGTTGCAAAGTGCTGTAAAGTCGTCTATTTCTACTTGAGATAAGCCTTCATCCACATCATAAAAGAGTGAATTAGCTTCAGATACTACTTGGTCATATTCTTGCGAAAGAGCATTGACTATTTCGTTATTCTTAATATTCGAGCGTCTCTCAGCCTTTAGTCTAGCTTCATTCAGAGCCGGCTTCAACCTTGTTTCTGCATCTTCAAGAAGGAGATGGGCCCGGTAATTGTCAATTATTGATTTCTTTACAGGATCGGATGTCTGCTCTGATAACTCTTTTAGGTGATTAATGTCCGATTCAGATGGTCGATTATTCTTTATTGGGGCTTCCTGAGAATCCTTTCGATTCACGAAAGAAATAACGGCCGTAAATAAAATACCCAAAACGCCAATCGCTAGAAATAGCAAAGAGAAGCCACGAATATCCTCTCCTTCTTTTATGTCCGATTTATACACTCTAATCATTCTATCTACACTATCGATCTGATGCTCGATAATGCGCAATTTGTCTTGCGCCTTTTTTCTATTTAAAAGAGGCTCCTTCTCGACTTGCAAGCTATCGAGGATTGTCGTACTCGACTTTACCAAACCCCGTGATCTCTTTATGTTGTCTAAACTAAAAAAAAGAGTAAAGATTGAGACAACAAGAGTGACTCCGAAAAACCCCCAGAAACAACCTGGCGCAGACTTTTTAGGAGAAGGATCAGAATAAGAATTAGACATAGGTAAATCCCTGGTATTGGGGGGCGAAGTGTTTAATCCCGGACCAATTTTTTGACGATTATATAATCCAGTTCCTGGGATGCTAGTATGTAGGTACGTTCCCTTAGGGCCAGTTGTGATCTTAGCTCCCTTTGGGCCGACAGTAGTACTTACGCCGCTCTTACTCACATTGAGATGAACACCTGGGGCGACTTTAATCCTTTTCCTAAATGACCAAGCCATTGTTTCCCTAAAAACAGATTAAAGCAAATATATAATAATCATTGAAAAAAAGCAAGAAAGGGCGTATCTTTGAAATCTATAATCCTATCGATATGCCCTTGACACGAATATATCTGACTCTCTTCCTGCTAGGGGTTCTTCTGATTCCAACTGATGGATTGTCGCAAGGGCATCGTGGATTGGGAGAACCTCCCCTGAACAAGAAACTGATAGAACTGCCGGCAATCGGGCCTGACGATGTCATTCTCGTTTATCAAGGCTTCATCGTTAATTACAATACCAAGTGGCTGATTCCGAACTGGGTTGCCTATGAACTGACAGCAGAAGAAGTAGACGGGCGAATTCCGAGAGCTAAAGGATTCGGCATGGATATGGATTATAGGGAGAAGCAAGCCATGCGGGAAGACTATAGCAATACAGGTTGGGACAAAGGGCACATGGCACCGTCTGCCGATATGAAATGGTCGCAGACCGCAATGAACGAGAGTTTTTACTTGACCAATATCTGCCCGCAGGACCGTACTTTGAACGGACGAGACTGGCATACTTTGGAAAAACGCGTACGGGAATGGGCCATCGAATACGGAGTAGTCTGGGTGGTATGCGGACCATATGTGCTTGATAATACTTATGGGACTATAGGCGACCAGAGTGTTGTCGTCCCTGACGGTTTTTTTAAGGCGATTCTTCGCAAAGAAGGCAGAAAATATACTGCTATCGCTTTCTTATTAGAAAACAGCAAGAAACGGCAACCTATTCATGATACCGTGGTGTCTGTAGATGCCGTTGAAGCCCTCGTTGGGTATGATTTATTTACCAATTTGAGAAAACATATTGAAGAGAGTGTTGAGTCACGGTCGAATATACGTGATTGGAAATGACAGGAATTGCGAGGAGCCATACCCAGCTGGAACTGACTCAAATCACATCCTTCGCTTCGTCATAAACCAGGCCTGAAAGACGGATGATCTGCTTGAGGGAACTGTTATAGCGGGCGCGCATCGTACGGGCAAGAAGAATCCGTTGCTGGGTGTTCAATCTCGCAATACTGGTTGTACCGAATAACTCCATACATATCTCATTCTTGTGCTGCCTCATCTCCTGCATCGGGATGGAGAGACGGGAGATGCTGCCTCCGCGCGCTTCTACATCTTCTTCCCGGGTTTTGCTCAGGAAATAATGGAAACTCTTACAAGTCTTGAAAAGGCTTTCGACCAACTCATAAGCGACATACTCCCCTGGAAAAACCAGTTCACAAATCATCTTAACGTCCGCTGAATCATATTTCCTGGTACGGAGTTTCTCGCGGCGATGGTTCAAACCCAATTGGGAAGAACGAATCATGTCATCAGTTTCCTCGATCCAAAGCGGAGAACACCAAAGACCGGATTGCTTAAAGTAGAGCGGGCCGCTAGACCAGGGATAGTCTAACGCATTGGAACGGATCCCGGCGATGGGCGCATTCCGCAATGTATAGCAGATAACAGTCTTTAAATAATCAACATCACCAATCACCTGATGACTTACCGGCACATTTTCCAACTTGTGCGACTCTTTGTGTTTTATTGAGATGTACCAGGATGTCCGTCGTACATAATCGTGCATGAATCGGTTGCACTCATCGAATTCCCCGTACAAGATAAAATGGGCATGGGTGTCCATCAAGGAAAAGGCAAGAATAACGACGCGATATCCCTTTAGGGTAACAAAGATACGGTTCATCCCGTCTATGAAATCATTTTCATAAAACATGACGTCAACCGCGTTGCCATCTGTACAAAAATGCCAGCAATTTTTAACAGGATTCTTTTGACCTTTTACAAAAGGCATGTTCAAGCCCAGGTCAGATGTAATCTGTTCGAGCAGTTCTCTATCTATCTTCATCTTCAAGTCCAGCGCCGCTAGTGGCTGCTCAAGGACAAAGATAATACATCCGCGAGCCGATGTCAATTTTTTTATTACCCAATTTTCACGAGGCGCCGTCATGCGCCTTGTCCCAGGCTGAAAAGCGGTCAAGCGCGCTTTCTGCGGTGTTTTTGACGCACAAAGCGCGGCAATTCCATCCAAAGAGCCTCCCAGTGCAGCTGGGCACGCTCCGTGACTGTTGCAGAAACGGGGTGCTCGTGCAGTAAGGCCTGGGTATTGCAGGAGAGCCGTATTTATTTCTGCAGGTGGGCCGGGCTATTTGCAGGAAGCCGTATTTTCGATAGGACGACACTCATCTGGGGAAGAAATGGTAAAAAAAATGAAAGAAATAATTGTTTTTTGTAGTTTTACGACGGCCTTTGCGTCTAATGGGCAGAAACAAGCTTTTGAGAGACTATGACTGAACGTGAATTCGAGAAGATGATCCGGGAACACAAGGGGACGATCTACACCGTCTGCTATATGTTCTCGACCGACCGCGACGAAGTGGCTGACCTTTTCCAGGAAATCCTTATCCACCTCTGGCAGGGTTCCGGAACCTTCCGGGGTGACAGCGCGCTGAATACCTGGATCTGGAAAGTCAGTCTGAACACCTGTATCTCCTTCGACCGGAAGAAGAAGCGCGGGCCCAGGACTGAGCCGCTGTCGCTCGACATCGATCTTTTCGAAGACCGCGACGAAGAAACCCGGCAGATCGGCCTCCTGCGGGAGCGCATCGGGAAACTGGGGCCCTTCGACCGGGCCATCGTCCTGCTCTGGCTGGAGAATCTTTCTTATGAAGAGATCGGCCAGATCGTCGGCATCACGCCCAAGAATGTCTCCGTACGGCTTGTCCGAATCAAAGAACAACTCAAAACGATGCAATAGGTATGGAAAACAACGATAACACCCTCCGCGAAATGCAGGAGCAGATGCAGCAGCTCCGCGAAAAACTGGACAACCAGAAGATTGTCAACGAACGGATCCTGAAGAAATCCTGCCGTCAGACCGTCAGCCGCCTCCGGTTCAAATCCAATCTGCCGATTCTCTTCGGCGTTGCCGCAATCCTGCTGGTGCCTTCCATCCGGAGCCTGGGCGTCTCCATGGCGTTCGTCATCTTCACCTGGGCCCTGATGCTGGTATGCATTATCGCCACCGTGCTGACCAACCGTCACATCCCGCAGATGGACCGCGATCTGGTGACGGCCACGCAGGAGATTACCCGCTTCAAGAAAATTCACGCCGAATGGATCAAGTTCGCCATCCCGATGGTCATCCTCTGGGTCGGCTTCCTGTGCTGGGACCTGTTCCGCAACGGGGACATGGATCCGATTCTCAGATACAGTTTCATGGCGGGCATTGCAACAGGCATCGTCCTCGGCGGCATCCTGGGATTCAAGATTCGCCGCGACCAACTGAACGCCGCCGATGAGCTGCTCGACCAGATCGAGGAACTCCAACGGGACAAATAAACCGTCCCCGCCGCCTTTAAGGTGACGGACGGAAAAAACCTTAAACGGTCACTTCAAGGACGTGGCGCCCCGGGCTATAAGGAATGAACACCTTGCCGGGGCCGCCGTCCGTGCAACGGACGGTAATGTCATAGGCGGCTTCCCGGAAACGACGGTGGATGCGATAGGTCCCATACTGCAGTGGAATGCAAGGCTCGATGAGCAGGCCGTCATACTGCGGTTTCACGCCCAGGATGTATTCGCTTACGCATTTCCAAGTCCAGGCGGCGGTGCCGGTAAGCCAGCTATTCTTTCCTTCGCCGGGACGGGGCGCCTCGGCTCCGGCCACCATCTGGCAGAAAACATACGGTTCCACCTTGCGAAGGTCGTGGCTTTGTCTTCCGAACGCGGGCGTGATTTTGGTGTAATGACGCCATGCATCTTCGACATGTCCCGCCATGGCTTCTGCGATGATGACCCAGGGATTGTTGTGGCAGAAGATACCGCCGTTTTCTTTATAACCCTGCGGATAGGAACTGATTTCGCCGTATTGGTACAGATACGAGGAATAGGCCGGCGCATTCAGCACAAGGCCATGCTCGCATTCCAGCAGCTTCACGGCCGAATCCAGTGCCTTGTCACACAAGCCTTCGTCAGCACCAATGCGGGCCATGGCGCACCACCCTTGGCTTTCGATGAAAATCTTGCCTTCGTCGCATGCGCAGGAACCGATTTTTCCACCATGGAAATCGTAGGCACGCAGGAACCATTCACCGTCCCAACCGTGCTTTTTGACGGCTTCTTCCATAGCGCGGACCGCGGAACGCACAGCCGTGGCTTCCGCATCTCCCAGGCGGTCCAGGAGTTCTGCAAAATCCTTCCCTTCAGCGACAAACAGGCCCGCAATCATAAGCGACTCTGCCTGGCCGCCAACCACGTTCTCGGTGGTCTGGAAAGATTCGTCCGGATCGAGGGAGAAACAGTTCAGGTTCAGGCAATCGTTCCAGTCGGCGCGACCGATCAGCGGCAAACCGTGCGGCCCCAGGCTGGTTGCGACCCTGCGGAACGAAATCTTGAGATGCTCCAGCAGGGTCACTTCGCTGCCCGGCACATTGTCGAACGGTACAGGCTCGCTGAGGATGGTGAAATCCCCCGTCTCCTTGAGGTAGGCAATCGCACCGAACAGGAGCCACAGTGGATCATCTCCGAATCCGCCGCCGATGTCGTTGTTTCCGCGTTTGGTGAGGGGCTGGTATTGATGGTAACATCCCCCATCCGGGAATTGGGTAGCGGCAATGTCCAGGATACGCTGACGTGCGCGATCCGGAATCAGATGCACGATGCCCGCGAGATCCTGATTGCTGTCGCGGAAACCCATCCCCCGCCCGATGCCGCTTTCAAAATAGCTGGCACTGCGGCTCATGAAAAAGGTAATCATGCATTGGTACTGGTTCCAGATATTGACCGTCCGGTCCAGTTCCGGCACGTCAGAAGCGACTGAGAAGCGTCCAAGCAGGTCATCCCAATAGGCGCGCAGGTCTGCAAAAGCAGCATCCGCCTGGGCGTCCGTGGCAAAGGCATCCAACATCGCGCGGGCCGGAGCCTTGTTGATGACGCCGGGGGCCTCGAATTTGGTTTCGGCCGGATTCTCGACATACCCCAATACGAAGACCAGTTCTTCCGAAGCGCCCGGAGCGAGTGTCAAATCGAACCGTTCGGCCGCAACCGGGCTCCAGCCATGGGCTACAGAGTTCGCGGATGTGCCTGCCAGCACCTGCTCGGGCGCATCGAAACCGTTGTACATGCCCAGGAAAGTCTCCCGGTCAGTGTCGAAGCCGTCGAAGGGACGGTTCGCGCCGTAGAAGGCATAGTGGTTCCGCCGTTCACGGTATTCTGTCTTATGAAAGAGGACGTCCGGACCGACTTCCACTTCCCCGGTCGAGAGGTTGCGCTGGAAATTTTCCATATCCGTGGAGGCATTCCACAAGCACCATTCGACAAAAGCATACAACTGGATCTGCTTCGGGCTGTCCGAGCGATTGGTCAGTTTCACCCGATGTACCTCGCATCGTTGTTCCAACGGGACAAAGAAAAGCGTTTCGGCACGAAGACCTCCTTTCTCCCCACAAATGCGGGTATAGCCCATTCCATGGCGGCATTCATATAAGTCCAGCGGCGTCTTGCAAGGCTTCCAGCCCGGATTCCAGACCGTATCGCCGTCCTTGATGTAGAAATAGCGGCCGCCCGCGTCCATGGGCACGCCATTGTAGCGATAGCGCAGGATCCGCCGGAACTTGGCGTCCCTGCAGAAACAATAGCCGCCGGCCGTATTGGAAATCAGGGAAAAGAAATCCCCGGTACCCATATAGTTGATCCAGGGCCAGGGGGTATCCGGCCGGGTTATGACATATTCGCGCGCAGCGTCGTCAAAATGTCCGTAGCAATTCATCTCGTGAACAGACAAGGTTTTATTTCTTGATAGGATAGAGGCGCAACAGGAGCAGGATCAGCAGGGCGATGGCAGCCGGGAACAGCGAGAAGATCGCCCAGATCATCTGCTGGACGGCCGGCTCGTTGGTGATTGTGACGACAGTCTGGCCCGTGGCCGGATCGGTTCCCGAAATGAAGCCGGCAAGACCAAGGAACAGGGCCACCAGAGCGCCTGAAATCGCCGAACCGAACTTCTGTGCCATCGTACCGGACGAGAAGATGAGCCCCGTGGACGAGGTCCCGTTTTTCTCTGTTGCATAGTCAGCCACATCGGCATACATCGACCAGAGCAGCGGTGAGTAGAGACCGATGCCGATGGACGTGAGAATAACCATGGCGACCATCACCCAGATATACTTGGGATCCATCGGGATGAAGAAGAAGGCCACTGAGGTCACGGCGCAGATGACGGCTGCCCAGGCGAACGCCTTCCGCTTCGACCCTACCCACTTTGTGAAACGGGGCGACAGGCCGCCGAAAATCATGCAGGTCACCTCACCGAAGGTCATAAAAACGGTATAGTTGATAATGAGTCCCGAAACTGTGACATCTCCATGGAGGCAATACTCGAGCAGGTAGCCCGCCACGGCATAGCGGAATCCGTTGAAGAAATTGGTGCAGATACCGATGAGGGTCAGATAAATCCAGGGTTTGTTGCGGAACAGGTCGGCGAAGGGCTTGAAAGAGAATTTCTCGGCCCGGACCGGTTTCAGCCGCTCTTTGGTCAGCAAGCCGCAGGCCAGTGTGCCCAGGGCGGCGACACCGCCCAACACGGCGCCCAGAACGGCATACTGATGCTGTTCGCTGCCTCCCACCAATTTCTGCAGATAAGGGAAGGAAAGCAAAGTCACAAATCCCATGGCATACGCGCCGACCATGCGGTACGATGAGAACTGGTTTTTCTCATTGTCGTCGTCGGTCATCACACCCAGCAGGGAGCCATACGGCACATTCACAGCCGTATAGACTACCATCATCAACAGATAGAGGGAATAGGCGTACACGCGCTTGCCGACCGGCCCGAAATCGGGCGTATAGAGCAACAAGGCGAATACGATTCCCAAGGGGATGGCACCGAAAATGAGCCAGGGACGATAGGTCCCCCACCGGGACTGCGTCCTGTCGGCAATGGCACCCATCATCGGGTCGGTGATGACGTCGAACAGTCGCGCGACCAGCATCAGTGTCGCTGTATCGGCTACGGTCAGACCGAAAATGTTGGTGAAAAACAAAGGGAAAGCGATGGACATGACCTTCCAGGTGATGCCGCCAGCCGCCGCATCTCCCAGGCCGTAACCGATTTTTTCTGATAGTTTAGCCATATTATCATATCGAATGGGATACTTGTTGTCTCAAAAACCCATAGCCGCCCATGGCTCTGTGAATGGGAGGGGCCCAAAGCCTAAGGCTTTGGGAGGGATAGCGCGAAGTGCGTAGGTTTTTGAGACGACAAGTATCCCATTTATTTAAACAACTTCATGATTTCAAGACACATACGTGTGTTGTGATAGGGGCATTTCCAGAAGCCGGCCTTGGGGTTGGCCAAGTCGGGTGAGCCGTCCGGAAGGATGGCCCAATACCATTCGCCCAGTTTGCGGTCAACCAAATGGTCGCGAATATACGCCCAGCAGGCCAAGGCCCGGTCCACCGCCGCATCGTCGCTGTGGTATTTCCAAAGCCAGAGATTGCCGACGACCGTCTCGGCCTGGACCCACCATTGGCGGGAATCGTCAAACGTGCCATCCAACAACTGCTCGTATCGCATGGATCCATCGGACAGCAAGCCTTCATTGCCGGCGCGTCCCAACGCCAAAGCACAAGGCCGAACCCGCCGGATGACATCTATGTCCTGCGTAGCAAACGCACACTCCAACACCAGCCAGGAAGTCTCGATGTCATGTCCGTAGGAGATTCCGCCCGGCAACACCGTCCAGTCCCGCTTGAAATACAATTGCAGATGCCCGTCGGCCGCCATCACGCGCTGACAGATGATGTCGAGCAAGCGAACCAACGCCTCCTTCAGACACGCATCCGGCCAAACCCGGTACAAATTGGCGTACGCCTCCAGGATATGCAGGTGCGAATTCATGGTCTTGTCGGCATTGATGTCATGCGCGGACAGGGACATATCTTCCAGCGGCGAGAAATTGCGGGAGAGTGCTTCGATATAGCCACCGTTCTCCGGATCCGCGAAATGCGTCTCGACCGTCTGGAAGAGAGCCGCCGCCATGGCCAGGACCTTCGGGTCTCCCGATGCCTTATAGAGTTCGCTGAGCCCATAGATGGCAAAACCTTGGGCATACAACTGCTTCTTGTCATCAAGCGGCTCACCTGCAGCCGTAACACTCCAATAGACACCGCCGTTTCCCGAATCGACAAAATGGGCCAGGAACCAATCCTTGGCCGCAACGGCTGACGCGAGGTACTCCGGCCGGCCCAGTTGACGATAGGACGCCGCGAACGCCCACATAATGCGGGCATTCAGGATAACGCCCCGCGGGGCGTCGGGCAGCACGGTCCCGTCAGAAAGGACTTCCCCATAGAAGCCTCCGGCAGGATCCTGCAACGACAGCCAATAGTTCAAAATATTCTGTTCCAGCACATCGGCTGTCTCCCGCAGGAACAGGTCAGTTCTCGTTTCCATCTAGTTCACTTAAGAATCCCGGCCAGCCGGGAATGACGTCAAGCGGAGCGGAGCGGGTGGTATTTGCTCCGGAACCCATGCCATGCGACGGTTCCGGGGCAAATACCAGAGCGCAGCGAAGCGTTGACCATCAGATATTCGGTGTATCCCAGACTTTGGTAGCTGTGCAGTTGACCATGACGCCGAGGCCGCCGCAGGCCAGGCGGAAATCGCCTTTTTCAAGGCGCCATTTCCCATCCGCACCGACGAAAGCCAGTTCGTTGGCCGGCAGTTCGAATGTCACGACTTGCGAAGCACCCGGCTCAAGAGCGATCTTCTCAAAACCACGCAGCCGTTTGACATCCGGAATCAGCGAAGCGACCAGGTCGGAGCTGTAAAGCAGGACCGCTTCCTTGCCGGCACGCGAGCCCGTATTTGTGACCTTGACAGAAACCTTCAGGACATCGCCGGCCTGGAAAGAAGCCTTGTCGACCGAAAGGTCGCTGTAGGCGAAGGTCGTATAGCTGAGGCCGTGGCCGAAAGGCCACTGGACATCCATGATCGCATCGTAGTTGTACGAACCAGACATCACATCCCGATGCTCAGAGACTTTGTAGTCATAGGTATGCAGCGAGTTGATCCGGCGGGAATACGTGAACGGCAGTTTGCCGGAGAAATTCTCGTCACCCGCGAGTAAAGCCGCCAAGGCGTCGCCGCCGAAGTTCGACGGCAGCAACACATCGACTACCGCTTTGGCGAGCGGCTCGATATCGCCGATGATGCGCGGACGGCCTTCATTGAGGACCAGCACGATGGGCTTGCCCGTTGCCGCCAGTGCCTTGACCAGGTCCTTCTGGTTGGACGAAAGATTCAGGTCATCCATGTTACCCGGCGTCTCGCAATAAGAGTTCTCACCCACACAGCAGACGATTACGTCAGCAGAACGGGCCGCATTAGCGGCCTGCTGGATGCCGGTCGCCTTATCATACTGCCAGGCCATCGGAATCTCGACATACTCCACACCCGGAACATAGCTCACGCGGGAAAAACGTTTTTGCATGGCCTCCAGGATGGTATTGTACTGCGGGACAAATTCGTCAGCCGAACCCTGCCAGCGATAGGACCAGCCGCCGTTCAGAGCCCGGAGCGAGTTGGCGTTCGGACCCGTCACAAGGATTCGTTCCGTACCCTTGAGTGGCAGCAGGTTACCCTCATTCTTGAGCAGCACTTCCGATTCCACGGCCGCCGCATAGGATTCCTTCGCATAACGTTCGCAGGCATAGTCCGGATAATCGTACTCCCAGGTCGGGTTGTCGAACAGGCCCAGACGGACTTTGAGGCGCAAGATGCGACGTACTGCATCGTCGATGCGGGACATCGGAATCTCCCCCTTTTCGGCCAGGTCCACGATGACATTCACGCATTCCGGATCATACGGATCCATGATCATATCGATACCGGCATTGATACCCAGCGCAACGGCTTCGCGTTTGTCGGCAGCCACGTGATCCCTTTGATAGAGATTGTCGATATCGGCCCAGTCCGTCACGAACATACCGTCCCAGCCCAACTGCTCCTTGACCCAGCCGGTCAGCAGGGTATGATTGGCGTGGGTAGGAATGCCGTTGATCGAGGCGGAATTCACCATGGCGGTCAGCGCACCGGCCTGGAAACAATCCTTGAACGGCCGGAAGAACTTCTCGCGAAGGTCATTCTCCGCAATGTAGGCGGGCGTACGGTCCTTGCCGGTATGCGGCACACCATACCCCATGAAGTGTTTGATACTGACAGCTACCTTTTCAAGGCCGATGTGATTGGGGTCTTCCCCTTGCAGGGCAATGGTCTCCACACGGGACATTTCAGACTGGAGGTACGGGTCCTCGCCCCAACTTTCCCAGAGGCGCGGCCAGCGGGCATCCCGTCCCAGGTCCATCACGGGTGAAAACACCCACGGCACCTGTGCGGCACGGGTTTCATAAGCCATGGCTTCACCCATCATCCGGGCATAGTCCCGGTTGAAGGTGGCACCCAGATTGATTTCCTGCGGATAGAGGGAACCCTCGGTCAAGTAGGAGGCGCCGTGGATCATGTCCAAACCATAGATGCAGGGAATGCCCAGCACTTCCATCGACTTGTCCTGTATCTGTTTGACCATGGCAGCCGTGTGGGCGCGCGAGTGGGCGGCATCGTGCATGACGTTCAAGATGGAGCCCACCTTGTATTCGCCGATGATCTTGTCCAGTTTGGCCGGATCGATAGCTTCGTGGGTATCGTCCTCGAGGACCATGACGGTCAACTGGACCATCTGGCCCGCTTTTTCTTTGAGTGTCATCCCCTTGAGTACTTTTTCAACCTTGGCTTCGACATCCTTGTCCTTCGGGATGGCCGGCTGGACCGGCTGGGGAGCAGAGCATGCGGATACGGCAGCAACGATGACAGCGGCCAGGATGGAAAGGGGTAAAAATGATTTCAAACAGTTCATAACGATACGATGATTATTTGTTCTTTTTGTTGCGGGAACGCCACAAGGCCGTCATGGCTTCGAGGGTCTTCCCTTTTGTCTCAGGCACCAGGCGCCAGACGAACACGGCAGCGATCAGGCAGATGACGCCATACAGCGCATAGGCGAAGAAATGGCCGAAACGGTCTCCCATCGCGCCAAGCTGCATATTGTACATCGGCACAAAGGTGGAGCTCACGATGAAATTGAAAATCCACTGGAACGCCACGGCCCAAGCCGTCGCCTGGCTGCGGATCGTATTGGGGAAAATCTCGGAAATGTACACCCAGCAGATCGGGCCCCAGCTGAACATGAAGCAGGCACTGTACACCATGATGCTGATCACGGGAATCCAGGCCGGCAGCGTGATGATGTTCGAAAGAGCCACGCCGAGCGCGCCGACTGCCATACCGATCGAACCGCTGATCAACAACGGCTTTCGGCCGAGTTTCTCCACTGTAAAGACAGCCAGGAGCGTGAAGCTGATGTTGATGATACCCATGATGACGGTAAAGAGCATATTGTTGCTCACGCCCATCGACTCAAAGATACGCGGCGCGAAATATAGAACGGCGTTGATGCCGATCACCTGCTGGAACACCGAAAGCATGCAGCCGATGAAGATGACCAGGAATCCGTACGCAAACAGCGGTTCCGTCTTGGAGACGACCGTGTCCCGGATATCCTGCAGGATGACCAGCGCCTTCTCCCGTCCGTTGATTTTGGAAAGGATCTTGAACGCATCCTGGTCGCGGCCTTTCATGACCAAATGCCGGGGCGACTCAGGCACCAGCAGGATCAGCAAGGCAAAGAGACCGGCCGGAAAGGCCTCCGACACGAACATGCGGCGCCAACCGATCGTGTTGGTCCATTCGACAATCTGCGGATCGCCCTTGTGCGACTGGATGATCAGGAAATTGACAAAATAGACGACCAGCTGGCCGAAGATGATGGCGAACTGATTCCAGGACACAAGCTTGCCCCGTTTGTTGGCCGGTGCCACTTCGGCGATGTACATCGGGCAGATGGCCGAAGCAAGACCGACTCCGATACCGCCCAATACGCGGTAGCAGTTGAAGGCTATCAGGACACTGCGGGACGCGACGCCGAACGGGAAAAAGAGAAACTCCGGACGGAATGAGCCCAATGCGCTCAGGAAAAAGAGGACACCGGCGATGAATAGCGACTTGCGCCGGCCGATCCGGCTCGTCAGCAAACCCGAAAGCAGGGCACCGATCACGCAGCCGATCAGGGCGCTCGACGTGGTAAAACCATGCAGGCCGTCCGTATAGGTAAAATCGGAGGCTGTCCGGAAGAATGCCTGAAGTCCCTTCTCGGCACCCGAGATCACAGCGGTATCATACCCGAACAGCAGTCCGCCCAGCACCGCCACCAGGACGATGCTGATCAAATACCAGGGACTGCCGTGTTGTTGATTGTCTGTCATTCTGAACGGGATGAAGTCTATTTACAATAAAGCGCCACGATCGTCTCGTACAGTTCCTGCTTGCCTGAAGTCTGCTTCGGCTCGCCGTTCTGCTTCGCATAAGCGACCAGGTCTTCCAGCGAGAGATTGCCCTCCTCGAAGGCCTTGCCTTCCCCACTGTCGAACGAAGCGTAGCGGTCGCGGACCATGGCCGGAATCGGAGACTCCTCGCAGATCGCAGCCGCATTGAGCAGAGCACGGGCCATTGCGTCCATCGCACTGATATGGGCGATGAAGATATCTTCCGGATCGGTGGAATTGCGGCGCAACTTGGCATCGAAATTCGATCCGCCGGGAGCCAGGCCACCATTGCGGATGATCTGGAGCATGGCCAGTGTCAGTTCATAATTGTCGATCGGGAACTGGTCGGTATCCCAACCGTTCTGGGCGTCACCGCGGTTGGCGTCGATGCTGCCCAACAGGCCGCAATCGACCGCCGTGGCCAGTTCGTGCTCAAAGGTATGGCCTGCCAGCGTGGCGTGGTTCACTTCGATATTGACCTTGAAATCCTTGTCCAGTCCATGGCGGCGCAGGAAGCCGATCACGGTTTCCGTATCCTGGTCGTACTGATGCTTGGTCGGTTCCATCGGCTTGGGCTCGATGAGGAACGTGCCTTTGAAACCGTGGGCGCGGCCATAGTCACGCGCAGCTTTGAGCATGTTGCCCAAATGAACTTTTTCGCGCTGCATCTGTGTGTTGAGCAAGCTCATATACCCTTCGCGGCCACCCCAGAACACGTAATTCTCGCCACCCAGTTTGATGGTCGCATCAATGGCGTTCTTGATCTGGACAGCCGCCCGCGCCACGACATTGAAGTCGGGGTTGGTGGCGGCGCCGTTCATGTAGCGCTTGTGTCCGAATACGTTGGCGGTGCCCCAAAGATTCTTGATACCCGTCTCTTTCATCTTCACGAGCAGGTAGTCGGTAATGTCCTTCATGCGGGCTTCATACTCAGCGATGTCGTCGGTATCTTCCACCAGGTCGATGTCGTGGAAGCAGAAGAACTCGATGCCCAGTTTCTGCATGATTTCGAAACCGGCGTCAACCTTGGCCTTGGCGCGTGCATACGGGCATTCGCCTTCATCCCAGGCATAGTGACGGGTCTGGCCGCCGAACTGGTCGCCGGAAGCCTGGCCCAGGGTATGCCACCAGGCCATGGCGAAACGCAGCCAGTCTTTCATTTTCTTGCCCATCACAAGGCGGTCCGGCTCGTAGTAATGGAATGCAAGGGGATTCTTGCTTTCAGGGCCCTCAAACGGAATCTTGCCGATCGTAGGGAAATACGTTTTTGTCATGGTGTAACTATTTTAATGATAATAATGATTTCCAACGTTCGTAGGCAGCCCTGTATTCCGGCTGCCGGGCCGGTTCGACCACGGCGAGGCGTTCCAACGTAGAGAATGCCTCCGTTGCGTTCCTGTAGATACCGGCACCCAGACCGGCTCCACGGGCGGCACCGGCCGCGCCGTCCGTATCATAGAGTTCGATGACGGCACCGGAGGTTCCGGCTAGCGTATCGCGGAAAACCGGCGACAGGAACAGGTTGGCCAGGCCGGCATGGATGCGGTCGACCTTCATGCCCATCTGTTCCATGATCTCGATGCCGTAACAGAAAGAGAAGACAATGCCTTCCTGCGCGGCACGCAGCAAATGGGCCCTGGTATGATGGTTGAAATCCACGCCGTGGAAGCTGCAGCCGACTTCGCGGTTGCCAAGCATCCGCTCGGCCCCGTTTCCAAAGGGCAGTACCGTGACACCCTCACACCCGACCGGGGCTTGGGAAGCCAGGTCATTCATGGCGTCATAGCCCAGGTCCGCTGCTACATTGCGCCGCATCCAGGCATTCAGGATGCCGGTCCCGTTGATGCAGAGCAGTACGCCCAGACGGGGATTATCCGTGTGATGGTTCACATGGGCGAAGGTATTCACGCGGGAGAGCGGATCGTAGGCCACGGAACCGATGACGCCGTACACGACACCGGAAGTGCCGGCTGTGGAGGCGATTTCACCGGGATTCAGGACCCCAAGGCTCAAAGCATTGTTGGGCTGGTCACCCGCCCGGTAGGAAACCGGCGTACCTTCCTGCAAACCCAACTCTTCAGCCGCTTCCTTACACAGCAGGCCCTGCGTTCCGAAAGTCGGCCGGATATGCGGCAGGACAGCAGCATCGAAACCGAAATAGTCCAGCAGTTTTCCGGAAGGCTTATTCTCGACGAAGTCCCAGAAAATGCCTTCCGACAAGCCGCTTACCGTCGTGCAGGCTTCTCCCGTGAGGCGCATCGCCACATAGTCGCCGGGCAGCATGATTTTCCAGATGCGGTCGAACAGGTCCGGTTCATTCTCTTTCACCCACGCAAGTTTGGCAGCTGTGAAATTGCCGGGCGAATTGAGCAGATGCTGCAGGCACCAGTCTCCGCCGAGCCGTTCAAAAGCCTTTTCGCCATAGGGAACCGCGCGGGAGTCGCACCAGATGATGGAAGGGCGAAGAGCCTGCTTGTCCTTGTCCACGCACACGAGTCCATGCATCTGGTAGGAGATGCCGATGGCCTTTATGTCTTGTTTGTCTACGTACCCTGCCTGCAGCCGGACCTGTTGGGTGGCCTGCTTCAGATAGTCCATCCATTGGGACGGATCCTGTTCGGCCCAACCCGCCTGCAGGGAGCGGATAGGCGCTTCGGTTTTCGGCCAGAAGGCCGAAGCGACACATTTGCCACTCTCAGCTTCTACCAGAGAAGCCTTTACCGAGGAACTGCCGATATCGTAACCGAGTAAGTACATGATGCTGTCTTAAAAACTAATTGTATGTCACCTGGCTCGCCGGTGCTCTGGATGAGAGCCTGGGCCAGTCCGTTAAAGGTATCGAAGGTAAAGGAGCGGGCAGCCGGGTCATCCGGGCGCTCGCGTCCCCGGAAAGCGGGATCGCCATTCCCGACGCCCAGGATGCGGCCCGGGCCATTGACAGTGCAAGTCACGGGAATGCAGGCTGTCGGCACGAAGTGTTTCAGGGCATCGTACACAGAGATTTCCACGACCGCCAGGTCCTGGCCGTCCGCGCAGATTCCGGTACGGTCGACATCGGCCCGTATGGCAGCAGGCGCGCCAGCGGTATAAACCGTCTCTTCGCAGATCTTTTTGCCATTCCGGTAGCCGACCGCTTTGACTCTGCCCGGTTTATAAACCGCCGTCCATTCCAAATGGCCGTTCCGAGGCATCTTCTTGCGGCCGAGGTTGCGGCCGTTGACCGAAAGGGAAACCTCGTCACAGTTGCTGTACACCCACACGGAGACCTCCTCTCCTTCGTGGCCTTCCAGGTTCCAGTGCGGCAAAATATGCAGCACCGGCTTATCGGTCCACCAGGACTGCAGGAAGAACGCTTCGTCCTTCGGAAATCCGCAATAGTCGAGAATGCCGAATTCCGAACCGGTAGCCGGATATTGCAGCGGGTTGGGTTCGCCCCGGTAATCGAAACCGGTCCAATAGAAGAGGCCGGCCAGCCAGGGACGCGCATCGTAGAATTGCCAGCCGCGCTCAATGCAGTTGTATAGGCTGTCCGGGCCTTGGGGACTCCGGTTGATGGCAGCCATCCGGCCATTTTCCACGTCATCGAAATAGACGCCGCGCGTACCGCAGCCCGAGGTTTCTTCGGTTCCGACAGCTACACGAGACGGGTAATCCGCCCGGTGTTTGTCCACCGGATTCTGCAAGATATAGTTATAGCCAGCCACGTCGGTTCCTTTGACAATCTCCGGGCCGCTGCTGGTTGCTACAACCACCGGACGCGTCGGATCGACGCTATGGCAGAATTCCGTCATGGTGCGGGCGATCCGTTCCCCTTTCTCGTTCCATTCAATCCCCCACTCTTCGTTGCCGATTCCCCACAGAATGATGCAGGGATGGTGCTTGTCCCGCTCGATCATTTTGCGGAGCGGTTCCAGCTGGGCTTCGTTCGTACCCATCAGGCGCGTCTCCTCGAGCACATACATTCCCAGGCTGTCGCAGATATCGAGCAGTGCAGGTGATACGGGATTGTGCGATGTACGGATGGCATTAAAGCCGTATTTCTTGAGTTGTTTGATGCGCCAGACCCACAGAGCGTCGGGGATGGCGGCACCCACGCCGGCCGCGTCCTGATGGATATTGGCGCCATGCAGGCGGATCACCTTTCCATCGACCAGGATGCCGCGGTCGGGATCGATCTCGATCTTTGGAAGCGGAAGCGCCGGTTTGGAAGGGGTCTCGCCCACTGTCAGCCAAACATGCCGGTAGATGCCGGCCCCTTCATAGAACCAGCCTTCTTCGAATGTCGCATCGACACGGACCGTGACGATGTTGTCGCCGCCATAGTTCAGGTATTCGGCAATATTGTAAGTAGCGGTCGTATAACCGCTCTGCTCGCCGCCCAGCCAGAAGCCGTTGACCCAGATATCTGAATCGCGGAAGATGCCGTCAAAGCGGAGCGAGACGGGTTTGCCCAGTGCATCGGCCGGAATCTGGAAATGTTTGCGGTACCAGCCCACGCTGGTTTCGGGCCATTCCCATCCCACAGTCTTGTAGCCATGGCTATGGGAAGCTTCGGGCGCGAAAGGAAGATCCACCACCCAATCGTGCGGCAACTGCACAGGCTTCCAGGCACTGTCGTCGAAATCCACGGCATACGGTCCGGTATTGTGGATGGAAGCCGCTTTCGTATAGTAATTGAAGTATTCTGTACCTCGGCCAAAATCTTTTTCCGGCGACGAGGCATTGCCGAAGGCGAAACGCCACCCGTCGTCAAACAACGTTTCCTGCGCCGCTACCGGCTGCAACACGCAAACTAATAAAAGGGCCAGGAGAAGATGCTTCCCTTGAAAGACTACGGACCCTTCGGGTCCTATCCCTCCCAAAACCGGCAAGCCGGTTTCGGGCCCCTCCCACTCACGGCTGCGTGGGCGCAGACGGTCTTTCAAGGGAAGCATCTTCTCCTTCTTTAAATATATGTTCATCATAACGTTACGTTTACAGTTTCACCTTGATAGGTGCAGGGCGTTCCTGCCGCGTCGGGATCATAGGCGTGCGGATGCGCCGGATCGACTACGACAATATGGAAAGACCGCGTGGCCAGCATGCCCGGGAAACTGCCTGTACGTTCGCCGATCGTCAATGTCCGGGTACCATCGTCCCAATGCATAGGGATGGTGGCATACGCGCCCTTCTCATAGCCATAGGTCAGGCCGTCATCCTCATAAAGTGTGAAATCCGCATCGGCACCTGCATATACATACAGACGGATGGGATCGGCCGGCAGCGCATCCGTCCATTCCATATCCGGTCCGAAGGGGATGATGGAACCGGCACGGACATAGAGCGGAATCCGGGCTCTGGGCGCTTTCACCTCCAGGCGCTGTTCGCCCGCAATAGACTGACCTGTATAGAAATCATACCACACGCCGGCCGGGAACCAGACACTGCGGCTGCGGGCCTGGTATTCGCTCACCGGGCAAGGCATCAGCGCCGGGCCGAAGAGCCACTGGTCGGAAAGGTCACGGACATTGGGGTCATTCGGGAAATCCATCGGAAGACCGCGCATCATCGTATAGTCGTGGAGATAGACCTCGCCCGTAAGGGAATAAATATACGGCATCAGCCGGTAACGCAACCGCATATACCACAGGATGCTCTGATAGGTCGGAGAGCCTTCCGGGGCAATGTTCCAGAGTTCGCGGGGCGGCCATTGTCCGTGCGCGCGGAACAACGGGACAAAGGTGCCGAACTGGTGCCAACGGGTCTGGAGCTCCTGCCATTCATCCTGGTTGGCAGGATTGTGGAACTTGTTCATGACGGAGAAGCCTCCGATGTCCATGCCCCAGAACGGAATGCCGCTCATCGAATAATTCAAGCCGGCGGCCATCTGCATCCGCATATCGGTCCAGGAAGTGCCGATATCGCCGCTCCATGTGGCCGTACTGTAACGCTGCAGGCCGGCAAAACCACTGCGTGTGAGCAAGAAAACGCGCCGGTCCGGTTCCAGGCCGCGCTGCCCGTTGTAGATAGCATCTGCGTTGACAAGCGAATAGGCATTCAGATATTCAGCCGAAGGGCCCAGCGCCGTCGGTGTGATGAGCCACCTGAAATAGTCCATGGGAAGGCAGTCCCGCAGGTTCGGCTCGCTGGCGTCCATCCACCAGGCGTCGATCTTGCGGCCATACTTCGTGTAGAGATTCTTGTCGATCTGCTCCCAGAACATCTTGCGGCCGCCTTCGGCGTATGCGTCATAGAAAGTCTGTTTGTGTCCGAGCCAATCCACCAGGCCGGTGTCCTCTGCATGGGTGTAGGCATAACCCGCCGCTTTGAGTTCCTTGTAGTTGTCGGTATTGGTGTAGAACTTGGGCCAGACACTGATCATCAGGCGGCCATGCATGGCGTGGACATCGTCCATCATCTTTTCCGGATCGGGATAGCGCGTCTCATCGAAGACGTGGCTCCCCCACTGGTCGTCTTTCCAATACTGCCAGTCCTGGACAATGTTGTCGACCGGAATGTGGCGCCTCCGGAATTCAGCAAGGGTGTTGACTACTTCGTCCTGCGTGGAATACCGCTCCCGGCTCTGCCAGAAACCCAGCACCCATTTGGGCATGACCGGCGCCTTGCCGGTCAGGGTGCGGTAGCCGCGGATTACATCGTCATACGTTTTGCCGGCCATGAAATAGAAGTCGGCCTGCGGTTCGAATTCCGACCAGAAACTGAGAAGGGACTGCTCCTCGGGAGGCAACAGCGGCGCCACACGAAGACCAAAGTACGACACGTCGCCGTCCGGTTCCCATTCAACACGGATCGGCGTCCGGACCCCTTTTTCCAGATGGGCGGTAAACTTGTAACTATTTGGGTTCCAGGCCGGACGCCAGCGGCGTGACATCATTTCTTCCTCGCCGATCGTCGTCTGCTGGAAGCCGGCATAGTACTGGATGAAATCGTAATCAGCCGTCTCAGGGGCCTCAATCCAGCCTTCATAAATCACTTTGGCTCCGTTGAGCGGAATGGCGGGCAGGTTCCGGATCACAAACTCATTCTCATAATAGAGCGAATCTTCCCGCTGGACCAGAGGTTGTCCGCTGGCGGGAATGTATGTGCCCGTCAAAGCACCTTCCACGCCTTCCTTGTCATAGAGTTTGAAGGATTCTCCCAACTGCTGGTAGGGAGCGGGATTGCCCCAGCGGCTGAGCGAATAGGCATCGAAAAGCAGACCGTAGCCGCGCGTCGAAACGAGCATCGGCACACTTACCTTGGTATTGTATTGGAACAGTTCTTCATTGCGGTCTTTGTGATCAAATTCGCCTGTTTGCTGCTGGCCCAGACCGTAGATCGATTCCGAAGGATCGGACTCGAACGTCGTACGGACCGACCACGCTTTCTTGCCCTCCACTTCAATCGGCTCAAATCCGAATCGTCCATCCTTGAGCAGGCTGGCGCCATCCGTGCTGTAGAAACTGATGGTTCCGGAAGTCTTGGAAACCGCAACGCGGAGCGCGCTGGTGGCAAGACACACCGTGCTGCCTTCCTCCACAGTCACATCAAAATCAGTCCGGGCTTGCTGCGGCACGACCGCGAGAGATTTCCTGTCGGAGAACTTACCCGAAGGAACAGATGATACCCGGATGATATCAGGTGCGATGACTTCCAGGCGGACGACTGCGTTGTCGCAAGGGATAGTGACCTGGTTGCCGGAACGGCGAAAATCGCGTCCACAAGAGACCAACGTCAGCGCAGCCAGCAGGATCGTGATAGTTTTTCTCATAATAGTCAGTACGTTTCGGTATTATCAAAAGGAACGAAGAAAACAGAATGCCTCCACGGAACCGCCAGGAAACTACAGAGGCCAGTCATCACTGCGGAAAGGAGGAACAGGGATGCCGAAGGAGGTTTGCAGGTTGGCATCCATGAAATTACGGTAGCTGTAACGGACGGCCACCGGCTTGGGCACGTCGGCGCATTTGACATAGACGGTCTGTCCGTCCCAGTCCACCTCAGCCTCGGCCAACTGGAAAACACGGTCCTCACCAGCCAACTCGAAGCCGATGATGTTTCGGGCCGAAATCGACTGCAGGTTGGACCATACGTTATGGAAGAGGATCTTCACGCGGCCGTCCTCGAGATACTCGATGGACCGCGGCGTGGGGTAATCAACCGTCATGCCGACATTCTGTCCATACACCGTGGAAAGTGCCCGCAGCACCATCATGTCCGCCACTTCCTGTTTGCGGGAAGGGTGGATGGTAAACCTTTCACCCAGGGTTTCCAGGCACACGGCGTAGGAATCGGGGGTAATGGCAGCGGCGTTCATCTGCGTTTCCACAAACTTGGGACGCCAGCGGCCGTCGGCATTGCCGTGGTCATACGGGGCCAGCAATGCGAAGATGAAAGGAAGGTCTCCCCTTTTCCAGGCATCCCGCCACTGCAGGACCATCGCACGCTGGAGTTTGTCGTAACAAGCCTGCCCGATATTCGAGCACCCTTGATACCACAGGAACCCCTTGGCGGCATAGCCTGCAATCGGTGCCATCCGGCCATTCCAGCAAGTTGCGACACCGTTGGGATATAGACCGGCCGTTTCATGGAGGGCCTTGATTTCCTCAATTTCCGAAGGCGCCAGGCCAGCGGACTCCACCGCCTCCATTGTCATCCAGGGCTCGATGCGGCTGCCGCCCCAGGCATTCACTATGATGCCCACCGGTACGCCCAGGCTGCAAGTAAGCCGCTTGGCGAAGAGATAGGCCACGGCGGAAGTTTCGGCGCAGACACCCGGAACGGACAGTTCCCAGCCAGGCGCATTCCCGCGCAAGGTCACATCCTGCTGCACGACGTGCGTCGTGTCGGTCTTGATATCGAAGACGCGGACCCGGTCGGCATAAGCGGCTGCCTCAAGCAGGTTGTCGCGGCAACCTGCGACTGCCTGAAAGCCGAAACCACGGATCGGCATCTCCATGTTCGACTGACCGCTGCAGACCCATACCTCTCCGAGCATCAGATCGGTAACCGTCAATGATTCTTTCCCGGACTTGACCGTGAGGGTGTAAGGGCCCCCGGCCGGACCAGTCGGGATTTCCACGCGCCAGCTGCCGTCAGCCGACACCTGCGCCTTGCTACTTGTATTGTTCCAGGATGACGTAACAGTCACGGTCTTGCCGGGCTCTCCCCACCCCCAGACCGGGGCGGTTGTTTCGCGCTGGAGTACGGCATGGTCGGAAAAAACACGGGCCAGCCGCAAAGGCTGTGCGGAAAGAGCCAGCACCACCGTCAGCAATAAGCTGGTCAAAAACCATTTCTTCATAGCAAATCCAGGTTATGGTCAATCAATCGATTCAACGTTTCAACGGAAAGGCCGGTCCGCAGGCCGTCGGGCGCCGTATGCAAGCAATAGTCCACCAGCCGGTCGACGGTCGACGTGGCCACATGCAGCCGCGTGTCGGAAGAAGCATAGTAGATGAACACCTTTCCGTCGGGATCGCAGATCCATCCGTTGGAGAAGAGAACGTTCATCACGTCGCCCACATATTCCCCGCCTTCCGGGGCCATGAAGAAGCCGGCCGGTTCGGCGATGACACGCGTGGGATCGTCCAGCGCGGTCATATACATATAAAGCACATAGCGCAGTCCGGACGCGCAGCCGCGCACCCCGTGCGCCAGATGCAACCAGCCTTGCGGGGTCTTGATGGGATGCGGTCCTTCTCCGTTCTTGACTTCCTTGATGGTATGGTAGTGGCGCAGGTTGATGATTCTTTCATCCGTTACCACGGCATGTTCCATACTGTCAACCATGGCCCAGCCGATGCCGCCGCCGCTGCCGGCGTCGATAAAGCCGTCCTGCGGGCGCGTGTACAAGGCATATTTCCCATCCACGAATTCAGGATGCAACACCACATTGCGCTGCTGGCTCTTCGAAACCAGATCGGGCAGTCGCTCCCAACGTACCAGGTCGTGAGTGCGGGCGATGCCTGCCGCAGCCGTAGCGGCCGAAAGGTCTCCTTCGGGCGCAGCAGGGTCCTTGCGCTCCACGCAGAAGATGCCATAGATCCAGCCATCCTCATGCACCGTCAGGCGCATATCGTAGATGTTGGTAGCCGGTTCACCATATTCCGGCATCGTCACGGGACGCTGCCAGAAACGGAAATTGTCCACGCCGTCGGGGCTCTCGGCTACGGCAAAGAAGGATTTGCGGTCAGCCCCTTCTACCCGGGCGACCACGACGTATTTTCCCTGCCACTTGAGAGCGCCGGCATTGAATGCCGCATGGATCCCGAACCGCTCCAGCAGGAAAGGGTTGGTATTCCGATGGAAGTCATAGCGCCATTCCAGCGGCGCATGGTCGGCCGTAAGCACGGGATTCGCATAGCGTTCATAGACGCCATTCCCCTCCAGTGCGACATTGGGCCGTTCAAGCAAGGCGCGGTGGCTTTCGCGCAACCAGGCCAGTCTTTCTTCGTAGGTCATAGGAGTACAATATCATCTTTGGCAGCGAACTGCCGGAAGTCTTCTTCGTTTTCAAAACCCTTCCAAGGCGCATAGAAATGGCCGGGACGGTCGTGTGCATTGCGCCACGTCAGGACGTAGCAAATGCCGGAACCTTCGATGGCCGGATACAGGACACCCGACCACCACTGCGGGTCGGTAAGGCTCTCCAAGCCCGTTTCAGACAGGCAGAAAAGCTTGCCGTGCGCTTCGGCGACAGGCTTCAGGGCGCCCAGCATCTCCTGCACCTGCTTTCCGAAACGGGCACCTGCGGAATCAAGCCCCTCATTCTCTCCCACATATTCGTAGATATCCGTCCCCAGGATATCCACGCAGTCATCGCCCGGATAACGCGACAGGTAGTCAACGGATGAAATCGGGCCGTTCGGGGAATAGCACCAGACGATGTTGTCCAATCCCCGGTCATGGGTGAAATACGACCAGGTCATCCGGTACAAAGCCTTGTATTCGCGGGCTGAGCACAGACGCCAGCCCCACCAGAACCAGCTGCCGATGTTCTCATGCCAGGGCCGGAAAACCACGGGAATGCCGCCCAGGCTCTCGATGAAATCAGCCGCCCGCTTCAGCCACTGGCTGAATTCAGCGTGCTTCTCACCGCCGGGAAGGATGCTCCATACCACTTCGTCGGACGAGATGTCCCACGCGTCGCCGCCCGTAAGCGGATTGCGCGGATGCCAGGAGAAAGTGACTACCCCACCCCGTTCGGCATGCGCACAGGCAGCCCGGCGCATCAGGTCGAACGGGACGCCGTCCAGATTGGCCGGGTCGCCCAACTCGATACCACCCAGATCAAAGCCCACCATGGCGGGCCAGGACCCTGTCACGTCCCGGACGTCCGAACGCTCCAGTGGATCGTTTGCTACGTCAGTAACCTGCCAGGCGTGACCGTACACCAGGTCATCCTGGTGTCCGTATAGGATCTTGCCCTGTGCGGCAAGTTTTCCAAGTCTGTCGATAAGTTGGGTGCGCGGTGTCTCTTCCTGCTTCACGGCTTTGGCACTTTTTTCCTGGAGACGCTGGTTCGCATCCCGGATGATTCCGACGGTGGAATCCGTGACATAGACACCGTTGAGTCCCTGCGCCTCCTGCGAAGGATCGCCCGTGTAAGGATCGCCGGATTCCCACTGCTCATGATTCGGCACGGCGAATCCGCTCCAGCCCCAGAAATTCGCTCCATCGAGATAACTGCCTACTTGACTGAATACATAGGCATAGTAGCGGTCGCGGGCTGTCGTGGGGGCTTGCATCGAAGCCTGGAAACCGTCGCGCGGGAACCCGAACTCCTCGGCCACAACCGGAAGTGCGTGCTCTGCAGCCAGGGCTTTGTGTTCGAGCAAATAAGCGTGGGTCCTGGCAATCGCCCCATCAACATCTTCCACCAGATGATCGGGCCGCACCCAACTCCAGTTATAGGGCCAGATATGGATGGTCATATAATCGATACCCGGGATTTCATTCACAGCACGGAGCAGGTCCGGATCCTCTTCACATCCCATCAGGCCTTCGTTGCCGGTAGAAAGCAGGTGGTTCGAATCGATTTCCTTGACGATGCGGGCCGCCTCGGTCATCCAGCCGATGAAACCAGCCCGGACTTCCGGCTCGTCCGAGAAGCAGCGGGGCTCGTTGCCCAACTGCCAGGCGAAGATGGACGGATCGTCCTTGTAAGGCTTGCCAGTCAGGGAATTCACGCGCGAGACGATATTGCGCAAATGATTGAAATACAACTGCTGCGCTTCCCGGGAAGTCTGGAATTTCCGCATCTGTTGCATAAAGGGCCAGTAGCCGTCCACAAGCGGAATCAGGGTCTTTTCGCCCGTCGCCCATTCCAGATACTGACCGTATCCGCCAGTCCATTCCCAGGAATTGTTCACGTAGAGCACCGCCTGCATGTCCCGTTTCCCCAGTTCAACCAGGAAACGGTCCAGGCCGACAAGCAGCGTGTCGTTGTACACGCCCGGGGCTGTCTGCAGAGTGGGTTCTACTCTGGAATAGACGCCATCGGCGCCGTCACCGCCTACCAGCACGCGGAGGTTGTCGATGCCCAGTTCTTTCAGGGCATCGAGTTCTTTGCGCAGGCGGTCGATGTCACCGCCCCGGCCTTCGGAGGCCAGGATGGGTCCGTACCAGAAGTTGGTACCGATAAACGTATAAGGTTTTCCGTTGCGGACAAAATGCCCGTCTTCAACCGTTACGAAAGTTGGATGCGGGGAACAGCCCGTGGCGGAAAGGGCCAGGAGAGCCCCCAGGAGGAGGATAAGGAAACGTGTCTTCATAGTATGCAAATTTACGCTATTTATCCCCTCAGTACCTATAAATAATTATCTAAAAATGATACTATTTTAACAACCCGTCACACATGGATGCGGTTTTTCGTGAACAGGGCGCGGAAATCCCGGGGCGTGTAGCCGCGCCGAACCTTGAAGGTCCGGTTGAAGTTGGAAAGGTTGTTGAAACCGCACGCATAACAAATCTCGCTCACAGACGAACTGGTGTCCACCAACATACGGGATGCTGCACCCACCCGCACGTCAATGATGTAATCAACGGGGCCACGGCCGGTGCGCTGCTTGAAGAAACGGCTGAATGCCGAGGGCGCCATGGCGACCAGTTCCGCCAGTGCCTCCAATTTGATTTCCTCTTTATAATGGCGGTCTATATAATCTTTGACCCGGTTGATCCGGCGGCTCTCACCGTCGTAGCTGTTCTTGGCAAAAGCATGGGAAGCCAGGGTCCGGGCTCCGGCGTCGAGCGAGAGTTCATGCAGGATCTTGAGCATATCCAGGAACTGGTCCATCCTTTCCTCCTTGGAGGCAAGCGAATCCATCAGATTATACACCCTGATGATAGTCGGCAGGGAGAACGTCAGCCCCATCCGTGCCCGTTCAAACATCTTTCGGATGGAAGCGAACTGGTTGCGGGACAAGAGGCTGGCATCCAACAGCCCAGGGGAAAACTGGATGGTGATCTCGCGGATGTCCCGCTCGGTACAATTGCCTTGTTCCCAGGCATGTTCCAATCCATCGCCCGTGATAAGGGTCAGTTCGTAGTCACCGATTTCCTCGATGCTGTCTCCCACCACCCGACGGACACCACGCCCCCGCTCGATGAAATTGAGTTCATACTCTGCGTGGGAATGGATAGGCCAGGTGAACTCGCTCTTGTGCCGTTCCACAATATAGAAGCAGTCTTTGCCCGTAATGGGCGTAATCTCGCGAAGTACGTTTGCCATGGCTGAAAAACTGTGATTAATGTTACGCAAAAATAATATAATTTGTCCAATTACTGATACTTTTCAAACATTCTGCGAAAGGAATGGGGTATATATCGCGCAATTTAATTACCTTTATGCGTTTTATTACGCGTACATGTGAACACTCGTGAGGAAACAAACTATTTTTATTTTAAAACCATAACGTATTATTAACCAAGCATCAACCCATGAAAAGCAAATTGTTTGCTACTTTGACGCTTCTGTTCTTCGGCCTGGCCGCCCTGGCGCAGACCGTCCGGATCACCGGTACGGTCACCGACACCTACGGCCCGGTGATCGGCGCAAGCGTCATTGAAAGCGGCACCCAAAACGGTGCCTCGACCGACATGGATGGCAATTTCGTCCTGAACGTCCAGCCCGGCGCGACGATCGAGATCTCATCCATCGGCTACAAGACCCAGGTGATCGCAATCGGAGACCGCACGGTTTTCGAAGTGTTCCTGGAGGAAGACGCTGAGTTTCTTGAAGAGACCGTCGTAGTCGGTTACGGCGTCCAGAAAAAGAAACTCGTAACCGGCTCCACCGTCCAGGTCAAGGGCGAGGAACTGGCCAAGCTGAACACGACCAGCGCCCTCGGTGCCATGCAGTCCTCCACGCCTGGCGTGAGCATCATGAGCTCCAACGGCCAGCCGGGTTCCGGCTACAACGTCAATATCCGCGGTATGGGTACCACCGGTTCCTATGCCCCTCTGTATGTCATTGACGGTGTGGCGGGCGGCGACATCAATGCGCTCAACCCGTCCGACATCGAAAGCATCGACGTCCTGAAAGACGCCGCCTCCTGCGCCATCTACGGTGCCCGCGGTGCGAACGGCGTCATCCTGGTCACCACCAAGCAGGGCAAGAGCGGCAAGATCACCGTCACCTATGACGGCTTCTATGGCGTGCAGAACGTCCAGAAGATGCCGCAGCTCCTGACTGCCCAGCAGTACATGGACATCCAGGACCAGGTCAACTTCAATATGGGCAAAGACCCTATCAACTGGGCCAACACCCTGAACCCCGCCCTCTATAACAGCATCAAGGACGGTTCCTTCATCGGAACGGACTGGCTGGAGGCGATCCGCAACTCGAATGCGCCCAATACGAACCACGCCATCAACATCGTCGGCGGTACGGACATCTCCAAGTTCTCGATGGGTGTGAGCTACACCGACCAGGAAGGTATCTTCGGTAAACCCGTGGCTTCCAACTACAAGCGTCTGACGGCCCGTATCAACTCGGACCATGTGCTCTGGCGCAGCGGCGACCTCGACATCATCACCTTCGGCGAGAACCTGACCTTCACCACCAGCACGAAGAGCGGTATCGGTACCGGCAACCACTACTGGAACGATATCTTCTCCATGCTCTCGGCCAACCCGATGGTCCCTGTCTACCAGCCCGACGGCAGCTATACCGAATTCGACTGGTTGAGCCAGAGCGGTATCTGGGATCTTGACCCGTACACCTCCAACCCGGTGGCAGCCATGGTCTACTCTTCCCGCGGCAACAACGAGAGCCACAACTACGGCCTCAACATGTCGGCCAACCTCCGCGTGCAGCCCATCAAGGGCCTGACCTGGAAGAGCCAGTTCAACTACAAGATGAGCTCCTACACTTACCGTCAGTACGGCCTTTCCTACAAGTTGACCAACTACGCTTTCTCCGATGTTGACAACGTCAGCCAGAGCGCAGGCGCCGGCTGGAACTGGTCCTGGGAAAACACCGTCAACTACGTATTCACCGTCGGTGACCGTCACAACATCGACGCCCTGATCGGTAATACCCTTGAGCACAGCGGCTTCGGCGAGGATGTCGGTTCCGCCAACAGCAGCGTTCTCTGGCCCAACCAGTGGAAGTACGCCTACGTGAGCAACACTTCCGGCGACCCTTCGCTGACGGACGTCTCCGGTTCCACCTGGGGCGACAGCGGCCTGGTCTCCTTCTTCGGCCGTATCAACTACAACTACGATGAACGTTACATGCTCTCCCTGATCCTCCGCCGCGACGGTTCCTCCAACTTCATGCAGGGCCACCGCTGGGGTACCTTCCCTTCGGTCTCCGCCGGCTGGGTGGTTTCCAACGAATCCTGGTGGAACAGGAACTTCATCAACTTCCTCAAACTGCGCGGCAGCTGGGGCCAGAACGGTAACTGCAACATCTCCAACTTCCAGTATCTGTCCACGATTTCGGTCGGTGCGGCAGACGGCGGTTATTCTTTCTATACCGGCCCTACCTCCACGAACTCCGGTACCGGCGCGTATGCCGACAAACTGGCCAACCCCGACATCACTTGGGAAACTTCCCAGCAACTTGACCTCGGTTTCGACGCCCGCCTGTTCGACAGCCGTCTGAATGTCGCTTTCGACTGGTACCAGAAAGATACCAAGGACTGGCTGGTCAACGCCCCGATCATGGGTCACTTCGGTGCCAATGCCCCGTACATCAACGGTGGTGACGTGCGCAACACCGGTGTCGAGCTCGCCCTCAACTGGAGCGATGCCCGCAGCCAGGACTTCTCTTACAGCATCGGCGTGAACGGCGCCTACAACAAGAATATCGTCACCCGCATCGCCAACGACGAAGGCATCATCCACGGTGCCGGCAATGTCGTCCAGGGTATTGCGGAAATGTACCGTGCCCAGGTCGGCTTCCCGATCGGCTATTTCTGGACCTACAAGTCTGAAGGTGTCTTCCAGAACCAGGAAGAGATCGACGCCTGGAAGGCTGCCGGCAAGGGTACTATCGTGGACAACATCGTCCCCGGCGACCTCAAGTTCGCCGACCTGAACAACGACGGCGTGATCAACGATGCCGACAAGACGATGACCGGCGACCCGAACCCGGACTTCAACCTTGGTGTGAACTTCTCCATCTATTTCAAGGGCTTCGACCTGGCGGCCAGCGGCTATGGCATGTTCGGCCAGCAGGTCTTCCGGGCTTACCGCCGCTACTCCGACAGCCAGTGGAACAACTACACCACCGAGGTGTACAGCTACTGGCACGGTGAAGGTACTTCCAACCACTATCCCCGTCTGGTTGCCGGTACCAACTACAACTTCATGAACAACTCCGACATCTTCATCGAAGATGCGGACTTCTTCCGCATTCAGACCGTCACGCTCGGCTACGACTTCAAGCGCCTTTGGAAAAACGCTCCGTTCGGCCAGTGCCGTCTCTATGTCCAGGCTCAGAATCCTTTCTGCTTCACCAAGTTCAAAGGCCTCGACCCTGAGGTGGGTTCCTCCTCGGGCTTCGACGGATGGGCCAAGGGCATCGATCTGGGTTACTATCCGCAGGCCAAAGGCCTGATCGTCGGACTCAATCTTAAATTCTAATTCGGATGACGGATATGAAAAAGATATTCAAACTCGCGGCCATGGCCGCCCTTGTGCTCTCTTTCGCTTCTTGTGAGTCGTTCCTCGACACCACGAACTACTGGTCGAAAGACAGCAGCAATTTCCCGGTGAACGCGACCGACGCCGAGCAGATGCTGGCCGGTATCTACAACAACCTGAACGTCGCCATCGGAACCAACGTACACGTCAACCACTTCCTGTGGTCCGTAGCAGCTTCCGACGACGCCCTCGGCGGCGGCGGCCAGAACGACCAGACGATGCAGGCGGAAGACCTCCTGCTCAATTTCGGTACGGATATGTACAACGACTTCTACGTGAACCGCTACAAAGGTATCGCCCGGGCGAACGCCGCCATCGAGGCTATGCCCAACTGCGGTGTGGCGGAACTCAACCAGTACATGGGCGAGGCTTTCTTCCTCCGTGCCTGGTATTACTATGAGCTGGCTTCGATGTTCGGCAACATCCCCTGCCCTGTCACATCCCAGGCGGATCCTACCCAGCCGCAGATCAGCGGTGAAGCCCTCTGGGGCCAGATCATCGAAGACTGCAAGATCGCTGCCGACATCATGCCGGCCAAGCAGGCCATCGGTGACGGCCATGTGGACAAGTACTGCGCCGAAGCCCTCCTGGGCCGCGCCTACCTGTTCGCTTCCGGCTTCTACGGCCTGAGCGAAATCACCCTTCCGGCCTATGAGAACGAAGCCATCGGCATCAACATCACGGAAGGCACCAAGATCGGCAAAGCTGAAGTCGGCGCCTACATTACCGACTGCGTCCAGAATTCCGGTTATACCCTCGTGAGCGACTACCACAACCTGTGGGCCTACACCAACCGTTGTTCCATCAACGATGAGAAGAACCCCTGGTATGGCAAGGGCTATAAATGGGTCGAAGATGACGGTGCCCGCAACCCTGAGGCGATGTTCATCATCAAATTCAACACCCAGCCTTCCTGGAGCACCACCATCGGCTACTCCAACCAGACTGCCTTGTTCCTCGGCGTCCGCGGCCAGAGCCTCGACAACGGTGAATGCATGCCGTTCGGCGTGGGCTGGGGCATGTGCCCGGTCAACCCTTCGCTGGTCTCCGACTGGAAAGCGCTGGAACCGAACGACGCCCGTCTGGATGCCTCCATCATCCCGGTTGAGAAGTTCAGCAGCACCTATAAGTTCGGCGGTGACGCCAACATCCAGGAGAGCGGCTTCTACCAGACCAAGATCATGCCGGTCATGGCTTGGAGCGAAACCCAGGGCAAGTATATGAAGAGCTTCACCAACGTGATGTTCCCCGACCTGACCTGGTCGAGCGGCAATGAAGACAACTTCCAGCTCAACAGCGTCAACGACATGGTGATGATCCGTTTCGCCGAAGTATTGCTGATGGATGCCGAAATCAACGGCAACCAAGCCTCCTTCGACAAGGTCCGCGCCCGTGCCGGCCTGCCCAGCAAACCGCTGAACGACGAAAACCTGCGTAACGAACGCCGCTGGGAACTCGCTTTCGAAGGCGTCCGCTTCAACGACATGCGCCGCTACGGCGAAAGCTATGCGGTTACCGCCCTCAACAAACAGGAAGGCGTGAAAGTTTGGAACAACGGCGTGGAAGGCACCAACAATGCTTCCAAATACAACGGCGGCTACGGCAACCGTTATACCGCGACCAAGGGCTTCGTTTCGATTCCGAGCAGCCAGATTTCCCTGTCTGCCGGAGCCGGCGAGGAATACAAGTTCACCCAGAACGAAGGCTGGGGTTCCCAGTTCGACTTCCCGGGCTGGTAGCAGACTGATATCTTAAGACACTTTGAGTTATGAAGAAAATATTCTTTTTATCGATTCTTGCCCTGGCAGCCGTTTTGCTGGTCTCCTGCGAGCCCGTCATCATCAAAGGTCCTGAGGCCGACCTCCCCATGGTCGCCAGCGAACTTCAGAATGCCTTCGTCATTGACGGACAATTCTCCGACGCTGCCTGCACCCAGCCCCAGAGTGATGGTAACTACATCAAGTACCATACTTCTCCGGCGACGACCGTCCAGGTGTTCAACTACAAGTCCGACGGTTCGAAGAATGTCCTCGCGACGGGCGCTTCCGGCGTGTTCAACATCACGCCCCGCCGTGGCGCTGATCCCAATCAGATCTTCGCTGTTTCCACCATCAACCAGGATGCTTCCGTCATCTTTTTCGAAAGCAACGTCAACGTCTATGTCCCGGCCGACCTGGCACCTGAGGTGAAGGTCCTCACCGGTGAATCCGGCGCCAAGGCCTGGAAATGGAATCCGATCAACGGTTCGACCTGGGGCAACGCCGGTTATATCGGTGATGCCGGCCACGGCGCCAATGTCGCCGCCGGCGAGATCCCCGGTCTGTGGTGGGGCTGCGTGCCTGAAGATCTGGAGACCGAGCAGGTCGCCCATGCGGGCGGCACGGTGTACGGCTACGGTGACCCCAACGCCTACATGGTCTTTAACGAAGACGGCGAATGCATCTCTTACAAGGCCGACGGCACCCAGATTGCCAAAGGTACCTATTCCCTGCAGAACTACGATCCCGAATGCACGGACGGTTATCACTACGGAAAGCTTGTCACTACCGACGCCCCGATCCTCTTCCCGTTCATCATCAATACGGGCGGAACGCGCGCCAATGAATTCGACGTGGTCTATGTGGATCCCAACAACCTGTCGCTGGTCTGCGCCAACGGCCAGGCTGCCTGGAGCTGGGGTGAATGCACCTGGTGGCGTTTCAAGAACGCCTCCGATCCCGATGCGGCGCTGGCCGGCAGCGGCACGCGCGCTTGGACCTACTACCCGATGAATGGTTCCACCTGGGGTAATGCCGGTTACATCGGCGATGCGGGTCACGGTGCCAATCTGGCCGCCGGCGAAGTCCCCGGTCTGTGGTGGGGCTGCGAACCCGAACAACTGGAAACCGAGCAGATCGCCCACTCCGGCAGCGTGGCCTATGGCTACGGAAGCAGCGATGCCTACATGGTGTTCAACAGCGTGGACGGTACCGTCACTTCGTACGATGCCTCCGGCAAGCAGATCGCTACTTCCCCTTATGCTGTCGAGAACTTCGACTGGCAGGCGGCTTACAAGCTCGGCGACCTCGTGACTGAGGGTGGTTCCGGTATCCTCTTCCCGTTCATCATCAACACGGGCGGAAAGGTTGCTACCAACTATGAGATTGTTTACATGGACGGAAATCTGCTGACGCTGATTTGCGCCAACGGCCAGGCTGCCTGGAGTTGGGGCGAATGCACCTGGTGGAGATTCCAGCCCAAGAAGTAATCCATCGTTTACCGACGAAGCAGCCGCTTACGGGCGGCTGCTTTTTTCAAAGAATGAACCGATTGTACCGGATTTTGACAAGCAGCCTGCTGGGCGCGGCCGTGTTCGCGTTCTGGATGTGGCTCTTTCCGCAGGATCTCTCCTACCAGGAGCAGAACCAGTTGTTCCTTTTTACCTGGGACTATCTGGGCCAGCGTCTCGCGTTGCCCGGCGGCCCGGCAGACTGGTTGTCGGAATTCCTGGTCCAGTTCTTCTATTCCCGTACGGCCGGCGCCCTGATCATGGCGTTGCTGGCCATCCTTCTGCAACGTCTGGTCTGGCGGGCAGCTAAGACATCTTCCAAGAGGGATGAACGGAGCCTTTATGTGCTTTCTTTCATCCCGTCACTCTTGATGCTCGTCTACCAAGGGGATGTGGAAGTGCTGTTGAGCTATCCCGTAGCCCTGATCCTGGCCGTAGCGCTTTGTCCGGCCATGACCGGCGCCCGCTGGAACCGCCTGTGGCTTATCCCGCTGGGCTGGTGGCTGACAGGCCCCGTCATCCTGGTTCCGATTCTGCTCTCCTGCATCCGGAGCCGGCGATGGGAAGACCTTATTATACTCTTCTATACAGGACTGGTTTTCTTTGCAGGATACCGGCTTCTGGCTGCGCAATACCCCGCCCGCGACGCCTTTTTCGGCCTCAACTACTATCGGCTCGTAGAATCGTTGCCCGTACTGCAAATCGTTATCCCGGCCATCACACTCCTGACCATCTGGTTATGCGGTCTGGAGATCCGGCTCAGCAGGCCGCTTGTGCCTGGGATTGTCACGTTCATCGCCTTGGCGCTGGGGACTTTCGCCAGTGTACGGATGACCTATGACAAGGACACCCACGAGACCCTCGCCTACGACTGGCTTATCCGCCACGAGCGGTACGCGGACGTCATCACCCGCGCTGAAAAATACCAGCCCCACAATCCCGTCAGTGCCTGTTCGGTCAATTTCTGCCTGTTCATGAACGGCCAGCTGGACGCACGCCTGACGGAGTTTTACCAATGTGGTACGGAAGGCCTTGTACTGCCCAGCATCCGGGACAACCTCTCCGATATTACCTCGGGAGAACTCCTTTGGATGATGGGCATGCCCAATCTTACTCTCCAGTATTTCTTCGATGTCCAGGAATCCATCCAGAACGGCCGCAAGAGCGGACGTTTCCTTTCCCGCATCGCCGAATGCAACATCGTCAACGGATGGTATGACCGCGCAGAAAAGTATCTGGACATCCTCTCACAAAGTCTCTTTTACCGCAAGTGGGCCCGCAGCCGCAAAGCCATGATCCAGGACGAAAGCCTCGTGGCGGCAGACCCCGTGTACGCCTATATCCGCAGCGTCCGTTTCCAGGACGATTTCGTCACGTTCTATGACGGACTCGACCTGATGATGGCCATCCTGTATAACCAGAACAAGAACAATTTCATGGCCGCCCAGTACTACACGGTCTGGCAACGGCTCAAACAAACGGAGGCAGGACAATGAAACGATGGTTTACACTCCTCGCGGCTACGGTCCTGCTGGCCGCCTGCTCCGGAAAGACCACGCTTGTGGATGACCTTCCGGCCATTTATCCCGACTACATCGGCGTGACCATCCCCGCCGGGATCGCGCCTTTGAATTTCAACCTGCCCGAAGAATATACCCGCGTCTATGTCCGCGTCTCGGGCAGCCTCGGCGGGGAAATCAGGAGCCGAGGCCGCCTGGCCTCCTTCCCGATTCGGAAATGGCACCGCCTTACCCGGCAGAATGCCGGCGGAACCCTGCATTTTACCGTGCTGGGGCGCAAGGACGGAGTCTGGACGCAGTGGCGCGATTTCATCCTTTACGTCAGCGACCTGCCCCTTGAGGATTACGGCGTAACCTACCGGAAAATTGCACCCGGCTACACCACTTACAGCACCATCGGCATCTATCAGCGCGACATCCATACGTTCCGGGAAGAACCCATCATCGAGAGCACGCTCACGCCCGGCCAATGCATGAACTGCCATACGGCCAACGCCACCGATCCGTCGCAGTTTCTCTTCCACCTGCGGGGCGGGCACGGCGCTACGCTCATCCAGCAGGACGGCCACCGTGAGTGGGTGACCACCAAGACCGACAGCACACTCGGCAACGTGGCCTATTGTAATTGGCATCCCGGCGGCCGCTGGTTCGCCGGATCCATCAACCCCGTCCGCCAATGCTTCTGGACAGGCGACCAGCGCACCATCGAAGTCTTCGACCTGGCCTCCGACCTGGTCATCATGGATATGCAGGACCACTCCCTGATCGTGGATCCCCGACTCACGACAAAAGACCATCTGGAGTCCTCACCTGCTTTCACGCCTGATGGAAAAACCTTGTATTTCTGCCAGGCGAAAGCCTATGAGGTCCCGCGTTATGTCGACAGCATCCGCTACGACCTGATGCGCGTGCCCTTCAACCCAGAAACAGGCGCCCTGGGCGAGATTGAAACTGTCATCCCCGCCAGCCAGGACAGCCTCAGCATCAGTTTCCCCCGCCCCTCCTACGACGGCCGCTGGTTGATGTACAACCAGGCCGATTTCGGTGTCTTCCCCATCAGCCACAAGGAAGCCGACCTCTGGCTGATGGATCTCTCTACAGGTGAGACAAGACCCCTTGACGAGGTCAACAGCCCCTTCTCCGAAAGTTTCCACAACTGGAGTTCTTCCAGCCGCTGGTTCCTTTTTTCCAGCCGCCGGGAAGACGGACTCTATGTACAAGTATATATCGCCTCTATCGATGAGAACGGGCACTGCACGAAACCGTTCGTGCTGCCCCAGAAGAATCCCCGAAAGCTCTATCACGGTACCTTGTACTCTTACAACGCGCCCGATTTCACCAAAAGCCGGGTCGATTTCGACACGCACGGCGTTTATCGTGAAGTGTTCTCCGACGAGCGCATCCAAGCCACGGTCAAACCATGAAAAAGATACTTTTCCTGGCTGTCGCGACGGCGGCCTTCCTCCTCTGCGCCTGCGGGCGCGATGAATACCGGATCCACGGACGCGTGACTTCCAACGAGTTGGAAGGCGTGAAGATTTTCCTGGTGCCGTACGGGCATGAGGAACGTGAGAATGTAGATTCGGTGCTCATCCATAACCATGAATTCGAATTCAGAGGCCGGGAGCACTGGATGTGCACCCTCCGCCTGATTTCGCACGAACGCCACAAAGGCCAGAACCTGCTGGTAGCTACGGAACCTGGCGACATTTACGTCACCATCGGACCCGACAGCCGCGGCGGAGGCACACCCCAAAACGACAGTCTGCAGGTATGGAAAGACCTTACCATCGAACACAACAGGCGTCATGCCCAATTGTACGATGCAGGCATGAAGGAAGAGGCGGCGGAAGAACGTGCCGCCTACCGAAAACGTACCCAGCAGATGGCCCTTGCGCTGGGCGAGGACACCATGCTGGGCGCCTTTTTGCTGCAACTGTATCCCTTGCCTAAAGAATAGACTATGCGGAGAGGCAGACGCATTGCAGGCATCATCCTGGCTGTCGCATTGCTTGCGGCAGGCCTGAGCCAGTGCGTCTTCCTGCTTCGTTATCCCTATTTCCGCCGATACGCAGCGCAGAACGGCGTTTCCCTGCGCGAGGCCCGCAAGGCCTGGGGGCATCCTGACAAAGATTCTGAATGGGCGATGGGGCTGGCCGTGGAAGCGGCGCTGGAAAACTGGGACAAGGTATCCGAACTGGCTGCCCGCGACCGGACCACGGAAATCGGCACCTATTACTATAACCTGTCCAATGCGATGAAGGGCCAGCTCGCCGACCGGCTGATGGACTATTACCAGCCCTTTGAACGGGGATTGTTCCTTCCTGTCGGAGCACATTCCACGCCCTTCCAGATCGGTTGTGCCGGTGACGTCTGGTTCGCCTTGGGATACATGCCTTTAGCCGAACGGGATGCCATGCTGGGCATGCTCTTCTCCCCTGCGCACACCGGTTCCCGGTACCTGCGCCGTCTGGCTGAATGCAATCTGGTTACCGGCGATTTGGAAGCGGCATCCAAGTACCTGCGGATCCTGCACAACATGCGCGGAAACCGCCAATGGGCACAGGATCGATTCCCCGGCCATTGGGATCCGGCTTACCAACTCCGGATAGCAGAAAAAAGGAACCTTCTGCCGCAACTGGACCTGGTCCACGGTATGGACCAGGCTCAGATCGCCCTCCGGATTCTGTTGGGGACCAATCACACCAACAAGATGGCCTTGGATTATCTGCTCTGCTACGACCTGTTGACAAAAGACCTGGATGCGTTTGTAGGCGACTACGATCCCTCTCTGACCGCTTCCCACCTCTATGAAGAAGCCATGCTGATTTTCCTGGCCGCCAAAGGGGGCATGACGGAAGACAATCTCAACCACTACCATATCTCGGCCACGACCCTTGCACGCTTCAACCGTTTCGTTTCCATCTACAAGCGGGACAACGGTTCCGGACGCAACCTGACGCAGGAATTCGGCAAAAGCTACTGGTACTATTTCTATTTTGCCGTCAAGAATGAAAAGGAATGATCTGATCCGGTTTACAGGGTTCCTTCTGGCGGCCCTCCTTCTGCTCTCTTGCGGAAGGCGCTTTGATGTGCGTCCGGCAGGAACGGGTACCGACCGTTCTTCGCCCTTGTTCCCGGACTACACCGACGTCACCATTCCCTGCAATATCGCACCGCTCAATTTCTACTATACCGATCCGGACGGTTCCCGTTTCACGACCGTTTTCTCCGCTGGTAGCTTGTCCGTAACGCTGCGGGGACGGGAAGTCGTCTGGAAAGAAAAGCAATGGACACGCCTGATGGCAGCTGCTACAGGTTCCGACATCACGGTTGTCTCTACCTACCGAGGTGCCGATGGCCCCGTATCCTGGCAGTGGTCCATCCATGTCAGCCCGGACCGGATCGATCCCTATCTGACGTACCGGCTCATCGAACCCGGCTTCGAAGTATGGGACGACCTGGAGATCCAGGAACGGAATCTGGAAAGTTTTGAGACCCGTAACATCTCCGACTGGCGGCACACGGGCAACCACTGCATGAACTGCCACATCCACGCTCAGGGACGAGGCGACCTGTCCATGTTCTATCTGCGCGGTGAGGGAGGCGGTGCCATCCTCAACCGCAACGGAACGCTTCGCAAGCTGACCCTGCAGGACAGTGCCATGATCTCCCCTACTGTCTATGGGGAGATTCATCCGGAAGGCCGTTTCGGCGTCTTTTCAACGAATATCATCATCCCGGCCATGCATGCTGCCTTCGGGCGCCGGATGGAGGTTTTCGACCGGGCATCCGACCTGTGCGTGGCTGACTTCGACGCAAACCGGATGATGACATTCCCGGAAACCGCACGAAAGGACGTCCTGGAAACCTTCCCCGTCTTTTCTGCCGACGGCCGTTTCGTGTATTACTGTGCCGCACAGGCCCGTCCGCTTCCCGCCGAAATCGACCAGTTGACGTATTCGCTGGTTCGGAGACCCTTCAACGCGGAAACCGGCGTTCTGGAAGGCCCAGCCGACACAGTATGGAGTGCTTCGCAGCGAGGCGCCTCCGTATGCCACCCGAAAGCGTCGCCCGATGGCCGCTGGCTGCTCTTCACTGTCGCGGAATACGGCACCTTCCCCATCAATCACCGGGAATGCGACCTCTGCCTGATGGACCTCACTACCGGCGGAATCATGGATTTGAATCTTGTGAACAGCGACAAGTCAGATACCTATCATAGCTGGGCTTCCGACGCCCGCTGGTTTGTCTTCGCCTCCAAACGGGGTGACGGCCTGTACGGGAAGCCCTGGTTCAGCCACGTTTCGCCCGATGGAAGCGTGACCAGGCCATTCCTGCTTCCCCAGAAGAATCCTCATTTTTACGATACGATGCTGCGCTCTTTCAATGTTCCCGACCTGGGAAACGCTCCGGTAGGCTTTGACGCTGCGGAAATCGGACGTATCTGGAAAGAAGTGCCGGCCGAATCCTTTCAATAGCATCTTACACCATGAAACTACGGAAACTCTTTCTTCTGCTGAGCGTCACCCTCCTGGCTCTTGCCTGCGGCGATCCTGTCGAACCCGAGCCAGTCAAACTCGTAGCCCAGCCCGCATCCCTCTCTTTTGATGCCCAGGGAGGTACCCTGGACCTGACCCTTACAAGTGGGATCAAACCCACGGTTACCTGCACCGAGTCCTGGATACGCCTGACGGAAGGATCGTACGCCAACAACAGTTTCAAGCTTTCCGTAACGGCCGAACCCTATACCGGTACCTCCGAACGGACTGCCAGCCTACGGGTCATCGGCGAAAAACAGAGTCTCATGATTCCGGTCACGCAAAAAGTCCCGCAAGTGCAGTTGGCCGTCGATAAGACCAGTATTGCATTCGATTGCTTTGGTGGCGAAGCCGTCCTGACTGTCACCTCCACGGCTCAGCCCACGGTCACTACCGATGCGACCTGGTGCGGCATTGCCGCCGGCACGATCGATGCCTCTCACAAGACCACCGTCACACTTTCCGCCGGAGCCAACCGGACCACAACAGCCAATAGCGGCACAATTACCATCCAGTGCGGCAACGACCAGGTTTCCGTCAAAATTGCCCGGGATGCCCGCAAGGCCATCGCTACGGCCCCTGCGACTGCGCTCACACCCGAGCAGGTCTTCAATGCCATGGCACCGGGCTGGAACATGGGCAATCACATGGATGCCATCAACAACGGCGTGGCTTCTGAAACCGTGTGGGGTAATCCCAAATGCACCCAGGCTACCTTCGACGGCGCGAAAGCCGCCGGTTTCAAAGCGGTGCGCATCTGCACCACCTGGGAAGGCCATATCGGCGCCGCCCCGGGCTATCAGCTGGATACCAAATGGCTCGACCGCGTGGCAGAAATCGTCGGCTATGCGGAGAAAGCCGGTCTTGTCGCCATTGTCAACACCCACCACGATGAAACCTATTGGCTGGACATTGCTAAAGCCTACAACAATGCAGCCCAGAACGAAAAGGTAAAAGACGCGATCTTCTCCGTCTGGACGCAGATCGCCAACCGGTTCAAGGAAAAAGGCGAATGGCTGGTCTTCGAATCGTTCAACGAGATTCAGGACGGCGGCTGGGGCTGGAGCGCCGCCTTCCAGGCAAACCCGCAAGCCCAATACAAGGTGCTCAACGAATGGAACCAGACGTTCGTGGATGCGGTCCGCTCCACGGGTGGAAACAATGCGACGCGCTGGCTGGGAGTACCAGGTTATGCTGCCAATCCGGGCTTCACCATCACGGGTCTTGTCCTTCCCACGGACTACACCAGTGAAAACCGGCTTATGGTGGCTGTCCACGACTATGACCCTTACAACTATACGCTGAACAATCCCCTGGTCCGCCAGTGGGGGCACACGGCCGACAAGGACAAGCGATGCAGTGACTATGACGAAGAAGGGGTCGTCGCCGTGTTTGACAACCTGAAGAAGGCCTATCTCGACAAAAACATCCCTGTCTATCTCGGTGAGATGGGCTGCTCCCGCCACTCCGATGAGGACTTCCCCTACCAGCTGTACTACATGGAATATTTCTGCAAGGCGGCGGCGGACCGGCTGCTGCCGATGTATGTCTGGGACAACGGCGCCACAGGCGTCGGTTCGGAGAAGCACGGTTACCTCGACCACGGCACCGGTGCCTTCGTCGATGAAAAAGCCAAGACCCTGATCGGCCTCATGGTCAAGGCCGTCACCACGAAAGACCCCGCCTACACCCTGGAAAGCGTCTACAACTCCGCCCCGTAGCCTTGTAAAAAAAACGACCTGATCATCCTGATCGACGGAAAAAAACGGAAAGTGCGCCTCGGCACCGCCGCAGATGAGAACCCTGTGTACATTGCAGCGAAATTGTAAAAAAGGCACGTGAGGGGGTGGCAATGGAGTGGCGTTTTAGTCTTCTGGCCAAGCACATTATTTCAGTAAAAACAAGGCGGCAAAGTAGGCTTTTCCCTCCGATTTAATTATATTTGCGTATGACTATCAATACACTACGCGAATTTATCATGGAAACGATGAACAGAGCAAGGTATGAAGCCCCCTCTACAGAAGTACTGGAGGTGACATTTGAAGGTATCATATGCCAAAGTCCCGGCATTCAGTCCATGCGCTCAGGCTATGGTACTGCACAGGAAGATGAGTGGGAATAAGGAGGATTCGATGATGAAAAAGATCATAAGCATTTCAGGATGGATTGCACTGGCCACAGCCCTCATCATGATGGGGCCTTCTGCCTGCAGCATTGATGATGAACTGCAGCCAACAGACAATACTCCGGTAACCTACACGCTTACCGTTTCCGCCACAAAAGGAGATGACATCGCCACACGGGCCCTTACTCTCAGTGCCGACGGGAAGACGCTCAATGCCACGTGGGCAAAGGACGAAATGGTACAAGTGTATAGCGTGACAGGCGTGGGTTTAGAGGAAACGGAATCTGCCTACCCAGTAGGTGCACTCACTGCCCAAAGCAGCGGCGTGACTACAACATTGAAGGGCGAGTTCATTTCGACCTTCAAACCGACGGCTGGCGCGAAACTCAGACTTAAGTTCAACGAAAAGCCCGACTATTCCGAACAGGATGGCACGCTCGACTACATCGCCACGCACTGCGACTACGCCGTGGCTGACATTATCGTTAACACCGTCGATACCGAGACTGGTGACGTCACCTCGACTGCCACCGCTGCGTTCCAAAACCAGCAATCCATCGTGAAGTTCTCGCTGAAACATCCTGACGGCACAACGCCCCTTTCCGCCACGAGCCTTACGTTGAAGGTGGGAGGCACCACGTACAACGTGACACCCACAATCGCCACCAGTGACATATACGTCGCCATAATACAGGCATCAAACAAAGCCGTGTCGCTATCGGTTATCAGTGCTGATGCCGACAACTACAGTTACTCGAAGTCAGGCGTGTCTTTCGACAAAAGCCAGTACTACGCCATCGGCGTGACGATGACCGCAGACCATCCGTACGCCACCATCGACCTCTCCACCCTCACTGGCAACTACACCGTGCCGGACGGCTACACGATACTTACTGGCAGACTCAGCGGAAACTACAAGATTTCCATCGCCGACGGTGCCACCGTAAAGCTCAGCGGAGTGACTATCAACGGTGTGAATTGGGCCGACTGCCCGTGGGCAGGCATCACCTGCCTTGGCGACGCCACCATCGTGCTGGCCGAAGGGACGACGAACTCAGTAAAGGGTTTTCATCATTTCTACCCTGGCATCCTACCCGCTGTGGGCAAGACACTTACTATCCGAGGCACCGGCAGTCTGACGGTAAGCAGCAATGGGTATGCTTCGGGCATCGGCGGCGGCAATGGCATCAGTTGCGGCAATATACGCATAGAGAACGGCACCATTAATACTACGGGCTCTGGAGATAGCCCGGGTATCGGCAGTGCTGTAGGCAGCATCGAATTAGGCAATTCACGATGCGGCACTATCACCATCGTTGGCGGGAACGTGACGGCAACAGGCGGCGGCCAATTTGCTGCTGGCATCGGCAGTGGATACTGTAATAGTGGTACATCCTCCTGTGACGCCATCCGCATCGAGGGCGGCATCGTTACGGCAACGGCTGGCAAAAGTGCCACGGCTATCGGTAAAGGCTTTGCTGAAAGCGACGGTACCAGCAGCTGCGCCAGCATCACCTTCACCACCGGCATCACCAGCCTGACGCTGAAGAATCCCAATGCACGCGGCGGCAAAGATGCATATGCCAATCAGTTTCTCAGTGCTGAACAAGTCATGGCCCATACGGTGGACATCACCAGCAGTCTGAGTGGGGCTAACGGAATCGTCGGGCTCTTCAATGAAAAGAATCCTGGTTTCTATGCCTTGTTCCCCCAATCGACGTTCAACGAGAACACCGGCACCTGGATCATCGCGCCATAAAGCATTACAAAGTCCACGTCGCAATCACTTTCATAAAAGCGGAAGGGATAAGACCTACATGTTTCTTATCCCTTCTTTTTTACTCTGCCGCGAGAGAAATGTTGTTCCTTGTGTTGTTCACTTGGCCCCAAAGACTCAAACCTACGCACCCTGATTAACAGAAGGGGGGACTATGTCGTTAACCGCATTTTGGAAAAGGACTTTTTGCGCTGCAACGGGCACATCAGTCAATCAGACAGTTACGCAAGTTGATCCCCCTCGCTTTGAGAGGGATCACTTCTTATAAACACATGAAAATCAAGTGTGTACATTGCAGCGGAAGATTGGGATCACCGCCAAAACCGGGTGGGGAGTTTAGGGACCAGCGTAGAAACCAGGAGGTAGTTGCATGGATATGACTATGGATTCCCGTTGTTGTTTTGCGACCATCGCGCGGCGGGGGTTGCGATAAGTCGCTGATAATCAAGGCAGAACCCATCATCCATCCGCGCAATAAGCCACCCGGACGGCGGACCAAGCGCCTTGGGCACAAATTACCGGCTGAGAATCAGGTATTTACCTGAAGATCCGCCGCGCGATGGCTACAAAACAAGGAGAAACTTGATGGTTACACAAACAAGGGAAAACTTCGTTTGCGTCCTGGCCTGGGAAGGGTCGTGCGAAAACGGCTCCCGCTATCAATTTCCCGCTAACCCGAAATTCATCTTCCACTTGCTGATCTATCACGTGCCGTGAGAAACATTTGCCCGTGGAAAGATGCCTCCGATACGGTATGCTCATCCACACTAAGACACGGCTGGCTGCTTATAACAAGGGTTCGTGTGGAGGGTGATTTTCAAGTTTCCCAAGAGCCTGTCTTTCCAGCCGTGGTTTGCCGTATTTAGGCCACGACAGGACGGAACAGGCTGCTACAATCCTGTCGCGGCTGAAAGCACGGACAATTCACCGAAAATACGGTCACGACAGGACGGAACAGGCCGCTACAATCCTGTCGCGGCAGGAAACGTGGCAAATATGGCCTGAATCGTACCGCGACAGGATCGAACGGTCCTTTGGAGTCCTGTCGCGGCCGCGATTCCGTGTGAAGTTTTGTGGCGCTCGGGCCGCCTCATTTTAACCCAACCGAGCGCCCATCGCCCGTTCCGTCGTATTTTGTCCTGGCCGAATAACAATCGCTATGCCACCGCATTCTGACACGGCCGATGGGCCACTGCTCGGTCCGCCGCATTCCGACATAACCCAAAATAACATCCTAACCTACTGATTATAAATAAATTGCCACATCTTTTCTGTCCCCGTCGGAACAGAAAGAAGGCTTGAACAGAGGGATTGGACAAAAGGCTTGGACACGACGAGTATGCATGCCGCGCAATCTTTTTCGCCAAACTGGCGCACGGCAACATTCGATCTGTGTGCCTATGAGGAAGGTATCCGTGCGCCAAGCTCCGAAATCGACCTATGGCGCACAGTTTTAAGAAGCCCATCGCTGATTATCAACACAATACGACGGCCGCTTGTGCGCCTGTTTGGCGAGAAGTCTTTTGATGGTTACGAAAAGCCGGGGGGGCAAAGCTGAAAGAGGCCGACGGCCCACCATCGGATGCCCGGTCAAGCCGGCATGACGCACGAAGGATAGCCAAACCGAGCATGACCTACGAAGGCTAGCCAAGCCGGACATGACCCAGGAAGCCAGCTCAAACCGAGCATGACGCCCGAAGGCAGCCAAGCCGGGCATCATCTCAAGCATACCGACAGAAGCCAAGACCTACTCTGACCAGCGGAAGCCGAAGGGGATGCGGTCAGGGGAATTGATGGCTTGTTGGGCCTGGATGCTGTTGAAGGGAACGGGGCCGGTCGTGAATTCGGGGACGTTGTAGGAACGGAAGAGGTCTTCGTCGTAGTTCTTCGGATCGCGCTGCGGGAGCAGGAATGGCTTGCCGGCCACGCCGTTTTCGTCGAAATGAGCGATGTACAGGCGTGTGAACAGGCCGTCACCCCGCCGGCTCGAGAATACAAACCAGCGCGAATTGGCGCTCCAGTTGTGATAGCTGTCGGTGTCGGGACTGTTGACCTCGTCCAGCGGACGGGTCTCCCCTGTCGCCAGGTCCAGCAGCCAAAGGTCGGCCTCGTGATGCCAAATCGGGAATGTACCGTAATCACACAGGGTAAACATCAAGTACTTCCCGTCATATGACGGCCGGGGGAAACAGATGCTTCCGTTGAAATCGGCCGCAGCGAGGACCAGCTCAACCTCCTGTCCGATCGTACCGGTCTCGGGGTCGAAAGACACCTTATACAGATTGTAATGCGAATCCGGCAGTCCGCTGGGAATCTGCACCTCATCGGCAGCCGTGAACCAGAGCGTCCGGCCATCGGCCGAAAAGACAGGGAACGTCTCCCAAATGCCGTGCCGCTTGACCTGCGGTGCCGTAATGATCTGGTTGCGGACCACATCGTAGATCTGGACGTCTGAATCAAGATCAAACACCTCGATCAACTTGTCGGGCTGTGCGTGGAAACTCTGCCGGGTGCTGCAGGTGGAATAGGCGATATAGTTGCCGGAGGGATGCCAATACGGATAGACGCAAAAGCCCAGCGTACTGTCCGTCTTCGTATCATAGGCCCGGATCTCGCCGTCCCGCGTCAGGAGCGTGGCACCGTGATCGCCGCGGATATGGACCGTGAATGCGGAAGGATCGCCCCGGAAACTCGCGTGGCAATTCACGCAGCCGGCGAAACGCGTGTTTTCGAGCAACGCGCGCTGGCGGAAGGAACCCAACTCACGCTCATAAATACCCATATGGCTGTAGATCTGATAGCCCGGCTCAATGAGACGGTAAGTCAGGCCATAATCAATTTCATCGCCCGATACGAAGATTCGGAACGGCTCATAACGGCGCCAGACCCCGTCAAACAAACCGCTGACTGTCACCATGAGGGAGTCGCCCACACTTCGCTTCAGCAGGGACTTCCAGCCCTTTTCGGAAAAACAGGTGGCGGTTTTTCCGCCGCTGCGGAGTGAATATCCGTCCGGCGCGGTCACGCGCACATCCAGCGCATCAGCACCGGGGAGCGTAAAATCCAAAGGAGCGATTGTCGCAGGCACTGTCACGCCGACATAATCGGGCCAGATGTCCGGGACTCCCTGAACCTGGGTTGCATTCCGTTCCCGAGGCCCGCATGCGGCCAGCATCAGCAAAGACGTTATAAAGCACAGGAATCTTTTCATAGCGGAATCATGGCTGTTGGTTCAGGTAGCGGAACATGAAATAAAACCAGTAGGTATTACCATAGGAGGCCCGCATCGCGGTCTCTTGTTTCCCGGCGTTGGCGTCAGCCATGAAGCGATTGATCCGCTGCACGTTGATGGGGGCGATGGTGTCGGGAAGGCCGCTGAAGTCATTGTGAGTAAAGACCCAAAGCAGCAGGAGTGCCTCCTGGTAGGTCTGCGGCAAAGGGGATGTATCCACCATCCGCAGGCATTCCGCGAAACGGGTCAAGTCTTTGCGGAGCAGGCACCAGGACAGGAGGTAATCAAGGGCCATCTTGTTTTCGGGATGCTCCACCTGAAGGAACCCCAGCATCGAGTCCATCTCCGAGTCACTGAAAAAGAAATCGTGCTGCTTGAGGCGGAATTCGCGGATCCGGGCGAGTTCCGGACGCTTTTCGAAGAGTGTACCGTCCTCTACGAGGGTAGCGGTCTCCCGGGCCCATAAGCGATAGAAAGTGGTATGCTCCAGCACTTTCAGGTATTTCATCGCGACGAGCGTGTCGCCGTTCACAAGATTCGTTTCGACCAGACGTTGGTAGAAACGGGCACTTTTCTGGAAATCGGGGATGGATTCCTGTGCCTCGAACACGTAACGCTGGGCGGTGTTGACCATGCCCAGATGCCAGAAGATCTCCCCGGTCGAGACAGGATTGGTATAGTCCCCTTTGAAGCCGGGAATCAGCCCTTCCGGGCCGTTCTGAAAATAGGAGAACTGGCTGTCGACCATGCGTCCAGTCTTGGCAAGAGCCAGATTCAGACAGGAAACGGTCTTTGGATTGTCAGGATTGTGACGGTCAGCTTGCTGCATGATGCGGTTCCACATCTGCATACGGACCATGAAGTCGTAATGCATCCATTCTTCCTTGACGGGATCGGCAACATGCAGCGTAGCGAAAGTGCCGGCAGTTGCCAACACCACAAACAGGGCCCCAGGAACTACGATACCCTTCAGCGGTTTGCGTACCTTTAAACAGGAGACCAGGACCACCAGCACCGCCGCCGCAGCTGCCGCATAGAGCAGTCCGGGGAGGATATTATGAAAACGGTGATAATGAACCCCCTGGACCAGACGGTTGAAAGGATACGGGAAAAGACGCCAGGCAGCCAGGACGCAGACTGCAGCGACGGACAGCATTCCGATGGCAAAAAGCCAAGGCTTCCCCTCCCCGTCCGCTACCTCGTAGCAGACCACTGCGACAGCGAACAGGATACACAACGGCCCACAAGCCATATACAGAACCGGCAGGAGCACCAAATCCAAGACACGGCGTACTTTCCGGGAAGCGACACGCTGGCATAAAGCCGCCACAGCGAGTGACAGTGCCAGGGCTACGATCGATCCGGCAAGTGCATTTTCATCGCAGAAAAAGACTACGAGCAACAGCGCCGGAAAGAAAGCGAGCACATACGTGAAGAGTGAGCGACGGCGGCACGCTGCCCAGACGGAGAGTTGGACGCCGCAGAACAAGAGTGCCAGAAGCACCGCTCCAACCGGGGCATGATAGAAAAATTGCGTCAGGCAACGACCCAGCCAGTCGGCCAGACCACCGGGCACCCGGGCCACGTCGGCAAAATAGGCGAACGTCCACTCAAACAACTGGTATTGCTCCTGAAAATGAAGATGATACCGATATCTGAATGCAAAAAAGACAAAGATGCCGATTCCTGTCAGAATCGTCATCAGGGCGGCAGTCAGTTGTTGTTTCCGGGTCATTCCTCCGTCTGGTTTATCTGACAAAGTTATCAATAAATTGAGAAAAAATGTGTAAATTGTTGCCTCATTTGATCGATATGAAACATATCTGCTTCCTGACAGCCGCACTCCTGTGCCTTTGCCTGCCCGCCCGGGCCAACAAAACATACATTCTCATCCAGACCGACCACACACAACTGATCCTGACTACCGACGATTCCGACAATCTGAGGACCCGCTATTACGGAGCCCGGATCGACGCTCCCTGGCAATTCCTCAACGATGACAAGTTGTTCACCGGTCCCAACGGTTCCGGACCGATGACTATCCCGACAACCGGCGGCGTGTACGTCGGCACCCCTGCCCTTCACGTTCGTTATGCTGACGGCAGCCACAACACCGAGCTCTACTATACCGGCCATACATCTGAATCCCGGGCCGGCGTTTTCACGACGAAAATCATGCTCCGCGATCCCGTCACGGCCCTGGCGGTACATCTCATCTACGATGCCTACGAGAAAGAAGATGTCATCGTGGCCCATACCGAGATCATCAACGGTGGCAAGAAGCCCGTAGAACTGCTCGACTACGCCTCCTCCGCCCTTCCTTTCAATGCCGATCAATACCTGCTCACCCATACCTGGGGCGGCTGGGCCACCGAAATGCAAGTGGAACGCGAACTGCTGGGACACGACACCAAGGTCATCGAATCGCGGCGCGGCGTCCAGGCCACACAGGGAAACAACCCTTCGTTCCTGCTGAGTCTGAATACGGCTGAATTCAGCGAGACGGCCGGCGAAGTAATCGCCGGTGCCCTGGCCTGGAGCGGCAACTTCCGGCTGAGTTTCGAACACGACAACGCCGGAAAGCTCAATGTCATTGCCGGCATCAACCCCCATGCTGCTACCTATTCCCTGGCTCCAGGCAAGACCTTCGTTACGCCCGACATGGTCTGGACCTATTCCAGCACCGGTGCAGGACAGGCTTCCCGCAACCTGCACCGCTGGGCCCGCAACTGGGGTGTTTACGGCGGAGGCCAGATCCACCCCACTCTCCTCAACAGTTGGGAAGGCGCCTATTTCACCTTCACGACTGAAACCCTGCTCCGGATGATTGACGATGCGGCGGGCATGGGTCTGGAGATGTTCGTGCTCGACGACGGCTGGTTCGCCAAAGACTATCCGCGCAACGGGGACAACGCCGGCCTCGGCGACTGGGAAGTCAATACCGCCAAGCTGCCGGAAGGCATCGACTACGTCGCTTCCTACGCCCATGGCAAAGGTCTCAAGTTCGGCATCTGGATCGAGCCCGAGATGGTCAATCCGCAGTCGAATCTGGCGCACAACCATCCTGAATGGGTGGTCAAGAGCCCAGGGCGCACCATCTATCAGGAACGCAACCAATGGGTTCTCGACCTGTCGAACCCGGCCGTCCAGGACTTCGTGTTCGGCATCTTCGACGGCGTGATGAAACTGTCCAAGAATATCGATTACGTGAAATGGGACTGCAACCGCGTCATCGAGTCGTTCGGCAGCACTTATCTCGGCAAGGAGCAGGACCGCTTCTATGTGGAATACTGCCAGGGCCTGTACAGTGTGATGCAGCGTATCCGCGAAAAGTATCCCGACGTGCTGATCCAGTGCTGTTCTTCGGGCGGCGGACGCGTCGACTACGGAGCCTTGCGCTACTTTGACGAGATCTGGACCAGCGACAATACGGACGGGGACTGCCGCGCCTATATCCAGTACGCCACGAATCTCATCTATCCGCCCTTCATCATGGGCGCCCACGTCTCGGCGGTGCCCAATCACCAGAGCGGCAATGTCACGCCCCTGAAATTCCGCTTCGACATGGCCTGCGCCGGCCGCCTGGGCCTGGAACTGCAGCCCAAGAACTTCCCGGCGCACGAAAGGGCGCTGGCGGAGCGTTGCATCGCATCCTATTACCAGTACCGGGATCTGGTGTTTACGGGAGACCTGTACCGCCTTTCCTCGCCTTATGACAGTGATTACTATGCCTTGATGTACGTCTCTCCGGATCAATCCCGTGCCGTGGTCTATACCTACTGCATGCGCTACCAGCATCGCGCAGGAAGCCAGCACAGCTTCAGGCTCGACGGGCTTGACCCGAAACGAAACTATCGGGTGAAGGAACTCAATGTGGACCGCTCCTGCTGGTGGGGGGACGGAAAAGAATTCTCCGGCGCCTTCCTGGGCACCGGAGCGTTCAATCCCGACCTGCCGCAGAAATACAGCTCAGCCGTTTTCTACCTGGAAGCGAAGTAAGGTTTCAGTTGGTCAGCTTGCCGCTTCCCACCCAGCCGGTCTGTTCCGGATGGCCGTCAACAGACACTTTGATCCAGTTCCATTCCGACAAGTCGAGCGGATGGACGTGCGTGCCCGTCTTCAGGTCAAAGAGTTTCCGTGAATTGTCGTCCGGCTTCTCATAGACGGGAACCGTCGGCGCCCCGTCCCAATCTTTGACGACCAAAAAGAGTGCGGAAGCCGGCATCCAGGCCTCGTCGTCGACCCATTTCTGTTGGTCGTTTTCATCGACGGACCCGTACCAGAGCTGCCACCAGCCGTCCTTGGGGTTGCCGACCGTGAAGTTGTAGGTCTTTCCCTTTTCCAACACAAAGGTCTGCGTGCCGGTAACGGGCCTTTCACGGAAAACTACGGTCTCTATGCCGGGGGCGGAAACAGTCAGCGTCGGCACCGGACCGCCGTCGCCCGGCTCAAAAGCATCATCCCGAACCTGGGATTTCTCAATCCATCCGGTCACGGTTTCGCACGGACGGTCCTCAAATTCACTCGGGTCGTATGTCACTTTGACCCACTTGCCGTCGGCTGAGAGTTCAAGCGGGCGCAGAAGTGCCCGTATCTCGTGGATGACCATCAGCCGTTTCGCATCTTTCCGCGGCTCGGCATACAGTTTCCGGAGCTGGCCGTCCTCATAGTCGGTGGCCACGGCCAGCACGGAGCGGTGGATCCAGGCCTCGCGGCCGGGAACCTTCTCCTCACATCCCCCCTCATCGTACACGATTCCATCCTTGATGCGCCACCAGCCGCCCGGCTGTACGATGGCAGTGAGCTGATAGAAACCGGCGGGCTCCAATCGATGGACAATCTTTCCCTTCGGCGCGGATCGGATGTTGGTCATCCCTTCCGTATCGGGGTCGCAGACAAAACAGTTGAGTTCGTGCGTCTGCCCGCGCATCGGCATCGCCGCCAGCAGGATCGCAGACATCGTGACAAGGATCCGTTTCACAGTCGTTCTGTTTTAGTCGTAGATTGTATTCAGGGCTTGGAAGGCACTGTAGTGGTCAGCGGCGACGCGGTACATAAAGAGGGCCGTTCCGTCGGCCTCCTCAGCGCGGTCCGCCTTTTCCGAGAGCACTTTCCCCGTTTTGCCATCCACTTCTTTCACGATTTTCCAGAAGGCGCCTTCGTCGCCATAATAGTAGCGTTCTTCCAAGACCTTACCGTCATCGTCGTAATCGTTGCGGGTAAAGACAAAGAGCAGTCTGCCGTCCGGATCGTAGAGGAACTCCTGCGTAAAATCTTTGCCGCTCTCACGCACCAGGCAGAGTGTGGGGTAATACAAATCCAATTCTTCGATGTAGCCGTTGGGGTCCACGACAAAATCCATTTTCGATTCCCAGGATTCACCGTTGGGATCGGTCTGTACGCGGTGGAAGGTCTGGTAATTCTTTTTCGGGCCGGTCTTGCCGTCTTTTTCAAACTGCATAGCCCGGGCATAAGCTTTCCGGATTTCGGCCATTTTGGCCTTGGTGGCAGCATCCTGGGCCGGGAGGGCCGGCGGCAGCAGCAAGCCTGCAGTCAGGATAAGGATCAGATAACGAAGTGCTTTCATATTCGGAAGGGTTATTGTTTGTCCGTAAAGGAATAGGGTTTGTCGGCGGCGGCCAGGCCGCGCTTGCGGTTCGGGCGGTCGCTCATTTCAAATTCGAGGGTGCAGCCGCGGAGCAGGTCCGCGTGGGTCAGATACAGTTTGGTGTACGGTTTCCCGTTCAGTTTGACACTCCGCACATAGCGGTTGCGGTCGCTTACGCCGGGCGCCTTGATCTCGATGACGGCGCCGTTTTCGAGCGTGACCTTCAGGTACGGAAGATACGGAGCACCGAACACATACTGGTCGCAGCCGGGTGCCACAGGATAGAAGCCCATCACCGAGAAGAGGTACCAGGCCGACATCTGGCCGCAGTCGTCATTACCGCCGAGGCCGCGGATGTCATTGCGGTACATCCGATTGAGGATGGTCCGGATCCGTTCCTGCGCTTTCCAGGGCTGCGTGGTCCAGGCGTACAGATACGGGATGTGATGGCTGGGCTCGTTGCCGTGCACATAGCCGCCGATCAGGCAGTCGGCTGTAATATCCTCATTGTCCGCATAGTAGCGTTCCGGTAAATCCATATCGAAGAGCGCGTCGAGCCGCTCGCGGAATACTTTCTCGCCGCCCATGCAGGCCATCAGGCCCTTCGGGTCCTGCGGTACATGGAAAGAGAAGTTCCAGGAATTGCCTTCGATAAATCCTTCCCCATAGGTCTGCAGCGGATCCATATCGGGTTTGAAATGGCCGTCCCGGAAGCGGGGCGAGGCAAAGCCAGTCACCGGATCAAAGGTGTTACGGTAAGAAGCAGCGCGCTTTTCAAAGACGGCCGCCACATCGGCCCGGCCGGCACAGCGGGCTGCCTGCGCAATGCACCAGTCATCATAAGCGTATTCAAGGGTATTGGAAGCCGCGGTCGCATCAGCGTCAAAGGGTGCATACCCATATTGGATATACTCCTGCAACGTGGGCAGATACGGGCACGTGGCCGTCGCGACCATGGCCTCGAGCGCTTCCTGCGGATCGATAGCGGCACCCTTGACTAAAGCATCGGCCACCACACTGACGGCATGATAACCCGTCATGCACCACCCTTCATTACCTTGCAGGCTCCAGACGGGCAGCATCCCCACCGGATTCTGCCGCCAGTGCGCGAGCATGGAACGGACCATGTCAGTATTGCGGCCCGATTTCAGCAGGCCCAGCAGCGGATGTTCCGCCCGGTAGGTATCCCACAGCGAGAAGACCGTATAGTTCGTAAATCCCTCGGCGGTATGGATTTCCCCGTCGATGCCTCGGTATCGCCCGTCAACGTCCATATAGACCGACGGATTGATCAGAGTATGGTAGAAAGCCGTGTAGAGACTGGCTTTCTGGTCTTCTGTACCTTCACATTCCAAGACGCCCAGCTCTCTTTCCCAAGCAGCGGCCGTTGCGGCGTAAAGCTGGTCGAACGACTGGCCCGCAGCCTCGGCAGTCAGATTCTTCAGGGCGCCTTCTGCGGAAACAGCAGAGAGTGCCACCTTGACCGTCAGGTCAGGGTCGGCACCGTCGAATTCAAAATAGGCGGTAATATGGCGGCCGGCGATGTCCGGGAAATTGTGATGCAAATCGAACTTCCGCCAGAAACCCCGGTAGTCCGGTGCTTTGCGGTCTGCATAGCCGTAATTGACGATGGGCTTGGAGAAGGAGATGGCAAAATAGGTCTGGTTGAAGCGGGCCCAGCCATCTGTGAGGCGTCTGCCTGTAATCAGGGTGTCATTGACAACCCGGATGCTGGACCACAGGACTTTGCCATCGTAGTTGTAAAGGCCGTGCAGAAGATCGAGGATGAGACGCTGATTGCTTCCGGCAGGAAAGGTGTATTGGTGGATGCCTGTCCGCGGCGTTGCCGTCAGGCGCGCGCGGACACCGCTGTCGGCGAGCGTAACCGCATAATAACCAGGCGCGGCCTGTTCGGTCGTATGGCTGAAACGCTGCCGATAGCCACCGTCCGGATCGTCTTTCGTCCCGGGATTCAACTGCAGCGCCCCAGTCTGCGGCATGATGAGGATGTCCCCCAGGTCAGAGTGGCCAGTTCCGCTCAGATGCGTATGGCTGAATCCTACAATCGTTTTGTCCTCATACTGATAACCTGCGCAGTAATCATAGACGCGAGCCTGGTATTGTCCGCCGACATTGTGCGGAATCGTATCCGTATCGGGCGAGAGCTGGACAGCGCCGAATGGGGCGCAGGCACCGGGGAAACAATGGCCCATGCCCGTTGTTCCGATCATCGGATTTACATGGCGGGACACTTGGGCGGAAAGGGTTATGGCAGCCGCACCGGCCAACAGCAGGAGAAGGAAGCGTTTCATACCACAAATTTATCAAAATATCGCCATCTTTTCTACCTTTGTGCCCAAACCTCTGTCTGCTAAGCATGAAAGAACAAACCCGCACCCTGGTCATCCTGCATACCGCGGTCTTCCTGGCCGGATGGACCGGCATTTTCGGCCGGATGATTTCACTCGGCGGCCTGCCTCTGGTCTGGTACCGGATGATGATCAGCGTGGCCACCCTTGTAGCCGTGCTGGCGCTGACACGCCGTCTGCACAAGGTGGGCTGGCGGGCCATTGCCCAGATTGCCAGCTGCGGCATCCTGCTGGCGCTCCATTGGGTTGCCTTTTTTGCCAGCATCCAGACAGCCAATGTATCAATCGGGGTAGCCTGCATCGCCACCACCTGTTTTTTCACCGCACTGTTCGATCCGCTGATCAACCGGAAAAAGGCCTCCGGTCCGGAAGTCTTCCTCAGTTTCCTTTCCATCGTCGGCGTACTGCTGATTTTCAGTCTGGACATCCGCTATCGGCTCGGCATCGCCCTCGGCCTGCTCTCCGCGGCTCTCTATTCCGTTTTCTCCCTGTTCAACATCAACGTCGCCCGGCGGACCGGAGAACCCACCGACACGATGCTGCTCTACGAACTTGTGGGCGGTGTACTTTTCCTGACGCTTTGCATTCCCATCTACACGAAACTACTGCCTGGGGAATCCGTGGCGCCTGAGAGCCGGGACATTCTCTGGCTCGTCCTGCTCGGTTCCATCTTCACCGTCGTCCCGTTCCTGTTTCAGTTGCAGGCGCTACGGAAGCTTTCTGCATTTACCGTCAATCTGACCTACAATCTCGAGCCTCTCTATAGCATCGCCTTGGCCGCCCTCCTTTTCGGCGAACACCGCGAAGTCGGATGGTCGTTCTGGATCGGGCTGGTGTTGATAGTCCTGTCCGTCCTCCTGCAAACCCGGCGTATCCGCCCTTAAACCCCTTGTTCATGAATCATCATCTTGTCCTCTCTCCTGCCGTACAGGTAGCTATGATGGCCGGTCAACCGGTCGTCGCATTGGAATCCACCATCATCTCTCACGGCATGCCCTATCCCCAGAATGTCGAAACCGCTCTTCGCGTGGAAGAGACAGTCCGTCAGGCTGGCGCTGTCCCTGCCACCATCGCTGTCATTGGCGGACGGCTGAAAGCGGGTCTGTCGGCGGATGAGATTGACATGCTGGGCAAGAAAGGCAAGGACGTCCCCAAAGCCTCGCGCCGCGACCTGCCCGTCCTGGTCGCCCGTGGCTCCGACGGCGCCACGACGGTAGCTACCACGATGATTATCGCCCATTTGGCCGGAATCCAAGTATTTGCAACCGGCGGCATCGGGGGTGTCCATCGCGGAGCGGAAAAAACGATGGATATCTCGGCCGATCTGGAAGAGCTGGCCCGAACCCCTGTCATGGTCATCTGCGCCGGTGCCAAAGCCATCCTCGACCTGGGCCTGACCCTGGAATACCTGGAGACGAAAGGCGTTCCGGTCATCGGCTACGGGACGGAAGAGCTTCCGGCCTTCTATTCCCGCCAAAGCGGGTTCAAAGTGGATTACCGCCTCGATACACCGGAAGAATTGGCAGCCGCTTTCCGGGCCCAGCAGGAAATGGGCCTCGGCGGAGGTATGCTCGTGACAAACCCGATTCCGACGGAATTCGCGATGGATCCCGTGCAGATCGGTGCCGTCATTGATCAGGCCGTGGCGGACGCTTGTCAGCTGGGCATCCACGGGAAGGAAGTTACCCCATACCTGCTGGCCCGCGTAGCGGAAATCACGAGTGGCGATTCCCTGGCCGCCAACATCCAGCTGGTGCTCAACAATGCCCGGCTGGGCGCGCTGGCCGCCAAAGCCTTGACGCGATAATTACTGGGAATTCCTAAGATACGACTGCCTTTCTTCTTCGGGGAATCGCTCGATGGCGTAACGCAGCATTGTGCGCGGCATGGTCGCTGCACGCGGTTGCAGGAAAGAGACGAGCGCGCCCTTGTCCCGCTTGCCCGCCTCGCGCAGCAGCCAGCCCACGGCTTTGTGAATCAGATCGTGCGGATGATGGAGCAAGATATCAGCGATGGCAAAAGTATCCGCCAGCTGCCCGTGCCGGATAAACGTCATCGTACTGACGATCCCGATGCGCTGTTCCCAGAGGGTCTTACCATCGCGGGCCAATTCATACAGCAGCGACCTGTCCTTGTCCAGCAGCCACACACCGAGCAGTGGATAGCAGGAGAGATCGACCAGGTCCCAATTGTTGATAAACCGCGTATGCCCCAAATAAAAATCGACACACTCCCTCTGAGACATCCCCCGCCAAGCGCCCTCGCTGGCCAAAAATGGTTCTGGCTTCGCGTGGGTGAAAAGAGTGACCAACGTCAGGAGTGCAGACAGCCGGACCTCGTGATAAGGACTGCTGACACAGATTTTCAAATCGTCCAGACTCGTCTGCCGCCAGCAATTTCGCACCACTGCCCGCGTGACCGGAACCTTGATGCCCAGGAACTCGTCCCCTTCCCCATACTGCCCCGGCCCGGTTTTGAAAAAACGGGAAAGCCCCGCCACCTGCGACGGGTCGGCATGCGCCAGCATCGCTTCCAGAAGCGCGGGCGGATTCATACGCAACAGCTTAGCGCGTGACGATGGGGTTGCCCTTCGAATCCAGCAGCGGCGTCAGGCCACCGGCATAGCCGGAATAGACGAACAGATAGTTTACGCCCGTCTCATTGTCAATGATTACCCGGGCACCGGAGCCGAAGCCGAGCCCGTCTTTTTCCTGAATGTCGAATCTCGATTCTCTTGCCATATCCATTGAAAAACTAATATCCGCACAAAGCCTCGCCAATGGCCTGTTTGACCAACGGCTCCATCACGGCGTAACCGGCAGGTACCGGATGGACTCCATCCTTGGAATAAGCCGGATTCAGCGCACGCGTCGCATCCCCGACAACCATCGGCGAGTAATAATCGACGAAAGGGATCCCCTTCTCGGCTGCATACGTCCGCAGGCGTTCATTGAGCGCGGCGATTTTGTCCGCTGCATCGGTAATGGACGGACGCCAGGAGAAACGGGCGGCAGGCAGGACGGTCGTCATCACGACAGCGATCCCGTTGGCCTTTGCCAGTTCAACCATCGAAACGATGTTGCCAAACGCAAAGTCTTCGTCATACGGGCCTTGGTTCTCAGCTACATCATTGGTTCCGGCATTGATGACGACGGCCGCTGGATGCAAGTCGATGACATCCTGCCGGAAACGCACCAGCATCTGGGCCGAGACCTGGCCGCTGATCCCGCGGCCCACATATCCGTTGTCTGCGAAAAAGTCCGGCCGGAGCCGCAGCCATTCCTCTGTGATCGAATCGCCCATCAGGACGACGCGCGGCTGTCCTTCCGCCGGCGCCGCCAGGGTATTATTGGCAGCTGCAAAACGCTGCAGACCTGCCCAATCCTGCGCATTCGCACCGGAAGCGCAAAGCATGCCCAAAACGGCCGCCATCCATAAACAAAAACGCTTGTGTTTCATGGTCTCTCAACGATTGAATTCCCAACAAATGTACGAAAAAGAATCATTGCACGACAACGGTCGTACTGTTTTTATCCTTGCCGAGTTTGACCTTCAGTCTGGCACCTGCCGGGACCCCTTCGATGATCACTTCGGATACCGGATCCTCCACATAACGCTGAAGAGCCCGCTTGAGCGGCCGGGCGCCGAACTTCGGGTCGTAGCCCACATCGGCGATGAACTGCTTGGCCGCCTTGTCAATGGACAGCGAATAGCCCAATTCCTTCATCCGGCCCAGGAGTTCCCGGAGTTCGATGTCGATGATCTGGTAGATGTCCTCCTGCGTCAATGCATTGAAATAGATCTGTTCGTCAAGCCGGTTCAGGAATTCCGGCGTAAACACCTTGCCGAGGGCTTTGTCGATGAGTGCATGCTGCGAGGCGGTCCGGTCCTCGTTTCCCGTCGAGAAACCGATACCCCGGCCAAAATCCTTCAACTCGCGGCTGCCCACGTTCGAAGTCAGGATCAGGATCGTATTCTTGAAATCGATGTATCGGCCGGCACTGTCGGTCAGGCGGCCTTCATCCAGCACCTGCAGCAGGAGATTGAAAATATCCGGATGGGCCTTCTCCACTTCATCGAGCAAGACCACCGAATAGGGTTTGCGGCGCACCTGTTCGCTCAACTGGCCGCCTTCATTATAACCCACGTAGCCCGGAGGCGCTCCGATAAGCCGGCTGGACGAGAACTTCTCCCCGTATTCACTCATATCGATCCGGATGATGTTGTCGGCCGAATCGAACATATACTCAGCTATCTTCTTGGCCAGGTGCGTTTTGCCGACGCCCGTCGGTCCCAGGAACAGGAACGTGCCGATCGGCTTGTTGGGATCTTTGAGTCCGGCCCGGTTGCGCCGGATTGCCTTCACTACCTTCGACAACGCCTCATCCTGCCCAACAACGACACCCCGCAGCACCTCTTCCATCTTCATCAGCCGCGTCCCTTCGTTTTCCGCCACCTTGTAAACTGGGATATTGGTCATGACCGAGACGACATGCGCCACCGTATCCTCATCTACAGTCCTGTATGGCTCTTCACCGGCTTCAGCTGCCTGGACAGCTGCCGCCACTGCCTGTTCTTTCTCTTGCTCAAGCCGATGCAGTTCGGCAGCCCGCTTGAAATCGCCCGCTTTCGCCGCGATGCGCTTCTCTTCCCGGATCGGTTCCAAGCCGCTTTCCAGCCGGACGGCCTCGTCCGACCCTTTCATATCGCCGATATGCACCCGGGCACCTGCTTCGTCGAGCACGTCGATGGCCTTGTCCGGCAGGCAGCGGTCTGAAATATACCGCTGGGACAGTGAGATGCAGGCCTTGATGGCAGCGTCTGTATAGTGCACGTGATGATAGGCCTCATACCGGCCCTTGATGCCTTCCAGGATGGCGAGCGTCTGCGCATAATCCGTAGGTTCCACCAGAATCTTCTGGAAACGGCGCTCCAGGGCGGCATCTTTCTCGATATGCTCGCGATACTCGTCGAGCGTCGTGGCACCGATGCACTGGATCTGGCCCCGTGCCAGGGCAGGTTTCAACAGATTGGCGGCGTCGAGCGACCCCGGTGTGCTGCCGGCGCCGACGATTGTATGGAGTTCGTCGATGAAAAGGATCAGGTCCGGATTCTTCTTGATCTCATTCAAAATGGCCTTCACTCGCTCCTCAAACTGGCCGCGGTATTTCGTACCTGCCACGAGCGAGCCCATATCCAGCGAGATAATCCGCTTCGAAAGCAGGGAGCGAGGCACATTCTTGGCGGCGATGCGGAGCGCCAGCCCTTCCACGACAGCCGACTTGCCGGAACCCGATTCTCCGATGAGCACCGGGTTGTTCTTCTTGCGACGGCTCAGGATCTGCGCCAGCCGTTCGATTTCCGCCTCGCGGCCGACCACCGGATCGAGTTCCCCGCTCAAGGCGGCGCGTGTCAAGTCGAAACCATAAGACTCGACCAATGACTTTTTGTCACTTCCCCGTCCCGCCGTGGCAGACGGACCACCCGAAGCACCCGTATCGCCCCCCGGCTCTTCATCGGCGCCGTCCGCAGCCGACATCATGGCCTGTTCCATCACTTCCCGCAGTTTCTCAGGCAGTTTTTCCAGCGGGATGTTGCTATTCTCCAGTGCCGTGGTGCAGGCCCCGTGCCACTGCATGAAGATCTCCGCCATCAACTGGGCAGGCGTGGCGGCGGCCCCGTGCATCCGCTGGCACGAGAGCAGGATTTCCTGCGACTTGTCACTCAGCGAGATAGAGCCCCGCTGACCGAATGGAATCGGCGCCGGCGAAGCAATCTTGTCTTCAATCTCCTTCTTCACTTTCTTGACATCGACTCCCAGACTCTCCAGGATCTTCACCGCATCTGACTCGCGGAACCGCAGGATCCCGAGGAACAAATGGTCGGGCGTCGCTATGTAACTGCCCAGCCGCGCCGCCTCTTCCAGCGCGTAGTTGAGCACGATCTTGATCTCATTCGAATAACTTCTTTCCATGCTTTTCAATCAATAGGATGAGACATGCGGGCAGCAAAAATAGCGCCAACGCCCGGCGCTGGCAGAAAGACTGCCAAAAACCAGTCAAGTACCAAATAATTTGTATTCTCTATCATTTTTTCGTATTTTTACACGATATTTTGATAGAAACTGAAGAGAAAATGGATTTTGAAGAGAATGGCGGTAGGATCATTCCTATCAATATAGAAAACGAGATGAAGTCGGCCTACATAGACTACTCCATGTCTGTGATCGTGGCCCGAGCATTACCCGATGTAAGAGACGGACTTAAGCCTGTGCACAGGCGCGTCCTCTTCGGAATGAGCAACCTGGGTGTCACCTACAGCGGCGGCGTGAAGAAGTCCGCCCGTATCGTCGGCGACGTCCTCGGTAAATACCACCCGCACGGTGACTCCAGCGTTTACGACGCGATGGCCCGCCTGGCCCAGCCCTGGAACCTGCGCTACCTGCTTGTCCACGGACAAGGCAACTTCGGTTCCATCGACGGCGACCCTGTGGCGGCCATGCGATACACCGAGGCCAAACTCCAGAAGCTGGCCGAAGAAGTCCTGGCCGACCTGGATAAGGATACCGTCGATTTCAAACCGAATTTCGACGAATCGCTCCAAGAGCCGACTGTCCTGCCGGCCAAGGCGCCGCTGCTGCTGATGAACGGCTCCAACGGCATCGCCGTAGGTATGGCCACCAACATGGCGCCCCACAACCTGTCGGAATGCTGTGACGCCATCTGCGCCTATATCGACAACCCCGATATCGACGTAGACGGCCTGATGCAGTACATCAAAGGTCCCGACTTCCCCACCGGCGGCATCATCCAGGGCTTGCGCGGCATCCGCGACGCTTTCGAGACCGGCCGGGGCCGCATCGTCATCCGGTCCAAGACCAACATCGAAGTGTCGTCTTCGGGCCGCGAGACCATCGTCGTGACCGAGATCCCCTACACCATCAACAAGCGGGAACTCATCGAGCGCATCGCCGAACTGGTCGAAAGCAAGAAACTGGAAGGCATCTCCTACATCAATGACGAAAGCGACCGCGACGGCATGCGCATCGTCATCAAACTCAAACAGGGCGCCCCGTCCAACGTGGTGCTCAACAACCTGTTCAAACTCACGCCGCTCCAGTCGAGCTTCTCGGTCAACAACATCGCCCTGGTGGACGGCCGGCCGAAGCAGCTCAACCTCAAGCAGCTGATCAAGTATTTCGTGCGTCACCGCCACGAAGTGGTGGTGCGCCGCACCCGGTTCGAACTCAACAAAGCCCTCAAGCGTGCCCATATCCTCGAAGGCCTCCTGAAAGCCCTCGACATCATCGACGAGATCATCGCCCTGATCCGTGCCTCCCGCAGCGTAGCGGATGCCCGGGACGGGCTGGTGGCCCAGTTCGGCTTCACCGTGGAGCAGGCCGACGCCATCGTAGAGATGCGTCTCCGCCAGCTCACCGGACTGGAACGCGACAAGCTCCAGGCCGAATACGACGAGCTTGAGAAACTGATCGCCTACTACCAGCAGGTGCTCGGCAGCGAAGAGATGCAGCTGGGCATCATCAAGGACGAGCTCCGCGACCTCAAGGAAAAATACGGCGACCCGCGCCGCACCGAGATCGCTGCCACCGCGGAAGATTTCAACCCGGAAGACTTCTACCCGAATGAGGACGTTGTCATCACGATCTCGCATTTCGGCTACATCAAGCGTACCTCGCTGACCGAATACCGCTCGCAAAGCCGCGGCGGCATCGGCGCCAAGGGCAGCACCACCCGCGACGAAGATTTCATCGAGCACATCTACGTCGCCAACATGCACAGCACGCTGATGCTCTTTACGCAGAGCGGCAAATGCTTCTGGCTCAAGGTGTACGATATTCCGGAAGGCGCCAAGGCCTCCAAGGGACGCGCCATCCAGAACATCCTCCCGCTTACCGTGGAAGACCGCATCCAGGCCTACCTCAACGTCCAGGATCTCAACGACAAGGAATTTACGAACAGTCATTATGTAGTCCTGGCCACGGCTAACGGCACCATCAAGAAGACCCTGCTCGAAGCCTATTCCCGTCCCCGCATGGGCGGCATCATCGCCGTCAACCTGCGCGACGGCGATTCCCTGATCGGCGCCGCCCTGACCAGCGGCCGTTGCGAGATCCTGCTGGCCGGCAACCAGGGCAAGTGCTGCCGTTTCGACGAAGAAGATGCCCGGGCCATCGGCCGCAACTCCACCGGCGTACGCGGCATCAACCTCGATGAGGATGATTTCGTGGTCGGCATGGTATGCATCGATCCCGATGAACAAGCCCTCAAACCGCTTGATATCCTGGTCGTAAGCGAAAACGGCTTCGGCAAGCGCTCCGAACTTGACGAGTACCGCAAGACCAACCGCGGCAGCAAGGGTGTCAAGACCATCAACATCACGGAAAAAACTGGCAAACTTATTGCATTGAAGGCTGTCAGCGACGACAACGACCTGATGATCATCAACAAGTCGGGCATTACGATCCGCATGCCGGCCGAAGGAATCCGCGTAGCAGGACGTGCCACCCAAGGTGTCAAGCTCATCAGCATCCGCGAAGGCGACAGCATCGCAGCCGTCTGCGTCGTCAGCAAGAATGAAGAAGAAGTAACAAACAACGAAAACAATCAATAATCTAAACGCAAAAGTTATGAAGAAAATCCTCATCGCACTGTCGCTCATCCTCTCGCTGACGATGGTCAGTGCACAGCCCAAGAATGCTGCTGACGCCTTGAAGGCCGTCACCAAGGCGGAGGCTGCTGCTGCCGATGCCAAGAAGGCCGCCAAGCCTGCCACCTGGGTTGCGCTTGCGAAAGCCTACATCGAGGCTTACGACCAGCCGTCCCGGAACATCCTGACGGGCACGCCCCAGCAGGAAGTCAAGCTCTTCCTCAAGGACCAGAAGATTCTCAGCACCACTGAGAAGCAAGGTGCTGAAGCTACCTACTCCGTGGACTCCTATGCCGACAAGGATCTGTACTACAACTCCGACGGCATCCTTGAATTCTTCCTCGTCACCAAGCCGGCCGTAGAAGGCGACCTGCTGGGCAAGGCCATCAAAGCCCTCGAGCAGGCCAAAGCCGTCGACCCGAAAGGTTCCAAGGCCAAGGACATCACCTCGATGATGGAAGACATCCACGGCAAACTGGCCAATGAGGCTCTCTCCGAATATCTCGGCTCCAACTTTGCCAAGGCTGCCGACCTCTTCAAGAAGACGACCGAATGCGCTTCCAACCCGCTCCTCGGCAAGACCGACGAGACCAATACCTATTACACGGCCCTTGTTTCCAACATGGCCGGCAACAAGGAACAAGCCATCGAGTTCTACAAGAAATGCCTCGACATGGGTCACTATCAGGACGGCTTCGCTTTCGCCAACCTGGCTGAGGTTTACCGCAGCATGGGTGACAAGGACGCCTGCAAGGCCACCCTGGAAGAAGGTTTCGTGAAATTCCCGGAAAACAGCAACATCCTGATCGGTCTGATCAACCACTACATCGACAACCAGGAAGACACCGGCAAGTTGTTCGACCTGCTGCACTCCGCCCAGGCCATCGACCCGAAGAACGCCAGCCTCTTCTATGTGGAAGGCAACGTGTACAAGCAGCTCGGTGACATCGAGAACGCCGCCAAACTCTACACCAAATCCGCCGAAGTCGATCCGAACTATGTGTACGCTCCGCTCGGACAGGGTATCCTCTACTACGACAGAGCCATCGAGCTTCAGACCAAAGCCGGCGAAGAATTGGATGACAACAAGTATTTAGCGCTTGTCAAGGAAATGGATGAGACCCTCGAAAAAGCCATCGCGCCGTTCGAAGCCGCCTTTGCCAAGACCCAGGACAATGAGATCAAAGTCGCCATCGCCGAATACCTGAAGAACATCTACTTCCGTCTCCGTGACAAGAATCCGGAGTACGAATCCCTTTCGAAGAAGTACGAAGCTTTCGTGAAAGGCGAGAACTAAAAGGTAAACAGATCCGACGCCGCACTCCGCGGCAGACAATGAAGGGACGCTCGGGAGCCAGTGCTCTCGAGCGTTTTTTGAGCCGATTCGAAGGCGATGGCCGGGGTATTGTTGTTGGCGCTCAAGTGGCAGAGATACACGTCGCGCAGGCTGTCATGCCGGCAACGGCGCAGCAGCGAGGCCGTCTGTTCGTTGGACAGATGGCCGTGCTGCAGGAGGATGCGTCTCTTGAGTTCGGGAGAATAGGGCCCTGTCATCAGCATATCGACATCGTAATTGGATTCGACCACAAGATGGTCGGCCAGGGAAGCGAAACGGACGGCGTCATCGGTCACCTCGCCCAGGTCTGTCATCACGGTAAAATGCTGGCCCTCGAGGACGAAATAGTAACCGACCGTCTGGGATGCATCGTGCGGCACCACAAAAGGCGTGATGGTCAAGTCCCCTATCACCGTAGCCATGCCTTCCTCCAGATAGTGGATGCAGCCTTTGAGCCGGCCCGCCGTGCAGAAATTATGTCGCAGCGCTTTCTCCAGCGTGCGGGTCAGATAGACAGGTTTCTGGTAACGCTCCGTAAACGTACCGAGACTTTTGATATGGTCGAAATGATCGTGCGTCACAAAGACCGCATCGATTGCGTCGATCGACAGACCGTGCTCGGCCAGGCGTTTCTTGATGGTACGGGCTCCAATGCCGATGTCGATGAGGAATGCCATTCTGTCGTTGCCGAAATAGTAGCAATTGCCGTTGCTTCCACTCGAAAGGCTCAGGAACCGGACCATCCTATTTGATCTTCTTGATATTCTTGATATCCCGCGGCTTGATGATGCCCTTCTCCGTGACGATGCCGGCAATCAGGGAGGCCGGCGTGACGTCGAAAGCCGGGTTGTACACTTTCACGCCCTTGGGGGCCATCGGCTTGCTGAAATACATATCCGTCACCTCGAAGGAAGGACGTTCCTCGATGACAATCTCGTCACCGCTCTTGCAATCCAGGTCGATCGTACTGGTCGGGGCGAACACATACAGGGGAACTTTGTAATATTTGGCCAGGATGGCCACCCCGTTCGTACCGATCTTGTTGGCCACGTCCCCATTGGCCGCCACGCGGTCGCACCCCACGAACACGAAATCGACCTTCCCCTGCGCCATCAGCGTAGCCGCCATGTTGTCGCAGATCAGCGTGACATCGATCCCGGCCCGGGTCAGTTCATAAGCCGTCAGGCGCGCGCCTTGCAGCAGCGGACGGGTCTCGTCGCAATAGACGCGGGGCAGATAGCCCTGCTGCTGCGCCATATAGATCGGGCCCAGCGCCGTCCCGAATTTGGAGACGGCCAGATGCCCCGCATTGCAGTGGGTCAGGATCCCGCAGCCCGGGTGAAGCAGCGAAAAGCCGTATTCGCTGATGACTTCGCACATCTTCACGTCTTCCGCCTTGATGGCCCGCGCTTCGGCCGTCAGCGAGTTGCGGATGACCTCGATGGCGTGTTTCTCGTCGGCATCCTCCAATCCCTGCTTCGTCGCATAGAAGCAGCGCTCCATCCGGTCCAGCGCCCACATCAGGTTCACGGCGGTCGGCCGGGAGATGTAGAGATAGTGCTTGACCCGCAGGAATTCCTTTTCGAGTGCATGGAGCGACTTGGTGCGGTAGCGGTTGACACACATGGCCAGGCCGAAGGCGGCAGCGATGCCGATAGCCGGTGCGCCGCGGACTTTGAGCCGCGTGATGGCATAGAAGATCTGCTCGGCTGCCGTCAGGTGCAGGAAGCGCTCCTGGCCAGGCAACTGCGTCTGGTCGAGAATGACCACCTCCCGGCCGTTCGTACTCAATTCAACCGAATCGTAGGGAAAGACGCTCTTCACGGTCAGAGGGTTTCAATCAGTTTCTGGAACAGGCGGCACATGCGGTCGGCAGCGGCGTCCGCAGCCCGGACCACATCATCGCCATCGTTGAGCGTGGCGCTGGCGGTATCGATGTTGGACACATTCGTAATGACCGACATGCCGAAGACCGGGATTCCACAGTGGCGGGCCACCAGCACCTCAGGCACCGTTGACATGCCCACAGCATCGGCGCCGATCATGCGGTAAAAGCGCACTTCAGCCGGCGTTTCATAGGAAGGGCCGGTATTGCCCAGGTAGATGCCTTTCCGCACGGGAATCCGCACCTTTTTGGCGATCTTCTCAGCTTTTTCAATCAGTCCCCGGTCGTAGGCCGCCGTCATGTCGGGGAAACGCTCGCCGAATTCGGCGAAGTTCGGCCCGATAAGCGGGTTGGGAAGCAGGTTGATATGGTCGCAGATGATCATCAGGTCGCCCACGGAAAAATCCTGGTTCAGGCCGCCGGCCGCGTTGGAGACAAACAAGGCCTTGATGCCCAGGGCTGCCATCACGCGGATCGGGAGGGTCACCTGTTCCATCGGATAGCCTTCGTAGTAGTGGAAACGACCCTGCATCGCGCAGACTTCCTTGCCGGCGAGTTTGCCGAAGATGAAATTGCCCTTGTGGCCGATGGCCGTCGACTTGGCGAAATGGGGAATCTTGGCATACGGAATCACGGCTTCTGCCTCGATGGCATCGCCCAGCTTGCCCAGGCCACTGCCCAGTACGATCCCGACCTCAGGGGTCTTGCCGCCGATGGCTTCCCGGATGAATTCCGCCGCTTCACGGATTTTCTTGACTCTACTGTCCATGGTATTTACAATTGATTGATTTTTCTGGCAATGGCTTCGGCCCGCTCCAGGATCTCGTCCTCGCCGGGCACTTTGCGTCCTTCCATCACGACCCGGCCGTCCACAATGACAGTATCGAAACACGAACTGTTGGCAGAAAGGATGAGGTTTCCGAGGAAATTGGTCCGTGGGATGAAGGCTTCAGAATGGGTATCCACCAGCACGAGATCAGCCAAAGCGCCTTCGGCAACCCGGCCGGCATCGATGCCCAGCGCCCGGGCGGCATGGACGGTAGCCACATCCATCAGTTCATTCAAGGGCATGGCCGAGGGGTCTTCGCGCCATGCCTTCTGGAGCATGGCCATCGTCTTCATGCTTTCACGGATATCGAGATTGTTGGAAGAAGCGGCGCCGTCGGTCCCGATGCAGACATTGGCGCCGGCATCCCGGAGTTCATTGTACTTGAAACGATAGCCGGAGGCCAGCTTCAGGTTCGAATTGATGTTGTGCACGACATTCGTGTGGGTGCGGCCCAACAGTTCGATGTCGTGGTCATCCACCCAGAGGCTATGCGCCAGCACCGTCCGCGGACCGAGCAGACCCAGCCGGTTGAAATGCTGCGCCGGCGTCAGATTCAGCTTGAAAACATCTTCCTGCGTCTCGGAGAGGGTTTCCGCCAAATGGGCCGTGAACACCAGTCCGCGCTCATGGGCGAACATCCCGGCCTGCAGCATCGTCGCTTCGGAAGTGGTATAGTCGGCATGCACGGCGACACAGAATTGCAGCCGTTCCGGCCAGTCGCGGGACATGGCATAGGTCTCTTCGCACTCCCGATACTGGATCTCGGCTTTCTGGTGGTCGAAATTGTCGAGGAAATGATAGGGAATGAACGCCCGGACGCCCATTTCTTCCGCCGCACGGGCCAAGGCCGGCGTATGCCAGTACATATCGAGATAGCAGGTCGTACCGGTCCGGAACATTTCCAGGATGGCCAGTTTGGTTCCCCAATAGATGGCCTCTTCGTCCATCCGGGCCTCCACCGCCCAGATCCTTTCCAACCAGTCCTTGAGGGGCTGGTCTTCATAACAGCTCCGCAACAGGGTCATCGACGAATGGGTATGCATGTTGATCAGGCCGGGGATAACCGTCTTCCCCGCCCCGTCCAGGACCCGGTCGGCCGGCTCGTCAATGCAGTCCGCAATCCGGGCGATGCGATTTCCCTGGATCAGGATATCTGCCTGGCGCCCATCCAACTGGATGCTTTTGAGAAGGAGTGTGCCCATACTGACGTGGATTGGCTATAAATTGAGCAATTTTAATAAAAAATCTGCAATTTTCCAAGAAAGAAGGTATCTTTGCAAGAAACACCCCGCCCCATGTTCGATAAGATCAAAACCTGGTACAAAGCGCAATCCGACACGACAAAAGCCTTCATCTGGATCGGGCTGGTCGCCCTCATCGGCATTCTCATCCGCTGGGACGCCGTGGTCGCCGGTATCCGCCATGGTTTCGGATTCTATGCGGGCAAATAAGCCACGAAACGCATGAAACGACTGATACGACGCTATTTCTGTATGCTGCTGCTGGTCCTGTCATCCGCCGGGATGGCTTTGGCACAAGATCGCATCCCGGATGCGGCACGCGACAGCGGCGAGGTGGAAATCACGGCCCGGGAACTGGCCGACCGCCTGATCGAGTATGCGGAAACGTTCCTGGGAACCCCCTACCGCTACGGCGCCAACGGCCCGAAACGATTCGACTGCACGGGCTACACCCGCTATGTCTATGGACACTTCGGCTACCACAATCTGAGCCGCTCCGCCAAAGACCAGGCCCGAGACGGCCGGGAGGTGGATATCTCCGATTTCCACAATCTGCAGAAAGGCGACATCCTCGCCATCGGAAGCCGCCGCAACCCAAAGGTCGTAGGGCACGCCGCCATTTTTGTCGGACTTGACAGTACGGGCAAGGATCCGCGTTTCATCCACGCATCCGTCCACGGTGTCCGTTACAGCTCGATGCTGACGGAAAGCTATTACGCCAACCGCATCCTGGGAGCCCGCCGCATTCTGCCTGATTTTGAAGACTACGATGTCGTCTTCGACAGCACTGCTACATACGCTTTCGAACCTGACCTGGGAGTCCATATTGCTCCAGACAGCCTGGTCCTGGCTGAAAACGACCAGCGTATCGTCTTGTTCAGCAATGGAAAATGGGCCTTTGTCGCAGACGATGGCACCCTGGCCATCCCGGAACAGGGCGGCCGCCTCATCCTGAGCGGCGACGGCAACTGGGCCCCAGTCCGCGAAGCCACCGTCAAAGTCCCGGGATCATCCCTCAAACCCGAATCCAAAGAAACTACGCAAGAAGCCTCCAAACCTGCCACGGGCAAGCCCGCTGCTACGGCAACGACAACGACGGCTGGGGCGGCTGCTGGGACTGGGGCGACTGGGACGACCGCAATGGCTGCGGCAACAGACTCGTCAGGCAATACCGTTCAGCCCACCCAGCCAGTTCAGCCCCAGCAGCCCGAAAAAGTCTATTACACCATCAAGAAAGGCGACACTCTCTCCAAAATCGCCAAACAGCACCACACCACCATCAACAAACTCTGCCAACTCAACGGCATCACCACCACGACCATCCTTCGCGTCGGCCGCAAGCTCCGCGTCAAATAAGCCGCCGTTGGAAGCGCCTGCTGCGCTGCTATAATCTGCCGCGACAGGATTGTAGTGAGCCACTTGGTCCTGTCGTGTCCGTGTTTTCGACAGTTTGGCCTTTTTCCCTGCCGCGACAGCGTGTCTCCATCCTGTCGCGTCCAAAATCAGCAGCAAAGCGCAGCGGAGCGGATGGGTTTTCGTTCCAGGCGCATTTTTCTGCGCCTGGAACGAAAACCCAGAGCGCAGCGAAGCGACCGATGAGAGAGGACGAGATTCCCGGTCGGAGCCGGACATGACGCAGGAATGATGCCCGACCGGAGCCGGGCATGACAATAATTGGAGC
>JAFWOY010000045.1 GCA_017509755.1 Bacteroidales bacterium
AACCACAGATCACCGCGAGCCGGGCGACCACGTCCGGGAACGCCCTCTGTAGCTATTCTCTCGGGCTCGCCCCATTCGTAGAGTATCCCGAGCCGGAAGATTCCACTCGTTAGCGTCTTCAAAGGCCGCCTCCGCCGGCTCGCACCAACCACAGATCACCGCGAGCCGGGCGACCACGTCCGGGAACACCTTCAGTCGTTATTCCCGTCGGCTCGCACCCATCGTAGAGTATCCCGAGCCGGATGATTCCGCTCGTTAGCGTCTTCAAAGGCCACCTCCGCCGGCTCGCACCAACCACAGATCACTGCGAGCCGGGCGACCACGTCCTGGAACGCCCTCTGTAGCTATTCTCTCGGGCTCGCCCCATTCGTAGAGTATCCCGAGCCGGAAGATTCCACTCGTTAGCGTCTTCAAAGGCCACCTCCGCCGGCTCGCACCAACCGATGAAACTCCCGAGCCGGGAGAAACCTCTCATGAGCGCCGTTTGTCGTTACTTCCGTCGGCTCGGATAGCAAGAGGGAGAGGAGGACGAAGAAGATTACTGCACCGAAGGGCAGCGATGGATACCCTCCGGTGCAGTAAGCAACTTCACACGAAGCGAAGCAAGAAAGACTAGCGGACGACGCGCGTGAAGACGGGGGGTTGGCCGTCGAGGGCAGTCACATAGATTTTGAATTCCTGCGGTTCGCGTTGGGGCATCCCTTCGCGCGGAAGGTCGATGGAGGTAAAGCAGTATTCGGTGCCGCCGGGGATGGCGCGGTCGGCAACGAACGCGGCGGTAGCATGGATCATCGGGTAGTCTCCGACAGCTGCGTCAAATATAGCCGCCTCGGCTTCAGAAGCGGGATGCGCATCCGGAAAATCGGCCAGCGGTTCGACTTCTCCAGCCAGGAATCCGCCGACTTTGAGGAAACGGTCGATTTCATCCGGCATTGCCTCGATCCGGGCGGAACGGACACCGTAGCCGGGAAGAATCGTGCTTTCCGGGAGTTTGGCAGTCAGGTTGCGGACGCTGGCTTCCAGCCCGCCGCTGCCGAATGTGCAGAATGGGACAATCTTTTTCCCGCTGAAATCCACCTCGTCAAGCAGTGTAGCTATGGGGTTGGCGTAGGTGCCGAACCAGATGGGATAGCCGAGGAAAATGACGTCATAGGCGGAAATAGCCGCGGTAAGCGGCTGGATGGCCGGGAAAGACTGCTCCTGGAGTTCTTTGCGTCCGCGCTCGATCGTTTCCTGATACGTTCCGTTGTAAGGGGCCACTGGCGCGATGGCTTCGATGTCCGCACCCAGACGGGTTGCGATCGCTTCAGCCACGGTCTTCGTGGTTTCGGTCTGGGAATAATAGAGGACCAGGATTTTCGGTGCTTTCGGCGCTTTGGGACCGCAGGCGACAGCCACCGCGAGCAGCAGGGCCGCCATCAGGAAGTGCTTGAGGGTTTTCATGGGTGTAACAGTTTTAGGTTCATGCTTTTGGTTTGCGGACGCGGTTGGGGATAAACTCGGGCAGGACGATCGACAGTTCCATAAAGCCGGCATATTCTTCTCCTTCATACCAGGGACACTGGTAGATGAGTTTTTTGACACCTTCCTTTTCGACGGTGTAAATGTTGGTGCGGGGGTTGGCAAGCATATCGGCCAGCATGGTACGGGCTGGCTCGGGATGGCAGTCCAGCACATTCTTGCCCAGGATCGATTCCTGGCCGGGTTTGAGAAAGGTCTTGCGGGATTTCTGGTTCATGTCCAGGATCGTCCCGTCTTTGGCGCAGACCGTGACGGCGACATCGGCGCCTTCGAAATAGTCTTGTTTCATAGGGGGAAAAACTGTATTTTTGTCCGTTACCTGGTATTTCAAAGAACGAAGATAGCAAAAAAAGGATTGTCATGGATCCCATCCTGAACGAACACAACAAGCAAGAGTATCCGCCGATGCACACGGCGGAGCATATCCTCAATGCGACGATGGTCCGGCTGTTCGGTTGCCCGCGCTCCCGGAACGCCCACATTGAACGCAAGAAATCCAAGTGCGACTATATGCTGCCGGAGGCTCCATCTGAGGAAGATATCGCCCGGATCGAGGCGACTGTCAATGAGGTTATCGGGCGACATCTTCCGGTCACCATTGAATACATTCCCCGGGTCGAGGCCGCAGGCCTCGTGGATCTCAGCAAATTGCCTGACAATGTGTCGGAGACCCTCCGCATCGTCCGGGTGGGCGATTACGATATTTGTGCTTGTGCCGGTTCGCATGTCGGGAACACTGCGGAAATCGGCACGTTCAAGATTCTCAGTCACGACTTTGACGACGGCCGTTGGCGGGTCCGGTGGAAAGTGAGCTGACAGGATGATCCGGGACCATCGCATAGCCAGTCTGCCCGCCGCCACGATTGCCGGGGACCTGAACCGCTGCCTCGGTACTTGCGGAACGGTCGTGGTGACAGCGCCTCCCGGAGCCGGCAAATCAACAGTCCTGCCGTTGACCATGTTGGCCGCCCTGCCGGAAGACAGCCGGATCCTGATGCTGGAACCGCGCCGGATTGCCGCCAGGCAGATCGCTGCGCGGATGGCATCGTTGCTGGACGAGGAGGTTGGGGAGACGGTGGGCTACCGCATCCGTTTCGAAAAACGCATCAGCCGCCGCACCCGCATCGAAGTGGTGACCGAGGGTATCCTGACGCGGATGCTGGTGGAAGATCCCGGGCTTGAATCGGTAGCCATCCTTATCTTTGATGAGTTTCACGAACGTAGCTTGCAGACCGATTTGGCGTTAGCCTTATCCCGTGAGGCACAGCATATTCTTCGTCCGGACCTCAAGCTTGTATTGATGTCTGCTACCCTGGATACGCAGGAGCTTTGTGCGACGCTTGGCGCACAATCCGTTTCCTGTGAAGGGCGCATGTTCCCGGTGGAAATACAATACGGACGCGACATTTCTCCCGAAGAAATCGTGGAGGCGACAGTCCGGCAAATACGATCCACCCACCAGTCACATGAAGGGGATATTCTGGCCTTCCTTCCAGGTGAAGGAGAGATTCGCCGCTGTGCTGAGGCGCTCGGAACGATACTGGGTTCTACGCATGTGTGCCCGCTTTACGGAATGCTCTCCCTGGAGGAACAGCGGCGAGCCATCGCGCCCAGCCGGCCCGGCGAACGGAAGGTTGTGCTGGCCACACCCATTGCTGAAACATCCTTGACCATCGAGGGAGTCCGCATCGTCGTAGATGCGGGCTATTGCCGCAAACCGGTCTTTGACAGCCGCACGTCGCTCGAACATCTCGAGACGGTCCGGATCAGTCAGGATATGGCCGCTCAGCGCACGGGCCGGGCTGGCCGCGTGGCGCCGGGCATCTGCTACCGACTCTGGAGCAAGGGAGGTGAGAGTCGGATGGAGGCGCTCCGCAAACCGGAGATTCTGGAAGCGGACCTTGCGCCGCTTTTACTGCAAGTCGCGGCTTGGGGCGAGGCAGATGCGCTGCGCTTGCCGTGGCTCACGCCGCCACCCGCCCAGGCCCTCAAAACCGCGCAGGCCCTGCTCCTTGACTTAGGCGCGATCGATCCGTCTGGTCGGCTCACAGCCCATGGCCGGGACATGGTTTCTCTTCCGTGCCATCCCCGTGTGGCCCAGTTGCTGCTGGCCGCGGGGGATGACGCACAGAAAGCGTTGGCGGCGGACATTGCCGCGCTGCTGGAAGAAAAAGATCCTCTGGCCGCCGATGCCGATCCGGACATTACCCTGCGGATCGAGGCGCTGCGGCGTGCGCGAGATAGTCGCTATCCCGGCCCTTGGGCCCGGATAGCCCGCATTGCAGCCCAATACCGAGCGTTGGCCGGGGGTGTACCGGAAGACAATACGCACGCAGATACCTTTGTCATCGGCGAACTGGTTGCCGCAGCTTACCCGGAACGTGTGGCGCGCCCGTGGAAGGAAGGGCATGGCCACTACTGTCTGGCGAGTGGTGACTTGGTTGCTATGGAAACCAAGAGTGCGCTGTCCGATGCGGCGTGGCTGGCCGTTGCCAGTGTCCATGTCAATACTGGTGGCATTGGTCGCATTTTCCTCGCGGCGCCGGTCACGCAGGAAGATCTATTACCCATGGCGCAGCCCAGTGAACGGGTTTATTGGGATAGCCGGACCGGCAGTGTCGTAGCCCGTAGAACTTGGCGAAAAGGCGTACATATTTTGCGTGAAGAACCGATGCAAGATATTGATAAAGAAGATATTGTGCGTGTGATAGCCGACGCTGCCCGCAAGGAGGGCCGGTCCATGTTTGACTTCTCCGATGAGGTGGGAAACCTGCAGCGTCGGATTGACACGGTCGCGGGCTGGCATCCGGAACTGGACCTGCCGGACGTTTCAACAGATACTGTATTGGCACGGGCAGGGGAGTGGTTGCCCGCTTACGCTCCGACAACGGCCAATCTCAAGAAGATCGACATGGCCGCCGTTATCTGGGCCCAACTCACTTATGCGCAGCAACAAGCCGTTGATCGCATTGCGCCCTCACATATCGTTGTGCCGACCGGCAGCCGTATCCGGCTTGACTACCGCCAGGGAGCAGAAGTCCCCGTGCTCCGGGTCCGGTTGCAGGAGTGTTTCGGCTTGCTCGATACGCCTCGGGTAGATGGCGGACGCCGTGCTGTGCTAATGGAGTTGCTTTCTCCTGGTTATAAGCCTGTTCAGCTCACCAGCGACCTGCGGAGCTTTTGGAGCGGCACTTATTTCGAAGTCCGCAAAGAACTGCGCCGCCGCTACCCCAAACACGCCTGGCCCGAAGATCCCTTGGCTGCAGAACCAGTCCGCGGTGTCAAGCATAAGCACTGACACCGCGGAAAAAGCAGGGCGGAAGCCCGGAGAAGAGAATCGGACTTAACCCTCTGTCACTTCTTCGGCAGAAACCGTGTCGGCAGTTGTTTCTACAGCCTCTTCAGCGGCCGCAGCGCCTTCATCGACCACTTCCTCGACAGGTTTCTCCTTATGGAAAGGGAGGCCGATGCATTTGAGGTTGTCCGTGAAATAAAGGCCCAGTCCGGCGACCACCAGGATACCGATCAGCCAGCACCAGAACCTGCGCCAGGCTGCCTTGCGGCGGGCGGCGGGATCCACGGCCGTGAGTTTCGGGAAGACGGCCAGTTTGGTCAGGCTCTTGGCGAACTTGCCGCGCACGAAGGAAGCGGCGTTGATGGCCCAGCCGTTGGCGTTGAGCACAGGACCCAGGTCGCGCCGGCGCAGTTTCCGCCATGCGATGAACACGGCCGGAAGCGAGATGACGAGCATCAGGGCGACGATCAAAATGATCCACTGCCACCAGGTCAGGCTCTTGAGGGTGGCGACAATGGCGGTGAAGACGCCTGCTACGGCTGCGATCGCGATGGTGATACCGGCAATCTTGCCGATGTCGAACGGCGCTGCCTTGGTGGCGGCTTCGGCGCCGGCTGCCGGTGCCGTGGTGGCACTTTGGGTAATGTTGCTCAGCGTGCCTTCCCCTTTGGCGGCCTTGTCGGAAGCTACCTTGCCGATCTTGTCGGAAATCCAGCGTGCTGCTTTCTTGTAGGGCGACCAGAAGGCTTGCCGCAGGGAGATGGGATTCTCCACGATGCTCGTGACGACCGCGCTCCAGTCATGTCCTTCCCGATCGTAGAACACGGCATTCTTGCCAGGCCGGATCCCTTCCACGTCGCCGTCGGTCAGGACGGCGGCGATGTTCATGGCTTTGCCCATCTTCTCGCTCTTGCAGGCACAGTACAGGATGTACATGCCGCTGAGGGCGGAAATGTCGGCGTTAGGCCCGTCCACACGGACGCAGAGGTCCGTAGACCGCTGGTTGATATACAGGCGTCCGGCCTGGAAAATGGCCTTGCGGTCGGCATCGTAGAAATCGGCCAGGACGACGTAATTGTTCAGGAAATCATAGAAATTGTGATACAGGCGGAGCAGTTTGTCCACCGCTTCGATGGAAAGCGCTTCCTCTTCGAGTGCCTTGTCGGCTTCGACGAGTTTCAGGAGGGCGTCCTTCTGGTCGGCTTTCAGGAACTCCTTCACCTTGTCGAGGCCCAGGCCTTCAACGGCAGCGCCTTTCTTGTCGTTCATCCAGGCGGTATAAGGGGCGAATTTACCGACAATGTCAGCCCATTCCGCCTCCGTGAGCGTGGCCTTGCCTTCTTCCAGCACGAGCCCGCGCATCGCCTCCACGGCACCTTTCCAGGCTGGGTTCACCGCATCGAGCGGCAGCAGGCCGTCGGCTGTCGGCTTGGCCAGAGGCTCTTCACCGATGGCGGAAGAAGCGAGGGCCAGGTTGCCTTCGATGGCCTTGATTTTATCCACAGAGACGTCCACGGCGGCAGAGGTGCCGGCATCGAAGCCGATGAGCTTGCAGCGCATGAAATAGTCGGCCACTTTGTCTTTGAGCGCCTCGACGGCAGCCAGGGCGTCGGCAGTCTTGTCACCGAACGGGAAGACGTCCTTTGTCCCGGCATCCTGCCAGGCCGCGTATTCTGACAAGGCGGTATAGAAGGCTTCGATATTCTCGGCTGTCACACCTTCCACCCCGCTGCGGTCCATGGCTTTGCCGATGGTTTCAGTGATGGTGGTAATCAGGGCTGAGAGCGTTTCGTCGTCCGCGCTGGCCGGGGTGATGATGCCGTCACCGTTGAATTTCGTGTCGGCGAAGATCTTCACGTTGTCGGCCGTGTCTTCCAGTGCGATGCTGTCTTTTTCCAGCCCGAGATTCTTGAGGATCTGTTTGGCGGAAGCCAGCAGTTTCGCACCGTCGGGATTCTCCTCGTTGAAGGCGGAGAAGGGTATTTCGGTGCCGCGGGTCAGGAGCATGTCCGGGTCTTTCAGGATTCCTGTCAGCCACTGGGCATTAGCGATGACTTCGTCCACGCGGATGTTGCCGTCGTGGTCGGCGTCGAGCAGGTCGAGGGTTTTCTGGTCAAATTCCAGGTTGCGGGTCGGGCAGCTCAGGACTGTCCAGAGTTTGCGGTCCAGTTCGCCCAGGTGGGCGATGTCGGCGCCGGATGTGATCTTCACACGGACGGTTCCGCCGACGGAAGTAAAGGTCCAGGGGTAATCGGTCTTTTCCATAGGATGAGCGGTTTGATTTCAGCTAACAACTCATAAAGATACGATTTTATTTTTTATTTTTGTGTTATGGGAACGAAAAGACTGTTGATTCTTGGGCTGGCTTTAGCCATGATGTCGCTGGGTGCTCCGGATGGCGGGGCACAGGATCTGGCGCAATTCAAACGGATTGTCAAAGACTTGAGCAGCGCCCGCTACCAGGGACGCGGCTACGCGAGAGATGGCGTCCGCAAGGCAGGCAAATACATCCACCGCGCCTTTGAAAAGGCCGGGGCCGATGAAGTGACCTACCAACCCTTTACGCTGGACATCAATACCTTTTGCGGCGATATGGAGATGTGGGCCGATGGCCGCAAACTCCAGGCCGGCACGGAGTTCTCCATGCGGGAGTATTCCCCGGGTGTGAAAGGGGAGTTCCCGGTCTATCACGTCGATACCGCTCATTTTGATGGCGCGCAGCTTCTGGCTGATCTGGCCAGGCCTGAAAATGCCAACTGCATGGTGGTCTGCGAATTCTGGTTCACCTACCAACATCGCGATGTCTTCTCCCGTTTGCAGAAAGCCGGCGCCTGCCCGAATGCCGGTCTCATCTACACCTGGGAAGCGCCGATCAAATTCTTCAAGGCCTACGGCGAAAAAGTGGTGGACAAGCCCATCATCTGGGTGACGCCCGAAGCCATCGCCGGCGTACAGCGCGTCCGCCTGAACGTGGACAACCAGTTCCTGAAAGATTATGCGACAGAAAATGTGATTGCCAAGGTCAATGGCCAGCGGCACGACAGCTGCTACGTCTTCACCGCGCACTACGACCATCTGGGCAATCTGGGCCGGAAAGTCTATTATCCCGGTGCCAACGACAACGCCTCCGGCACGGCCGCCATCATCACCCTGGCCCGCTATTACGCTCAGCACAAGCCTCAGTACGACATGTATTTCATCGCATTCTCGGGTGAGGACGCCAACCTGCGCGGCTCTACCTGGTTCGCCGAGCACCCTGTCGTTCCGCTGTCGCAGATCTGCTATCTCATCAATATCGACATGATTGGCGACGACAATCCTTCCCTGTACTGCGAAGTCAGCGAAGCCGGCATGGCCCGCTTCGCTCGATTCGAAGCCATCAACCAGGCGCAAGGTTTGTTCAAAGCCCTCGATCGCGGTGATCTCGCCGCCAACAGTGACCACTATCCCTTCGCCACCCGCGGCGTCCCCTGCATCTTCCTCGAAAACAAAGAAGGCTCTGCCTATCCCCATTACCATACCCCGGCCGACACCTACCGTACCGTCCGCTTCGAAAGCTACGAACCCGTCTTTCGGCTGATCACGTCGTTTGTCGAACAGTATTGAGTGCTATGCAACCCCATCCGATCGTTGATTCTTCTTCGTTCGAGAGCCTGCTGGTCGGTGCGATCAAGGCAGGCTTTCCTTCGCCAGCCGAGGATGTCCGCGAGAAACTGGATCTCGTGAAACTTCTGGTGCGTCATTCCGCTTCCACGTTCTTTTTCCAGATTGACGGCGTGTCGATGGTCGATGCCGATATGGATGAAGGCGACATCATCATCGTGGACCGGGCTGTAGAGCCGTATAACGACTGCAAGGCCGTCTGTTATATCGACGGGGAGTACACGGTCAAACGGGTGGAGATTACAGGGGAGGGAGCCCTCCTGCTGCCTTGTAATGAACACAATGATAAGTTCAAACCCATCCCGGTCGGTCCCGACAATGACTTTTTGATCTGGGGTGTCGTGACCTGGGTGATCAAGAAAGCGTAACTGCGTCAGCTGTCTTCATGTTCGCCCTGGCCGACTGCAACAATTTCTTCGCTTCCTGCGAGCGGGTTTTCCGGCCCGACCTGGTAGGAAAACCGGTTATTGTGCTGAGCAATAACGACGGTTGTGCCGTGGCGCGGTCCAACGAGGCCAAGGCCTTGGGTATCAAGATGGGCGATCCTTTCTTCAAGATCAAGGACCTTGTGGAGAAGAATCATGTGGCGGTCTTCTCGTCCAATTATGCGCTCTACGGCGATATGTCCCGGCGGGTGCAGGATGTCTTGCGGGACTGGGCACCGGCGGTCGAACAGTATTCCATTGACGAGTCTTTCCTGGACTTGCGGGGTGCGATGATTGCGGATCTGGATGGGTGGGCAAAAGGTCTTTCGACTGCCTGCAGGAAGATGACGGGCATCCCGGTTTCCGTCGGAGTGGCACCGACCAAGACGCTGGCCAAGATTGCGTCGAAACTGTGCAAGCAATACCCGAAACTGGAGGGCGGCTGCTACATGCATCGTCCGCAGGACATTGCCAAAGTGCTCAGGAAGTTCCCGGCCGCGGATGTCTGGGGCATCGGGCGCAGGTCGGTCAAGAAACTGGCCCTGCTGGGCGTAGCTACGGCGTGGGATTACACGCAATTGAAAGAATATGTGGTCCGCAAGACCTTTGCGCTTCCTGGCTGGCGTACCTGGAAAGAACTTCGGGGAGAGCCTTGCATCGAATTCGAAGATGTCATCGAGCCCCGGCAGACCATTTGCGTCTCACGCAGCTTCGCCAAGGAGATCACTGACCCGGCCGACCTCTGCAGCCAGGTCGCAACGTTTACCGAAGCAGCCGTATTGAAGCTCCGCAAGCAAGGCTCGCTTGCCCTTGAGATGATGCCTTTCGCCATGACCAACCGCTTTCACGAAAACGAGCCACAGACCTTTGCCAGCCGTCTGGTTGTATTTCCCGAAGGGACGGATGACCACGCCACCCTCATCGTTGCCGCCGTTGCCGCGGTCCGCGCTTTTTTCCAGGAATGCTATGGCTACAAAAAGGCCGGCGTGGTATTTACGCGCATCACGCAGAAAGAAGGGTATATGAAGTCTCTTTTCCGGGACGTGGAGGCGGAAGACCGTCAGGCGCGTCTTTCCGAAGCCATTGATTCCGTGACAACCATCTACGGACCCGGCACGATCCGGTTCGGTGTCCAGGGCGATGGCCAGATCAAAATGGCCCGCGAAAGACAGTCCCCGCACTACACGACGGTATGGAAAGATATTCCGCGGGTGACGGTCAAATAGCTTAGATCGGAAGGATTACAAAAACAAGTGCATCCCACAGGGCATGGCTCACGACCAATGCGGGTAGCGCCTTGGGACAGAGCCGGTAGATAAGGCCCCATACCAAGCCGGCTACCAGGGCGGCCATGACCAGCATGAAGTTGAAGGACCAGATGTGCACCAGGGCATAGACTAGGGCCGTCACGATGAAAGCCAGGGTCGCCCCGGCTTTCCGGTTCGCGAAAAGCTTCACCAGCGTACGTTGCACATAACCTCGCCAGAACAATTCTTCTGCCGGCCCGATCAGGAACAGCAGCAGGAGGGCGATTACGGACACCGGAAGGCTTGTCTTCATCGCATAGACAGCATCCACCTGCGGACGGGCAAAATGGAACATCCACGCGGCCAGTTTGTCTCCAACCCAGAAAATGCCCCAGAGCAGGAAGGCCAATGCGATGCCGCCCAACAGTTGCAGCCAGGGCTTTTCAATCGAAAATAGCGCCTTCCGATCAGGCGTGAATCCGATTGCGCAAGTGGTCAGGATGAGGGCTGAGCCCGCCATGACGAACCAGAAATTGGGTGCCCCGTTGGTCCAGGGGCTGAACATATAGAACCACAGCAGGGCGGCTGCCGCGACCGCGAAAATCAGCCGACGCGCATCCGATTTCATAGCAGCACGGAAAGGAAGAGACCCAGGGACAGCAGTAAAGAAAATACCATCTGCAGCTTGGCAGAAGCCTGGTCCAGACCCTTCATCGCATCCGTACCCAGTTTGTCATATTTGCGCGCCTGCTGCAGATTGCGCCAGGCCAGGATGCCCGCCACCAGGCAAATCAGCGCCAGCGGGTGGAGTCTTCCCACAGCCACTGCAGCGATTACGCAGAGGAAGGGAATGATCATATAGGCGCAATACAGTACACTGGAAGCCTTGCCCCCGATCAGCATCGCGAAAGTCTTGATACCGGCCGCCCGGTCTGTGGACGTGTCCAGGGTATTGTTGGCATGCAGGACGGATACGGTGATAAGGCCGATCGGGAGGGACAGTACGAGCGCGTCCCAATGCAGCACGCCGGTGACCGCATAGGCCGTGCCAATCACCGTCAAGACCCCGAAAATCACGAAGATATCCAAGTCTCCCAACGCATGATACTTGAGGAAGGAATACAGGAGGGTGAGCAGCACGCCCACTCCGCCGATAATCCAAAGGGCCGGTCCGCTGAGCAGGGCAATGCAAATGCCGGACAGAGCTCCGATGATAAAAAGAAGGATGCTGAACCGCAGATACTCAACTGGTTCGAAGTGGTGGAAGACCAGGTTCGGGACGGCGTAGGCGTTCTCACTGTCAACACCGCGCTTATAATCGTACCAGTCACTGAGGACATTCCCGGCGGCATGAAGGAGCACGACACTCACCAGACAGAGAAGCAGAATCAGGTACGGCTTGACGCCTCCAGGCAGCAATCGTTCGCTGAACAGATAGGCAAATGTGGCCAGGACCGGCATGGTAGAAACAGAGAAGGACCAGTAGCGGGTCACGATGAGCCAGTCCTTCAAAGTATGTTTTTTCATAAAAGGAGTGTTGTAGTTTTAGGATGCGAAGGTAGCTATTTTTGCGCAATGAAAGAAGCGTTGTATCTTTGCAAGCGAAATGACGACGCGTTACTCACTTGTATTATTTGACCTCGACGGCACTTTGCTCGACACGCTGGAGGATCTGGCGGCGGCCGTGAACCATGCGCTGGCGCTTCGGGGTTTGCCGCTTCTTGACCGCGAAGGAGTCCGGGTGCGGGTTGGCCACGGTGTCCGCAATCTGGTCCGGCAGTCTTTGCCCGAACCGTTCTGCGCCGATGAGGCGTACGTGGATGCGTGCCTGACCGACTTCCGGAGCTACTATATCGCGCACATCGACGTGCACACAGTGCCGTATCCCGGGATTCCGCGGCTGCTGGCCGAACTGGATCGGGCAGGGGTGAAGCTGGCTGTGGTCTCCAATAAGTTTCAAGAAGGCACGGAATACCTGATTCGCAAGTTCTTTCCGGGTGTCCGCTTCAGCAGTATCCTGGGCAATCGTCCTGGGTTCCCGCTCAAGCCTGATCCGGCCATCGTGCTGGAGGCGCTCGCTGTTGCAGATGTCCCTGCTGAACGGGCTGTCCTGGTTGGGGATTCTGCCACGGACATGGCAACTGCTGCCAATGGGGGCATCGACCGGATTGCCGTAAGCTGGGGCTATCGCCCTGTCGCTTCGCTGTCTGCCACACACATCGTTTCTACGGTTTCTGAATTGCGGGCGGTTCTGGTACCGGTAAACTGATCGTTGTGCCTATGGAACAGCTACCGCTTTACGATTGCCATTGCCACATTCTTCCGGGCCTCGACGACGGTGCTGCGGATTTGGAGGAATCGCTGTATTTATGCCGTTGGCTGGTTGGTCATGGATACCAGGAGGCGGTGTGTACTTCGCATAGTACGGCCTTATATCGCAATACGGAAGATGAGGTCGCGCAGGCCGTGGCTGATTTGCAGCAGGTTCTGGACCGCAAAGGCATTCCGCTGCGGCTGACCCCGTCGCTTGAGTATCGGCTGGTTCCGGAGACCTGGCCCCGCCAGCGCCTGCTGCCGTGGAAGGGCAATCATGTCCTGATCGAATTGCGTCTGAAAAAACCGGAGAAGATGGGTTCGATTGTGCCGGCCGATGAGATCCGCAAGTTGGTGGAGGCCGGCTATCAGCCGGTGTTGGCACATCCTGAGCGCTATCTCTGGGCGACGCCTGGCGATTATGAACGTTGGCATGAAGCCGGTGCCGCTTTCCAGCGGAATCTTGGCGCGGCCGAGGGCTTTTACGGAAGTTCCGCCCGGGAACGCGCAATCTACCTTATGGAGAAAGGCTATTATTCTTTTCTGGGCACGGATCTGCACAATCGCCGGTATGCTTCTTTTTTTGACAGCTTCCTGGCTCCTGTTTAGCAAATCTTCCCTTCGGATGGGACGGATCGTAAAATTGCGTATATTTGTATTTGAGCAATCCGGTCGGTTATGAATCGAAAGCAATAATTGCAAATCAACAAAAGACACTTGTATGATCGTTCCCATTATCGTTTCGGCAATTCTGTTAGTTTTTGGCGTCCTTATCCTTATCGGCAAGGGAGACAATTTGATTGCCGGTTACAACACCGCTTCTGAGAAAGAGAAAGCAAAGTACAATATCAAACGGCTTCGGGGACTGATAGGAGGCTTTTTGATCTTACTGGCTCCTCTGTTATTGCTGACGCTTGGAAAGGAAACAGTGACTGCCGTGGGGATTTTCGTGAGTCTCACGCTTGTCCTTTGTTTCCTTGTCATCATCCTTGCCAATACCTGGGCGAAAAAGCGATAGTAGTATGGCGGAGCCGGGGAGAGTCGTCGGCGGTAAGATTCTCAAGACGCAACATTTCAGTGTTTTTTTGCATCTATAGGATGTAAGTAATCGTACAAGAATATGAAATGGCTTCATAATTTGCTCAAGGGCCTTTCCCTGACAACCGCCCTGTTCATTTTCCAGGCATGCTACGGTACGCCTGAAGGAATGGATTTTGTTTATATGTCTTTCAAGGTTGTAGCGGCCGATACGGGAGAACCGATGGAAGGTGTCCGTGTGCGCGCCCGGGTGCAGGGCTACAATGGCCCGGATTGGAGTTCCGGTTTCCTGACCGGACATGATGGGGAAGCGGGCGTGCCCGTTATGCGAAGGGAAGGTGACGCTACAGATCCCGAATTTCGATTCGAACCCGCCGATGACACTTATCTTGTAAAGGATACGACCATTTCTGATTTGAAGCCTCGCCTGATCGAGATTCAATTGGCGAAAGCAAAATAACAAGCCCTATTATTTTAATCTGCAGCTATGATTCTGACCACAACTCCTACTATCGAGGGACGCACCATCGTGGAATACAAGGGTGTCATTTTCGGCGAAGTGATCGCCGGTGTCGTATTTCTGAAAGATATCGCGGCCAGCCTTCGCAATATCGTCGGCGGACGGAGCGCGTCTTATGAAGAAGAACTCATTCAGGCGCGGACCGAAGCTATGAATGAGATGCGCAAACGGGCCGAGCAACTCGGCGCCGATGCCGTTGTCGGCATCGATCTTGACTATGAGGTGCTGGGCGCCAACAACGGCATGCTGATGGTTACTGCCTCCGGAACCGCCGTCAAACTGGGATAATCACGGCCATGTTCTTTTCCAACCATCATCAGAATGTCGTGTACGATACCTGGTATCCGGGTCCTTATACACTGTACGGCGATGTTTTATCGGTAGGTACGCCTGTCGGTCAAAAGCGCAAAGTATGTGTTCGGGCGGAAGATCTGGATGCCGGCCCCGGCAGACTGAATCCTTCCAAGTACAAAACGCTTGTCATCGAGGCGGGTGTCTGTGGTCTCGAGAAGGGGTTTGTCGAATCGTTCCCCAACTTGAAAGACCTGATTGTAGAAGCGGACCTGGACCGCATCCCGCTGACGCCTGAACTGGAAAAGCTTTTGAAAAGCAACCAGGTGATCCTTCGCGGCGTTTTCAATTCGGCCGCTGAGCAATTGGCCAAAAAACTAGGGCTGACGTTCATCCACACCAATCTTCTTGTGGCGCGACATTTTGAAGAATGCCGCTACGAAAGGACAACCTTGATGCTGTGTTTCCAGAAAGGGGAGTGCCCGTTCATCTGGGAAGATATCATTACCCCCGGCATCTCCGCCGGGAACAACGGCGGCGGGACCCTCCGTCACGACCTCCCGAGCGATTTCTACAAAGGCTGCACCATTGAAAAGTTTGCCCACAATTTTGCATCCCGCTACACGGATGCGATTCTGCGCAACGAAGCCTTGATTGCTTTCCTGCGGGAAGCCAATCGCCGGGGCCCGAAAGCCTGGACGCTTTAGCGCAGTCCGAGATAATCACAAATCCGCTCCAGCCACGTGTAACTGCCCGTCCCGGGCGAGGCGGTGCGCTGGAAGCAGTGCTCCCGCGTTGCGAGCGTGTGCAGTTCGCTCTGGATGCCCATGGCGCGCAGCTGTTCCCAGACCTTGACGGAATTCATGGCTGCCCAGCCGTCGGCGTCGCCGTGGATGAGAAGCATCGGAGCCGTGTCGGAATCGAAAGAAAACTCCGGAGCGAGTCGGGCCGTATCGTCATTTCCGCCCGTTGTGTTGTTTTCATCCAGTCCGTCTGTCAACGCATAAGCCGGATAGATGCCAATACCCCATTGGACATTGCAGGCCAGCGTATCGATCGCGTCGATAGGGAGGTAGGAACGATGCCGGGAAGAGGTTACGCCCATCAGGGTCAGGTGCCCGCCGGCTGAGGATCCCATGATGCCAATGCGATTGGGATCCAGTCCGCGCTCAGAAGCTTCGCTGCGGACGAGGCGGATGGCGCGTTGCAGGTCCTGCCAGGCTGAGGTGTGTTTCGCCAGGCCTTCCGGGCGCGGGGTCCGGTATTTCATGGTGACAACAGTGATGCCGCGTGCGTTCAGGTAGCGGCGTGCAGGAGCTACTTCAAATCCGTCCGGGCTATTGCCCGCGTAGGCGCCGCCCGAATAGATGATCTGGATGGCGTCTGTGGTGCGGTGTTCGGGAATATACCATTCGATATAAGGCGTGCACTGATGTGCCTGGGTGTCCGGCATTTTGCCTTCCGGCCAGACATTCTCCTTGTCATAGCTTGTAGCCACCAGGTCTTCGGGGTAGCGGTCCATCAGCGCTACTTCGGGCTCCACTGACCCAAGGTACCCCATCTGCCGCATGAATTCTACCCCGCGCTCAAAGCCATAAGCGCCGTGTCCTTTGCCTGGATAGAGATGCAGCTCGGCCGGGATGCCCATCCGGCGCAACTGCCTGTAAACTTGGGTGGAACCATTGGGAGAGTAGGGATCCAGCCCACCGTGGTGGAGGCTCATCGGGCAAGTTTTCGCATCGAAAGGGAATACGTTGCTGAGCGTCACGTCGGGGCCGTAGCCGTCTCGCGTGGCAGGAGTGCCTTCCTCCGCGTCACTGGTCACATAGGCCGGGGCATTGACAATGGCCCAGTTGATGTGGCAGGGGACCTGGTCGCGTGCATCCACTGCGTCGTAGGTGTGTGTCAACGATCCCGTAGCCAGCAGCAGCGCCAGATGCGAACCAGCCGACATGGAGATCACGCCTATCTTTTCCGGATCATAGCCACGGGCTGCCGCCTGGCTGCGGACAAGGCGCACCGCTCGCTGCCCGTCTTCCCAAGCCGTTTGATAAATGGGCAAGCCCACGGGCCGTGGCGTCCGATAGACGAAATTCACGCATTGTATGCCCAGTTTCGTGAGCTCCTCCTGCCAGGTGCGGATCAGGCCCACATCGCAGCAGTTCATATAGGAACCACCGGAAATCAGGATCATGCAGGCATCTTTCTGGATACTGTCGGCTGGTGCCGGAAACCATTCCAAGTAGGGGATGCGGTGCGCATCCGGCAGGAAACCAAGGGCTTCCGACTCATCCGTCATGGCCGCAATCTGACTGGGCTGCGCATCGGGCATCCGGCCTTCCGGCCAGATGTATTCCCGATACTGCGCGGCCAGGGGCAGGCAGGCCCAGCACAAAAGCAGGGATACAAAGAATCTTTTCATCGTTTCGTCTTGACGCTGTTTTATTTGCCAAAGTTACAAAAAGCTTTTCGTATCTTTGACGCAAAGAATGGAAATACCATGGGAACAAAGCCTTGGAAAATGAAAGAGGGATTCCTGATCGGCGGGGGGCTGCTTGTTATGGGCGTATTGCTACAGGCCACGATTGGTCCCGTGCGCTGGGACCTGATGGCGCGCCCAGTCAACATCCTTTTGCTGGCCGTTCTTCTGGTGCTGATCGGCGTTATGTATGCCTTGCGGCGCAAGGTTTATCTGTTTGAATGGATGATGCAGCTGGAGGCTGCCGTGCCGGCACTCTGCTATGCGCTGGGCCTGACGATTCTCTTGGGGCTGGTAGCCCAGCAGGAGGAAGGCGGTGGCATTCCCTGGCTTTCGCAGATGCTCGACTTTTGGCCATTTGTACTTACTTATGCCTGGTTGATGATTCTCTGCGGACTGGTCGCCCTTAAGCATCTGATGAGATTCAGCCTGAAAGAGATTCCGTTTTTACTCAACCATGTCGGCCTGTTCATGGCACTGGTCTGCGGAGCGCTGGGGGCGCCGGACATTCAGCGCGTGCACATGACGACCCGTGAGGGGGAGACCGAGTGCCGGGCTGAAGACGAGAAGGGAAATGTGCACGAACTCGATGTCTCCATCGAGCTGCACGATTTCATCATGGAGGAGTTTCCCATGCAGCCCGGGGCCAAGATGCGGGTTCCGAAGCGTTTCGCTTCGGAGGTCACTGTATATCCGAAGTCCGGTGACCCTGTTCAAGCGGTCATCGAGGTCAATAAGCCCTTGAAGGTGGCCGGTTGGAAGATTTATCAATACGATTATGATTCGGATGCGGGTGTGGAGAGCCAGATCAGTATCTTTGAGATGGTCCGCGACCCGTGGCAACCGTTTGTCCTGACGGGCATCTTGCTGATGATTGCCGGGGCGCTTTGTCTCTTTCTGGTTATGGCCCCGAAGACGGGTAAAAAGGAGGATTTGGCATGAGCTGGGATATTTTTGGCTGGTTTGCGATTCCCGCTGTGTTTTGCTGGGGCATCGCCGCATTTTTTGCCTGGAAGGAGCGCCGTCCGGTGGCGCTGAGCCTTTCCCTGGTCGGCTTGTTGATTTACGCCGCTTTCGTTGTCGGCCTATGGCTCTCCCTGGAACGTCCTCCGTTGCGTACGCAAGGGGAGACACGGCTTTGGTATTCGTTCTTCCTGGCGCTGGTTGGCATCATCGTATACGTCCGGTGGCGGTACAAATGGATCTTGAGTTTTACGACCGTGCTGGCGCTGGTTTTCATCTGTGTCAATCTCTTTAAACCTGAGATACACAATAAGACCCTGATGCCGGCCCTGATGAGTCCCTGGTTCGTGCCGCATGTGATTGTGTATATGCTGTCGTATGCCATCCTGGGTGCAGCGACGCTTGTGGGCATCTATCTCCTGTTCTTCCGCCGCGGCGGCATCTCGGAAAACGAACTTTTGCAGACGGACAATCTGGTCTATGTGGGTCAGGCATTCCTGACTTTCGGCATGCTCTTCGGCTCTCTGTGGGCCCATGAGGCCTGGGGCACGTATTGGGGATGGGATCCGAAGGAGACCTGGGCGGCCATTACCTGGCTCTGCTATCTGCTATATATCCTGTTCCGGCGCGCACGCCCCAAGGCTGATCGCGCGGCCCTCTGGCTGTTGCTATTCGCTTTCCTCTGTCTTCAGATGTGCTGGTGGGGCATCAATTTCCTCCAGTCTGCACGCGCTACCTCGATCCACGTTTATTGATGCCACAGCAAATACCGGTCTTTTCGCACAATGAAATCATTTTCCATCCGTCCGGCGCAGCCCGATGAAGCCGGCCTTGTTCTCGCCTTTATCAAGAAACTGGCTGACTATGAGAAATGTGCTGATGAAGTCGTAGCTGACGAAGCCACGCTCTATCAATCTTTGTTCGTAGAACATGCCGCCCATGTCCTTTTTGCGGAGGAAGACGGAACCGTCGTGGGTTTTGCCTTGTTCTTCTATAATTTCTCCACATTCGTGGGACGAAAAGGCCTGTATCTGGAGGACCTTTTCATTCTTCCCGAGAAACGCGGAAGGGGCTATGGCAAAGCGATGCTGAAGCATCTTGCCCAGCTGGCGGTCGCCCAGAACTGCGGCCGCATGGAATGGATCTGCCTCGACTGGAACGAATCCGCCTTGTCTCTATACCGCTCCATTGGCGCCATCCCCGTGGACGGCTGGACGGTCCAGCGGCTGACGGAGCCCGCACTGAAGCAATTTGCATAAGAACTACGGAAAGCCCTCGAAGATGGTCGTGAGATGGCGTCATTCACAACTGTCGTCGATTGAAAAACTGGTGATACAAGGCAATTTCCGTTTGGAGGGATTCGTCGTGCAGGTCGGCTTCCGGGTGGAAAATCTCCACTTGTAGTTTTCCGCCGGGGACGGACCAGTTGCCGATGACTTTTCCGTCCAGCAGGACGACTGGCCAGAAGATGCCTCGTTGGTTGTGGGCATGGTGGGCATGGTCGGGATGGACAGCGACATGGCGGCTTTTATATCCAATCAGGTATTCATCATAAGAGGGAAGGAGGGTAACGGTGCCGCTTCGGAAACCGCGCGCGCGGCTGTCCCGATGGCGAAAGAAGGTGAGACCTTTCCAGTGCTCCTGTATGAGTTCGGTCTGCAGCGCCTCGATTCCGTTTTTGCACTCGCTGCTATTCAGGCCGCTCCACCATACGAAATCCTCCAGCGTTGCCGGGCCGTGACTGCGGAAGTATTTGCGAGCCAGTAGGGCCAAGGCTTCTTCTTTTGGGAGGAGGCGCTGCACGGGCAGTTTGTCTTTTACCAGCGCGTAACTGTGTTTCATCGGGAAAAGGTCGCCGCTGCAAAGAAGACCGGAATATTCGCCAAGGCGGATGTGGTAGGATAGCCGGTGGTCATCCATCGCGATGCCTTTCTCCGCGAGGGCAGCGACGAAATCGGGTTTCAGGGCGATGCGGTGGCGTTCGAGGTAGTCGCTGAAGATTTGCTGGATGGTGCCTTGTTCTGCCTGCGGGATATGGACTCCGTTGGATTTCATCCAACCGGCCAGTCCGCGCAAAGCGTTAGTCCGGCACAATTCCAGCATCCAGTACCAGTCTTCGCCGGCAACCAGTTGCCAGGTGGTCCGGAAAAGATGGCCGCGGACAATCCGCCCCGCATTGTAGTCTTTTTCAAAAGCGGCGGCAGAGGGCTTTTTCGTGCGCATTCCCACGGCCCAGCGCATCATCCGGTACTCTTGCGCCTGCATCGCGCCCATCCACGCTACTACGTCGTGAGGCGAGGCAAACTGAGGGCAGATGAGCTGCTGGCTGAGGAGTCTGGCGGAAACTGGGTTCATGATGGAAGGAAAACAGGAGAAGGAAAAGGATTCGTTTCATGGCTTTACGAATTCGCAGGGAATGCCGACCAGACATTTTCCGCAATAGCCCGGATCATCTTCCGTCCTGAGCGTTGCGGCGTACGTCCTGCATTCCTTGAGGTTGCGCAGATTTTCCACGGAAATGGCACCGGCCGGGCAGCGGGCGACGCAGGCCCCGCAATGGATGCAGTTCTCGTACGGGTCTTTGTACGCGGCGGGAGTGGGTTCCATCTCACAGTCCAGAATCATGGAGGCAAGGACGCCGCTGCATCCCGACTTTGTAATCAGGTGCCGGTGGACGCCGAAAGTTCCAAGTCCGGCGGCGAAAGCAACATGCCGGTTCGACCAGGAAGTGGAGTAATGTACGTCTTCTTTGTCACCGCTCATGACGGGATGCTGTTCAATTTTAAAGGACGGGTCTTTAGTGGGGATCAATGAATGGATCCCCATGGTCTCCAATTCGGCAGTCAAGCCATCGGTGAAAGCGTTCAACACCTGGCCATGTTTGCCATAGCCGTAGTTCCATGCCTCGTTGGTGGCCGTCTTGGCCGCCCGATGCCTGGAACGGATTGCGGAAGAGACAGGGAAGAAGAATACGACAACGGACTTGGCCTCCGGCATCCATTCCTTCGGCGCCCGCCATTGCGATCCGATCACCTCATCGCGCTTGAATGTTTCAAACAAAGGGTTGTCTGCACTTGCGAAACCAACCAGGGGCGCGTCCAGGACGGGAACGACAATCTGTTCGCCCGGCAAAAGCACCGAATTGTTATCCAATTGGGAAAACAGCCTGTCGGCAGCGGCTAAAAGTGCGCGCTGGTTCTCATTCCCCCTGCGGTTCGTGCAGGAAGAAACCAGCATGTCCAAAGGAGTGACAGCTAACGCAAGCGCACCGGCACCTGCGATTTTGAGGAAATTCCGTCTGCTTATCATGGTTTCACTTTTGTGAGAATAAAGATAATGATAAAGCTTTATGAATTCGTCGAGGTGCGGTCTTGATGGCGGGAAATGCCGCAAATATGCTTAAAAAAACCGGAATTGGCCAAATTTAGGAGGGCTATGTAGAAGCCTTTCAGTATCATAGAGATACAAATTACTCTCTTTTTTTATAAATTTGCTTTTTTATGAGAATTATGCGTATCTACTGCGATATCTTCGGCCTTACCGGTACTCCCGCGGGATCCTTCGGCTTGACCAATCTGTATGTATTCCTCCTGACCCTGCTGACTACCGTGCTCTTCATTTATCTGAAGGGATTGATCAACAACACAGTCAGGTTTTGAGCTTCCTGGTTTTATTAGAATGCTTTATGAATCTTAAGAGTATTTCCGACCAGGATCGCACCTTAGGGTGTTTGGTCGGCGGCGCTGTGGGTGACGCTTTGGGCTATCCCATCGAATTTGAAAGATGGCCCGTCATTGAAAGGCATTATGGCAGTCGGGGAATAACACGCTATGAACTCGATCGCCGGGGCCAAGCGCTTATTTCTGACGATACCCAGATGTCGTTGTTCACGGCGGCCGGTGTGCTGCTTGGCATGACACGGGGTGCTACGCGCGGCATTATGGGCCGTCTCGATGAATACTGCAAACACGCCTATCTTGATTGGCTTCATACGCAGGAATGGCATTCCCGGAAGAAAGGAGAGCGTGTGGTTTCCTGGCTGATGAACGTGCCGGAACTCTATGCCCGCCGCGCGCCTGGAAATACCTGTCTAAGCGCCCTTCGAGCCCTGGCTGCTGAAAAAGAGGTCCATAACGACAGTTGTGGATGTGGAGGCGTCATGCGTACAGCTCCCATCGCGCTCGTCAGTTATCTTCATGAATACCATGGCGGCAATCTGGCGTATTGTGATGGAGTCGCAGCGCAGGCGGCGCGCCTTACGCACCAGCATCCGCTGGGTTTCCTGCCCTCGGCTGTCCTGAACGATATCTTGATGGAGATATTTGCCGGGAAGGTCAGTGATTCCGAAAGCCTTTGTCGTATCGTGCGCGCAGCGGCCGATCGCATACCCTCCATTGTGTCGAGTGATGATGACGAGAAGACCTATGGAACGCTATGGCCAAGTGCCGTAGCCCGGATGCAGGAGATTCTCGCACAGGCCATCAATCTGGCCCATACCGATATCCCGGATCATGAGGCCATTGAATCCATCGGGGGTGGCTGGACGGGTCATGAAGCCCTGGCCATCGCAGTCTATAGCGCTGTCAAACACGCAGATAGTTTCGAGGATGCCATTATTTCGTCCGTCAACCACTCCGGCGACAGTGACTCCACGGGAGCCATCTGCGGTAACATCGTCGGGTGCCTTCTCGGACGCAGCGCCATCCCGGATTGCTTTACGGAAAAGCTGGAACTTCGTGAGGTCCTCGAAGAGATGGCCCATGATCTCTACACGGGATGCCTCATCGCCGAATACGAACGTTGCGATACGCCGGAAAAGAAGCGTTGGGAGAAGAAATATTGCTACTTCGTGTGGCCGAAGGAATAGGTCTTTCATCCCGGGCACAAAAACCCTTCTTGACGTGCCCCGGCTGTCGAAATAGTGCCGGTGGGGCACGATTCGACGGCCGAACGTGCCCCGAATAATGAGCGGCTTGAGATCGACGTGTTGCTGAAGATTTGAATAATGACGAAACGCGTAGCCTGCATCGGTGACAGCCTTACCTGGGGGTTCTCGCTGCCGGATCCCCGGCGGCAGAGCTATCCTGCGCTGCTGCAAAAGAAGTTGGGCACAGACTATGCGGTGCGCAACTTCGGCTGCAACGGTGCCTCCGTCCGCTTCGATGCGGATATGCCCTATGTGGATACAAGGGCTTTCGACCAAAGCCTTGCGTGGAATCCGGACCTCGTGCTGCTCATGCTGGGATCCAATGATGCTATGCCGTGGAACTGGGATTCCGCAGTCTTCCGTCATGATTATGAGCGAATTGTCACGTCGTACAGCGAACTTCCCTCACGGCCGCGCATAATCCTGATCGCACCCATCCGGATGTTCCGGGTGATGGGTGTTACGTTCGGCGGCCTCTCCCCGGAGACGCTGGAGGAAGGTGTCCGGCCGGTTATCCGCGAGGTGGCTGAAGAGAGCGGATTACAGTGCATCGACCTGGTGTCTCTCTTCACGGATGCCAGGTACTGCTATGACGGGGTTCATCCGAATGCGGAAGGGGTGGGGATGATGGCTGAAGCGGTATTTCATTGTGCGGCGTCTAAACCGCGTGGGCAGTATAGGGACCAGTGCAGAAATCAGGAGGTAGTTGCATAGATATGACTATTGGGCGAGCCAGACGCTGATCGGAACAGGAATAAGGACGATGAAGTTTTGAGACGCTGAAATGCTCGTTGTTGTTTTTACAAAAACAAGGGAAAACTTCGATTGCGTCCTGACTTGGGAAGGGCCGTGCGAAAATAGCTTCCGCTAAAAGTTTCCCGCTCACCCGAAATTCATCTTCCACTTGCTGATCTATCACGAGCCGTGAGAAGCCTTTGCCCGTGGAAGATGTCTTTTAGGGTTACCCAAGAGCCTGTCTTTGCAGCAAGGTATGCCGTAATTTGGTCACGACAGGACGCTCATACGCTATGGAGTCCTGTCGCGGCTGGAAAAACGGTCAATTCACCGAAAACCCGGCCGCGATAGGACTGAACAGGCTGCTACAATCCTGTCGCGGCAGAGAATGTGTCGCTCGATCCGCTGCATTCCGACATGCCCAAAATCATCCTTCTAATATGATGATTATAAACGAATTGTTATATTCTTTCTGTCCCCGTTGGAGCAGAAAGAGGGCTTGGAAAAAGGGATTGGGCAGAAGGATGGGATACGACGAGTATACATGCGACGCAATCCTTTTCGCCAAACAGACGTAAGACGACACACCTTCTGCGTGGTTATGAGGAAGGTATCTGTGCGCCAAACCCCGAAATCGGCCTATGGCGCACAACTTCATGAAATCTAACGCTGATTATCAATACAATACGATGGCTAACTGTGCGCATGTTTGGCGAGAAGACTTTTGATGGTAACGAAAAGCCCAAGGGACAAGGCCCTCCCGGTATTTCCGCTGCGCCCTTTGCCCCACTCACTTTTTCCGCAGATCCACTATTCCTATTACGAAGAGGAGAGTCCTAGTAGGGAAGTTTTCTCGCACACGTAATTGATTTTGGCAGTCGGCCTCGCCGGGGCATTTCGGGATGGGATTGCGTGGCGATGAAGAAAGGATGAGAGGGTCTTTCGATGATTTCGACCAATCCGGTGTTGGTATTGTTGAATTCGTAGCGGTGGCGATGCCGTTCCGGGATACAATTATATGAAAATTCGAAAGTTTTTTTATAAATTGCAGAATAAATGGAACAGGGCCCGCAGGCTGACGAATAAGGGGATAGCGGCGGAGCAAAGACAGATATAATGAAATAATACGGATTATGAAAACTCACATCTTTCTGACATTCATCGCAGCTGTACTGCTGCTTACTAGTCCGGCCCTCGCTCAGGAGCGCAAACCGGATGCGCCAGGTGCCAAATGGGAGGGTCTGGCCGATACGCCGCAGATGGGCTGGAGCTCGTGGAACAAATTCCAGACAAACATCAACGAGACCCTGATTAAGGATATTGCCGACAGAATGGTTTCGCTGGGGCTCGTCGATGCCGGATACGTGTATCTCAATCTCGACGACGGATGGCACGGGGAGCGCGACGAGCGCGGATTTATCCACGAAGATCCTGAAAAGTTCCCATCCGGAATGAAGGCTTTGGCCGATTATCTCCATGCAAAAGGCATCAAGCTGGGTATCTACAGTGATGCCGGGACCAACACCTGTGCCTGCTATGCGGGCAGCCTAGGCCATGAGTACCAGGATGCCTTCATGTACGCATATTGGGGCGTCGATTACCTAAAATATGACTGGTGCTACACCAACGACATCAACCCGAAGGGCGCTTATGCGCTGATGCGCAATGCCCTTCGCGCGGCTGGCCGCCCCATCTTTTTCAGCATGTGCGAATGGGGGAGCAGCAAGCCTTGGGAATGGGCTGCCGAAGTCGGCCATTCCTGGCGTACCACGGGAGATATCGGTGTGGGCTTCCTGCCTATCCCGCAGCGCTATGACGAGAATGGCAACAAGATGTGGACGCCGCTCGGCGTGATGCCGATCGTGGACCTCAACGAGCCGCTCCGGAAGTATGCCGGGCCCGGCCATTGGAACGATCCCGATATGCTTGAAGTCGGCAATGGAATGACCGATGCCGAAGACCGTGCCCATTTCACTCTTTGGTGCATGATGGCCGCGCCGCTCATCCTCGGCAATGACATCACCAATATGCGCCCCGAAACACTTGCGATCATCACCAACCGCGACGTTATCGCCATCGACCAGGACCCGCTGGGCATCCAGGGTCTGCGCCTGAAGACAGACGGGGACATCCAATATTGGTTCAAACCGCTCTCAGGCGGTGACTGGGCCTTCTGCATTTTGAATGTCGGCCCTGAACCGGCCGATGTATCCATCGACTGGTCCAGCCTCGAGGTAGACGACGATCTAAGCGGACGCAGCACGGATTTCGCCACGGTCAACTACACTGTCAAAGATTTGTGGAACGCCTCTGCCAAGCCTTTCACGACCCTTGTGAAGGGAAAAGGAAAACTGCGCAAGAAGATGGTCCAGAATCCAGCTTCGGTTGTCGTAGGCTCCCACGATGTAGTCGTTTACCGGCTATCGCCCCTTGCATCCCGATAGCAATATGAAAACCATTTATGGCTAAAAGATGGATATTTGGACTTTCTGCGGTGACTGTCTGCGTTTTCCTGCTGATGGCGTTCGCCGCGCGCCGGCCGTCTGACTTCCGGCTTTTGTACTGGAATATCCAGAACGGGATGTGGGACGGGCAGCCGGATCATTATGACCGTTTTGTCGCCTGGGTCAGGGCGCAGCGTCCCGACGTCTGCGTGTTCTGTGAGGCTGCGACAATCTACAAGGACGGGACTGATGACTATATGCCTGAAGATGAACATTATCTGCCGGAGGGATGGAGCGAACTGGCCCGCCGTTACGGGCATAAGTACGTCTTCCTCGGGGGATGGCGAGACGACTATCCGCAGGTGATTACATCCCGTTATCCGATCGAGGAAGTGGCCCGCATTGCGGGCAACGCGGACACTCTGGTCTGTCACGGGGCTGGCTGGGCACGACTCCGGGTCCGTGGCCGGGAGTTGAACATCGTATCATTGCACACCTGGCCGCAGGCCTACGGCTATGGCGTTCCGAAGGAAGACAGGGAGCGGAGCGGGTCTGCCCGCGAGGGTGACTATTACCGCCGTACCGAGATGGAATACATCTGCCAGCACACGATCGGCACCTTGCCGGCTGACGAAGCCGCCGGCCAGTACTGGATGATGATGGGCGACTTCAACAGCCGTTCCCGCGTGGACAATTGGGTATATCATTACCCGGAGGATGATTCCCGGCTGCTGGTGCACGACTATATCCTGGCGGAGACGCCGTATATCGACGTGGTTCACGAGCGCCATCCCAATGATTTCTATACCACGACGGGAGGCCGTGCCCGAATCGACTACGTTTACTGCACCCGTCCGCTTTTCGACTGCATCGTTTCCGACCGGATCGTTTCCGACGATTACACCACACCTGTCCGCAATCCGCAGAAGATTTCGAACTTCTGGCACCCCTCGGACCACCGGCCCATCGTCGTCGATTTCTTGCTGAACTGAGGAGCCAGCGTGTTGGCCCCAGCGCTCTGCCTGTCATCGGGTCGTGCGCTACGCGCACGACCGCACGGCGGTCGTCTGGCTGTTCGTGATGCTGATAGTGATCGCGGCAGTTTGCGGGCGGCAGTCTTTTTCCTGCTGCAGCGCCAGGGTAGCGCTATCCTATATCAGGGTCTTATCCCTCTTGGCTCTCTCTCTACGGGCTATTGTATCTCCTATAGGGGAGAGTTCCTTTTATCAGTATGATCATTTTGGGAGATGAAACCGTCCGGTGCCTTGCGCCTTGTCTGCCGGGGCCTGCGTTGTCGGGCACTCACTCCGGCCATTGGGCTCGGTGGGTGGAGCATGGGCGAGAGCGGGGCGGCAGAGCGCACGCGCACTGCCGCAATCTATCTGCCCCCAGCCCCTGATGTGCACCCCAAAAGTTGGACGGTTAATAATAGATTTTTACATGTTCTGAGTTCGGTATTGCACCGGACTCAGTCCGTTTAACCGTAGTTTGATTCGCTTATTGTTGTAGTAGTCGACGTACTCACGGAGAGCTGCT
>JAFWOY010000046.1 GCA_017509755.1 Bacteroidales bacterium
AGCAGCTCTCCGTGAGTACGTCGACTACTACAACAATAAGCGAATCAAACTACGGTTAAACGGACTGAGTCCGGTGCAATACCGAACTCAGAACATGTAAAAATCTATTATTAACCGTCCAACTTTTGGGGTGCACATCAGCCTGAGGGGGATTTGTCGTATTGTAAAGCCCCTTTACAAAAGTGTAAAATCTGGGATTCGAAACATCCAATCACGTACCACTGCAACCATCGGGCGGCGGGGGCAATCCCTATCCCTACAGCGGCTTCTTGGACCGATTGAAGAGAGCGGCGACGGTCAGGCCGGAGACGATGTGCCAGACTCCCCACCATGCGGTGATGACCAGCATGCCGCCGTGCGGCGGAAGGGCCGCGAAAATCGAGGTGCCGAGGAGCAGAACGAGGCCCAGGCCGGAATTCTGGATACCCGTCTCGATGGTCAGGGTACGGCGGTCCGCACGCGGCACCCTGAAGAAAGTGCCCACACCGAAGCCCGTGAGCAGCGCCAGCAGGTTGTGGACCAGCACGATCACGAAGATGTACTTGATGCACTTGAGGAAGGCGTCCATATTGCCCACGAAGGAAAGCACGACCATCACCAGGAAGAAGATGATGCTGACCCACTGGAACGGCTTCTTCATCTTATCAGCCAATTTCGGGAGATAGTGGGAGGTCAGGATACCCAGCGTCAAGGGAACACCCAGCAAAATGAAGATGGTCTTGAACACATCCCAAAGCGGAATGACCAGATACGGCACCTCGCCGTGCACCGATGCGAATTTCAGGAACAGATTGCCGTAGAGCCAGAAATTGAACGGGGTCATCAGGACGGCCAGCGCCGTGCTAATGGCCGTCAGGCACACCGACAGTTCGATATTCGCCTTGGCGAGCGAGCTCATGAAATTGGAGATATTGCCACCCGGGCAAGAAGCGACGAGGATCATACCCAGCGCCATGGTCCACGAAATCCACCCCACGCTGTCCATCAGCAAAGCCAGCAGGAACGTGAGCAGCGGCAGCAGAACCAGCTGGCAGCATGCGCCCAGGATGACGGATTTGGGTTTTTGGAAAACTTCAACGAAGGTATGCGGCTTGATGCCAAGTGCCACGCCGTACATCACGAAGGCGAGGACAATGTTGATGGTGTTCATGCCGCCGGCATTCATCGTCACATTGATGCTGTCGATGGCGGCTTCGATTCCGGGTTTCATGGTAAAGGTTTTAGGAAAAGACTATTGCGCGATAAAACGATAGAGGATCCAGCCCTGCTGTGTCTTGGCAGCGTCGGCGGAGGCGGAAAAACGGGAACGCTTGGCAGCGTCGATGGCAAAGGCGTGAAGCGATGCATCCGCGGAGGAGCCGGATGCCCGTACGGAAGCTGCTGTCACCCGGCCTGCGGGATTGACCTCGATATCCACGAGTACGTCGCCCGCCCCATAGCCCTTATACGCGGGCACAGGCAGGCTCAACGCCTTGCGTCCTTCCAATTCGTAGGAGATGACAGAAGGACCTTTGTAGGCAGGGGCCGGTTCGGAAGATTCCTCCCCCTTCGGCTGATCGAGATCGACAGCATCTTCAGCGGCTTGCTGGGCCAGGGCGTCCCGTTTCGAGGCATCGAGCTTCCGCTGGAGTTCGCGCGCCTCGTCATACACTTCTGAAGGATTCTTGAAACGGTCGTCTTTGAGCCGGCTGCCCGCATCGACCGCCACATTGCGGATGCGCTGTTGGGGCTGCCGGGCCAGCAGGTCCTCGAGATTTTTGTTGACCTCTTCTTTCAACTCGATTTCCTTCTGCAGTTTTTCCAACTCTTCCTGTTTGGTGAAATCCAGCACGAAGGATGTCTCGGTAGAGGCCACACGGCCTATGGAGACCAGCAGCAGTACGATAAGGACAGATAGATGGAAGACCAGGGTCGTGTAGAAACCGACCCGGTCCTCCTTGTTCTTTCCGCCCCACCACTTCATTACTCCTGTTCCTGCTCTTTTTCTTTGGCCATCTTCTTGATGCCGGAAAGCAGCACGTTGATGGCCACCTTATTGTGTCCGCCCTGCGGGACGATGATATCGGCATAGCGCTTGCTCGGGGCGATGAACTGCAGGTACATGGGCTTGACCGTCTTGGTATAGCGGTCAATGACCCATTCCACGTTCTTGCCACGCTCCACGATATCGCGTGTGATGACACGCATCAGCCGGTCGTCGTCGTCAGCATCGACAAAGACCTTGATATCGAGTTCCCGCATCAGTTCCTTGCAGGTGAAGATGAGGATGCCTTCGACGATGATGATGTCGGAGGGTTCCACATGCACGGTTTCCGCCTGCCGTGTGCAGGTGATGTAGGAATACGTCGGCTGATCGATGGCCTTTCCGGCCTTGAGTTCCTTGAGTTGCTTGACCAGCAAAGTCCAGTCGATGGAGTCCGGATGGTCAAAGTTCAGGGCCTGGCGCTCTTCCATTGAGAGATGCCCCTGGTCCTTGTAATAGGAATCCTGCGGAATGACGGTCACATTCTCGCCCGCCGTCTTGCGCATGCGCCGGGCAATCTCGTTGACAACCGTCGTCTTTCCGGAACCGGATCCGCCAGCAATGCCAATAATCAACATCGTATCGTTTTTTAATGGATTAAAATTCTGCCGTCTTGGGAGTCCGCGGGAACGGAATCACGTCGCGGATGTTGCTCATGCCGGTGACGAAGAGCAGCAGGCGCTCGAAGCCCAGGCCGAAGCCGCTGTGCGGGCACGTGCCGAAACGACGCGTATCGATATACCACCACAGATTGGTCGTGTCCATCTTCAGTTCTTCGATGCGGCGGTTCAGCTTTTCCAGCGAAGCTTCCCGTTCGGAGCCTCCGATGATTTCGCCGATCTTCGGGAAGAGCACGTCGGTGCCGCGAACGGTCTTGCCATCCTCGTTCTGCTTCATATAGAACGCCTTGATATCCTTGGGATAGTCCGTCAGGATGACCGGTTTGCCAAAATGCTTCTCCACCAGGTAGCGCTCATGCTCGCTCTGCAGATCCACGCCCCAGGCGACCGGGAATTCGAACTTCTGGCCGCTGGCTTCGAGGATCTTGATACCCTCGGTGTAGGTCAGCCGGACGAAATCGGTCGAAACCACGCTCTGCAAACGCGTGATCAGTTCCGGATCGATCATCTTGTTGAGGAACGCCAGGTCGTCCTGGCAGTTGTCGAGCGCATACTGCACCAGATACTTGATGAACTCTTCTTCCAGATCCATCAGGTCGTTCACGTCGTAGAAGGCCATCTCGGGCTCGACCATCCAGAATTCAGCCAGATGGCGCGGCGTATTCGAGTTCTCGGCACGGAAGGTCGGGCCGAATGTATAGATGCTGCCCAGCGCCGTAGCACCCAGTTCGCCTTCGAGCTGGCCGCTCACCGTCAAGGCTGTCTGCCGGCCGAAGAAATCCTGGCTGTAATCGACCGCACCGTCTTCCGTCCGCGGCAGATTCTCCAGATCCAACGTCGTGACCTGGAACATTTCACCGGCGCCCTCGCAGTCACTGGCCGTAATCAGCGGGGTATGCAGATAAAAGAAGCCTTTGTCGTTGAAAAACTTGTGGATGGCAAACGCCATGGCATGACGGATGCGGAGCACCGCGCCGAAAGTATTGGTACGCGGGCGCAGGTGCGCAATCTCGCGCAGGAATTCCATGCTGTGTCCTTTTTTCTGCAAAGGATAGGTCTCCACATCGGCGGTGCCGTAGATTTCGATCTCCTTCGCCTGGACTTCGACCGCCTGACCGCTGCCCATCGAGGGCACCAGATCACCGCGAACACACAGGCAGGCGCCGGTCGTGATCTGTTTCATCAGGGCCTCGTCGAACTTGGCAAGGTCACAGACAACTTGGATATTGTTGATGGTCGAGCCATCGTTGAGGGCGATGAACGCCACATTCTTGTTACCTCGTTTGGTGCGGACCCAGCCTTTCACCACGATATCGTTCTCGGGCTGGCCGCTTAAATAGGCTTTGATTCGTTTCATATCGATAGATTCTTCACTTCATTCAGAATGACTGCTACCATTTGATGACATGGGACGGGGTGCTTTCGTTCCAGCAGCGGTCCACGACGGTGATCACGTATTGATGCTTGCCGTTGCGCTTGAGGGCGGGCTTGTAATGCGTATCGCGTGTGATCTTCTCGATGTGGCTGCTGCGCGTGATATCCACGGATTCACCGGCATCGAACCGATATACCACATAGAAATGCGGTTGCTGCATGACATCCTCCGTCGCAACCGGCGTCCAGGAAATCCCTTTGTGAGAAGCCTTAACCGATTTCACCGGGTCCGGAGCAATGGCATCCAGGTCCGTATAGGCCGGAATCAGCGCCAGGTCCTTCTGGTAGATCGTCTTCAGCGAGTCCTGCAGCGCGAAAGGCTTGCGGTCCTCATCCCGGTGCGGCGGGCGCTGCGGCCCGTCCCGGCGCGGCTGCGCCTGAGGCGCCAGCGACCAGCCTGGCCACCACACATTGCCATCCACATTCGGAAGGTCCCGGACCAATTCAAATTTGCGGGCTGTCTGCGTAATCGCCGGATTGTCCAGGTCGGGCTCATGGAAGGTACTGATGCTCTGCCCGATATAGAGCTGTCCCTTGTAATTCTGGTCGTTCCACCAGTGGATCAGGACATCGTAGTCGGCAGCAGGAAAGCCGATGCGCCAATAAAGCTGCGGTACGATGTAGTCGATATAGCCTTTCTCCGCCCAGGCCGGCACATCCGCAAACAACTCCTCGTAATTGGAAAGGCCGTTGGTTTCGCTGCCGCTGCCATCGGGCGTATCCTTCTTGTTGCGATGGATTCCGAACGGCGAAATGCCGAAACGGACCCACGGCTTAATGGCCTTGATGGTATCGTTTACCGCATGGATGAGCGTCTCCACGTTGTGGCGGCGCCAATCCCCTTTCTGCCAATATTCGAAACCTTGTCCAGCAGCGTACTTGACGAAAGAATCGTCGTCGTGGAACTCCTCGAACTTGACCGGATACGGATAGAAATAGTCGTCGAAATGGATGGCATCCACATCATACCGCGTCACGATGTCGGCAATCACGTTCACGGTATGGGCCACGGATTCCGGCTCTCCCGGATCGAAATAGAGCTGCTTGCCATAGCGCTTGAAAATCTCCGGCTTCCGGAAATAAAGATGTTCCGGGCAAAGCTGCTCCTGGTCATTCGAGGTGACCCGATACGGATTGAGCCAGGCGTGGAGTTCCATGCCGCGGGCATGACACTGTTCGATCATGAACTGCAGCGGATCCCAGAAAGGATTGGGCGCCACCCCCTGTTCACCCGTCAGAAAGCGGGTCCATGGTTCCAGTTCGGACGCATAAAAAGCATCCGCCTGGGGCCGGACCTGGAAGATCACGGCATTGCAGCCCTGGGCCGCCAGTTCGTCGAGCGTAGCGGTAAACCATTGTTGGATCTGCGCCCGCGAGAGCGTCTTGATCTGCTGGTTGCCCACAATGTGGAGCCAGGCGCCGCGGAATTCCCGCTTCGGCAACTCCTGCGCCAGCGCAGGCGTGAAAGTCAGCAGGGCGGCAAGGAGAAGAAGAAGCGTCCTTTTCATCAGATACGATTAAAACTTCACGCCCATGGCGGCGCAAATCTTTTTGGGGATGTCGGTATTGTCCTGACGGCCGGCGAACAATTGTGCATGCGTCCCGATAGCCCAGACGGGAACCGGACCGCCACTATGGGAAGTCGTCGTCCAACCGATACGGGCCTCTTCATTCACACTGTCAATCGAGACCTGGTCGTTCATATACTGTTCGACATCGGTCGTTGCCGAAGCGTTCTTGATCTTGTCGATGACCGTCAGGTCGTAGTTGTAACCTTTACGGCCCAAGGCGATGCCACCCGTCTCGTGATCAGCTGTCACGACAATGAGGGTTTCTTTCGGATGACGCTGATAAAAAGCGTAGGCCACGGCGATGGCTTCATCGAAATCAAGCGTTTCGAAGATGGTACCCGCCAGATCCTGGCTATGGGCTGTCCAGTCGATCAGGCCGCCTTCGGCCATCAGGAAAAAGCCCTTGGGATTGCGTTCAAGCACCGTAATGGCGGCCGTGACGATCTGCGAAAGCGTCAGGGCACCTTCCGGCCGGCCGAGCGCATAGGGGCAGATCTGGTCGGAACCTTCGCTCTGTACCAACAGGATCTTGTCCGCATCTTTCTTGGCCTGGAAATCGGCATAGCCATTGGCAATCGTATAGCCGCCTTCGGCTACGATGTCATAGAGCGATTTCGTTTCACAACTGTCTTTTCCCATCGGATGCAGAAGTCCGCCGCCGGCGAAGAATTCAAAACCGGCCTGGGGAATCTCCTGACCAATCGCATAATAATTGCCGCGTTTGATGTTGTGACCGAAGAACGAGGCCGGCGTGGCATGGTTGACCGGAGTCGTCGAAGTGACACCGACCGAATAGCCGGCATCGTGTATCTTGTAAGCAATACTATTCAAAACCGTGGTGGAGTCGGGGGCGATGCAGAGCATCCCGTTCTTGGTCTTCTCGCCCGTGGAAAGGGCGGTTCCGGCCGCCGACGAATCGGTGATGATGTTGCTCGCCGAAAAAGACGTAGCTTCGCCGAGCACGGGGAACTGCGTGAAACAAAGCGGATCCATTCCGATCACGCCGCGCTCCTGGGCCAGATAAGCCTCAGCGGCTGCCACATGGGTGAAGCCCATTCCGTCACCGATAAAATAAAAAACGTATTTCGCATCTTTTTCCTGCCGTCCGCAGGATACCGCCATACATAGCAGGGCGGCCACTGCCATTCCATTGAAAATCTTCTTCATCTGAATCTTCTTCCATCTAAATTATAAAGAAAGGGTGGACGAAGCCACCCTTTCCTTGAAACAAGTGTCCGTCATTTCTGGGCACTGCCTTTGCGTGCGCCATACATGATCTTCAGGGCTGAGCACCGGCGAAGCTCCTGCTTCACATCGGTGATGATACCCATGCGGGTATCCTGGTCTGCCTTAATATTGACCTGCATGAACGGACGGTCGACCTCGGACATTTTCTCACGCTCGGCGGCGATAAAGTCGCGGATGGAGCTCAAGTCGTTGTTGTCCTTGCAAATGACGTCATTCAGCTGGATGCGGGAATCCGTTCCGTATTCCTTCTGATACTGGCGGGAAGGCGTACCGATATAGATATAGGTAGCCAAGTCCTTGCGGTCCAGTTTCGCAATCTCGGACGCTTGCGGCGTACGGACGCGTACCTTCGTTTCGGTCTGGCGCATGGAAGTACACACCATGAAGAACATCAGGATGATGAACACGATGTCCGGCAGGGACGATGTATTCATCTGCGGAAGCTCGCCTTTATTTTCTTTGATGAATTTTGCCATACTGAATTCTCCTATTTCTTTTTGACATCCTTCGGTTCCGCCTCGGAAATACGCTGAGGGACTGCCTTGCGGACGATTTCCTGACGGTCTTCGTCCAGCTTGCTGTATTTCTTGCCGTAGGTCCTCATCGAGAAGTCGTCGCGGAGCTCGTTGATGGCCTTGATCAGCTCGTTCTGGACGGTGATGTAGGCCTGGTACGTGGTACCGCGGTCATTCTGCAGGGAGATGACACCTTTGGAGACGGGAGTCGGTCCGAGACCCGGAATATCCACGACTTCTTTCTCGGGGAGATTCGGATCATCGTAAGGGTTCGTCATGAATTCTTTGATCTTGTCTTTCAGCTGGCTGACATCCATCGGTTGACTGCCGGCCAACAATCGGTCGCTGGAATTGATCTTCACCTGGATGATATTCCGACGGTTGACCTCCTGGTTTTCCACCTTCTGATCCTCGGGCGGGATCGGCGGAAGGAGACGGGAAATACCCTCCTCCTTGTCCATCGTGGTCACCATCAAGAAGAATATCAGCGCAATGAAGGCAATATCCGCCATTGATGAGCCGTTAATTTCAGGAACCTTTTTCTTAGCCATACCTAATCCTTATTTTTTGATAGCGTTACGGACTGCGCTCCAGATCAGTGCGCAGACGGCACCGGCGATAGCGAGATACGAAACGAAAAGTACTGCATCGGCAAGCTTGAAGTCGCGGGCCGTGGTGATCTGGTTGGTATCGATCGGCTTGCCGGGAGCAAGCATCCAGGCGCCGCCCACAATGACGACGACTGCCACGATGAGAAGGATCAGCCGGAGGAGTTTCTTCTTGTCCTTGAACGAGGCGAAGAGCGGGAACAGCAATGTCACGCAGATCGCGAACAGGACGAGAACATAGATCCAGTACAGGAAGGTATCGAGGGCTCCGTTGTCGGTCGTCGTCGGCTTCGCCATGAGGACCACTACGAAGAGCGCCAGAGACACCAGGAAGAGGATCAGTTCAAGAATTCTCCAGGGCCTGTTTTCTCTTTTTTCGTTAGCTTCTTTCATAACAAATTCCGTGAATGAAGGTTGTTATTATGATTATTTGCTGTACTTGACCAGCATGTCGACGAGGGAGATGGAAGAGTCTTCCATACCGACGACAATCGTGTCGATCTTGGAAATGATGTAGTTGTAGAACAACTGGAGGATAATGGCGACGACCAGACCACCGACGGTCGTGATCAGAGCGACTTTCATACCACCAGCAACCAATGCCGGGCTGATATCACCGGCGACCTCGATGGCGTCGAAGGCCTGGATCAGACCAAGGACGGTACCCATGAAGCCCAACTGCGGAGCGATACCGATGAACAGACCGATCCAGGAAAGACCTTTCTCCAGTTTACCCATCTCGACGGAGCCGTACTCGATGACTGATTTCTCAGCTTTCTCGATGCCCTGGCCGTCTTTGACGCGGAGGAGGCCCTGGGTGAAGATACGGGCAACCGGGCCCGGCGTGTTGCGGCAGAGCTCATAGGCTTTGTCGACACCTTCATTCTTCAGGCAGTCTTCGATCTTGTTCAGGAGCTTGGTGTTGTTATTCTGGGCGATGCTCAGGGTAATGATCTTGGAGATCGCGATGGCCAGACCGAGGATGAGGCACAACAACACGAGGGACATAAAGGTGGCACCACCATCGATGAACAGCTTCTTGAGCTGCTGGTGAATCGGCTTGTCGTCGGGAGCTGCAGCGAACGGGTCGACCACGTCGTCCTGGGCTTGAGCCACAGCCTCAGTCTGCTCGGCAGCCTGATTGTCCTGCGCAAAAGTCTTCTGGTACTCAGCAGAAATGGTCAGGAGACCGATCACTGCCAAAAACATGAAAATTTTTTTCATAGATTTTTTGATTAATTATTAAACACTGTATTTAAATAGTTATAGTTTCGTTGGTGGTTGGTGCATACTTCCGCCACAAAATTCTTTGCAATTTAACAATTTTTTCGGAAAGTAGCACTATTTCTAAGAAATTTCTCCACTGACCCCAATTTCGATTTTTTCTGCAACTATTTTATTGTCAGCATATTGACCCAAAAGGACAAATAATTTTGTCAAGGCGGCTTCCGTTGTCATGTCGCGTCCGCACACCAATCCGGCCTGTCGGAGAATATCGCCGTTGGCATAAGCGCCCATGTCAACCGTTCCCGCCTGGCACTGCGTAACATTGACGATGATGCCGCCCGCCTGGGTAAAAGCGGCGAGCGCACCGAGGAACCAGGGATCGGAAAGTGAATTCCCGGAGCCGTAGGTTTCGAGCACCACGGCCCGGAGCCCTTCCGTGGACAGGATGGCCCGCACAAGCGGCTCGGATATGCCCGGAAAAATCTTCAGGACAGCCACATGCGTGTCCAGCGCCGTGTGCAGGACCAAATCCCTGCCCCGCACGGGAGGCCGGTAAAGCGCGGATTCGTTGTATCGGATGTGGATACCCACTTCGGCCAGAGGCGGATAATTGGCAGAGCGGAAAGCCCGGAAATTCTCGGCGTTGTACTTGGTGGTGCGGTTGCCGCGGAAAAGCTGGCTGTCGAAATAGATGCAGACCTCGCTGATATGCGGATGGCCTTCCGCATCCTGCGCTGCCGCCAGTTCGATGGAAGAGATGAGATTCTCCTTGCCGTCTGTCCGGAGCATGCCGATCGGCAGCTGGCTTCCCGTGAAGATGACCGGTTTCTCAAGGTTCTCGAGCATGAAACTCATGGCAGAAGCCGAATAGGCCATCGTGTCGGTCCCGTGGAGTACCACGAAACCGTCATAAAAGTCATAGTTGGCTTTCAGGATCCCGGCCAGCTTCACCCAAAACGCAGGATTCACGTCGGACGAGTCGATGACCGGATCGAACGACAGTGCGTCGATGACATAGCCGAACTTCTTGAGTTCCGGCACTTCCCGGGTGATCTGGTGGAAATCGAAAGGCTTGAGCAGCAGCGTCTCGGGATCCTGTTTCATACCGATCGTGCCACCTGTGTAGATGAGAAGGATCTTTCTTTCCATGGGGGACTATAATTTGAAAAGCGACTGGGCTTGGGCTGTGGTCACGGCGGCCACTTCCTCGAGCGGAAGGCGCTTGATCTGGGCTATTTTTTCGGCGACGAGCCGGACATGGGCCGGTTCGTTGCGCTTTCCCCTGAACGGGACCGGGGTCAGCCACGGGCAGTCGGTCTCCAGCACGACATCCTGCAGGGACATCTTTTCCATCGCTGCGGCGATACCCGCGTTCTTGTAAGTGACCACGCCGCCGATGCCGAACTTGAAATCCGCATAAGTCAGCAAACGGCGGTAAGTCTCATAGCTTCCGGAATACGCATGCATCACCCCCCGGAAATCCACGCCGCGCAAACCTTCCAGCACCCGGAAGAAATCGTCGGTCGCCTCGCGCAAATGGATGATCACGGGCAAGTCCGCCCGGGACGCCAGGACGATCTGCTCTTCCAGCACGCGCATCTGCTCTTTCACGTACTCCTTCGACCAGTATTCATCCAGGCCGATCTCGCCGACGGCATACCAACGGCGATCTCCCAGATGGGTTTTCACAAAATCGAGTTCTTCCGGCCAGTTCTCTCCCACGGAAGTGGGATGGAGGCCGATGCAAGGGAAAGCGAAACCCGGGAGGGCATCCGCCACGGCCAGCATTGTTTCATGGCACGAACGGTCGATCCCCGGCATCACACACGCTCCGACACCTGCTTCGCGCGCCCGCGCAAGCACCGCCTCGAAATCGGGCTGGAAAGCCTCGTCATACAGATGGCAATGGGTATCGGTCAACATTCTTACAAAGATACAAAAAATTTGTTTCCGTCGCCCCCGACCCGGCCTGCCATTTCGAGTTCGAGCAACAGGACGGAAGCGGCATCCACTCCGATACTCATCAGGGCAGCCACCGCATCGACAGAGAGAGGGCCGCGTTGCTGCAGCAGTTGCAGGGCCGCACGTTGCTGCGGTGTATCTCCCGGCCGCAGCAAGGGAGTGCGACGCTGCCGGCGGAGCGCTTCGGCCCAGCCCAAGGTGACCGGAATCGTTTCCTCATCGGCGACAAGAACCGCTTCTTGTTTGGCTATCAATCGATTGTTCCCCTCAAAAGAAGCGTCTGACAAACGTCCGGGGATGGCAAAGGTATCGCGATTGTAAGAGGAAGCCAGTTGCATGGTGATCAAGCCGCCGCCGCGCCGGTAGGATTCGGCCAGCAACGTGGCGTCGGCCAGCCCGGCTATGATGCGGTTGCGCCGCAGGAAAGTGAAAGCGACGGGGGCCGTTCCCCGGGCGAAATCGGAGACAAGCGCGCCGTGCGCCGCAATCCGGCGGGCCAGCTCTTCATGTTGCCGGGGATAGATTTCGTCCAATCCACAGGGCAGCACCGCGACAGTCGCCAAGCCGTTCTCCAGGGCCGTCAAATGGGCACAGCCGTCTATCCCCAAAGCCAGTCCGCTCACAATCAAAGGCTTTTCTGCCAAATCACCCAACGCACCCACCACCCGGCGGCAAGCCTCGCGGCCATGCCAGGACGCTTTCCGCGTCCCGACAACGGCCAGCGCCCGCGGTGCATCCAAATTGACGGTCCCTTTGCAATACAGCAACAAGGGCGCATCTTCACACGCCGCCAGCCGCCGCGGATACCCGGGCCGGTCAATTACCAGCAAACGGATTCCTTCCGTCTGCGCCCATTCCACTTCCTGCGCCGCCCAATCCAGCAAAGCCGGATCCAGCAACTGATCGATCATTCTCGCGCCGCCCGGCATCACTGCCGCCAGTTCCTTGCGCCCGGCTGCAAACAAAGCCGCCAATCCGCCGAAATGCTCCAACAACTGCCGTCCGGCAGCACACTTGTACGCGAACACTTTGCTCAGCGCACATCCATAAACAAGAAGGTCGGTCTCCATATCTTTCCATTTTTCCACGAAGATACAGACTCCCGCCCCACCCCCATTGACAAAAAAGCAATATCGGTTCGGAGATAAAAAATAAAAAAAGATCCGTCGAAACAGCCTCCCGTCGCGAAGGTATTGCGCTGTAAGACCGTCTCGCTACGCTCGACCCCTCCCATCGCACAGCGATGGGCCCCTCCCTCTAATAGCCGAGGGTGGCTAAGGTCTTCCAGCGCAATACCCTCGCAACGGGAGACCCCCGTCTATGGCAAAAAACGGAGCAATCCAAAGCGCCATCAGGCGCTAGCGGAGGCCGTTGCGCAGGATTGTGCTATAGCAGGCCGTAGCGGCGGGGTTTGGGGCAGAGCCCCAGTACTAAATGATCAACATGGCGTCGCCGTAGGTACCGAACTGGTAACCTTCCTGGATGGCGGTCTGGTAGGCGGCCATGATGTTCTTGTAGCCGCCGAAGGCAGCGGCCGTCATCAACATCGTGCTGTAGGGCAGATGGAAGTTGGTGACCATCGCGTCCGGAATCGAGAACTGGTACGGCGGGAAGATGAACTTGTTGGTCCAGCCGTCATACGCCCGGATCTCCTTTTTGGTCGTCACATACGTTTCCAAGGCCCGGACCACCGTCACACCGACGGCAAACACCTTGTTGCCCCGGCCCCGCGCCGCATTCACCGCCGAAGCCGTTTCCTCGGAGATCGAGTACTGTTCCGAGTCCATCTTGTGCTTCGAGAGGTCCTCCACATCCACATTGTGGAAATGCGCATTGCCCATATAGACTGTCAGGAACGTCTTGTCGATGTCCCGGATCTCCATCTTCTTGAACAGGATCTTGCTGAAATGCAAGCCGGCTGCCGGACATGCCACCGCGCCTTCCTTGCAGGCAAAGATCGTCTGGAAACGCTCTTTGTCAATCTCTTCGGCATGCGGACGGATCCACTTGGGGACCGGCAGCGAACCCATCTGGTAGAGCGTCTCCCGGAACTCCTCATACGTGCCGTCGAAGAGGAAACGAAGCGTACGGCCGCGCGAAGTCGTATTGTCGATGACCTCGGCCACCAGGCTGTCGTTTTCTCCGAAATAGAGCTTGTTGCCGATCCGGATCTTGCGGGCGGGATCGACCAGCACGTCCCAGAGCCGCTGGTCGCGGTTGAGTTCGCGCAGCAGGAAGACGTCGATTTCAGCGCCGGTCTTTTCCTTGTTGCCGCTCATGCGCGCCGGGAACACTTTCGCATCGTTGAACACGAACAGGTCGTGCGGTGCGGCATACTCGATGATATCCTTGAAAATCCGGTGCTCGACCGCTCCCGTGTCCTTGTGGACAACCATCAGACGACATTCATCCCGCTGCTCGGACGGGTACTTGGCAATCAGTTCAGGAGGGAGTTCAAAACCGAATTGAGATAATTTCATTTTTTCAAATTTTAGGCGAGAAAACAATAATTATACGGACAAAATCCAAAAAAGTTTCACTTTATCCGTTTTTCATTACTGCCTCTATCACATTGTCGATGGTCAGGTAGATCGGGTAAAATGCCTCGTCGTTCATCGGCGTGTTGCGTCCGATGAGGGCCCGCACCTGCACCAGGATGGTCGGACCGGAGATCTCCCACTCGCTCGCAGAGGGCACTACTCCCTGCGAAGTCGTATAATCGATGAAGGCCTTTTTCAAGTCGATGCCGTCCAGGAAACGGTTGAGCGTCGGGAGGTCGCGGATTTCACGCAGGCGGGGCCGGTAGCGGTCGGCCATCTGGTTGGCAAACTTGACCTGCAGGCTCTGGCGGTTGCACTTGCCCATAAAGTCCGTATAATGCGTGGTATCGAGCGGAACGAAGATGTCCGGGATGATGCCGCCGCCGCCATAGACCGTCCGGCCGCCGACCGTCTCGAATTTCAAGGAATCATTGACCCTGATACTGTCCACGCTCATCATCTCCCCATGCAGGTAGCGCTCATAGATGTCGTACCCGTAGTCGTCGCCATACGGCTTCTGGATGCAGCGGCCCGAAGGCGTGTGGTAGCGCGCCACCGTCAGCCGGATACCCGAACCGTCGCTGAAGAAGAGCGGTTCCTGGACCAGTCCCTTGCCGAAGGAACGGAGGCCATAGAGCGTCGCCCGGTCATTATCCTGCATCGCCCCGGCGAAAATCTCGCTGGAAGAAGCCGAGCCTTCATTGATCAGCACCGCCAGCTCGATATCGCGGCAACTCCCCTTCCCGTCCGCAAACACATCGTTGCGGGGCCGGTTGCGGCCTTCCATATAGACGATCAGCGCACCTTTCTCCAGAAACTCATTGCACAGCATCAGCGCCTGGTCGAGATAGCCGCCCGTATTGTCGCGCAAGTCGAATACCAGGCGGCGCATTCCTTTCTCGCGCAGGGAAAGGGCCGCCTTGAGGAATTCCAGATAGGTGCTGCGGGCAAATTTCGAGAGCTTGATGTATCCAGTCGTATCGTTGAGCATAAAGGCGACATCTACGCTGTTGACGGGAATCACATCGCGCGTGATATTGAACTGGATCGGATCCTTGACACCCGTCCGCTGCACATAAATGCGTACCTGCGAGCCGCGCTTTCCCTTCATCAGGCGGACCATCGAGTCCTGCGGGGTCTGTGTACCCGCGATAACCCGGTCGTCCACCTGGACGATGCGGTCGCCCGACAGCAGGCCCGCTTTCTCGGAGGGGCCGCCCGCAATCACATGCGTCACCACGGCCGTGTCGTTCGGCACATTGAATTGAATGCCAATGCCGTCAAACCCGCCCTGCAGGTCCTGTTCCGCCTCCTCCAGTTCGACCGGCGGCAGATAGAGCGAGTGCGGATCGAGCTTGGCCATGAGTTCCGGCAAGATCTGTTCGGTCACGGCTTTCTGGTCGATCTCATCCACATAGTCGCGTTCCACACTCTGGAGCACGAGCATCAGCTTGGCCCAGTCCGATTCGGGAATCTTCACTTCATTCTTCTTGTCGCGCTGCCAGATGCGGCCCAGCAGGACCGCCAGCAGCACGATGACCAGGACCCACCCGAAGGTGGCCAGCCGTTCGCGTATCTTGGCATTCATCGTCTTCTATTCGAATTTCTCGACCTGGATGCCGGCCCGGCGCAGCAGGTCCACGCCGTCGGTAATCCGGTACTCTTCACTGTAAACCACCCGGGTGATACCGGCCTGGATGATCAATTTGGCACACTCCAGGCAGGGGGATGCCGTCACGTAGAGCGTGGCGCCGAGGCTGCTGTTGCTGCTCTTGGCCACTTTGGTGATGGCGTTCGCTTCGGCATGCAGCACATAAGGCTTCGTCACCCCGTTTTCATCTTCACAGACATTTTCGAAACCGGACGGCGTGCCGTTGTAACCGTCCGATATGATCATGCGGTCTTTGACCAGGATGGCGCCCACCTGCCTGCGCTGGCAGTAGGAGTTCTTCGCCCAGACGGCGGCCATCTCCAGGTAACTCCGGTCGAATTTCTTTTCTTTTTCCATCATCGTCATGCATTTACGCCCCGCTGGTAGAGGTAGCGCTTGATACTCCGTTTCGGCGTCTTCTCAAATTCCTGATCAACGATCTCGACGCTGGACAGTTTGCAGTACTGGTCGAGTTCCAGGTTGGTCATCTGCATGTCTTCCTTGAGTTTTTCCATCAGCTGGTCGCGATCCAGGCCGTCTTCCTGCGCCTGCTCGAAATCGGGATACACGAGGGCGATCAGTTTGAAATCATCTTCAACCACCAGCGACTCCACGACATACGGCATGTTGTTCAGGATGCTCTCAATCTCCTCGGGATAGATGTTCTGCCCGGAAGGGCCGAGGATCATGCTCTTGCAGCGGCCTTTCAGATAGAGGTAGCCATCGCCGTCGATGATGCCCATGTCTCCCGTACGGAACCAGCCGTCGACAAAACTGTCCTTGGTAGCCATCTCATTCTTGTAATAGCCCAGGAACACATTGTCGCCCTTGACCAGGACCTCGCCGGGAATTCTCTTCGGATCGTCGGAATCGATCTTGATCTTCATCCGGGGTGCCGCCTTGCCGCAGGAATAAAGCTTGGTCTTGTCCCAATGGACGTAGGTAATGATCGGTGCGCATTCGGTCATGCCATAGCCGATAGTGAAGGGGAAATTGATGCGTTTGAAAAAGGCTTCAGCCTCCCGGTTGAACGGAGCCCCGCCGATGATCACTTCGCCAAACTTGCCGCCGAAAGCCTGGATCAGGTTCTCCCGGATCTTGTTCTTGACGACCTTGTCAAGCACAGGGAGATTGAGCATCAGTTTGATGCGCTTCTTGCTGATGAAGGGCACCAGCATGCTCTTGTAGATTTTCTCGATGACCAGCGGGACTGCGATGATGGTATCGGGCTTGACGGAATTCATGGCCTCAAGGATCACTTTCGGACTGGGCAGGCGCGTCAGGAAGAAGACGTGCGCGCCGATGGTCATCTCGAAGAGGAACTCGAAGATCATCCCGTACATATGGGCGGTCGGAAGCATGGAAACCATCCGGGAATTGCAGTCCATCTGCGGCTCGGCCTCATGTGCGAACTGGACATTGGAGAGCAGGGCCCGGTAAGGAATCATCACCCCTTTCGAGAAGCCGGACGTGCCGGACGTATAGCTGATAAGGGCCAGCTGTTCGGGCTGGTCCACATAATACTGGATATGCTCCTTCTCAAAACCGCCGGGATAGCGCTTGTTCATCGCTTCTTCCAGGCCTTCCATCGCAGCGGGCGCATCCGGATTGATGGAGCGGACCACCGAGAAATCGGTCAGTTTCACGACGACCTCGACGCCGGGCAGGTCCATGTCGGCCATATTTGCCCAGATGTTGTCGCCCAGGAAAAGGATGCGGGCCTCGGAGTGCGTCACGAGATGACGGAGGTTGGCGGGCTGGAACTCGTGGAGAATCGGCACCACCACAGCCCCGTATGTCATGGCCGCCAGGTAGGACAGGCACCAGTTGACCTGGTTCTTCGAGCAGACGGCGATCCGGTCGCCCGGCTTGATGCCGCAGGCTTCAAAGAAAAGATGCAGTTTGGCAATCTGGCGCGCCACATCTTTATAATAAAGGGTGTTCTGGTTGTAATTGGAAAGGGCCGGCCGGTCCCAGTTCTTCTTGAAACAGTTCTCGAACAGAACGTTCAGCGATTTTTTTCTGGAGGGTTTCTTAGCCATGGTTTCTTATGAAAAATCCTGCAAACTGCAAAGATGCGAATAAAGACCGTGATTTGCAACCAAATCTTTGTGTCTTCCGTGTTCCACGATGCGGCCATCCTGTACGACATAGATTTCGTCGGCGTGGCGGATGGTGGAGAGCCTGTGCGCAATGACAAGGGATGTGCGGCCGCCCATGAGTTTCGTGAGCGCGTCCTGGACCAGCCGCTCGCTCTCCGTATCAAGCGCGGAGGTCGCTTCATCGAGAATCAGGATCGGCGGGTTCTTGAGCACGGCGCGGGCGATGGCGATGCGCTGCCGCTGGCCGCCCGAAAGTTTGGCGCCGCGGTCGCCGATATTCGTATCGTACCCTTGCGGCATCTGGCGGATGAATTCGTCGGCATTGGCCACGCGGGCCGCTGCGATGACCTCCTCGCGGGTCGCGCCCGGCATCGCGAAGGCGATGTTGTTGAACACCGTGTCGTTGAAGAGGATGGACTCCTGCGTGACGATGCCCATCAGGTCGGTCAGCTCTTCCAACTGCAGTGTGCGGATGTCCCGGCCGTCAATACGGATGGCGCCTTCCGTCACATCATAGAAACGGGGCAGCAGATCGGCCATCGTGGACTTCCCCGCCCCGGATGGACCCACGACCGCGATCATCTTCCCTTTCGGAAGGGTCAGGCTGACATCCTTGAGCACCGGTTCCTCCCCATAGGAGAAGCTGACATGGTCGAAAGTCACAGCCTCCCGGAAGTCCTTCACACTTTCCCGGCCGTCCTCGATCTCCGCAGGCGCGTCGAGGATGGCGAAGATCCGGTCGGCCGATACCAGCCCCTTCTGCACCAAGGCATAGGATTTGGCAATGGTCTTGGCCGGTTCCAGCACCTTCCAGTAGAACATGATATAGACGATGAACTGAGACCAGGTCATCCCGAGATTGCCGCGATAGTTGAGCCAGCCGCCGTAGAAGAGGACGCCAGCCGCGATGCTGATGCCCAGGAACTCGGACACCGGCGAAGCCAGTTCCTGCCGGTTGCGGACCTGCCGGAGAACCTGGCGGTGCCGTTCGTTGTCCGCCCCGAACCGGTCGGCTACATAACGCCGGGCGCCGAACGCCTTGATGATGCGCGAACCGGAAATGGCCTCTTCAAAATGCCCCAGAAGGCGGCCCATCAGGTGCTGCGTCTCCACCGAGCCGGCCCGGAGCTTCCGGGTGATCCGGGTCACGATGAAGGCCGACACCGGCAGGGCGACCAACGAAACAAGTGTCAGTTGCGGCGACATATAGATAAGCATGGCCAGGAAGCCGAGCACCAGCAGCGGTTCCCGGAAAAAGGCGTGAAAACTGCCGGCGATGCCGCTCTGGACTTCGGCCACGTCGTTGGAGATACTCGAAAGCACGTCGCCCTTGCGCCGGTTGGTGAACCAGCCCACGGGCAGCGAAAGGATCTTGCCGAAAAGGGCTTCCCGCAGGTTCTTCATCAGCCGTGTCTCCAGGCCCACGAGGATCCGCTGCGACAGGTAGCGGCAGACATTGGCCAGCAGGCACGAAACCACGAGGGCGCCGCAGACGAACAGCAGTCCCCGGATGACGCCACGGTTCTGTATGATCGACGAAAGCGCCCAACCGAACAGCCCGGTGACATAGTCAAGACTCCAGGCAAACTGAGGCCGCGCCAGTGTAGCCCCCGTCGAAGGCTCCTCAAAGAGGACAGCCAGCAGCGGTCCGAGCAAGCCGTAGTTCATCACGCCGAATACGACGGAAAGGACCGACAGCAGCAGGTAGCCGGGCACGCTGCGGCCATAGGGCCGCGCATACGACAGGATGCGTTTGAAAGATTTCATGAACGCCATAGCGACAGGTGTCGCAAAGATACGAAAATTCGGTTTTTATCTGTATCTTTGCACACTATACATACAAAAATACATCCAACTGTTATGAATCCTTTCTGCGAATATAACATCAATCCACTGGTGGCGGCGATCGGCAAGGAGCCGGCGGCCTTCACGAAAAAGGACCTGACCGATTACATCGTCAGCCATGATATCCGGATCGTCAACTTCCGGTATGTAGCCGCCGACGGCCGGCTCAAGACACTGAACTTCCCGGTGACCAACCGCGCGTATCTCGACACCATCCTCTCCTACGGCGAGCGGGTGGACGGCTCGAGCCTCTTCCCCTATATCGCCGCCGACAGCAGCGACCTCTACGTGATCCCACGCTTCAGCACGGCCTACCTCGACCCGTTCCAGGAAATCCCGACCATCGGATTCCTCTGCAGCTATTTCACCAAGGACGGCCTGCCGCTCGAGAGCGCACCGGAGTTCACCCTGCGCAAAGCCCACAAGGCTTTCCAGGAGCGCACCGGCTATACCTTTGAGGCCATGGGCGAACTCGAATTCTACATCGTCGCCGAAGACGATGAGCGCTTCCCTGCCGAAGACCAGCACGGCTATCACGAGTCCACGCCGTTCGCCAAGTTCGAAGCCTTCCGGGCAGACGCCATCCGCTGCATCGCGCAGGTGGGCGGCCAGATCAAGTACGGCCACTGCGAGGTGGGCAACTTCACCCTCGACGGCAAGATCTACGAGCAGAACGAGATTGAATTCCTCGTCAATCCCGTGGAATCGGCGGCCGACCAGCTGACGATGGCCAAATGGATTCTCCGCACCCTGGCCTACGACTATGGCCTGGACATCACCTTCGCCCCGAAGATCACCACCGGCAAAGCCGGCAGCGGCCTCCATTTCCACACCCGGATGATGAAAGGCGACCACTCCGTGATGATCAAGGACGGTTCCCTCTCCGACGACGCCCGCCGCGCCATCGCCGGCTACATGCAGTTTGCCTCGTCCCTGACGGCCTTCGGCAACACGAACCCGACCTCCTACTTCCGCCTCGTGCCGCACCAGGAAGCCCCGACCAGCGTCTGCTGGGGCGACCGCAACCGCTCGGTGCTCGTGCGCGTACCGCTGGGCTGGAGCGTAGGCCACAGCATGAGCGCCATGGCCAACCCGCTGGAAGATCCCAATGATTTCGTCATTCCGGACAAGCAGACCGTGGAGATGCGCTCCGGCGACGGCAGCGCCGACATCTACAACATGCTGGCCGGCCTTGTGACTGCGGCCCGCACCGGCTTTGAGATGCCCGACGCGCTGGAAGTAGCCGCCCGGACCTATGTGGACGTGAACATCCACGACAAGAAGAACGAGGCGCTGCTCAATTCGCTCGAACAGCTCCCCGCCTCCTGCCATGAATCCGCCCTCTGCCTGGAGAAGAACCGCGCCCTCTACGAGAAAGACGGCATCTTCTCCTCCAGCCTGATCGACGGCACCATCGCCAAATTGAAAGGCTACAAGGACCAGCACATCCGCCACGAAGCCTCTTCGGATCCGAAGAAGATGGCGGCACTGGTACGGAAGTACTACTACTGCGGCTAAACAATCCTATTTCTGATTTCCGAGCAGAGTCCAAAATGGTTTTGGGCTCTGCCTATTGTCTGTTAATCAAGCAAGACGCTGTTGGCGCGACGCGTTTTTTCTGCATTCATCTTACCAAAGTCCCATTTGACGGCAATAAAGAAATGCCGCCCCAACCTATTGTAATACGCGGTTTCACTGTAATTGCTGTTCAACGCATAAACAGGACGCCGGAGGTTATTCAGCAAGTCATTCACCTGAAAAGCAAATGAGAGGGATCTGATGTGAAAAGAGAGGTTTAAATCAACACTCCCGTACAAGCAGTCATTATCGACACCAAGTCCCCGAATACGGCCACCATATACTTTGGCTTGCAACTCCACATTGGATACGGGAGTCCAATCTGCTTCAATTTTACAATAGTTTTCCTTCACTCGGCGGTTCAGCGTCGCATCCTGGGAGAATTCGACGCCCCTACATAAAAAACTACCGCCTATTGTTGCAAACAGGCTCTTTGATTGATATGAAACCACGAGTGATGTGTGCCCTAAATAGGCTTGTGAATGGCATTCGGCCAATCCGCTCTTGCCAGAATAGAAAATGGATCCATGCTCATCCTCTCCCCAAAAAGAGGACATGAATGAATCGTAGCGAAAATGATTCACATCCACCGATGGAACATGCGCGATTTGACAGAAAGAAGGATTGTTTGAATAGTTGCCGGAAATTGCTGCCTCCGCCCGCCATCTCTTTGAATTAAAAAGCGCGAAACCGTTCAACAGATTCATCATCACAGAAACTGTCGGCCGCCTTGCATTGACGGGGACAGAACACATTCTACCTCCGCCGGAATCCCATATCGCTCTGACAGTGGGGTTGACAACGAGCCCTCCCTCCATTTCGCACAATAGGTTCATGTTTTTTTCGGGAAAAAAATAATCTATTTCCATATTGATGGAATGGCGATATTCGGGTTTTAGAAAAACATTGCCAAGAGAGATTTCCGTCGGGACAGAAAAAACAGGATCTACTCGCATGAGGGAGGGTGATGGCCTTTTAGGCGAACCTGACCAAACGATATCTATCGTACCTTCATCCGTTTCTTTCTTCAAACTGAAACGAGGCGACCAATATAGACTGTTACTATTCAGGACGTCGTATAATTCCATTCCGGGTAAACCCTTCTTTCTGGCCTCTTTAACATCAGAAAAAGAAACGCCGAACTGTATGGAGGTCTCTCCATCGGAATATTGCATCAACGCATTCCCATCCAGCAGATAATCCTGAAGTTTCATGACGGAAGAATTGCCATCTTGCAATAAATCCACATGGAGAATCTGACGACTTATATTCCACCGATAGAAACTGGGACTCATTTCCGCTTTCAGAAGCCAGCGACTGGTGATTGGTTCCACATACGATAAACGCATAGTCCCATTCTCTGACTGGGTGCTGGTACGGTACAGAAGGTCTTGATCATTAGGTCCGCTTACTGATGTGCCTGACAAGTATCTTTCCTCTCTAGTTCCCTTTTGGACATTAAGTCCCCAACGAATGTCCACGTTAAAGCTCCGGTTTCTTTTCTTGATGTCCTTTACTCCAAATGAGAGATTGACTGAATAATGAGCTTTTTCTTTTGTTTCTGATGAAAAAGACCTTGTATCGGGAGAGAATTCCGACTCAGTCTGACCGAAAAAGGTGTTACCCGCCTCTTTCCCTTCATCGATTGACAACTGAAGTTCCGGAAGGAAAGAAAAAGAGTATTTGCTCGTTTGCATGCAGCTCGCTTTCCCGGACAAGGACAACGCTTTTGTCCTGTTAAACAGCCTCTGGGTCATACTTGAAGTTTTAGCAGGCATGGTCAAATACGTCCGCTCTGCAAACATTCGTTTGTTGGTCTCATCTTGCGACAGAACAACCGTCCCGGTCAGATCGGTACCCCCGATCCGCTGCGAATTAACATTCAGACCGCCCTTGTAGAGAGAGCGAAGACCCTTTCCGTCACCCTGAACAATATCTCCAGTCTTTCCAAGAGGCGCATTCCAAGCTGTTGCTGCCAATGTGGCCTGATCTTTCTCGCCATATAAAGAGGCAATTCCCGTCCCCGAAAAGAGAGTCTTTTTTCTTTCTACCAAGAGCGTATCTTTTTTATTATCTGGGACAGAACCACCTAAAGCAGAACGGATATATCCCCAAAAACCCGTTTTATACTCTTTTCGCAAAACGATATCCATCACTTTTTCACGATCCTCTACGATTCCCGTCATTGACTCCACGGCTCTTTTCTGGTCAATGACAAGTACTTTTTCAATACTTTTAGCTGGAATCGTTTTTACTGCGACCAAGGGGTCGTTCAGAAAGAAATTACGTCCGTCAATCGTGATTTGTTTTATTTCTTTGCCATTAAACGTGACACCGGACTCCGAAATGCGAAGTGCGGGCATTTTTGCTAACAGGTCTTCGAGCATTTCATTATTTCCGACAAAAAAGGAGCTGACGTTTAAGACAAGGGTGTCGCGTTTTTTTTCTACCGCGCTGACATAAGAAGTAATCCGAGCCTCGTCAAGTGTATCGACAATCCGGTCCAATAAAACGACACCTAAATCCTCCAGCGGGTTCAAAACCATTTGGTTAAAGACTACGGGATGATACTCCCGTGCCTCGATAAACACGGTATAGCAGCCCTGTGGTACCCGTAGAAGCCTAACACTTCCCGTAGAATCAGAAACCGTGAGGTTTGTTATAATCGTATCACCCTCCGGCACCAAATAGACAGGGGCATCAGCAATCGGCAATGCGGTAGCCCGATCAACTACCTGGAGCTTCACAGTCCCCTCAGATGAGTTAGGCGACGCTGCACTGCGAAAGCCCTGTGCGTTGCAAATGGGGGGGATACTCATATTACAAAGAATCATGAACCATGTTATTCGCATAACCCATGTCCTTTGGCGAATCCGACAATTGTGAGAAGTCTTCATTAGAGCATCCCCAGAACCGTAGTTAGTTATTAGTGTCCGGTAAAAATGGTTCATCCGGCAAATGCATAGATGAACCTTAAATGTTAACCTTTATGTAAACCGTCCGGAACTTTTACCGGACACGCATGATATTCATATCTTTTTTTGTTACAAAATTAATCGAAACAACAACGAAAGTGACACAAGGTACAAAATCCAATCTTACAACCGCGAAAGAAGAGAATTTTACAATTATTTGATTTACAACAAATTACAAAGATACCCGAAACATGTAAGAAAGATTTTTCTTACACAAGAAAAAGAGAGGCCACATGAAAACCATATCCGCCTAATAATCAACGACTTAGCGACTAAAGGCTTAATAAGACAATTCCGCCCAACCGCAAGATTCAGTTAATATACTGATATTCAGTTTAATGCAATTAAACAACTTGAAGATACTCCTTTTTATAAGGAGAATCCAGCTGACGGATGCGTTCTTTCAGACGAAATCGCTTTGTATAGACATTCCATTAGTGTCCACTAAAAATTTATATATAGATCTTTGAAAGTATTGATAGTTAGATAGTTAGGAGGTATTTGAGGGGCGAACGGTTTTCAATCGTAACTTTGTCTGTAAATCAGACAGTTATGCATAATCAGTCGTTCG
>JAFWOY010000005.1 GCA_017509755.1 Bacteroidales bacterium
TCCGAAGATTTTGGCCATTCTGAAGGATCAGGAAGAGGAATGCGAGCGGCTTGCAGGAAGCTTGTATACCAAAGGGCTGACCCAGTCGCAGGTGGGGCAGGTCTTTGACGAGATATATGGCGAGCACTACAGCAAGACGAGTATCTCGAGGATGATTGAGTACGTCCGCCGCGACGTGTCGGAGTGGCTGGAAAGAGGGCTGGACGAGTATTATCCGATTGTGTTTGTCGACTGTGTACACATCAAGGTGTTCCGTAAGAAGCGGGCGGCCACGGAGGCGTTCTACGTGATCCTGGGCGTGAACGAAGACGCCACGCGAGAAGTTCTGGGCCTTTATAACAGCCCGATAGAGAGTGCCGCAGGATGGGCCAATATGTTCGATGACCTGCGTGAACGCGGTGTAGGGCATATCGGATTGGTGGTTGCCGACGGCCTCTCCGGATTGGATAAGGTTATCGGCGAAAAGTTCCCCGGAACCGCCTTCCAGCGTTGCACGACGCATCTTAAGCGCAATATGCTGGCCCGAGTACGCCACGGCGACAAGAAGGCCCTCGCCGACGATATGCGCGAAGTGTTCCGTACGGGAGATAAGAACTACACTGTGCAGCAGGGCGTAGTCGCATGGCGGGAGATGTGCCTGAAGTGGGGCAAGGATTACCGTTCTATCCGGAACCTGGCCGAAGATGAAGACATCGCGTTCCACTTCACATATTTGAACTATGCGCCTCATATACAGTCGATGATATACACGACGAACTGGATCGAGCGGCTCAAGAAGGACTTCCGGCGTGTCACACGGATGCGCGGAGCGATGCCAGACGAACTCTCAGTCATCGTATTGATGGGCAAAACAGCGATGGACAAGGAGTCTTACCGAAGGGTTATTCCCAGAATGAGAGAGGAAAAGGGTCTCTTCCCGAACGGTTAAGCTCTCAGGGGCTTCCGGCCCCTGCCGCTGCGGCAGACCCCCGGGAAGTTTTTCATCAGTTGCCTGATTGGCTGGAAAAATGTAAATTTGTACGTTCTTTAAATTGCAGAGTCCGTTCTGGACACACAAATTGGAACACTACCTGAAAAAAGCACACTTCTCAATTCCGGCAGTAAAAAAAACTTTTCTATTAGTATAACGGCTATAAAGTACCATTCTGATCATTTTATTCCTTACTCTTCGGGGCGTCTTTTCAGAGGTAAGATACCTGTGGAAAATATAATCGTGGTCATTATACCAGTATCTCGCTCCAACAGAACGGAGATCCGGAGAAAGGTCTGATATAAAAGAATAGACATAGGGGCCAACCCCCAATTGGCTCCTTATGACATTTTCCGTATATGGCTGCCGCGATAGTGATCCGGGAGTTTGGAAATACATATATAACGCTTCATCCAAGTATGCGACGATACGACTTTTTAGAAAACATGCCGGAGTAAAGTAGCGGTCCTCATAAACCACGCCCTCAATAAAACAGAGATTATCGAAAAGGCTTTTTTTATATAAGGCAGAATGAACCATATTTGAAAAATGAACACTTCCTTTTTTATTGTCCAGATAACTTAATAACGCATCACGGCCACTCAGGACAATGGGGCTTTGAGCAACTGTTTGAGGACGTAAGTCGTCGCCTCTTTTCTCAAAAACAGCCCTATAGGAAGATTATATCAAATCCGCCCCTGTGAGGCGCACAAAACTCTCTAAAATTTCATACATGTCCTGCCTGATGCAATCATCGGCATCGACAAACCCAATATAGTCGCCCTTTGCCAACTTGATACCTTTGTTTCTGGCTGCACTAGGACCGCCATTGATTTGATGCTCGACGACAACGCGACTGTCTTTATTCTTATACAAGTCACACAAATAGCCAGATGCATCCTGGCTCCCATCATCTACCAATATGATTTCTAAATTACGATACGTCTGATTGAGAATGGAATCAACACATTGAGAAAGATACCTTTCTGCTTGATATACAGGGACAATTACTATAATGAGCGGACCGTTCAAAGCAATACTGTTTTATCGATTAGCCACCTTAAAGTAAAAAAAGAACACCAGGGACCATCTGCGTAAAATACATTGCTTTATCCACCGGGAACAATAAAAAACATGGGATTGTTCCCTCAACATCTCGATTTCGGGGATGGAAAGTACTTCCTTCAAGTACTTACGCGTAGGATTATCCAGTTTTGGAAAAATAAAAACCCCATCGTAGACAATACCCCATAAGCGCTTGGCGTGAAAAGAACGAATCGTTTCGTCATCAATGCCCTTTGCTTTATAAAAGGCATCGATTACCGTCCACTGACTGTAATCTTCCCGAAATTGAAACGGGCGAAAAGTTGACGAAAGTGTATTGTTCCTTGCAATCTGATAATGATATCCACTGTATGAAATCTGTTGCACCACTTTCACATAACGCAAATAGTTGAAAACAAAAAGCAAGTCTTCGCCATGAGAACAGCTTTCCAAAAAACGGATTCCAGCCTTTTTTATAATGTCGGACTTGAAAACTTTTTCATGGACAGCATAGAGCAAAAGGGATGATTCCAATTCCACAAGTCTGCGAGCGTTTTTTTTCTCCAGTTCAAAACAGATTGTACTGTCTGGTTGGTATTCTATTCTTTTCCCATCTAAGAAATCGCGTATTTGACCAGAAACGACAAGATCTGACTCACCAGTATGCGACAACAACTCCAGCAAATAGTCCGGCTCGATCCAGTCATCTGCATCAATGAAAACAATGTATTTTCCCGTGCCGATGTCAAGTCCTCTATTTCTAGCATTGGAGACGCCGGCATTTCGCTGATGTTTGACGATAAACCTGTCATCTCTCTCTGCCCAACTGCTACAAATACCATAACTATTATCAGAAGATCCATCATCTATCAGAACACACTCCCAATCCGTAACGCTCTGCGTAAAAACAGAGTTGAGGCACCTGTCGAGATGAAGAGCCGCATTAAAAACTGGAATGATGATCGATACGCGAGGCACTATAGAATCGTTCTGAATAAATCAAAAAATGAGAACAAGGCTTGCAGTTGAATATCATTCCCCTTTTTACCATTATTGTAATTCTTCAACCCTGACTCTTGTACACATTCTTCCGAAAGCATCGTCCGGAACCAATAACGATTCCTTGCCAACTGAACGACGGGGGTACCATTCAGAAGCTCCATCGCCTTGAACCACAGATCATCAGCATGAGGAGAAAGTTCCGCAATTAATCTTTCATCGAACACTGTGTCAGACAAAGAATGAGGTGGATACAATATTCCGCCGAATCCCTCTGCCAGCAAATTGAGCGAAAGTGTGTTCTCTTTGGGAAAACACATTGGAAAAGTATCGTATGCGGCAAGTTTCGAAGGAGTGTCAAACTTTAATTCCCGCGAATGGTTACAGCAAACCGCAGCAGGGTACTTTCGATGAGAGGCCACAAGACGTTCAACCATGTCGAAGGGATACATATAATCATCGTCCACCGTGATAATCACCGCTTCGGGAAACTCCTTTAGGGCAGGTAAAAGTTTCGTATGCGGTCCTATATCTTTCACGTACCTGATTTCAAGGCCCCTATCCATTTGTCGTTGCAGTAATAAAGGCAAATCCGCTGATGAGAACTCATCTCGATTAAGATACAAGACAACCCGATCTGGCTTATTAGTCTGAAAAAAAACACTTTCAACGGCGAAACAGACTGTCTGGATACGGCTTCCATGTGTAGTCAACGAAACAACAATTTCATTTTCTGAAGTATGACAAGTGGATACACCAATTTCTCCAGAATGCATCATAGACGATAGTAATTGTTGTTTAAACAGATTATATCGTATAGCTCCATCGATATAATCATCCAAAAACGCCGCCTTTAACAGTGCGCTCCGCATTAATTTGAATCTTTCAAAAAAATGATTCATTCCCAATAAACTTCGTTATACGGTTTTCCTCCCAATTCCGCAGCGAAAGAGGGAAATCCGCTCTTGTACATTTTTCCAGTGATCAATAGGGTAAGCCGGCGGGATTCCATCAAAAGGAACAAGTCAAGGAATGGCTTAGCATTCATTTCCAGATCCGTGTTCTTTGTATAGTCCATATGTTCCATTTTCCCGGGTATCGTATAAACGTAACTCTTTGCGGCAATACGTGACAGGAATAGCATGCTATCAGAAGTTACCAGCACTTTTGGCGTGGAGAAGTACTGGCTTTGCCACAGATCTTCAATTTTATCAATGCATTTTTTTATGAGAGCCTCGCGTTCAAACTCGTTAAGGACATCATATCTGCCTTCATCAAGGTCGCCGAGCAACATCTGGAATCGAAGCGTAACGGATTCAAAAGGCTCTCTCAACGCTTTCTTCAGTTCAGTCAACCTGCAATTGAGGTAGGAAGACGGGCGGAACAATTCGTTGAAAAGCAGCGAATAGTGCCCTCGGGCGAAATAAGCATTCCCATAAATATGATACTGTATTGCCTTTTTCGTTTTATTGATTTGTTCCAAGACAAAAATGTGATTACTGTTGTTGTATGTTCGTGCCCACTGACCAGTTCCAGGAAGATCTTGGACATAAAGAGCGATTTCCTCAGAATCCATAAAATGGTACGACACCTCATCCTCTGTTATTCTCCAATCATACTCATTCGGTATCAGGAATTCTTCCAATCGTATAGGATAAATATAAAAAATACGAAAAGGGATCTTATGCTCTTTACAAAAACAATAAACCGATAAAATATTCCTGATCCGGTCAGTCAAGCCACCATGCGCCATCTTGCCATCCACCATTACGACAAATTCACGACGGAATTTGGGAAGAGGCCAGAGATAACGCTTGATATAAGCCCTTCTATTAGCTAATATAGTCTTTATCTTGCGCATTTCGACCAGAGCCTTCGTTTCAGAAGAGAGCCTATCATATACACCGCTTTTTTTCTTGAAAAGCGCACGCCGTCATAGCCGAATTCGTGCCCGCGAAAATGGAATAGTGCATATCGCAACCCTGAGATAGAAAGATCTGTATATCCATTTACCACGTTTCCTGAATGAATCAGTTCAGTTTGAAGGGTCCTGCCATAGATATGCTGAACCTCAACGTACTTGTCCATCGCAAGATGGTTGCAAAATAATACGGAGCGAAAACTGTCGCCGGTTTTTTCGGCTAATGTCAAATAATGGCCATTTATCAATTTATACCGATAAATGATGCTTTCATCCAGAATATATTTGTAGGTAAACACATTATCGAAAGCCATCATTTTGGGATTTTTCAAAAAGAAGCCCTGAACAACTTTTACCAAATCGCGGTGCAAGGCATCATCGCTGTCAAGCCTTGTCGTCAGAACCCATTCGGGAAGCGTCCTTTCCATAGAGCGGATGACATCCGTAACAAAACGACTTGTAATCTGCTGCATCGGTCCGTCAGTATCCACATCATTCACAGGGCCAGGATTCTCAAGGATTCCACCATAAACGTCCACATCCAGATAGCAAGGAATAAGATTCGGGAAGGCCCTGTGCCATCCAGCGGCTCTTTGCTTAAACGATTCAGGCGTGTTGTTGTCAAAAAGAACCAACCACTTGAAAGACTGGCAAGTTTGATTTCTTACGGAAGGCAGACAAAACTTTTCGAACACACTAAATCTGTAAAACAAGTATTCAGGTTTACAGACAGCAGAGGTTTGTCCCTTTTGCAAAGACGACAGTGGCAGATTAAACCGCGTCAGAATATAATGGCTGAATGTCACTTAAATAACCTGTGCTTTATCACCGATATCCGCTGGTGCCGCCTCAATAATAATCTAAACCATTCATAGGGGCCCATCGGTATTTTCGTCAAGCGAACTGCACGCCTTAGCAGAGCTTCTGTGTTTCCTTTCGCCGACTGAAAGAGTAAGCTAGCGAATCCTTTGACGTATGGGAGATCGGGCCAATTTTCCATCAGGAAAACAGCTACTGCATAACTATCGGAGTGATTACCCACCTGAGCATATCGTCCTCCGAGATGACTGGGATTTCTGACCTCAGTATCACTGGCATCGACCGCCCAACCAAAATCAATCAGCCCGACTTTCACTTTATTGTTGCTTTTGTCAACAATCACATTCGATGGAATGAAGTCGCGGTGCATAATCCCGTTATTGCAGAGAATCAGCAGTATTTCGGCCAATTGCCGAAGAACCGAACGCAAGGTATTTGTTGTTTGATTCTTGACATCACGGAAAAACCGGTCTATCTCTACTCCTTCCAAACGAGACAGTTTCAAAAAGACTTGCTGATTATCAGCAGATTTTGAAATGGCTCGCGGAAAACAATCATAGGAGGATAGTTTTTTCAGGAAACGAGTTTCATTTTCTATCAGCCATGGTGTACCCCACTTCACCATAATGCCTGCCCCCTCAAAAACTTTAGAGGTATAGATAAAACCGTTCTGCCCGTTCTCAATTGTATGTGAAATACATGTCCCGTTTCGGAAAGCATATTCCGAAACGGTCAGGTTCTGCATGTTGTAAACCACGGACCCATCTTTCGGCTTGATGTACTCATAACCGTTCTTCCCCATAAATGCATCCAACTGCTGGATGGCGGACTTGGGCTCCGGATTGAATTCAACACCTGCCTCCTGACCATAGCTGCCAAGCTTGGCAATATAATCTATTTTTACTTCATATTTCTGGATATAGGCGTGATAGAGGAGAGCGTAATACAAATCCTCGGGACCGGGGACATAAAACAAATCTCTCTGAAATACGCGGCCTTCCAAAATATGGATTTCCCAGGCCAAATCATAATAATTGTCACCAAGGTGCCGGAAATCAAACGGAATCTCTTTCCCGGCTATGGAAATCATGTAATCAACTCTGTCCTTGGATCCGGAAATCGGTTTGGCCAATGTCAGATTGACCGTTTCATACAGGTCTTCTACCAAAAGGTCAATATCCTCATGCCCTTGTTCAAAGAACCCATCCGGAATGGATTCAAAATTCCTCAGGACGCAGTAATCAATCGTGTGGTTGAGCGTGTAGAACAATTCTTCAAGCGAGGCATATCCATCAACTCCTGAACAATTCCGATTGATTTGAAGCATTTTGTCCGCTGAACCGGCAAAGGCTTTCAGAAAGGCTTCCGTTCCCAATCCTGTAAGCAGACACAAATCCCGATCCGTTTCCTTTGCATCATTGCTGGCATGTATCAAATGTCCGCCGCCCGTCAATTTCCGGTACACTTTCTTTTTATTGAAGACATTGATGTTGACGAGGCTCTCTCCATCCGTCGTGGGTTCGACAGAAAAGGCGGGAAAAGGATCATCGAAGACAACAAGCGTAAAAGGGCCGTTCCCGCAGTAATTTGATTTATAATCAATGGCGCTTTTTAGTCTTGAAGAAGGATATCCTCGCCATGACCTGGAATAAAAAACCTTGAAATTGTCGTACTGTCTGTCATTGTCCCAACATAGCTGCAAAACAGAAACGATCCTGAAAGCAGAACGCATGTCCTGAATGATTTCATCACGAAAACGGCCGGCATTAGGCCAGATGATCAGATCATGTATCATTTGTTTTCTACTGACCCTTGATGGTAGTCATTTGCCACTCGTGCCGCATCAATACAACAGGAAGATAGTCGGAATCGTAGCGGCCGCTGTCGAAAAACGACTCTTCGGCAATATTCACATACCTGACGCCCTGGATATGATCCATCAGCGACTCGCCTTGACGGACAGAAATATTGACTTGATATCTTCCGGGTTTGATTCCAAGGTTGCTGGTTGTGGTACACTCAAGAATCGTACTACCGCCAGCCTCTACCCTGAAAAAATATCCTTCATCTCTTGAATCAAATGCAAGGACACGGTTGCCATTAACGTCAAACAACGCCACACGGACGGAGATGGTAAGGGATTCCTTGGATTTTAACGAAAACCGGCAACGCAACGGGCGGTTTACTGACAACTGTCCGATAGCGTTTCCATGCTCATCAACAAAAGAAAAGTCATTGAAATATACCCGTTTTTGCAAGTAATCTCGATGAGATAAGTCAATGAAGCTCTCTGATGTCTGACAGGAAGTCAAATACTTATCGACAATCTCGGATATCGTTCCACTGCTTTCAATTTCTCCATCTCTAAGGATTACCCCTCTCTGGCACAACTTCCGCACCGCCGCCATATTATGGCTCACGAACAGCACCGTGCGGCCTTCGCCGCGGGAGACGTCCTGCATCTTGCCGATGGCTTTTTTCTGGAATTCGGCGTCGCCGACCGCCAGGACCTCATCGACGACGAGGATTTCGGGCTCGAGGAAAGCCGCCACGGCAAAGCCGAGGCGGACGGTCATACCGCTGGAATAGCGCTTGACAGGTGTGTCGAGATAGCGTTCCACGCCTGCAAAGTCGACGATTTCGTCGAGCTTGCGGCTGATCTCGGCGCGGGTCATACCCATAATGGCGCCGTTCATATAGATGTTTTCACGGCCGGTCATCTCCTGATGGAAGCCGGTGCCGACCTCGAGCAGCGACGCGATGCGGCCGAGGACACGGATTTCGCCGGTCGTCGGTGCCGTAACGCGGGATAGCAGTTTGAGCAACGTGGACTTTCCGGCGCCGTTCTTCCCGATGATGCCTACCACTTCCCCCTGCTTCACATCGAAGGAAATGTCGCGCAACGCCCAGACAAAATCGGAGTTGCCTTTATGGGCCCGGTCGTTGGTCTCGCCCACTTTCAAGTACGGGTCCTCGTGGTGTAGGACCTTTGTCTGCCACCAGCGGTTCAGATCGTGAGAAAGCGTTCCCGTGCCGACTGTACCCAGGTGGTAGAGTTTGCCTACCTGATCGAATTCAATCGCATTCATACGTTCCTACACCGTATCCATGAAATTGCGCTCCACCCGGTTGAACACCAGAACGGAAAGAAAGAGGGTAACCAGCATCAGCACCGTACTGTAGAGCAGCCCGCCCCAGGAAAGGGAGCCGCAGCCCAGGCAGCCATACTTGAAGGCTTCAAAAATCGGAGTCAGCGGGTTGAGTTCCAAAGCCAGCCGAATGCGTCCGTCTGCCACGCTGAGCGGATAGATGATCGGCGTAGCATACATAAAAAGCTGCAGTCCGAACGACACCAGGAATTTCAAGTCGCGGTACTTGGAAGTTACCGATGAGATGATCAGTCCCCAGGAGAGCGCATGGAAAGCCAGCAGCAGCACCAGAAACGGAAACAACAGGAGGGCGGGACGAAGCGGCAATTGCACGCCCGCGATACGATAGCCCACATAGACAAGGATGAAGAGCAGCAACTGGATCAGCATTTTCACCAGGTTGGAGGTCAGGCCGGCAAGCGGGACGACCAACCTGGGAAAATACACTTTCCCGAACACGCCGGCATTGCTGGTGAATACGTTCGACGACACGTTGAACGAATCGCTGAAATAATTCCACAGCATAATGCCTGACAGGTAAAAGAGCGGCTGCGGGGCACCATCTGTGGAGATCTTGGCAAGCCCGCCGAAGACGAACATATACATGACCGTCGTCAAAACCGGTTGGATCAGGAACCACAACGGGCCGAGGATGGTCTGCTTGTAGAGCGTGACGATGTCTCGGCGCACATACATATACCACAGGTCGCGGTAGCGCCAAAGCCCTTTCAAGTCAAGATCCAGAAGCCGTTTCTTGGGTCTGATGATCAGTGTCCAGTTTCCCGCCATCCCTTACTTCGAAGTGTAATTGTAACTGTAGTAATGGTAGCCGTACTTATGATAGCCGTACTTATGATAGCCATAGTGGTCGGATGTAGCATCCGTACCGTTCAGCAGTATGGCCAGATTTGTATATTTCTTGTCTGCGTACCACTGGTCGATCTCCGGGAGGAAGGAGCGCTCCAGCATTTTGGCACGGATGACAAAAAGCGTCAAATCCACATATCGGTTGATAATGGCAGCGTCTGCAACCATCTCCACCGGCGGACAGTCAATAAAGACATAATCATATTCCTGACGTGCCCGTTCCATCAATTGCGCAAAACGGGGCGTATAGAGCAGTTCCGTCGGGTTCGGCGGTAACTTGCCGCAAGGCAGGATGTCCACTTTCCCGAGTTGGACAATCTGATCGTGCCAGTCCTCGCTACGGCCGCTCAGGTATGAGGACAAGCCATGGGAAGGACGCTCGACATAAGAAGACAACGAACCTTTCCGCAAGTCAAGGTCGATCGCGAGCACTTTCTTATCCTTGATGCCGACGGCTGCAGACAGGTTGGCTGAGATAAAAGTCTTGCCGCTGCCCGGTGTGAGAGAGGTCAGCATGATGACCTTGTGAGAAGCATCGAATCCAAGCAGGAACTCCAGATTGGAGCGGACGACACGGAAAGCTTCGTTCATCATATTGCGGTTCTTCTCGACAACCAGCACTTCCGGTTTCTTGTCTTCTTTTTCTTTCTTGAAGCGAAGGAACCGTCTCTTTTTCCCTTGCGTGTTGAACGGAATCTCGCCCGCAAACGGGACGGAGAGGCTCTTCAGGTCGTCACGGCCCTGCACGGTAGTCTTGAACATTTCCCGCAGGAAGAAAAAGACGGCCGGAACAGCCAGACCGAGGACAAAGGCCAGCAGGTAGATGTTGCGGGGAACCGGCTCGACCGGTGTCCAGCTGCCATGCGGCGGTTCAACCAACTGGGTGTTGTAGGCGGTGAAAGCCTGGGACAATTCATTCTCTTCGCGGGTCTGGAGCAGGAACAGATAGAGCGATTCCTTGACTTTCTGCTGACGTTCCACGGAAAGCAGGTAGTTTTCCTGCTTCGGGGCTGTGGCCACGCGGCTGACAGCCTGGCTACGAGATGACTGCAGACCTTGCTGCTGGTTACGGAGCATCATCAGCTCACTGTTGAGCGCCTCGATGATCGACCCGTGCAAGATACCGAGCTGTTTGTTCAGATCCACTACAAGCGGGTTCTGCGGCGAAGAAAAAGCCAAATGGTTGTTGCGCTGCAATACCAGGTTGTTGTATTCGGCGATGCGCTGCACGATGGCCCCGTTCTCAATACCCATATTGAAAGGGATTTGCTGGGAGTCATCCGCATTGCTGACCAGATAGTCATACACCATCCGCAGTTGATGGATACGGCTGTCCAGCATCGTCATCTGCTGTTCGATGTCGTTGGCCTGCGCAAGCGCCTGGGCACCGGAAGCATGGACATCCACAATCAGGTTCTCCGACTTGTAACTTGATATGTTCTGCTCGACGCTGCCAAGTTCCTGTTCGATGACGGCCAGACGTTCCCGGATAAAGTCATTGGTACTGATAATTTTGCGGTTGCGTTCCTGCATCCATTGTTCATTATAGACCGATACCAGGGTATTGAGGATGTCCTCGGCACGGGACGGTGAGACATCGCGGAAATGGATGTCGATGACCGTAGAATTCTTGTCACGCAGGCCGGCACGGATGCGATTGCGTACCCGATTCGTAGTCGTCTCGATTCCAGACCTTCTGATATGGAGCTGACAAGAACGGTCCGGCTTGTAATAAGGCGAAGCGGCGACTGTCAGCAAGCCGACCGGCGTCTGTACAGTATCTCCCAATTGAAGTTGTACGCGTTCGGGGAAAGACTTGCCGCTGCGCTGGAAACCTGAAAGTTGCACGACGCCATCTTTTAACGAAAGATCCATCTGTGCCGCATCGCGGTCGTTCAATTCAAGGAATCGGGCAGTGACTGGCAAATCCAGCCCATAAACCGTCTTGTCGTAAAACGGGCCATCCTGCAAATACTCCACATCCAGATTGAGCCGGCGAACCACCTCTTCCGCCACGATCGCCGTGTTCATCATCAGCATTTCGTTGGCCAGGTTGGTCGGTGTCTGGGTGATGCCCAGTTCTTTCAATGTTTTGTCCGTCTCATTGACATTCGACCGGATCATGATCGAAGCCGAACGCGCATAAACCGGTTGCTTGCTCTTCACGTAAAAAAAAGCTATGACCATGGCTATGGCTAGGCAGATGACGAACCAATACCAATTGCGCAGGACAAGGTTCAGGACATTCTTGATCATGACGGCCGGACCGCCCGACTGGCGACCGGTGTTTCCTCCTGTCCGGATGACTTCTCTTTCCATTTGTCAAATAATCAGTTGCCGGGAGTAATCGGAATAAAGCGGGTAATCAGTGAAAGCAGGGAGACGATCAGTGTAGGGATGGAAACCCAGAAGCTGAAGGTGCGGAACGTCGTCGCATTGATGTCCGACTGGGCACGCCGTTTAGCATTGGGCTCCACATAAATCAAGTCATTTTGCTGGATGTAGTATACCGGAGAATCATAGACACTCTCCGTCTTAGTCAAATCGATGGTATAGGCATTCTGGACCCCGTTTTCCGTACGAAGGACCAGCACATTCTCCCGTTGCCCCTCGATGGTCAGGTCACCGGCAAGGGCAAGTGCTTCTAAAATCGTGATTTGATCGGTAGGAATCTCAATACGCCCCTTTCGTCCGACCTCACCAAGTACCGAGAAGGAGAGACCAGCATAATCTACAATAACAGTCGGATCAAGTAGTAGTTGCGTCTCTATCAGTTTGTCCTTGACCCGTTCAGCTACTTCAAGACGGGTAAGTCCTTCTACCAAGACTCGGCCCAGTGTCGGAATCTCGACATATCCATCCGGATCAACCGTATAGGATAAGTGCTGTTGCCCGTTTCCAACACTTGCCAAATTGCCGTTATTAGCACCGGAAAGATTGAACAACGCCGACAGTTCCCGGTCACGGCTGAAGACCGTAATCCGCAAACGGTCGCCCGGTTTCAGCGTCAAATGTTGGGGCTGTTGCACTTCTAGCGGGACCCCTCGCTGCAGATCCTGCAGGTAGCTTACCTGCTCCGGTGCGCCACAAGACGAAAGCAGAAACAACTGGATCATGCACACAGCCGTCAAGGCAAGTGTTTCAAAACGAGTCATAAAGAAAAAACGAATGTACAATTTTAGGAAAAGCTACGCTGACAATCGTGCAAATGCATAATTGCGACGGAAAAGCACCGTAACCCGATGAAAACAATTCATCAAATTGCAAATGTATAAAAATTATCAGATTTTTCCCAACCACGCGCGCGGAACCTGCGCTCGCGCCCATAAAGTGCCCATCAAGCCGACGACCACATAGGTGTGTCCCAACAATTCCAGCACATATCCTTCCACGCCCTTGAGAGGACCTTCGACCACCCGGACCCGATCTCCCAATTCCAAAGGCTGATCCATGAGCCCACCCTCTTCGACCGAGCAATCGAATACCTTGCGGAAATCCTCCATTTCCTTGTCGCGGACCACCATCATCCGATGCGTCGCGCAATCGACGAGCCAGGCCATTGGTAACCTGTAGTCAGCAACCAGGGAACAGGCTTCGTCCTTGGTAGTCCGGACAAACACAAGATTGGAGGCTAAAGGTCGCTCCGACATGCGCCGCCCGCCGCGTCCTGACCGCTTGACAGGGATACGGGCCGTCGGCACGAAATGTTCAATCTCCCTCTGCGCCAACCAGTCACGGATTTTGATCTCCTGTCGGAAATATCGGGTACGGGCTACGAACCAATGCGGAGTAACATCCAATGCCATCTTTTGTCTAAAACGAGAATTAATTATCAAAAATACGAAAAAAAACGCTTTCTACGCCCTTCCTTGCAGGGTTTTCACTAAATTTGTCTAACAAACCGCTCTATCATGAAACGTCTTTTCCTCCTGTTCCTGCCGGTATTTGCCCTTCTGCTCCCGGCTTCATCTTTCGCCCAGAAAGCATCGGAGCTCAAGTATATCGATGCTAAAAACCTGATGCTCATCAATCAAGGTTATGACAACACGGAAATGCCCTATTCCAGGCTGCCGGAAGACATGAAGGCGCGCACGCGCAAGGCCGTGTGGGACCTCGGGCTCAATTCAGCCGGCCTGGCGATCCGCTTCTCGACCAACAGCCGGGTCATCGGCATGCGCTGGACGCTGCTCAACTATTTCATCATGCACCATATGGCCGGCACGGGCATCCGAGGCATCGACCTTTACATGCTGGACGAGAATGATCACTGGCAGTTTGTCGGCACAGGCATCCCCAACGGAAAAGACACGACCAAGACACAGATCGTGGTCAGCGGGATGGACGGTAAGACCCACGAGTTCATGGCTTACCTTCCGCTCTACGATGGCGTTACGCGGGTGGAAGTGGGCGTTACCAAAAATGCGGAGGTTGGCCTGCCCAAGCGCGACATTCTGGTCCGGGGCAAGGAGAAGCCTATCGTGTTCTATGGGACCAGCATCACCCAGGGCGGCTGTGCTTCGCGTCCCGGCATGGTCTATACCTCCATCATCAGCCGCGCTTTGCAGAAAGAATGCATCAATCTGGGATTCAGCGGCAACGCACGGATGGACAAGGCGCTGGTCGAAATGATGGCCAGAATCGATGCCGACCAGTATGTCATCGACTGCCTGGAGAACTGCACGCTCAAGGTTGTGCAGGACAGTGCGTATTTCTTCCTGACTTATCTGGCGAAAAAACGGCCGGAGACACCGATTTACATGGTGGAACACATCTGGTTCTCCCACGCGCTGGTCAACAAACCGGTCCACGACCAGATTGCCGAGCGCAATGAATACTGGCACAATCTCTACCTGCAGCTCCGGAAAGAAGGCTACAACAATTTCCGCTACATCCCGGCCGACAACCTGACCGGTCCGGACGGGGAAGGCGCCGTGGACGGCTGCCACCAGACCGACTTGGGCTTCCTTCGAATGTCTGAAGAGTTCCTACGGCACCTGCGGCGCTAGGACGACCATCTCACAGTGGGCGCAATCGAACTGTAGCGGCAGTCGGTTTTTCTGATTGACTAGATAGAGGGGCTTGACTGAGGGCGCCATGCCCGGCTTGGCCTGTGACGTCATGCGCGGCTTCTCCGGGCATTTCGGGCACATACCCAATTCCCAGCGGATACAATAGCGGCTGCGGAGCAGTTCGGTGGGCAGTTCCAGTGTCGAGCGGTTGAGGGCCGCGGCGGCGGGCTGCGGCGTATGCCGCACCTCCGGCCGCGGCCGGCGCTCCAGCGCCGCCTGCAGTTCAGCAGCCAGGTCCCGACGGATGCCATTCAGGAAGGCTGCGGGATAAAAACGCACGGGCTCGGCCTCAACGGCACGCAGCGTAAATGCAAACGGCTCGGTGCGTTTGCTGAGCTGGCGCCGAAGTCCTTCCAAGGCCATTTCGGGCTTTTCAGCCACGGGGGCATCATCCACGAAGGTCTTGCTGGCCTTCGTGCCGTCTTCGGCCGTCGCGATAACTGTCGTTTCGCCGGCAGAAGAGCGCGTCGATTTCCACGTCAAATCAACATTGATCACCCGATGCGGCCGATTGTTCTCCAATTCGCGTTCGAAACGGATATCCAGATTGCGGTACACGCGCATGCCGGGTGCGAGGCCGGTTGTGTCGCGCAATGTGACGCGACGACCCTGCACAACCTCAGCGCGGCGACCAGTCACCTGCCCGTCATCGCCGGCAAACGACAAGCCGTCGCCATTGGCCAATGGGGTCTCGCCGGACACCTCAATGACGGCGCCGCGTACAAACTTGATTTCCCCGATATAGGCACCCAGTGATTTGGCTGCATCTTCGCTGGCCATTTTGCCGCTGCGGCCATGCAGGAAGGCATTGGTCCAGCCGCGACCGAAGGTCCGGTCGGGATCGGGCTTGAAACCACCTTCCAGATGTCCTTGGGACGCCCGGCGGTACTGAGGTCCGATCTTGTCGGAATGCGCAGCGATGAAGTCATCGAACAACTGGCTGTAATACCGGACGACATTCTTCACATACGAAGCATTCTTGAGCCGGCCTTCAATTTTGAAAGAGGTGACTCCCGCTTCAATCAACGCAGGAAAATCTTGATCGAACCGGATATCCTTCGGCGACAGGAGCGTCTGATCGCGCACAAGCACGCGACCAGCCGAATCCACCAGGTCGTAGCGGGAGCGGCAGACCTGCGCACAGACACCACGGTTGGCACTTCGGTCCGCCAGGTACTGGCTCAGATAGCATTGACCGCTATAGCCCACACACAGAGCCCCATGGATGAAGAACTCCAGCTCGCAGTCCGCAGGAACGGCCGCGCGGATGGCCCGGATCTCTTCGAGCGACAGCTGACGCTCCAGCACCAGCCGGGAGAAGCCGAGTGCAGCGAGTTCCTGCGCCCGCTCCGGCGTCCGGATGGCCGTCTGCGTGGAAGCATGTAGCTCCACCGGCGGCAAATCAAGCGTCAACAGCTGCAGATCCTGAACGATAAAGACATCGACGCCTGCCTCGTACAGATCCCACATCAGACGGCGGGCGTCTTCCAGCTCGTCATCCTGCAATAAAGTATTGACGGTGGCATGGGTCTTCACGCCATACAGATGCGCATAGCGGCACAGACGGGCGATATCTGCGACCTCATTTCCGGCCGCAGCCCGCGCGCCGAACGCAGGGCCTGCAATATAAACGGCATCGGCACCACAGTCGATGGCTGCGATGCCGATTTCCGCATTTCTCGCGGGCGCGAGCAGCGTAAGGGCTACTTGCATTTGAGCTGGGTAATCTGGTAGCGTGCACCCTCGCCGTACTTGGCGTCCTGGGCGATCTTCTGGAAGTAACCGCAGGCCTTGTCGGTGTCACCGGTGGCAATCAGGGCGGTGCCGAGGTTGTAGACGATACCGGGTTCCTTGGTGATGGCGTTCGGGTTCATGGCCAGATAGGCTTCGAAGGCTTCGGCGGCCACTTTGTTCTGCTTGAGGCTCATGGCACTCATGCCGATAATCTTCTGGGCGTTGGCATTGTCAACGTACTGCGTGGACTTCTGGGCGTTTTCGAGGGCGCCTTTCATATCCTTGGCCTTCTGGCACTCCACAGCCTTCTTCACATAGAGGTTGGAGAGCTGCTTGGCAGCCTGCTCTTCCTGGCCGTTCTCCGTAGCGAGTTCGAACGACTTGATGGCATCGTCGTACTTGCCGATCTGCATCAGGGCCTGGCCTTTGCGGAGATGGGCGTTGCCATTGGCGGGATCCGCGTCGATGACCTTCTGATAGGCAGCGGCTGCAGCTTCGAAATTCTTGTCCTTGAGCAAAGCGTTGGCATCAGCCATCAGGAGTTGCGGAATAAGTTCCTTGGCCTCTTCCACAACTTCGGCGTCTCCAAACTTCTCACCGACTTCAGCGGCCTTCTGGAACTTGGCGATGGCACCGTCGATATCTTTATCACCATAGAGCTCCTTACCCAGGGAAATATACAGTTTCGGAAGGATGCCTTTGCACTGCGTGGCGATCTCAGCACCTTCTTCTCCCAGCGTACCTGCCATCTCGAGCGCCTGCTCGAACAGGTTAATGGCTTCCGCCTTGTTGGTTTCAATGGCGGCAGCGGCGTTGTTGTAGATTTCAGTGGCTTTTTCCAAATCCTGCGCCGCGACGATGCCCATCGTGCAGAGGGCAACCATGACCGTTAAAAAAATCTTTTTCATCGTTTATAGGTTTTTGGGTTTTATTTCCAAATCGGGTACTATGCATAAACGCTGCCAAAATTATCAACAATTGTCTAAATTTGCAAAGTTTTTTGCGATGAACATCCCTTCCATTCTCCAGATCGGAGACATTCTGGTCTCCTCCGAAGTGCTCACGGAGTACTTCTGCTGCGACTACGAAACGTGTCGCGGCGCCTGCTGCATCATCGGTGACAGCGGCGCACCCTTGCAGGAAAGTGAAACGGAATTGCTTGAACGCCACTACCCTACTTACGAAGCTTGGATGAGCGTGGAAGGCCGTCAGCGGGTCGAAGAGACCGGCTTCTTCGAAGTGGATGCCGACGGCGACCTGGTGACACCCCTCCTCCACGGCAGCGAGGAATGTGCCTACACGCGTTTTGAGGGAGAAAATTGTTTCTGCGCCATCGAACGGGCCTACTGCGCCGGCCGCTGCACTTTCGCCAAGCCCATCTCCTGCCGCCTCTACCCCATCCGCGCCAGCGTCCTCCGCAACGGTCTGACCGCCCTCAACCTCCACCGCTGGGCCATCTGCCGCTGCGCCTTCGAAAAAGGCCGCCGCGAAGGCATCCGCGTCTATCAATTCCTCCGCACGCCCCTCATCGCCGCCTACGGCGAACCCTTCTACACCGAGCTTTGCGACGTCGCCGCTGCGCTGGGCATGGCGTAGGCTTTACCCCGCGCCGTTCCACCCCGGGCTGCGTAACGCCGCCGCCCCGGGCACGCCAGCGCCCAAAAACGTGCCCCGACCGGCAAAAATTGCGGGTCGGGGCACGTTTTGGCAGGTTTCGGTGCCCGGGCAAGGTCACGGGGCTTGTCGGCGGCCATCAGTTGCGGCCATCAGGCCTCTTCAGGCGCAGGCTCGTCGGCAGCTGCGTCGAGGATCATCTGGGCGGACTCCAGGTCGTAGTCGTTGACCAGGAGCTGGACGCCGTGCTTGCCCAACTGCAGGCCCGGGTACGGGGTGTTGACGTTCGAGATCATGGCTTCGATGCCTTCGCTCTCGAGGCGGCCTTTGGCAATCTCGGCTTCGTACTCAAAGACGAATTCTGCAACGATTTTCATCATGGGGAGGTCCTCCTTCTTGCGGATTATTGGTTTTCCTGGTCCCGGCTTTCCTGCCGGACCCGGTAGTTGATCATGCTGAGAATCCGGAGCAGGTCCTTGCGGTAGCCTTCGACATAGACGGGATTGCCGCCGGTCTCGAAGGTGACGCGGTCTTCGTACATCCGGGTGAGACGGGCGTAGGCGCCCTTCTTAATATAGGTGACGCAGCCTGGCTCCGATTTTTCCTGCTCATACTCCAGCTTTTTCATCACGTCATCCACCATTTCGGCATATTTTGTGAAGTCCCCGTTCAGGTACAGTTCTTTCTTGTAGAAACTCAGCTTCGGATAGATGGCCGAGACGGCTACGAAAAAGAGCGCGATCTTCGGCAACGAACCTTCCTTGAACAAATCGACAAAGGAAAGCCCCGCCGCTTTCTGATTGGAGAAAAGGTAGACGATGCCGACGATCAGGAAGAAGATGATGGCAAAGTACACCAGGTATTTGAGGGCACGGATCAGGTATCTCATGGTGATGCGGTTGTTTATCTCCACAAAATTAACTATTTTTGCGAAACGAACAGGTAAAAAACTACGGTTATGGAAGAACTCGATGAAGAGATGATCCAGTTTGAAAAGGATCACCCGAGCAAGAAAAGCAGCGGCGGCGCCGGTGGCGGCGGGCCGATGCGCATCGCAGCCATCGTCCTCGGCGTCATCGCCGTGGCGTTGCTGGCTGCCCTCCTCACCATGATGAGCAAGAAGAACGCGCTGGTGAAGGACCTGAACATCGACAAGCAGAACCTCACCAACGAACTGATCGCCCTGCAAGGCGACTACGAATCCCTGAGCACGACCAATGCGGCTATCAACGACTCCCTGGCAGTTGAAAAAGAGAAAGTCGGACAGCTGATCGAACGGCTGCAGAAGACGGAAGCGACCAACCGCGCCAAAATCCGTCAATATGAACAGGAACTGGGTACCCTCCGCTCCATCATGAAGGGATACATCCGCCAGATCGACTCCCTCAACACCTTGAACATCTCCCTGCGCAACGAAGCTTCGGAAGCCCGCCGGGAAGCTCAGGAAAGCAAGCGGCAGTATGAAAACCTGCGCACAACCACCGACCAACTTTCGGCGAAAGCATCGGCCGGCGCCGTGGTCAAGGGCCGCGGCTTCAACCTGGTGGCCATCAACGAGTCCAATAAGGTGACCGACCGCAGCAGCCGGGCCCGCAAGCTCCGCGCCTGCCTGAGCCTGATCGAGAACTCGATCGCCGAACGCGGCTGGCGCACGGTCTACATCCGCGTCAAGGGTCCGGATGATATCCTGATGACCGACGACAGCGGCAAGGTCTTCACCTGCGACGGCCAGCAGATGATTTATTCCGCTTCCCGCGAAGTGGACTACCAGGGCGAAGAAGTGGAGATCTGCCTGTACTTTGCCGCCTCCCAGGGCTTCGAGAAAGGCAAGTACACCGTGGACATCTATACCGACGAGACCAAGCTCGGTACGGCCGAGATGATCTTGAAGTAGGATGGCCGGCCTCTACGTCCATTTCCCCTTCTGCGCGGCCAAATGCATCTACTGCGATTTTTATTCGCGCGTAAGGCAGGACTGGACCCCCTACACGGACGCACTGCTCCGTGAAATCTCCGACCGGAGAGAAGAACTCCAAGGCGTTCCCCCGACGACACTCTATTTCGGCGGGGGGACGCCTTCCCTTTTACCCGCTTGCGAACTGGAACGGGTGGCCGATGCCGCCCGCACGGTTTTTGGCGTGCAGCAGTTCGAAGAATTCACCCTCGAAGTCAATCCCGATGATGTGACGGCGGAGAAAGCCGCTGCTTGGCGTGCGATGGGTGTGAATCGCGTCAGCATGGGCGTCCAGTCTTTCTGTGACGAGCATCTTCGCTGGATGCACCGGCGGCATACGGCAGCAGACGTTACCGCCGCGCTGACCTGCCTGCGCCGCGCCGGTTTCGACAATCTTTCGCTCGATTTGATCTTCGGTTTCACGGGCCTGACCGACACGCAGTGGCGACAGAGCATTGAGCAGGCACTCGCACTGCAGCCCGACCATCTCTCCTGCTACCAGATGACGGGGCGCTATGCGGCCCCCGATGAGGAACGTTGCCTGCGCCAGTACATGCTGCTGCAGGAACGGCTGGACGCGGCCGGGATCCGGCAGTATGAGATCTCGAACTTTGCCCGGCCTGGCCGCGCCTCGCGCCACAACAGCGCATATTGGGCTCGCCAGCCCTATCTCGGCTTTGGCGCAGGTGCCCATTCGTTTGACGGCTCCCGGCGCCGGAGTTGGAACACGCCCGACATCGATCAATATGTTGCAACGCGTCCCGGGGGCGAAGAATGGCTATCCGACCGGGAGATTCTCGAAGAAAAGTTGATGCTCCGACTCCGGACTGTCGCGGGCATCCGTTGGGTCGATCTCACCGATGCGGAAGTGGCCGCCCTGAAAAAAACGACCCTGGAGGAACTCTCCAGGGTCGGTAAACTTGAGGTTTCTGCCGAAGGCATCCGGATTCCGAAGAGTGCGCTCTTCGTATCGGATGACATCATTAGCCGGCTATTCCCGGAATATACGGCGTGAGGCCGCAGAAGCCGTTCGCCTTGCAGAAAGCGAAGACAGCCACCACTGCGAAGCCCAGCATCAGCAAGGTCACGTAGATACCCGTGATCCATTTCCAACGCTTCATCCAGATGTTGTTGTTCCAACCGATGGTCTGGAGCGCGCTCCAGAAGCCGTGTGTCAGATGGAACCAGAGGGCGACAAACCAGATGAGGTAGAGGCAGACCATCCACCAATTTCCGAAGACCTGGCCCATCAGCTGGTACGGATCCGCTTCCTCGGCGCCCAGCCAGTTCTGCAACTGCATCTTGGCCCAGAACTGTCCCAGGTGAAGGATGATGAAGCAGAGGACGATGATACCCAGAACGAACATGTTGCGCGAAGACCAGGAGTCCGTCTTGGCCTTGTTGGGAATCTCATAGCGCTGTTCACCGCGGGCTTTGCGGTTGCCGATCGTCAGGATGAAGGCGTAGATAATGTGGATGAGGAAGCCGGCGGCCAGGATAGGGACGACGACGTTGACCCAGCCCATCGAGAGGATCTCGCAGATCGTGCCGTAAACCACGCTTTCCGGATCGAACACATAGGTCAGGTTCATCACCATGTGGAAGGTGAGGAAGAAGATAAGGAAAAGGCCGCTGATGCTCATAATCAGCTTCTTTCCGATGGATGACTTGAATATGCTTGCCATAATTGCTTTTTGTTGTATTTCGAATTAATTATGCAAAGATAATCCGAAACTTGATAAAATCATAATAAATGGCTACTTTTGTTTTATGAAATACAACAGAATCCTCCTCAAACTGAGTGGCGAGGCAATCGGCGGCCCGGACGGCGTCGGCCTCGACGAAAACGTGATGGCCACCTATGCGGCGCAGATCGCCGCCGTTGTCGGCCAGGGTGCACAAGTGGCGATTGTCATCGGCGGCGGCAACATTTTCCGCGGCCTGAGCGGTACCGCGCGCGGCTTCGACCGCGTCCGCGGCGACCAGATGGGCATGCTGGCCACCGTCATCAACAGCATCGGCCTCTCCCTGTCACTACGCAACGCCGGGCTCAAGGCCGAAGTGTTCACTTCCACGCCGATGCGGCCGATGGCCAAATACTATATGCGTGACGAGGTGGACGAATATCTGAAATCCGGCGGCGTGGCCATCATTGCCGGCGGCACCGGAAACCCGTTCTTCACCACCGACTCGGCCGCGGCCCTGCGCGCCTGTGAACTTCGTTGCGATGCATTGCTGAAAGGCACGAAAGTTGACGGCGTGTACGACGCCGACCCGGTGAAGCATCCCGAAGCCAAGCGCTACGAGACACTGACCTTCGACAAAGCGATTGCGGACGGTCTCAAAGTGATGGACCAGACGGCCTTCACCCTCTGCAAGGAGAACGACATGCCGATCATCGTCTTCAACATGAACGATACGGGCATGCTCGAAAAAGTCGTTGCAGGATGCGGTCGCTGCACTGTTTTGAGCAACAAATAAAAAAGATACAACCATGTTCGAGAAAGCAACTGCCGTGATCGACGCTGTCAAGGAGAAAATGCAGAGCGCCGTCACCTACCTGGACGAAGACCTGAAGACCTACCGGGCCGGCAAAGCCAATCCCGCCGTCTTCAACAATGTCGTAGTCAGCTACTACGGCACGATGACCCCCATCCCGCAGGTTGCCAGCATCAGTACGCCCGATGCCAAGACGATGCTCATCCAGCCGTGGGACCGCAACATTCTCCATGCCGTGGAGAAAGCCATCATGGATGCCAACCTGGGCTTCACCCCGCAGAACAACGGTGAAGTCATCCGCATCAACATCCCGGCGCTGACCGAGGAACGCCGCAAGGAACTGGTCAAAAAAGCCCGCACCGCCGGTGAGAACGCCAAAGTCGGCGTCCGCAACGCCCGTCGCGACGCCATCGAGACCCTGAAGAAACTTCAGAAAGAAGGCCTCCCCGAAGACAGCGAGAAAGATTTCGAAACCGAGGTTCAGAAACAAACCGACGCCTTCATCAAAAAGGTCGACGAGATCCTCGCGGCCAAGGAGAAGGAGATCATGACGGTGTAGCCCGGGCACCGAAATCCGCCAAAACGGGCCGCCTCAAGCGGGCGCAACTCCGAAGGCTACTCTTCGTTACTCGAGCCGAGGCCCAGGTCGCGGAGGAAGTTGCCGATGCCTTCCAGGAGCGAAGGAATCTGCTCAATCAGGCCGTTGACCGTGTCGATGGCCGTTTTGACACCGCTCTTGGCAGCGAGGCCGACATACTTGGTGATGGCGGCACGGATCTGTTTCTGTTGGTCGGTGTTGTAGGAACTGCGGTTCTCGGTGTATTCGTTGACCAGTTTCTCAAACTGCGTGTTCGCTTTCTGCCAGTCATCTTCCGAGAATTTATCGCAACGCTTCTCCACATAGTTCACAAACCGGTCGAAGCGCGCCGGCAGCGTCTCCTTGCAGGAGGTGGTCAGAACGAGGGCGGCCAGCGCCGTCATCAGTACGAGGGCAATAATACGTTTCATAAGCTATAGATTGATAGTTTCTTTGAAGGTGGCTCCCGACCGGTAGGTACCGGCCATGATCACGTTGTGATCGGGCGCATCGGGGAAAAGGAGGATGCGGATGCCGTCGGGCGCGGTCTCGCGGATCACACCGCCTTCCACGCGCCAGGAAAGGTGCGAAACAGCGCGGCTGCCCGTGCGGACCCATTGGCCGGACTCGAGGTGGGCCCGGACAGGATCGTCTTCCATCTCGGCCGAGAAGAAATCGGCCATCTGCCGCTCAAACTCGTAGAAATGGGGCGTAAGATTGCCGTCCTCGTCCTGGTGCAGGGCATGCGCTTTTTCCTGATAGGTATGCAGTTGTGTCCGGTAGCCCAGCGATCTGGCGCGTTGGTCTATCATGCTGGAACCATACATCTTGTCGAACACCACGCCGTTCAGCGGCTCGAACAGTTTGTCCTTGAAAAGGAGGCGGAAGGGATTGTCGTAGCCGTAGGGAACGATCGGATCGTTTTCACTGTGGAAAGAAATGATGGACACGTTGGCATTGCTCATCATCGACAGGTCGGACAGGGCACCCCACATATTGCCGACGGCGCGGATCCGGAAGGCGGCCGTGTCGCCCGGATTGATTTTGTCAATCGGACCTTCATCCACGATGTTGTTGCCGAAAAGGCCGATGATGTCGCCGACGACCCCGCCGCGCGAACTCCGGGGACGGTCTTTCTCCCGCATGAAGGCCAGATTCAAGGCGGTGATGGCTCCGGCGCTCGTTCCCGCCACGAAGACCCGCTGCGGATCCACGTGATAACGTTCCTGTCCCACCAGATAGCGGATGGCCGCATTCGCGTCTTGCAAAGCGCGATAGCCGGCCCGCTGCACCTCATCCGAGAGCAACAGGAAGCCCATCCGGTAATTGACCGACGCGGCCACATAGCCCAGCGACGCAAAATACCGGCACCAGCCTTCAAACTCCGGTTCGGCCTTGTCCCCATTGTAGAAAGCGCCGCCGTGGATCATCACGAATAACGGTCTCGGACGGGAAGTAACGCCCTCCGGCAGATAGACATCCATGGTCAACGGGCAATCGCGTTTTTTGGCCAGTTCGCCGGCCCTGTCAAAGTAGATTTTCGAGAAACGCTGGTTCCCCTGCGGCGGGTAACTGGTCCAATAGCCGCTGGCCGTTCCATAGACCACATCTTTCTCCACCTGGACCGAATAGACCGGATCGCGCCAGGTCCGTACGGACGGCTGGTCCTCGAAAGGCGGCGCCTCGTAAAGCCGGTAGGTGAAGGGAAAGGATGAACCGTCCGGGAATTTCATACGCGCCTCCCCTTTGCGCCATACGACCGAAACCCGCGCCGTATCGGCATAAAGCGCGCCCGTATCCCGGTAGAGCATGCCTTGTGAACGCCCGTCCAGCCCCGTTTCCGAAAAAATGGCCACGCCGGACGCGTCGGTCAAGGATACTTCATAAACCTTGAACAGTTGCAGTTCCTCATAGTCTTTGTGGCAGGCGCACAAGGAGAGCAGGACTACGCTGCATGCCAGCCAGCCCATCTTACCGCGTATCGTCCGGATTCCAAGCATCATTCCGCGAAACAGTACCCAAAAATAACAAAACTATCCCGGATTCCCCAGTTTTTCGTATTTTTACTCCCACAAAACACAACACGGATGTCCGACCTTTTTTCCGCCGACGGCTGGCTGGGACGGGTAGTGGCCGCCTCCAGTGATTTCCTGTGGACGTATATCCTGATCGCGGTGCTCATCGGCTGCGCACTCTGGTTCACGATCCGCTCCCGGGGCGTGCAGTTCCGTATGATCGGCGAGATGTTCCGCTTGCTGGGCGAATCGACCGGCAAGCACGACGGAAAGAAGCACATCTCGTCATTCCAGGCCTTTGCCGTGTCGGTGGCAACCCGGGTCGGTACGGGCAACCTGGCCGGCGTAGCCACGGCCATCGCAATCGGCGGACCGGGTGCCGTTTTCTGGATGTGGATCATCGCGCTGCTGGGCTCGGCTTCGGCTTTTGTCGAATCGACACTCGCCCAGCTTTTCAAGCAACGCGAACGGCACCATTTCATCGGCGGCCCGGCCTATTACATCCTCAAAGGCCTGAAACAGCCTTGGCTGGCGGCCTTGTTCGCCATCCTGATCTCCGTCACCTTCGGCTTCTCGTACAATTCGATCCAGAGCAATACGATCTGCAACGCCCTCAACGTAGCGTTCGGATTCGACCCGCTGGTAGTCGGCCTTATCCTGGCCACCCTCTCGCTCGTGGTCATCTTCGGCGGCATCCACCGGATCGCCCGCGTCAGCAGCGTCATCGTCCCCATCATGGCGCTCGGCTATCTGCTGCTGGCCCTGTTTGTGATATTCCGGCACATCGACCTGATCCCACAGGTCTGCAAGCTGATTTTCCAGGATGCGTTCGGCGTCCGGCAGATTGCGGGCGGCGGCTTCGGCGCCACTTTGATGACGGGCATCAAACGCGGCCTGTTCTCTAACGAAGCGGGGGAAGGCTCTGCCCCGAACGTGGCCGCGACGGCCAGCACGAGCCACCCGGTCAAACAGGGGCTGATCCAGACGCTGGGCGTATTTACCGACACGCTGGTCGTCTGCAGCTGCACGGCCTTCATCATCCTGTTCAGCGGAGTTGATACCCAAGGTAGTCTCAACGGCATCGCCCTGACGCAGGCGGCGCTGGAAGCGGAGGTCGGCCGTTTCGGCAGCATCTTCGTGGCGGCGGCCATCCTGTTGTTCGCCTATTCCAGCATCATCGGCAACTATTACTACGGAGCGGCGAACATCCGCTTCCTCACGAATAAGAAATGGGTCCTGACGCTCTATCGGATCTTCTCCGGCGGCGTCATGGTGGTCTTCGGCGCCATGGCCAGCCTTGGCCTGGTCTGGAATCTTGGCGACCTGTGTATGGCACTTCTCACTGCCTGTAACCTCTACGCCATTGTCCGACTGGGCAAATACGCGTTCCGGTTGCTGGACGACTACCGGACCCAGCGCAAGGCCGGACGCAACCCGGTCTTCACACGGACTACCACACCCGAATTGGATATTGAATGCTGGGATGAGATGCCCGGTCAATCTTAGAAACAATGTGCGAATTAACCTCTATTCTTCAATACAATGATCAGTGAAATCAGGGATGCGGCCCTCTGGCCCGCAGGTGAACTCAAGATAGAATGGGTGCGACACCATATGCCGCTGCTCAATGCGCTGGAAGCGGAATTCCGGCAGGAACAGCCTTTTGCCGGCCTGAAGGTGGCCCTTTCGGTCCATCTGGAGGCCAAGACGGCCTATCTGTGCGAAGTGCTTGCAGCCGGCGGAGCAGCCATGTATGTCACCGGCAGCAATCCGCTTTCCACCCAGGATGACGTGGCCGCGGCACTCGTGCATGCCGGCCTCAACGTCTTTGCCTGGCACGGAGCGACACCGGAAGAGTACGAAGCACACATCCGCCGCGTGCTGGAAGTGGGACCGAACCTCATCATCGATGACGGCGGCGACCTTGTCGCGCGCATGCATACCGAATTCCGGCATCTGATTCCGGACGTGATCGGCGGCTGCGAAGAGACTACGACCGGCATTCTCAGGCTTCAGGCCATGAATCGCGCCGAAGAATTGACCTTCCCGATGATGCTGGTCAACAACGCCGACTGCAAACATCTGTTCGACAACCGTTACGGCACGGGGCAAAGCGTCTGGGACGGCATCAACCGGACCACGAACCTCATCGTGGCCGGCAAGACGGTCGTCGTGGCCGGCTATGGCTGGTGCGGCAAGGGCGTCGCGATGCGGGCCAAAGGGCTCGGCGCGAAAGTCATCGTCACCGAAGTGGATCCGGTCAAGGCGATGGAAGCTGTCATGGATGGCTTCTCGGTCATGCCGATGGCCGAAGCAGCCCGCGAAGGCGATCTTTTCGTAACGGTCACAGGTTGTGCGGGCGTCATCACGCCCGACCATTTCCCGCTCATGAAAGACGGTGCCATCCTCTGCAACGCCGGGCACTTCGACGTGGAAGTCGATGTGGCCGGGCTTCGCCAGATGGCCGTCAAAGCGGCGCCGGCGCGGGCCAACATCATGGGTTACCGCCTGGCCAACGGTCATACGCTCTACGTCATCGCGGAAGGCCGCCTTGTAAACCTGGCCGCGGGCGACGGCCACCCGGCCGAAATCATGGATATGTCCTTCGCAATCCAGGCCCTCAGCGCCCGGTATCTGGTGGAGCATCCGGAACTGCCCCGTGAAAGAGGCACCATGCTCCACGACGTCCCGCGCGCCATCGACGAAGAGGTCGCCCGCCGCAAACTCGCGTATTGGAACTGTGCCATCGACACACTCACTCCCGCCCAGCACCGCTATCTCTACGGCGACTGAACGGGAGTGATCAAAAACAGTCCAGCGGACTGACGCTAGCCAGGGTTACAGCGAACTGTAAGCCATCGAGAAGGTATCGCCCTGCGAAGGATCGCCCGTGGCGATGCCTTTCTTGAGCCACTTCGAGCGCTGGGCCGAAGTGCCGTGGTTGAAGGCATCCGGAACCGTATAGCCATAGGCTTGTTTCTGCAGGTAGTCGTCACCGATCTTCGCGGCGACGGCCAGGCCTTCGTCGATGTCACCCGGTTCGATCGAACCGAACATCTTGTTGTCATGGTGCGCCCAGACACCGGCATAGAAGTCGGCCTGCAGTTCGAGACGGACGCTGATCTGATTGTATTCCTTGCTGTTGGCCTTGTAGCGGGACATCTGCTGATGCGCTTGGCCGAGGGTGCCGAGCAAGTTCTGCACGTGGTGCCCCACTTCGTGGGCGATGACATAAGCATAGGCGAAGTCACCGTCGGCGCCGATCTGCTTCTTCATCGAGGTGAAGAAGGAAAGGTCCAGATAGACGCATTTGTCCGCGCTGCAGTAGAACGGGCCGGACTGCGAAGTGGCACCGCCGCAACCCGACTGCACGGAACCGGAGAATAGCACCAGCCGCGGGGGTTCATAGGTCAGACCGTTGGCCCGGAAAATGGAAGACCAGACATCTTCCGTACCGGCCAGGATCTGCTTGGCAAAGGTGGCCAGTTCCTCTTCTTCCGCGGTCGGGGTATAGCTGCCTGTGGTCTGGCCTGATCCGCCCAAAACACCGCCGGCTTCCTTGAGAACCGTGCTGGGATCGCCGCCCAGCAGCCAGATAAGGAGTCCACCAATAATAAGGCCGCCCAATCCCAGGCCGCCGACCGTGCCGACCGTGGAGCCCCTGCCCCTGCGATCGTCCACATTTGTGCTTTCGCGTCTTCCGTCGAGTTTCATAGTCAAAAAGATTTGTCGGACTACAAAGTTACAAGAATCTTTGTAATTTTGTAAAGATAAACCTGCAGTTTATGAAACGGATCTTCACTTTTTTCCTTCTTCTCGCCCTTGCGGCCGGCAGTGCCCATGGCAAGGTCTATACCCTTTCCTCGCCGGACGGACGCACCTTCATTGAAGTTAATGTCCAGCAGCAGATTACCTGGCGCGTCACACACAACAGGCAGCCCATTCTCGCCCCCTCGGCCATTTCCATGACCGTGGCCGGAAACGAAATCGGCGTCAACGCCAAAGTCCGCTCCGACAAGCGCACGCGCGTCGAACAGACCGTTGCAGCACCGCTCTGGCGGCAGGCGGTTATCGAGGAATCCTACAATCAGCTCGAACTGACCCTGGCGGGCGGCTGGACCCTGACTTTCCGGGCCTACAACAAAGAAGGTGTCGCCTACCGTTTCTCCGCCACGGAAGTCAAAGCGGGCGACTGTGTGACCGCCGAACGGGCCGAATTCAATTTCGAACGCGACTTCACGGCCTATGTACCCTATAATCCGGACACGGAGCATCCCTTCGCCACCTCCTTCGAAAGCCAGTACACCGTCGCACCGCTGAGTGATTTCCGTACCGACGCCCTGGCCTTTTCGCCGCTGCTGGTGTGCATGGACAACAGCCTGCGCGTGGCCGTTACCGATGCCGACATCGAATCCTATCCCGGCATGTTCCTCAAAAAAGGCCCGTCCAGATACTCGCTGCAGGGTGAATTCGCACCTGTACCTGAAACCGTGCACGCGACGCCCCGCCGCGGACAAGTATTCGTGGATACCTACACCGGAAACCTGGCCGTCATCAAGGAAAATGCCAGCAAGAAAGCGCCCCGCCACTTCCCTTGGCGCGCCCTGGCCATCGCCGAACGGGAAACAAGCCTGCCGACCAACAACCTGGTCTATCTGCTCGCCTCCCCCAACCGCATCGGCGACACGTCCTGGATCAAGCCCGGCAAGGTGGCTTGGGACTGGTGGAACGACTGGAACATCACCGGCGTCGATTTCAAGGCCGGCATCAATACACAGACCTACAAGTACTACATCGACTTTGCCTCCCGCAACGGCATCGAATACGTGGTGCTGGACGAAGGTTGGTCGGCGCCGCTCGATATCCTGAAAGTCAACGGTGACATCGACCTGCGCGAGCTCGTCCGCTATGCGGCTTCGAAGAAAGTGGACCTCGTGCTCTGGGCCGTCAGCTATGTGCTCGACAATAATCTGGAACGCGCCTGCGAGATCTATTCGAAGATGGGTATCAAGGGTTTCAAGGTCGATTTCATGAACCGCGACGACCAGGAAGTCACCGAGCAACTGTACCGCATCGCCTCCACGGCCGCCCGCTACCACATGCTCATCGACTACCACGGCATGTACAAACCCGCCGGCATGAACCGCACCTGGCCCAACGTCATCAACTTTGAAGGCGTATGGGGCCTCGAGCAGATGAAATGGTCAAAGGATGACATGGTGGTGTACGACGTGACCTTCCCCTTCATCCGTATGCTCTCCGGACCGGTGGATTACACCCAGGGCGCGATGCGCAACGCCGTCAAAAGCGAATATGTCCCCAACAACAGCAATCCGATGAGCCAGGGCACCCGCGCCCGGCAGGTCGCCGAATACATTGTCTTCGACTCCCCGCTCGTGATGCTCTGCGACAACCCGACCGCCTATATGAAAGAACAGGAGACGGTCGATTTCATCACGGACATCCCGACCGTCTGGGATGAGACCCGCATCCTGCAGGGCGCCCTCGGCAAGTTCATCGTCACGGCCCGGCGCAGCGGGGATAAATGGTATGTCGGCGGCATGACCGACTGGTCGGAGCGGGACCTGTCGCTCGACTTGAGCAATCTGATCAAAGGACAGCATAATGCCGTCCTTTACAGGGACGGCATCAATGCTGCGCGCAATGGGACGGACTACCGGATCGAACCGGTTGAAATCCAGTCAAAGAAGCCATTCCTGGTGCACATGGCACCGGGCGGCGGCTTCGTGCTGGTTATTGAATAGCGATTCCGCTGTTCATCTCGTCGACCGGCTTCATGTACCGGGCCAATTCCTCATCGGAGAGCTTGTAGTTCTGCATCTCACCGGAGAAATACTGGTCGTACGCGGCCATGTCCACGAAACCATGACCGGAGAGGTTGAAGAGAATGGTCTTCGCCTCGCCGGTCTCTTTGCATTTGAGCGCTTCCTGGATGGTGGCGGCGATGGCGTGGCAGGACTCCGGTGCGGGGATGATGCCTTCCGTGCGGGCGAAAAGAACACCGGCATTGAAGGAATCAAGCTGGTCGATATCCACCGCTTCCATAAAACCGTCTTTAAGCAACTGGGACATGATCACGCCTGCGCCATGGTAGCGGAGACCGCCTGCGTGGATGCTGGCCGGCTTGAAATTGTGGCCGATGGTGTACATCGGAAGCAGTGGCGTGAGGCCGGCTTCGTCTCCGAAGTCGTATTCGAACTTGCCTCGGGTCAGTTTCGGGCAGGAGGTCGGCTCGGCGGCGATGAAACGGGTCTTCTTGCCATCCTGGATATTGTGGCGCATGAACGGATAGGCGATGCCTGAGAAATTGGAACCGCCGCCGAAGCAGGCAATCACGATGTCGGGATACTCACCCGCAAGTGCCATCTGCTTCTCGGCTTCCAGACCGATGATGGACTGGTGCAGGCACACGTGGTTGAGTACGGAACCGAGGGTGTACTTGCAGTTGGGCGTAGTGACGGCCAGTTCAATAGCCTCGGAGATCGCGCAGCCCAGCGAGCCCCGGTCATTCGGGTTAATCGTCAGGATGTCCTTGCCGGCACGGGTGGACATGGACGGCGACGGAGTGATAGCAGCGCCGAAGGTCTGCATGATGGAACGGCGATAGGGCTTCTGCTCATAGCTTACCTTTACCATATAGACAGCCAGTTCGACCCCGAACTTCTTGGCCGCATAGGACAAGGCACCACCCCACTGTCCAGCGCCGGTCTCAGTGGTGATGTTGGTCACACCCTGGGCTTTGGCATAATAGGCCTGGGCAAGGGCGGAATTGAGTTTGTGGCTGCCGGCGGGGCTGACACTTTCATTCTTGAAATAGATGTGGGCCGGCGTGCCGAGGGCTTCCTCCAGTTCATAAGCCCGCACAAGCGGGGTGCAGCGGTAGGCTGCGTACTGCTCGCGCACAGGCTCCGGAATGGGGATCCATTCGTCGGTCTGGTTGAGTTCCTGCTTCGCACATTCCTCGCAGAAGATCGGATAGAGGTCTTCGACCTTGAGCGGCTGCTTCGTGGCCGGATTGAGGATCGGGAGGGGCTTGTTGGGCATGACGGCCTGCATGTTGAAGAAGTGGGTCGGGATTTCGCTCTCCGGGAGCAGGAATTTTTTCTGTTTCATGGCTTTTGTGTTTTTAAACGTTTATAATTGTTTGGATTTGTTTCAAATATCGCCCACGAAAAAAGGCCTGTCGCGAGTCCGACAGGCCTTGAACGTTTTATGGGTTTAAACAAATGGCTGGTACCTCGCGACTAATTCAGTTGCAAGCACCACCACCAATTGTTGTTGTTCATTCTCTTCATTTCGTTGGTAAAGGTAGAAAAAAGAATCCTACGTTGTATCATCGCTTGGTCGAAAAAGCGTATCTTTGCGGAAAAGTCCGGATATTCGCCGCCTATGTTCGCAGAATTGCTTTTCGGGACCGGCACGGCCCACATCATATTCATCCTCGCTGCCACCATTGCAATCGGCACCCTGTTGGGAAAAGTCAAAATCGGTGGCATCACGCTGGGGGTGACCTGGATTCTTTTCGTCGGCATCGCTTTCGGCCATTTCAAGATGGGCATCGATCCGAAAGTGCTGGGGTTCGTCAAGGAATTCGGTCTAATCCTGTTTATCTATTCAGTAGGTATGCAGGTCGGCCCTGGTTTCTTCTCTTCACTCAAACAAAATGGACTGAAGCTGAATCTGGTCTCAATCGGAGTACTGCTTATCGGTATCCTGGTCACCTGCCTGATCGCTCTGGCCAGCGGCACAAGTCTCGTGACGCTGACCGGCGTCATGTCGGGCGCCGTGACCAATACGCCCGCCCTGGGTTCCGCCCAGCAAACCTATCTCGACACGATGGGGGTCAATGAGCCCTCCATCGCCTTGGGATACGCCGTCGCCTATCCACTGGGCGTCATCGGTTTGATCGTTTCGCTGATCGTGCTTCGCAAGATCTTCCGGGTCGATCCTGTCCAGGAGGACGAGCGCCTGCACAAGGAGCATGTTATCGAAACGCACGAACCCGACCGCATCACGGTCGTCATCACCAATCCGCAGTTGGGCGGCAAAAAAGTGTGGGAACTGGCGCGATTGCTGAACCGGTCTTTCGTCATCTCCCGTGTGCTGAAAGAAGGCTCCGCGCCGGAACTGGCCGATGCGCAGACAGTTATTTCGCTGGGTGACAAGGTTTTCTTCGTCTCGGATCCGCGCGATACAGAGGCCGTGGTCGCATTCCTCGGCCAGCAGATCGAAATGCCGCAGGAAGCTTGGGATGAACAGAGCAAGAACACGGAACTCGTGTCCCGCCGCATCCTGGTCACGCGCAACAGCATCAACGGCAAGCAACTGGGCTCGCTGCAGCTGCGCAAACATTTCAAAGTCAACGTGACGCGCGTCAACCGTTCGGGTGTCGACCTCATCGCATCCCCGTCGCTGGAACTTTTGCTCGGCGACCGCGTGACCGTGGTGGGTGCGGAAAGCGCCATCCAGGAGGTGGCCGGCATGCTGGGCAATTCACAGAAACGCCTGCGCGAACCCAACATCGTCCCGATGTTCATCGGCATCCTGCTGGGTGTGCTGGTCGGTATGATCCCGTTCCACATCAGCGGCATCCCCTTGCCGGTGAAACTTGGCCTGGCCGGCGGTCCGCTGATCGTTGCCATCCTGCTGAGCCGCTTCGGCGCCCGTTTCCATCTGGTCACCTACACGACCATCAGCGCCAGCCTCATGCTGCGCGAGATCGGTATCTCGCTCTTCCTGGCTGCTGTCGGGCTCTCGGCCGGTCCGGAGTTCGTGAGCACCCTGGCGGGCGGCGGCTATGTTTGGGTCGGCTACGGCGTGTTGATCACGGTCATCCCTGTGCTGGTGATGGGCCTTCTCGGACGTCTGGTATTCAAACTCAACTATTTCGCGCTGGTAGGCACCCTGGCGGGCAGTATGACCAATCCGATTGCCCTGTCTTTCGTCACCAGCAGCTCGCCCAACGACATTCCGGCCGTGAGCTATTCCACGGTCTATCCGCTCACGATGTTCCTGCGCGTGGTCTCCGCCCAGATTCTCATCCTGGCCGCATTGTAAGACTCCGATTTTTTATATAACTTTGTACGATTATGCGCTTCTCGGAAATCATAGGGAACGAAGCGCTCAAGGAGTCGCTGGTCAAGATGGTTCAGGGGAACCGTCTGGGGCACGCCATTCTGCTGACGGAAGAGAATGGCGGCGGAGCCTTTGCTTTTGCCCTGGCCCTCGCCCAGTATGTCAATTGCCGGGACCGGCAGGGAGATGATTCGTGCGGTGTCTGCTCCTCCTGCCATAAGTACCAGAAACTGATCCACCCCGACCTGCATTTCGTATTCCCGGTAAGCAGCAGCAACGCGCTGTCCGAAAGTGAGAAGAAAGGACCCATCTCCGACTATTTCCTGCCGGCTTTCCGCGAACTGGCCCTGTCGAACCCCTATTTCACGGAGCAGCAGCTCTACGACGCCATCGGTATAGAGAACAAGAGCGGCCTGATCAGCGTGCAGGAAGCCCGGCGGATCTTCGAGAAGTTGTCGCTCCGGGCGGCCGAGGGCGCCTGGAAGACGATGATCATCTTCCTGCCGGAAAAGATGAACCTCGATGCGGCCAACAAACTGCTCAAACTACTGGAAGAGCCGCCGCAAGGGACGCTTTTCCTGCTGGTATCGCACAATCCGGAACGCCTGCTCCCGACCATCCGTTCTCGCTGCCAGCCCATCCGCCTGCTGCCGCTTACCCGCGAACAGCGCCGGCTGACCGGCGGAACAGTACCGGACGATGCGGAATTCCGCGAAATCGCCCGTTCGATGTTGGAAGCCGGCCTGGCGAAACGCATCATCGACCTGTTCCCGCAGTGGGAAATGCTTGCCGACCTGGGGCGGGAAAAGCAGCGGGAATGGTGCTTGTATATGGAAAACTATGTAAGAAAAATATACCTGGTTGCCAATGGTCTCCACGACCTGGCCGACCTGTCACCGCAAGAAGAAGCCACGATCCGTGACTTTGCGGCGAAGGTCAAGCCTGCTTTCTATGAGAAGGCCTTTGCGGCCCTCGAAGGAACGCTGGCCGCCATCGGAAGCAACGTCAACCCGAAACTGACGTTCTGCGACCTGGGCAACCGGCTGCTGTTAGCCTTATAGCTTATGGACACTGCTGTCAAAGAAAAAGGAACGAGATTATATGACTGCTCCCGCGGTTGTGAAGTGGAGCGGACGCCAATCGGCGAACTGAAGATCCAGTACAATCCCCGCTGCTGCAAACTGAGCAGCTACAACTGGATGGAGGGTATCCACCAGAGCCCGTACGATGACCTGTACGAGGTCCGGTTCAAGAACACTCGCAAAATCTATTTCCGGAACACCTCCGGGCAGATCATCAAAAAGGGAGACCTGGTGGTCGTAGAGGCCCAGAACGGGCACGACCTGGGCATCGTGACACTGGAGGGCCCTGTCGTACTCGAGCAACTGGCCCGTCACCACATCGACCCCGATACCTACGAATTCCGGCGGATTTACCGCAAAGCCAAGATCCTCGACATCGAGCGCTGGCAGGAAGCCATCGCCCGCGAGCACAAGACCATGATCCGTGCCCGCCAACTGGCAGCCCGGCTTGGGCTCGAGATGAAGATCGGCGACGTGGAATTCCAGGGCGACGGCACGAAAGCCATCTTCTACTACATTGCCGACGAACGCGTGGACTTCCGCCAGTTGATCAAGGACTTTGCGGAAGAATTCCATATCCGGGTCGAGATGAAGCAGATCGGGGCCCGGCAGGAAGCCGGCCTGATCGGTGGTATCGGCGTTTGCGGCCGGGCACTCTGCTGCTCGAAATACATGTCGGATTTCCAGTCGATCACCACACAGGCCGCCCGCTGCCAGGACCTCTCGCTCAATCCGCAGAAACTGGCCGGCCAATGCAGCAAGCTCAAATGCTGCATCAATTACGAGGCCTCCACTTATGTGGACGCCCAGCGGCAGTTGCCCGAGCTTCGCGGACCGATTGAATTGGAAGACGGCCCCGCCTGGCTGATGAAAACCGATATCCTGGCCGGTACGATGTATTTCTCGTACGAACAGGGCAGCCTGTCCAACCTCTATCCCCTGCCCGCCAGCCGTGTCCGGGAGATTCTGGCGGAGAACCGGAAAGGCATCAAGCCCGCTTCCCTGCAGGCGAGTGGCCCTGCCGTCAAGCAGACGGAATTCATCAGCGCTGTCGGAGACGACAGCATCACCCGTTTCGACGAGCAGAAGAAACGGCGCAACAACCGGAAAAAGAAGGACGGCCGCAAGAACAACAATCCGGGCAACAACAACAACAACAATAACAACCGAAGGAGATCCGGCAATGGGGGCGGCGGGCAAAAATAGCCTGTGCCGCATAGGCCTCTTCATGGGGTTGCTGATGCTGCTGACTGGCTGTGCCAAGCCGACCGGCGATTATTTCTTTGTCTCGACGGAAACAGCCCGCACGCAACAGGGCAATTACAACTTCAGCCTCGATCTGCAGGACTCGACCGGAACCTATGCCATCGGCCTGGCCGCCCGGCTTGTAACAAGCCGGCTGCCCGATCTGCAACTTCCCCTCGACATCCGGACGACTACACCGGCCGGGGAAACAAGCATCGAACGGACGGTGTTTCACGTAACAGAAAACAGTGTCACCCAACTGAAGAAAGGCAGCGGCTCAGTGGTCGACTGCGAATGGGCCTGGAAACCGGTCGTCCCAGTTCGGGGAGCCGAAGCCGGCACTTGGCAAATCTCCATCACGCCGACCGACCCGTCCCTGCTCGACGCCATCTACGGCATCGGCATTTCTTACGAAAACAACTATGGGAAAAGGTAAACTGAGAAAATTCGCAGAAAACGAGACCTTCGCCTGCCTGGTGCAGCCCACGACGGAAGAAGTGCTGGGCAAAGACCATCCTCTGAAAGGAAACTGGCGGGCACAAGTCTTCCACAACGACCACCCCATCGTGCTGGAGCTGGGTTGCGGCAAAGGCGAATACACCATCGCTCTGGCGGAGCGCTTCCCTGATAAGAATTACATCGGTATCGACATCAAAGGCGCCCGGCTCTGGAAAGGCGCCAAATACGCGACACAGCACGCCTTGGGCAACGTAGCTTTCGTTCGCACGCGGATAGAATTCATTGAGTCGCTGTTCGGGCCCGATGAAATCTCCGAAATCTGGATTACCTTCGCCGACCCGCAGGAGCGCAAGCCCCGCAAGCGCCTCACCCATCCCCGCTTCCTGGAAAGCTACCGGCGCATGCTGGCCCCGGAAGGCATCATCCACTTGAAGACCGACAGCCGCCTGCTGCATCATTTCACGTTGGAGACGGCCCGATGCAACGGGTTGACTGTGCTGGAACACAACGAAGACATCTATGGCAGCGGCCGGGCCGACGAGCTGCTTTCCATCCAGACTTTTTACGAAAAGAATTTCCGGGCGCAAGGCATTCCCATCACCTATCTGGCCTTCCGCCTGGACAATGCAGGTACCCTGGTCGAACCCGAATGGGACCAGGAACCTTTCGAGCAGACCTACAAGACGCTTACGCGGTCCTGACGGCCATTTGAGCGGCCATTTTCAACAGATAATCTTTGGCTTCGGACGCCGGCAGCGGCGCGAGAGCCTCTTCGGCCTGGCGGATTTCCACGGCAAGCCGCTGGCGGGCATAATCCAAAGCGTCGTACTGGCTGACCAGGGCGAAGACATCGGGGACCAATTCCGGATCGGGATTGCGAAGGCGACGGCGAATCTCGCGCGCGACCGATTTGGGGGCCCGTGCGAACAGCCCGAAAAGCGGTAAGGTAACTTTCTTTTCCAGCAAATCCTGTCCGACTGGCTTGCCGATAGCCAGTTCCGGCGAATAGTCGAGGATATCGTCCATCATCTGGAAGGCTTGACCGATGTGATAGGCATAGCGGCGGCAACTGTCAATCGTGTCTGCATCCGCTTCGACCGAATAGGCGGCGCTGACGATGGCTGCCTCGAAAAGCGAGCTTGTCTTGCTGTAGATAATCCGCCGGTAGTCTTCTTCGGTCGTATCGGCCCGCTGGGCTTTCTCCAACTGGAGCATCTCGCCTTCCGCGAGGTCGCCCAGACATTTTGAAAAGATATGGAGTACCCGCTTGTCGGGATGGTCGATGATCAGATTCATGGCCCGGGAGAGCCAGAAATCACCCAACAGGACGGCCGTGGTAGGCGAATAGAGCGCCATCACGGTCGGAACGCCCCGGCGGGTCGGGGCATTGTCGGCCACGTCGTCGTGCATCAGCGTGGCCGTGTGCAGCAACTCTGCCGCAGCCGCACAAGAAACAACGCGCTCATTGCAAAGCCCGCTGAGGGCTTTTGCAATGAGCAGCGCGAAAGTGGGTCGCAATTTCTTGCCGCCGTGGTCCAGGATAAAACGGTTGGCCTTGGCGAGCAAGGGAATGTCCGTGGAAAGGCTTTCCGCAAAAAGCCGCTGGAAATCCGTCCACGACTGCCCCAAAAAATGCTGGATCTCCTTGTACAAACGACTAGAAGAACAGTAAGCCGACGCAGATCTCAAGCGTGCGGCCGGCCGGGTCCAGACCCTTGACGTTGTTCGCGGCATCGGACCAGTTCGTAATCCGGCCGAAATTCCAGTTGTACTTGCCGGTGATCTGCAGTTTCCACACGTTGATACCCAGACCGAGGCCAAGGCCATACTCGAAACGGTGGAAGTTCCTGTTGATGGTATCGGCAATCGTGCTCTCTTTCGAGAACCTCGTTCCGAGGTTGTAGCCAATGAACGGGGAGGCGAAGATGAAAGGACGTGCAATCAGCAAGTCCGGACCCCACTGTACATTGACAGGAACCTCGATGTAGTTCATCGAAACCTTGGTGGCATCTTCGAGCGTAACACCCTTGACTTTGTAAATGATTTCAGGCTGCAGCGAGAAACCGGTCCAGGCCTCGGTCTGAAGACCGATTCCGACCTGCCAGCCAGACTTGCCGGCCTTCATGCCTTCGATGGTGGCGTTCGTGTAGTTGAAACCACCTTTGACGATGGCGTGCTGTGCATGGGCGGCCACGCTTCCCAACAGGAACAGGCTCACCAGGACAAATGCGAGTTTTTTCATCTTACGGTATAAATTTAGAGTAATGCTTCGATTTTCTTTTCAATTTCGGCCTGCGGAACAGCGCCGACCGTCTTGTCAACCAACTCGCCGCCCTTGAAAAAGAGGATGGTCGGAATGTTGCGGATACCGAACTTCATCGGAATGGCCGTGCTCTCGTCAACATTGCATTTGACGACATTCACTTTGCCGGCATATTTTTCAGCCATTTTGTCGATGATCGGGGAGATCATCCGGCAAGGACCGCACCAGGTGGCCCAGAAATCCACGACAACAGGAAGTTCACCCGTGGTGACGATTTCGTCGAAATTGGAATCGGTTAATGCTTGTGCCATATTCAATCGTTAGTTTTTAGAATTCTGCGATAAAGGTAGTCAAAAATTTTCAATTACACGCTTTGTTCGATGTTCCATACAAAAGCGCGGACACCCACGGATTTGTTGCGGGCGTCGAGTTTGCGGACAGTCAGCAGCAGTTCATCCACCTTGTCATCCGGGACTACCGTCATGACGGCCGAGTTCATCTCAGGCCAGGTATGCGTGCCGCGGCGCGGCTCGCCGTCCACGGAACCCTGTCCCTGCACCTGTTCAAAGAAAGTGAAACCTCTGATGCCCAATTCATCCAGCATATACTCTACGCGGGACGTGAAGGCCTGATTGAAGACGATAAAGACACTTTTCATTTCGCTGCCTCCTGATCCGGATTCAATTGCATAAAGATAAATTCCTTGCGGCGCTTCTCTTCCTTGTCGCGTTCACCGTGGCGGGAGATCATGCCGTAAACCACCGGCACGATGATCAGCGTGACGAAGGTCGAGACCAGCAGGCCGCCGATCACCACGATGCCGAGCGGATGCCACATTTCGGAACCCTCACCGCCGCTGAGGGCCATCGGGAGCATACCGAGCAGCGTCGTGAAGGCCGTCATAAGCACCGGGCGCAGACGCGAGGCACCCGAAAGGGCGATTGCTTCGTTGAGCGAATGGCCCCGGTCACGCATCAGGTTGATGTAGTCCACCAGCACGATACCGTTCTTGACCACGATACCCACGAGCATCACCACGCCCAGGGCGCCGATCATGTCGAGCGAAGTACCCGTGATCCAGAGTGCCAGCACCACACCGGAAAGACCGAACGGGATGGAGAGCAGGATCACGGCCGGCTTGCCGAGGCTCTCGAACTGCGAAGCCATCACGATATACACCAGCAGGATGATCAGCAGCAAGAGGGAAAAGATGTCCTTGAAGGTCTTCTGCTGGTCTTCGAAGTCGCCGGCCAGCACCACGGAAATGCCCGAGGGATGCGGAATCTGGTCAACCTGCGCCTGAATGGCACCAGCCAGTTCGCCAAGCGATGTCTCATAAGGCATCGAGATGACGCGCACATAGCGCTGGCGGCTCTTGCGGTCGATGGTCTGCGGCGCCCAGTATTCCTCGATCGTAGCGATCTCGCTCAACTTGATGCGGGCGCCTGTCGCAGTCGGAATCGTGAGGTCCTGGATGTCGGTGATGGAATTGCGGTCCTCCTCCTTGAGGCGAACTACAATGTTGTATTCGTCGCCGTCTTCTTTCAGGAAACCGGCCGTGAAACCCGTCACGCGGTTGCGGATGTACTGCGACACCGTCGCCGTATTGAGACCGTGCAGGGCGGCTTTTTCCTTGTCAAGGGTGATTTTGAGTTCCGGACGGTCCTTGTCGCGGGAGACGCGGACGTTGCGGGCGCCGGGCACATTGCTTACAATAGCCTGGCGGATCTCTTCTGCGAGGATGTTGGTCTCATCAAAGTCATAGCCGTAAATCTCCACATCCACGGTGGAACGGCCGCCACCGCCCATACCTCCGGAAGCATTGACCTGATACTCGATGATCTCCGGATAATTGCCGAGTTCGGCTCGGATTACCTCGGCGATCTGCTCGATGGAACGCGTACGTTCGTATTTCTTGTTGCAGACCACCGTCATCTGGATCTTGTAGTTGGTGGTCGAAGAGAAGAGGGCACCGACAGAACTCTCGTCGTTCGAACCTGCCGAAGTGGAGATACGCTGGACCTCCGGGACCAGTTCGCGAATCCGGTCTTCCAGGACACGGGCGGTCTTGACCGTCTCTTCGATGCGGGTGCCCCGCTGCAGTTCGATGGTAGCGCTCAAGCGGCCGTTGTCGCTGGTCGGCATGAACTCCGTACCGATCTTGCCCGAAAACATCGGGAGCATCGACACCACGAAGAAAGCGATGGCAATCAGGATGGTGATCAACTTGTGCGTCAAGCACCAGCGCAGGAGGTTGGCGTAAGCCTTGTCCACTTTGTCGAGGAAAGCGACCACGATGCGGTCGTACCAGGTCCTCTTCTCTTTGCCTTCGATCAACTGGCCGTTCTCGTCGATCCGGACTTCGCGGGCCTTGAGCATCTTCGAACAAAGCATCGGGATAAGGGAAATGGCCGCCAGGGTCGAGGTCGAGACCACGATGGTCACAATCCAGCCGAGTTCCTTGAAGAGGATGCCGGCCAGGCCGGTGAGCATCGTGAGTGGAATGAACACGGCCGCGATGACGAGCGTCGTAGCGATGACGGAGGTCCACACCTCGTTGGTAGCGTAGATGGCTGCTTCATGCGGCGAAGAACCCCGGTCAATATGTTTGGTGATATTTTCCAACACCACGATGGAGTCGTCCACCACCATACCGATGGCCACCGTCAGGGCGGACAGCGAGATGATGTTGAGCGAACTGTCGGTGAGCATCAGATAGACGAAGGCCACGATCAGCGCGATCGGGATGGTTATGCCGATAATCAGCGTGGCGCGCCACTTGCCCAGGAAGAAGAACACGACCAGCACCACGAACAACAGGGCGTAGAGGATGGATTCTTCCAGGGAACTGATGGCATTCTCGATCTCTTCCGACGAGTCGTAGATCATCTTGATCTGGACGTCAGACGGAAGGGTCTTCTCGATGCGGGCAAGTTCCTTGCGCACGTCCTTGCAAACCTGCACGGTATTGGATCCTGACTTCTTGGCGACCATAAGACGGACGGCTTCCTTGCTGTCCACTTTCTCATCGAGTGAGAGATCCTTGATCGTATCACGCACAGAGGCCAGGTCGCGGATAAAGACCTTCTGGCCCAACATCGTGGTAGAGACAACGATGTCGGCGATGTCGGCACTCTGCTGGTACTCGCCGCGCACCTGCATCTGGTACTGCTGGCGGTCCATCTTGACCGTACCGCTCGACAAATTCAGGTTATTGACGCTCACGGCATTGGCCACCTGCTCAAGGGTCAGGTTGTAGGCGTCGAGCTTGGCCTGGTCGATGTCGATATAGACATAGCGGTCCGGGGCGCCTGACACCGACACGGAACCGATGCCCTCGATGCGGTTGAGCTGCGGCACCACCTCGTCGTTGAGAATCTTCTCCAGGCCGGGATAGCTTTCCTTCGCCATCACGGAATACTGGATGATCGGCATCAGGCTCGAATTGAGCTTGAACATCACCGGGCTCGAGCAACCGTCAGGCAGGTTGCTCTTGACCATGTCTATGAACGATCGGATGTCATTGGATGCTTCGTCCCGGTCTGTCCCCCACTCCAGCTCGACGGATACTACCGACATGTTATCGCGTGAGGAAGATGTCAACTCTTTCAGGCCATCGACGGAGGTGAGGCTGTTTTCGATGAGCTTGGTCACATTGGTCTCGATCTCGCTGGCGGAGGCTCCGGCGTAGGTGGTCATCACCGTGATGAACGGCGGATCCATCTCCGGGAACTGGTCGATCGGCAGGCGCGACAGCGAGAACACGCCGATGACGATCACCGCCACGAAAATCAGCGCCGTTGTAACCGGCTTTTCAATGGCTGACTTGTAGATACTCATTGGGCGTTCTCTCCTGCTATGTTGAGTTTCGAACCATCCACCAGTTTGGCCTGGCCAACGACGACAAGCCGGTCGCCCTCCTGCAATTCATCGCTGATGATCTCGATGTTCTCGTCGAAGCGCTGGCCGAGTTTCACGAAAACACGTTTGGCCATGCCGCCGTCATCCAGGAAGATATAACGGTCATTCGAGCCCGTCAGCTTGAGGACGGACTGGTAAGGCACCACCATCGCACGGGCCATGCCCATGGACATCTTGGTCTTGACATACATGCCCGGACGGAGTTTCAAGGCGCTGTTCGGGATGCGGAGCCGGGCCTGGAAGGTATGAGATGCCGGATCGACGGTCGGATACACAATGTCGATCGTGGCGGGGAATGTCTCGCCGGGATAGATCTCGGAGGAAAGCGTGACAGCCATGCCCTTCTTCACATTGGGATAATAGTTTTCCGGAATGGAAATCAGGGCCTTGAGCGTGTAGATCTGGGTCAGCACGAGAATCGGCTGGCCGCTGTAGAGCTCGCCGTCCTCGTAATTCTTGGCAGAAATCACCCCTGCGAAAGGTGCCTTCACATACGTGTTCTTCTCCAGGAATTCCAGGGTTTCCTTGGTCTGCTCGTAGCTGAGCCGCGTCTGGTCGTAAACCTGCTGGGACACGGCGCCACTCTCGCGAAGCGATTCCATGCGCTGCATCTCAACGCCCAGGTTGGTGTACGTAAGTTTTGTGGTTGTGTATTGGTTCTGGTCCATCCGCACCAGGTTGGCACCGGCACCCACCGTAGTACCTACTTCAACGTAGATGTGTTCGATCTTGCCGGTCAGGGACGGGGCGACATTGAGGGTCTGCCAGCCCTGCAGCGTGGTGGAGAATTCCAGTTCGCGGGAAATGTCTGACACGGCGAGCGGCGCTGTCTCAACCAGTTGGGCGCGCTGTTCCATCACCTGTTGCGTCTGTTTGCCGCCACAGGCGGTGACAGCGACGGCCGCGGCCAGGATCCATACAGGGAAAAATCTGTGCTTCATATCGGATTGCTATTTATTCAAGAGTTGTTCGAGGGAAATCTGCGCGTTGACGATCTCGAGCAGGGATTGTACGTAGCTGCTCTGGGCGGCGATCAGGTTGGTGCCGGAGTTGGTCACGTCGAGGCTGGAGGCCACGCCGAACTCATATTTCTTGGCGATGTTGTCGAAGACACGCTTGGCCACGTCCACATTCTGCTTCTGGATCTCATACTTCTCGATGGCACTGCGCAGGTTGTAGAGCAACTGACTGTGCTGGACATTGAGGGCCAGCTCCGTGTCTTCGAGGGTATTGAGCTGCTTCTTGTACGCGAGTTTCGCGTCCTTGATGGCCGCATAGTTCTTCCCGAAGGCGAAGAGCGGAATGTTGAGCTGGGCGCCCAGCATGTTGGGCGGTGTCATGTTCATCGTCGCCTCGTCGCTGAAGTTGTGGCGCGCGTTGTACTGGTGGTACACGCTCACGGTCGGGCCGTTGGTCCAGCCGGTCAGCGCTATCTGCTTGCGTGCCAGTTCCGTACTCTCTTTCAGGAGTTGGTAGTCGTAATTTCTGTTGATGTCAAACTCCGTGGCCAGCAGGTCGGAGGTCGTATTCATGTTCAGCAGGTCGTCGATGCCCTGGGTGAGCACGATATCCACATCCTCGTCGAGGCAGAGCTGGAGCCGAAGGGAGTTGTAGATCATCTCCAGGGAGCGTTGGGAAGTCTTGATGGTGCTTTCCATCGTAGCCACCTGCACCTGCAGCTGGTCGGCATCGGTCTGCTCCGCCACGCCTACATCCACGGAATTCTGGGTGATGGCATGCAATTTCTGCATGCTGGCCAGATTCTCTTCCAGCAGCCGGATCGTCTCTTCGGTCACAAGGGCGGAAAAATACAAGGTCTCCACCTGGTCGGCAATCTGCTTTTCGGTCTTTTCCAGCGTAATGTCCGCCATCCGGCGCGAGATGTTCGCAATCCCGAGCGAGACGACCTGGGCTCCGTTCAAGGCGACGGTCGTCGATATGTTGAAGGTCATGTACGGCGTCATGGAAATCTTCATCGGACCCAGATCCATCTTGTAACCCAGACTGTTGGAATACGATGAACTGGCGCTGACCTGCGGGAGCATGCTGGCGATCGACTTCCATTTGTTCGCCTGGGCTTTCTGGATGTCTATCGAAGCATTGGCCAGCGTCCGGTTGTGGTCGATGGCATAGGCCTGCGCCTCGGCGAGCGAGAAAGCGACTTTCTGGGAAGGGGACTGTGCGCCGGCGGGAAGTGCGAGCACCGTACAGAGAACGAAAACTCCTATTGTAAGTACGATTTTTTTCATTCCGAATCGTTTAGATACACAATTTATGAAGGCGCAAAAATACAACAAATTTCACGCCATACAAATTGATATTTTTTAATATTTTGCAAACCTTGCATCTGCATCGAATCGTAGATTTTTTCGTATCTTTGTGGAGTTATGCTAAAAACTCCCACCATGAAGAGAATCGCTTCTTTCGCACTCCTGGCCGCCGTGGCCATCTGCTGCTCCCTGAGCGCTTACGCGCAAGACAAAGTCGTCAAGAAAATCATCGAGACCGGCACCACCGACAACCGGACAATGGAACACGCTGATTTCCTGGCCAACCGCATTGGCGGCCGGCTCATCGGCTCCGCAGCCCTCACCGAGGCGGAAGCCTGGGTCAAAGAACAGTTCGAGTCGTGGGGCCTCGAAGTGATGGTCCAGGAAGCCGGAGAGATCAATGTCGGTTTCAACCGGGGGCCCTGGTTCGGCCGCATGCTCAGCGAGGACGGGATGAACCTGCATTTTGCCACGCCCTCCTATACCGCCGGGACCAAAGGCAAACAGACCGGCCATGTATTGATTGAGCCGAAGAGCCGCCGGGAATTCGACCGGATGAAAGGTGCGCTCAAAGGCGCCTGGGTGCTGCTGGATGCCGAATCCGACGGCATGGCGCTCCATACGACGCCGGCTGACAACGAGAAGCGCGCTGAAGCCATCGCCAAGAACGAGGAGATCGACCGCCAGAACAACGAGATCCGCCGCTGGAACTACGAGCATCGCGACAGCGAGCCCAAGAAACTCCTCGAATACGAAAAGACCACGGCCCCGTTCTATCAGGAGATGGTGCAAGCCGGTGTGCTCGGCTTCATCCGTTCAGCCGCCGTTCCCTTGAAAATCATGTACGACCGCGCCGGCTGCTACGACATCACGATGGAAAACCTGCCGACCGTCTGCGACATCATGCTCGACGAGGCCCAGTTCAAGGTGATCAAGGAGAAAGTACAACGCAAAGATATCTTCCAGCTGGAATTCGACATCCGCAACCATTTCTACCGCGGTCCGGTGAAATATCACAATGTGATCGGTATCCTGCGCGGCAGCAAGTATCCGAAGGAATACGTGCTGGCCGGCGGCCACCTCGATGCGTATGACGGGGCCCAGGGTGCTGTGGACGACGGCAACGGTGTCTCCGTGACAATGGAAGCAGCCCGCCTGCTGGCCACCTCCGGTGCGAAACCCAAACGCACGATCCTCTTCTGTGTCTGGACCGGTGAGGAATTCGGTCTGCTGGGGTCGAAGTTCTTCGTGGAAAACAAGACCGTGCCGCTCGACAAGATCTCCAACTACATCAACCGCGACGGCGGCCCGCTCTGTGCCACAAGCGTGACGGTCCCGCCGGCCATGTATGATGATTATGTGTCCATCTGCAAACCGCTTGAGAACCTCAACCCGGACTTCCCCTTCACCGTCAACAAGCGGGAAGGCCAGCCGCAGCCCCGTCCCACGCGGGCAGGCGGCAGCGACCATGCCTATTTCGCCATGAACGGTGTGCCGACCATCTCCTTCCGCGAATCCGACCCGAAGGGTTATAATTTCGAATACGGCGAAATCTGGCACACCGAAAGGGATATCTTCAACAAGCTGATTCCCGAGTATATGGAACACTCCGCCGTCGTGACGGCCGTGGTCCTCTACGGCATCGCCAACCTCGACCACCTGCTCTCCCGCAGCGGCCTGTACAAAGAATAATGTCAACCTTTTAATACCATTTACCATGTGTGAAGAAAAGAAAGAAGAATGCTGCAAGGATCCCCGCGACCTCAACGGTGACGGCAAAGTGACGCTTGATGAGAAAATCAAGTATGCAGCCGGTAAGGCCGGTGAGAAAATGAAAGAAGTCGCCGGCGAAATGAAAGAAAACGCCAAGAATCTGTACGACAAAGCTGCGCCGAAGGCCAAAGAGGTGTTCGCCGAAATGAAAGAGAACGCCGAAAACCTGATGGACAAGGCAAAAGACAAGATCGACAGCCTGAAGGACAAAAAAGATGTGCCGCAAGAACCGAAAGCTTAAGTTTCCGCTTCTCCTGCTGGCAATCCTTGCCTCAACGACCGTTCTCGGGGCCGGCAGCGTTCCTGCCGAATCCCTGGGAACGGTAAGTTATGATGTACACTATAAGCTCGGCGCCATCACCACCAAAGTCGCGACGGCGACCATCAGCTGGGAAAAAGAGTCCTGGAACGGGGTACCGACCTATCACTCGAAAGCCGTCGTCCAACCGACACCGGTCTTCCGGCTGTTCATCAGTTCGGACTACCTGGCGGAAACCTATTTCTCCCGATCCGAATTGGCCCCGCTTTACTTTGTCAATCCTTTCAAATACAGCGGCAAGGAAGGTAAATACGAATACGTGTTCCGCGCTGACAAAAACGTCATTGAATCAACGACGGTCCAAGGCGACGATCCTCCCGAAAACAAGACATTCCCGCTGGATGGCCGGACCATGGATCTGCTCTCCCTGCTGCATTTCGTCCGCTTTGTCGAGATTGAGGACGAGCCCATCGACATGCACATCCTGATGGCCGCCAAATCGTATGCGGCCCGCCTTGTCTTTCAGGGCGAAGAAGACGAAAAGTTTCCGGGCCAGGATGCCGAACGCCTCCTTCTGCAGATGACCGAACGCGGCCTGATGGAAAACGGAAGCGGCAAAGAAATCCATCTCTGGCGCTCATCCGAAGATGACCACCGCCTCCTGGGGCTCGAGGTAGCCCTGAGCTCCGGCCGAATGATCTGCCGGATCCATGAGTAGGGCTGAAATCCGGCCCTTTGACAATTAGAGATCTGATTTTTTAAAATAGATGAATAAGCGCATGGAACAGAAGTTTTGCCAGAGCTGCGGAATGCCGCTCACAGATGAAATCCTTGGCACCAATGCCGACGGGAGCAAGAATGAAGACTATTGCATCTACTGCTTCAAAGATGGCAGATTCCTGCAGGACTGCACGATGGACGAGATGATTGAACACTGTGCCCAATTCGTGGACGAGGTGAACAAAGGACTGCCGAATCCCATCACGAAGGAAGAATACATCGGCCAGATGAAGATGTATTTCCCGCATCTGAAACGTTGGCGTAAAGAACTGACGATCTCGGATTCAGCGCCAGAGAATCCTGCCCTGGCCGGCGTAAAGGAACTCATCGGCAAAATGGCTGACACGCTGCCCGTTGCCTTCATTTCATCCGTGGACACGGAGGGCTATCCCTGCACCAAGGCGATGCTGTCGCCCCGTGTTCGGGAGGGCATCAAAGTATTCTATTTCACCACAAATACCTTTTCCCTGCGCGTGGCTCATTACAAGGCCAATCCCAAGGCCTGCCTCTATTTCTGCGATGCCGAGGGATTCAAGGGCATCATGCTGCGCGGTACGATGGACGTGCTGACGGATGCCGCCTCGAAGGAGATGATCTGGCGTGACGGCGACGAGCAATACTATCCGGGCGGCGTCACCGATCCGAACTACTGCGTCATGAAATTCACCGCCACCGATGGCCGCTTCTACAGCGACTTCTATCCGCGCAGTTTTGTGATCGAGTAAAAACACCTCGATCGGGAGAATCTCACTCTTTTATTCTTTTATTGCCGCCTTCTTTCTGCCCCCGACGGAACAGAAAGAGGTGTCAATCTCAAAGTCAGGCAAGAAGGCATGGTCTGCGCCTGGAGGAAAATGTCTATATTTGAAAAAGGGATCCTCCGGAAGAGGGACAAAAAGATGGAAAGATGAAGAAAGTCGGATTGTTTATAGACACCTGGTATCCCATGGTGGACGGTGTTATCAAAGTGGTGGATAACTATGCCCGCCGACTGATCAACTACTGCGATGTGGTGGTATTCTGCCCGAAGACGCACGGTTACAGCAAAGAGGAAGATGAAGCCCTTCCTTATAAAGTGGTCCGTTGCCTGTCGGTTCCCATCATCGGGAACGATTACGAAATCCCGGCACCGACGCTGGATCCCAAATTTGAAGCGCTGCTGCTGCTGAGCGGGATTGATTTCGTCCATATCCACTCGCCTTTTTCCATCGGACTGGCCGGGGCCCTGTTCGCCAAAATCCACGGGATTCCTATCGTAGGCACGCTGCATAGCCAGTACAGGCAGGATTTTGAGAATCAACCCCTGATCGGCAGATTCAAACCCGCGGTAGATATTGCCCTGGCCGGTATCATGCGCGTATTCAACCTATGCGACGAATGCTGGGCCGTCAACGGCGGAATCCGGGACTTGTATGTGAATGAATACGGTCTTACCGTTCCCTGCAAGGTGCGTCTCAATGCTACCGACCACGAGCCGGTTGCAGATCCCGAGGCTGCCGCCAAACTGGTCGACCAGACCTATGGAATCCCCTCGGACGCGACGGTCTTTCTCTTTGTCGGCCGAATCAACTTCATCAAAAACATAGACTTCATCATCCGCGCCCTTTCGATTGCCAAAAAGGAAATGGGGCTGAAGAATTTCCGCATGCTCTTTGCAGGAAAGGGGCAGGACGAGGAAAAACTCGCCGCGCTCGTGAAGCAGGAAGGGCTGACGGAAGAAGTGGTGATGTGCGGGCTTACAGACAAACCGATGCTGGAGAAACTGTACTCCCGCGCAAAACTATTCCTGTTTCCTTCGCTCTATGATGCCAATTCGCTTGTGCAGATAGAGGCAGCCTGCCAGGGCACGCCGACCGTCTTCCTGGAAGGAGCCCGTACCGCCGCCACGGTCACCGCCGGTGTCAACGGCTACATTTCTGCCGGCGGAGAACACAACTATGCCCGCACCATCCTGGACATTCTCGCGGATGAGGAAGGATACTCCCGCGTCAGTGCCGCTGCCCGTAAGGACCTCTATCACAACTGGGACGATGTGGTACGGGACATCTATGCGGACTATTGCTCATTCAGCAAATAGGCCCATAAGCAAGGAGGGGCTTCTACCATAGGGACGAGACCCGGCCCCAAATTTTATGTTATTCGTAATATAAATTTACGATTTTCATAAAATTGGCATTATCTTTGTCCTTGGAATCGCAAAACACAAAAACAACGATATGAAGAATCCCACCCAGAAGAGCATCAAGAGGCTCTCCATCGCCATCCTTGCCATCGGCGGCTTAACACTTATCTACACGTACGTGCAGATGATTTCCCTACTCTGGCTGAACAATTTTATCACGCCTATAACCTGGATTCCGGACATGAAAGGATGGCAGATCTTTATCATTGCGGCCCGTTTCCTCGGCCTTACCCTTCTTTTCGTCCTGTGCTCCGTTTTCCTTTATCGCATCAACAAGGGGCTGAAAGACGGTGAGATCTTTCCCAAATCCAACATCCCGATTATCCGATGGACCGCACTGGTCGGCGCGCTTCTCGCCTTCGTCCACTCCAATTACGCCGCCGTCGTGAAAGGCGAATCGGAGTTGACGCTCGACTCCAACACCATCCTCATCCCCCTCATCATCCTCCTTTTTGCGGGCCTCTATAGAATGGCCTATCTGGCCGCAAAAGACAGCAATCTCGCCATATGATCATTGTCAACCTCGACAAAATGCTCTGGGAGCGCCACATGAAACTCTCGGAACTGTCCGAAAGGATCGGCATTTCGATGACCAACCTTTCCCTGCTCAAAACCGGGAAAGGCCGGGCCATCCGCTTCTCCACCCTCAACAAACTCTGCAAGGTACTTAGTTGCCTGCCCGGCGACATCCTGGACTACCAGCCTGATCCGGAAGGCGTTGAGATGGAGGAAGATATCTATTCTGATTAAAGGGATTCGACGGCAGTGTTTACACCCTATCCGATGAAAATCAAACTCTTGACCGTACTATTGCTCTTCCCTCTATGCGTCTGTGCACAGAATCGTGTCACAGTCAAGGGGAGAATCATCGATGATAAAGGCAATGCCATAGAATACGTCCAACTCGGCGTGCCCAAACTCCAGATCGGGGCTATTTCCACGGTGGATGGCCGGTTTGAAATAGAGGTTCCTTGCGATACCGTCGTGTTCTTCCACGTTTCCTATCAGCCAGCCGCCTATCCGGTCACGGGCGCTGTCGAAGACGTTGTCATCGTCCTTCACGAACAGGAATTGCCGCCCGCCGTCGTCATCGGCGGGGAGACAAAAGAAAAGTATTTGCTCCGGCCCGGGATGAATGTACTGAAGAACATCGGGACCATCAGTACGGCCCTTCGAAGTGAGCATCCTTCAGGACGGGAATTGGGATCGGTAGTCCAAGCCAAAAAGCCATTCTTCGTGAAAGACATCCTGCTCTCTGTCCGCAGTAACCATATTCCCGGCTGCATCGCATCCATCAACATTTACCGCATCGAAGGCAAGAAAGAACCGTTCGTCAACATACTGCATAAGCCCATTTACTTCAATGTGCCCGTATCGGACGCGCCGCAGGAATTTGACATCCAGCCCGAAGATGCCCTCCTGCTGGAACCCGGCAAATACTTCATCGCCTTCCAGATAGTCGGATGCGACAAAGACGCGCTGCTTGCCTTTCTCTCAAAGCCGGAAGAGGAGAGGAAGCATTGGGAAATGACCATGGACTTCAACGTCTTCCTGAAAAGCAGCTATATCAGGGAGGCAGCACTGGGTAAAATGGAATCACTTCCCGTCAACATCGGTGTAGCCGTTAAAGGGTTGGAGTATCAGTGATGGATTTCTCGTATTTGTGCTCCATAAGCCGTTTTCGAGGTTTGGCGAGAAGGATTGCTCGGCATACGCGTCGTGTCCAAGCCTTTTGCCTTACCCCAGACGAGAGCACGTTGATACGCTGACTATCAAAGCGTTACAAAGTTTCCAAGCTAAAATGCAAGCTGTTTTTCAAAGTATTTTTGACGAAATTCAATGGCTATTGGGGGTATATTTTTCGAAATCTGTAATCTTAACTACTTAATAGGACGCTTTTCCAAAAAGCAGCTTTTCGAATAAGGTCGGATACGTGTGTCAATCTGTTTTCTATTCTGACACTCCGGTTTATCCGTTCTGGGACTCCTCTTGCGCATGCGCGTGCCTATCTTTGTTTCCATTGAAAATGAATCAATAAAAGATAATCAATGGAAAGGACGGAAAAATGTTTTTATGAAGCCCCGGTGACGGAGGTCTTCGAAGTCGGGCAAGAAGGTATAGTCTGCGCGAGTGGCGGAGCTTATCCCCAATGGGAAGGGGAGGACATTTAATCTCAGGAGGACAATATGATGAAAAAAGCTTTATTGTTTCTTTGTCTGGCTGCAGGCTTGATGTCCTGCGCCCAAGAAATTCTCAATACTGAGAAAGAAACGCCTCAGAACAAGGGTGTACCGATGACCTTCAATGTGACCGTTCTCGAAACCAAGGCGGCCAAGACCGGCTGGGCCGACGGAGACAAGATTTATGTCTTCTTCAACGGCCTGGAGACCAAGTACCTGGTAATGACCTACAGCACCGGCACCGGCTGGTCCGATGCCTCGGGCGGGGGCGACTTGCTGGATACCGATTTCAGCAACCTGGGCACGAAGACACTGACCGCGGTCCATTTCCCCGTTACGGTTGACGTGACCTTTGCCGACGGCAAGTTCTCTTTCACCAGCGGTGGGAAGCCGGTGTACAACTACTATCTGTTCGAAACCGGCAAGGACTACACGGTGGACGGCACTACTGTAACCGCCACATTGTCGATGGGCAAGCCTGCAGATATGGTGCAGATCCACGTGGCCGGGATCGAGAGCAGTGTTGCCGATTACACCTTCGGTTGCTCGAAAATACGGCCTGTCGCCTGCAAGAGCGTAGGTATCGACGGCACGATCACCGAGGATGTCCTCCAGGCAGGGGCCCGGCTGAGCGGTATCGCCGACAGCGACGGCGGCGTCTTCGCAGGACGGCTTACCAGCCCGGGAGCGGCTGGCGATTTTATTTTCACGGTAGCCAGCGACGACAATATCTACACCCTGACCCGCACGGGCAAAACCCTCACGGCAGGCACGATGTATAATTTCCCGGCGCTGAGCGAGACTGGCGGCACCAACTGGGCCGTGACCGACGCGTCAGACCTTTACGTAGACCTTGGCCTGAGCGTCAAGTGGGCCAAATGCAACCTAGGGGCCACCAATCCCGAAGATTTCGGTGACTATTTCGCCTGGGGGGAACTCCAGCCGAAAAATGATTATCAGTGGAACACGTATCTATACGGTTCGGATTACGATCAATTAACCAAATACTGTGACAACGCAAGCAGAGGA
>JAFWOY010000006.1 GCA_017509755.1 Bacteroidales bacterium
CGAAGGCCCAGCCCAGCGGCACGTCGCTGACCTCGACGCTGTACTACCGCTACATCTACGACGCCCGGAACCGCCTGACCGAAAGCTACGTCCCGGACAAGGGGAAGACGGAGTTCGTATATGATGCGGACGACCGGCTGGGGACGCTCAAGAGCAACGGGAGCAGCAAGACCTTCCAGTACAACGCCGACGGAACAATGAAGACCGACGGCCTGCGCACTCTGGCCTTGACATACAACTACCTGAAGCTGCCAAGGACCGTCAAGCGGGGCACGACGAGTACGGTCACCTACATCTACGATGCAGCCGGCAACAAGCTGGCGGTCTCCCAGGACGGCACAGCAAAGAACTACTACTGCGGCGACTTCGTCTATGACGGCAGTCTGGCCGTCGCCTACATCCTGACCCCGAACGGACAGCTGACGCGAAACCCAAGTACTGGAGCGTACACTTCGCAGTACAACATCCCCGACCACCTGGGCAATGTCCGGTCAGTAGTCAGCAGCAGCGGCACGGTCCTGCAGAGCACGGACTACTATCCCTTCGGCCTGGCGTTCAGCGACAGCGACATCGCCAGCAACCGCTACCTCTACAACGGCAAAGAACTCGAAGACTACACCCTCGGAACGACATACCTCGGCACCCTCGACTACGGCGCAAGGCATTACGATCCAAGAATCGCAAGATGGACCGTCCCCGATCCGATGGCGGAGAAGTACTATGGTGTGAATGCGTATGGCTATTGCGCGGGTAATCCGATCCTATTCGCGGATTTCGATGGGATGAATCCCATTTACGATATTTATGGCTATTTTCTTGGAACAGATGATCTGGGACTTCAGGGAGAGCCGATTATTATGAATTCAGAAATGTTCACACAGGGTATGCTTAATGCCGATGCAATCGAACAGAATCTTGGTCTTAAATCGTTAGTTGACAAAAAATCAGCCGCCAGATTTTTCTATAGTTACCTGGGGCTAAGATATCGGCCAGACTGGGATGGTTTTGTCACTATATCGGAAGGTATTGCTTGGGCCAAGGGACATCCAGATGCTATTGATAATCCCTCTCCTTACAATATGCTGTATATTGATGCCTCAAAACTTGATTATGGTAACACATCTGTCTCTCAATTTCAAGATGTTGGGATAGTGACTCCGATTAACCTTTTTAACAGAGAAAACACTATAAAAGCATTGACTAATCCGACCATTGCTTCAACCGTTTATGCTTTAGGACGAATTGATATGGTTCTCCTGAATAAAGAGGCCAAAACTATTCAGATCGTAAATGATTATAATAAGGATCACGGTCGAGCAACGGATTACGATTGGAATTCTGGTGGAGGATTCATACGATCTTCTGCCATCGCGATCGAACGGAGGTGAGCAAGCATTCCAGCGAGTGCAGGTGTGCGGGTCTTTTATTATGGTATTGGGAAATTAAATCAATAGCAAACGTATGAAAAGACCTTATAGATTATTCATTATTTTTTCTCTCATTATTGGCGCCTTATTTGGCCTATTCTATGTTTCTGAGTGGCTATGGCCAGAACTCTGGGGAAGTCGTTCTTTAGGGAACAACCTATATCTTATTAATTGGGAGAAGGGCGCAAAAATCGTCGTATATTGTAAAAATCCCAGAGGGAACACCTGTTATAGTGGGTCTTATGTCGTTCCGGCCGGTCCAGTTTCAGCCACAAAGGAAGATGTTAGAGAAGCTGTTACAAGTGAGCATTATATTATCATTTTATCCTACTTGATTGAACAAGATAAATATAAATACTACGTTATCTCAAAAGAGTATGGTGAATTAAATAACCCTCCCCTTGAAATAAGGGAGAAGTTTTTGTATCCATTTGAAGACTATTCGCATTTCAGCAACAAATGTGATTCACTAGGTATTAATAAAATAATTCCATTAGGGTGGCAAGAGCGAAATCTGGAATGAGACCTATCTGTTTATGCGGCGACTTCGTCTATGACGGCAGTCTGGCCGTCGCATACATCCTGACGCCGAACGGCCAGCTGACCAGAAATCCCACGACAGGAGCATACACGACGCAGTACAACATCCCCGACCACCTGGGCAATGTAAGGTCCGTGGTCAGCAGCAGCGGCACAGTCCTGCAGAGCACGAACTACTATCCCTTCGGCCTGGCGTTCAGCGACAGCAACATCGCCAGCAATCGTTACCTCTACAACGGCAAGGAACTCGAGGACTACACCCTCGGAACGACATACCTCGGTACCCTCGACTACGGTGCAAGGCACTACGATCCAAGAATTGCCCGATGGACCGTCCCCGATCCGATGGCGGAGAAGTACTACGGCGTGAATGCGTATGGTTATTGCGCTGGGAATCCGGTGATGATGGTGGATCCGGAGGGAAGTAATCCTTTTGTTGTAGCTTTGATAAAAGGCGCGATCGGGGCTATGACTGATTTGGCTGCTCAGCTGACTATCAAGATGAGTGCTGGGGAGGAATTTCGCGAAGCTATTACAAATGTTGACTATACAAGCGTCGGTGCTTCATTCGTGGTATCGGCACTTTCCACTCCTGGCATCACAACCGCTACTAAATTAGCTACTACTGGCATAATAGCTGTTGATGCCGCGATAGATGTAAATTTACAAGGTGATATTCAAACAGTTGGTGGTTTTGTCGGAGAAAGTAAAACTATTACGGAAACTATGATGGATATAGTGTTTTCTGTAGCGCCGGGCAAATGTGTAAATAGTATCACATCTGGTTTTAATAAGGCTGTCCAGTCCGATTTAAGTTCAAAAACTGCCGCAACACTAACTAAGGAAGCTAAAACTTCACTGAAAAAAACACAATCATTTGTTAATAGTATGGGCTTTCTAACTGCCATTCATTCTATGGGCGATTACTCAGGAAAGCTAATCGGAGGACAAGTTAATGAAACTATGAATAAATCAGACTTGAGCCCTCTAGTGGAGCCCGTGGATAGTCCCATTGATGCTACCAGAATTGTAAAGTATAGAATCCCATAATTCACAACCTAAAATGAAACGAAGAAAAGAGATTATTTACTATTTCATTTTTATTATTTGTTTTATATTCTTGGTTGTCCTAACGGTCGGAGGATTATTAAAACAACGGTCATTTAGGAATAATATAAGTTTTACAAAGGGCATTATCATTGATAGTTTATATACTATACGATATTCCAAGTATTTCAAATATGTGTTTATTGTTGATAATCAGGAATATCAGGGTAGTGGACATCTATACCCAGCAATTGATACTATTTCTGTCGGAGATACTATCATAGTAGGCTATGATAGGGCAAAACCCGACAATAATAAACCTTTAAGAGAGTTAAATAGTGGTCTGCGACGACAGCATCTTTAGTTACCGCTACCTCTACAACGGCAAGGAACTCGAGGACTACACCCTCGGCACCTCATACCTCGGCACCCTCGACTACAGCGCCCGCCACTATGACCCCCGCATCGCCCGCTGGACCGTCCCCGATCCGCTGGCGGAGAAGTACTATGGCGTTAATGCGTATGACTATTGCGCCGGGAATCCGGTGATGATGATTGATCCGGATGGAAAGAGTACTTATGTTAAAGATGAGGGGAATGGACGTTATCGTGTGATCGGAGGAGATTTAGAAGATGATGATAGGAATATTTATGTTTATTATCAAGATGATCGAGGATTATATACTATACGCGGAGAATCAATAGGGCTTTCTGCAACAATAACTTCATTTTATAGTAGTGACTTTGATCATGGTAAAGGCGGCTGGATGAATTCCATAATTGATATTTATGATGAGTCTGGTTTCACTTTTATTAGCTCTTTAATTACTCAAAATGGATTTCCTTCACTTTCCTTAATTAGTTATATGGATAACGCTAGAAATCACGAATTTTTAAATTTTAAGGCATGGAAGATTGATCACTATCGAGGAATGCCTATTTGGAAGGAAGGGGGCAAACAAGTTTTTAGTTCGGCTCGAGATATTGGCAACTATGTAGCCGGCTATTATGCGGCAGCAAATGGTTTTTCTTGGTCGATATCACGCCTTGCTTTTGATTCGTATCAGGGCGGAAAAGAAGGGGTTTCAACTGTCAATGCACAAATGTTAGGCTGGTCTAGGGGAAGTAAATTATCATCAACCGACAAGGAATTAGTTCTTATGAATTCCATTCAAAATGCTTCAGCTGACCTAAAAAGATTATTATTAAAAGAATTGATTAAACATTTTCAGAAATGAGGACAATATTGGTTCTTTGCACTTTGATTGTTGTTTTTTCTTCCTGCACATCATCAAGCAATGTGTACTATATTTCAGACGTTGGGATCTATATGAAGATTCAGGATAGGGGAAGGCGAGTATTGCACTATAAAGAAGACGCTGTAATCTCTTTTTGTCAATCCCCTCATTTCGAAGAGATGAAGAAAGCAGATATGATTGTCGCAAGAAAAGGAATAGACTGGTCGTATCCACTTGTTCTGATGATGGAGAAAGGGTCATTTGTCATTTACTATGAAACCTTTACGGGAGCAACCACATATCCGGGTATTTTTAGGTTTGAGAAAATAGAAAGGTTTCAATATAGTCGTTACTATAATCCGGATCCCATCGCTCATGAACAACAAGATACTCTTTTTTTTAAGAGAATGGAAGATGAGTCTTATACGATTAAAGCGCCATTTGTTGCTGTTTATTTCGATGAAAAGTTCAATCGGGTTTTCGTTTCATTGCCTGACCAAATCAAATTGGAAGAAATATATCCTATTTAGGAAGTGTCGTAAAAAAGTTGAAAACTATATAACAAGTTGCGCTGATTGTCGTAGAATTAAAAAACCAAGTGTGCTATGCCCCTAATCTTCGATATCAAAACGTTATGCGATCCACGACGAACATGGTATCCGGACAATAATCTCCTTGAAAGGGTGTCGTGGGGCAATGGATGAGATAAGATGAACGGATCTGCCAGGACAAATAAAACAAACCCATACCGGCCAACACTTTTGACCGGCCTGTTCTCCGTCGTTGCCCTTGTCATTGCCTTCGTTCACTCGCCGCAGCTTGCGGCAAGAACTTTCGACAGCAGCGGCACGGTCCTGCAGAGCACGGACTACTATCCCTTCGGCCTGGCGTTCAGCGACAGCAACATCGCCAGCAACCGCTACCTCTACAACGGCAAGGAACTCGAGGATTATACCCTCGGCACCTCATACCTAGGCACCCTCGACTATGGCGCCCGCCACTACGATCCAAGAATTGCCCGATGGACCATCCCCGATCCGATGGCGGAAAGTTCATATGCCCTAACAGCTTATGGCTATTGTGGAAACAAGCCGATTTTACTGTTTGACCCTGATGGACAGTTCCCTGAGACTGCTTGGGATATCGCCAACCTCATGCTGGACATCCAGAGTTTGATTGACAACGTCAGACGAGGAAAGGTTGGTGCTTCGATTGTAGATGGCGTTGGTCTTGCGGTGGATGCCGCCGCAACATTACTGCCGTTTGTCCCAGGAGGAGCAGGAACAGCCATAAAAGGCGTCCGGGCAGCCGATAAAGCAGTTGAAGGGATAAAAACCGTTGATAAAGTTGTTGACACTGAGAAGGGAATCGAGGCAATTAACAATGGCTCAAAAGCAGCCAAACGGTCTCTTCAAGAATCTGCCGAAATAGGCAAAGAAGCACATCGGCAAATTGAGAAAAAAGCGAAAGAAATAGGAGGTGATGCAGTAGACACTGAGGTTCGTTTGGAGATCGGTACAATGACCCTTAGAAAAGATCTGCACTTACCAAACGGCCAATATGGTATTATAAAACCCGATACTCCTTCTGAACATAAATCTGCTATAGCAAGACAAAAACTATTGAAAGAAAATGGTTTTGAAAGCGTTATTATTTATTATAACCCGAATAATCCCGCTTACAAAATAGGATCCCCCTCGTATATTGGCCCTAAACAAGTAAAGTGATGACCTTAACGAAACGAAAACTAATATCATGTCTTAAAGACGGCCTGGAATCTCAAGGATATACAGAAATGAAAGAATCCCAGTTGGGAACATCTGGATTTTTTTGTAAATATTTGGGAGATGATATGTTTTTATCTCTTGGTTTAGAGATTAGTGGTTTATATGACTTTCGATATACAGCTTCGTATTATTGGTCAATGACAACGCAGTGGTCAGCTATTGGAGGGGACATTCCAAAGGATAGCTACTGTAGAATAAATCGGTTAATGAGTCGTGATGAGAAAGAAGCGGCATTTGGGCATGACCCTCTATGCTGGTGGAACCAGTTGGATAAAACCAATATTTGCAACTTTCTCAATTCTGTTAAAATGACTGAGTTGCGCCTCCTTTCCCAAAAGGAGATGAAAGAAAAAATAATAAATAGTAAAGATGTGCAAAGGCTGTGTGTATCAGCAAAGACTATACAATCTCTTTATAAAGACCATTTTTCGCTTCCTCCAGAAATTGATCTAAAATTCACTCCTTCTCGAGAAATTGATGGAGTACCAATTAAGTGGTTTGAGATTGCAGAGTATGTATTACGCTTTGTCATTAACGAAAAGAGAGTCAACCGCCATATGGTAATAATAAAGGCATCGGATGCCTTTCGCCAATTTGTTCTTCGCAATAGATGAAAATTAGCCTCTTTTATCCTTTCTGTATCAATAAAGCGGACAAGTTCGCCGTCTCGTACACCTACGAGACGGGCGCCTCGCCGCAGTACGGCGGGAACATCAGCGGGGCGACGTGGAAGCACGTCGGCGGCACGGCGCAGACCTATGCCTACAGCTACGATACCTACGGCAGACTGACAGCCGGCACGCACAGCGGCGGCAACGGCGAGACGATCACCTACGACGCGAACGGCAACATCACCTCCTGTAATAGGTATCTTTGCTTGTACATTTTTTGGCAAAGGTAAATGGACATTTTTTCGTAAAGTAAAATGTACTTCTTAGCCAAAGAATACAAAGGCATCCATAACTTTGTAAATCACTACAAATACAAAGGCTATGGATGCACCAGGACTCACGAGTTCGCAAAGGAAACTCGTAATGTGGTACAAAGTTAAGGAATTAAAATGCTCGATCTACGGAATAGCTCAACTTCCACCGAACGTCCAATATGACGACACAGATCTTGAAAACATCCTTTCCATCCTCAAATAGGGCCTATTTTGAGGATGGATGACGGAAAAAACGCCAGCCATCCTCAAGGAGCCCTTTCCTTGAGGATGGCTGGCTTGTTCAACAGCGGATCGCGTCTCCCGCTATTTCGTAGCCTCGTGCTTGTATTTGAACAAGAAGGCGAAGAGGAATGCCAGGACGAGGGCGAAGAGGGCGAAGACGTACCAGGCTGAGGTCCAGCCGCTCAGCAGTTCGACGCCGGCCTTTCCGGTGGTATAGTGGTTGACCACGGCTTGTGCGCAGAGGGAACCGATGGTGGCTCCCAGACCGTTGGTCATCATCATGAATACGCCTTGGGCACTGGAGCGGATGCTCGGATCCGTGTTCTGGTCCACGAAGAGCGAACCGCTGATGTTGAAGAAGTCGAAGGCCACGCCGTAGACGATCATCGAGAGGATGAACAGCACCAGGCCGAAGCCCGTCGGCGAGCCGGCGCCCAGCAGGCCGAAGCGCAGGAACCAGGCCACGAAGGAGATGAGCATGACTTTCTTGATGCCGAAACGTTTCAGGCAGAAAGGAATCAGCAGGATGCAGAGGGTCTCGGACACCTGGGAAATCGACGAGAGGAATACGTTGTTCTTCACGGCAAACGCATTGGCATATTCAGGCAGCTGGCCGAAAGCGTCGAGGTACGGCGTCGCGAAGCCATTGGTCACCTGCAGGCACATGCCCAGCAGGAAGGAAAAGATGAAGAAAATGCACATCTTCGAATCCTTGAACAGCGTGAAGGCGCGCAGTCCGAAAGCATCCACCAGCGAAGCGGATTTCTTCCCGCGGTCGACCGGGCAGTTCGGAAGCGTGAAAGCGTAGATACCGAGGAGGAGGCCCCAGGCCGCCGAAACGAACAACTGGTTGTGGTCATTCTTGAAGCCCGTAAAATTGACGATCCACATCGAGAGGATGAAGCCGATGGTACCGAAAACGCGGATGGGCGGGAAGTCCTTGACCGTATCCATCCCGGCTTTGGTCAGGGCATTGTATGAGACAGAGTTGCCCAGGGCGATGGTCGGCATGAAGAAGGCCACGGCCAGGGTGTACCAGGGGAAGAGCTGCCCGAACTGGATGTCGGCACCGTAGCGCTTGCCCATGAAGCCCGCGATGGCCATGAAAAGCGCGGAGAGCAGGTGGCAGAGGCCCAGCAGTTTCTGGGCCGGGATCCAGCGGTCTGCGACGATGCCCATCAGCGCCGGCATGAACAGGGAGATGATGCCCTGGACCGCGAAGAACTGACCGATCTTGGCACCCATGCCGACACGGCCCAGGTAGATGCCCAGTGAACAGAGGTAGGCACCCCAGACCGCGAAGATCAGGAAGTTCATCACGATCAGTCTCAATTTGAGGTTCAATTTGGAATCCATGGTATGATTGGTTTTGATTATTTCGGTGCAAGCCGGTAGAGGATCGCCGCCACGATGGCGAAAAGGATGTTGGGAATCCAGAGAGCCAGGGCCGGCGATGGAATGATGTCCTTGAGGACGAACATCTGGCTGAAACGCAGGAAAAGGATATAAGAGAAGCTCAGGGCCAGGCCGATACCGATGTTCAGACCCAGTCCGCCCCGTTTCTTCCGCGAGGAGAGCGACACGGCGATGACGGTCAGCACGAAGGCCGAGAACGGCATGGCGATGCGGCTGTTCTTTTCGATGAGCGAGCGCTTGATCAGCGCGTCGCCGCGCATCCGCTGGACCTCGATCAGGTCGTTGAGGTCTTTCTCGGACAGTGATTCCACGGCATTCTTGCGCCGGTAGAAATCGTCGATGGTCAGGTTGATGACCGTGTCGGTCTGGCGGCCGGTGCGGACGACCTCCGATTCGCCGTAGAAGTCGCGGATGTAATAGTTCTTGAGTTTCCAGCTGCCGTTCGTGGAATCCCAGGCGGCCGATTCGGCCGAAAGCTTGGATACGATCTTGTGGTTTTCGATCCGTTCGAGCGTGAAACGATAGGCGGTGTTGGCCCAGCGGCTGAACTGCTCCACATATACGAACTCACCCGGGGAAATCTGGTAGTGGATGTTGCGCATGTTGTCGGCCGCGATGGCCTGCGTCTTGATGTATTTGTTCTCGAAATCGAGCCGGTGCTGGTTGGCGGGCGGAATCACATAGAGACCCAGCAGCAGCGACAGCAGGGCGATGACGCCGGCCGAGAACATGTACGGAGCCATCAGCCGGCGGAAACTGATGCCGCCCGAAAGGATGGCCACGATCTCGCTGTTCTGGGCCAGTTTCGACGTGAAGAAGATGGCGGAGATGAAAACGAACAGCGGGCTGAAACTGTTGACGATCCAGGGAATGAAACCGGCGTAGTAGTCGAAAACGATCTCCTGGAGCGGTACCTGCTTGCTCAGGAATTTGTCGATCTTCTCGCTCAGGTCGAAGATGATCACGATGAGCACGGCGATCAGGATCGTGAACACGAAGGTTCCGAGAAACTTCTTGATGATGTAACGGTCGAGGATCTTGACGTGGGGCGTGTTCATCGGGTCACAGGCGAGTATCGAGTTTGCGGACCATCTGCTCTTTCCAGCTGGCGAAGTCGCCGGCCGCGATATGTTCGCGGGCCTGGGCGACCAGGTGCAGGTAGAAGGCCAGGTTGTGCTGGCTGGCAATCTGGGCGGCCAGCATTTCACCGGCTACGAACAGATGCCGCAGGTAGGCTTTGGTGTAGGTGTGGTCCACAAAAGACGTTCCATGGGGATCGAGCGGCGAAAAATCGTCGGCCCATTTGCGGTTTTTGATGTGGATGATGCCTTCGCTGGTGAAGAGCATGGCGTTGCGCCCGTTGCGCGTAGGCATCACGCAGTCGAACATGTCCACGCCGCGGGCGATGCCTTCCAGCAGATTGACGGGCGTACCGACGCCCATCAGGTAACGGGGTTTGTCCTGGGGCAGGACGGGATGCAGCAGTTCTAGCATCTCGTACATCTTTTCCGTGGGCTCTCCGACGGCCAGGCCGCCGATGGCGTAACCTTCCCGGTTGAACGACAGGGCGTGTTCGGCCGCCCGCAGGCGCAAGTCGGGATAGACGCAGCCCTGGACGATAGGGAAGAAGGTCTGGCTGTAGCCGTAAAGTGGCTCGGTCTCGTCGAAATGCCGGATGCAGCGTTCGAGCCAGCGCTGGGTGAGGCCCAGCGACTTTTCGGCATAGCGGTAGTCCGCATCGCCGGGGCAGCATTCGTCCAGCGCCATCATGATGTCGGCCCCGATGATGCGCTGGGTATCGACGTTGTTTTCGGGCGTGAAGATGTGCCGCGACCCGTCGATGTGCGACTGGAAGATACAACCTTCTTCCGTGAGTTTCCGGCTCTGGGCGAGTGAGAAAACCTGGAATCCGCCGCTGTCGGTCAGGATGGGGCGGTCCCACGACGTGAAGGCATGGAGGCCGCCGGCCTGGCGCAGGATGTCAAGGCCGGGCCGCAGGTACAGATGATAGGTATTGCCCAGGATGATCTGGGCGTGAATGTCTTCCCGCAGGTCTTTATGATAGACGCCCTTGACGGAACCGACCGTCCCCACCGGCATGAAGATGGGGGTGTCGATGGTGCCGTGGTCGGTGGTGATCCGGCCGAGCCGGGCGCTGGTGGCTTTGTCTATGGCGAGTACCGAGAATTTCATTTTTCCGGAAATCAAGCAAAGATAGGCAAAATTGGTATATTTTTCGTTAACTTTAATTGGCAAAACCGCACAACGATGAAACAAACGATTTGGCTGGTCGCTTTGCTGACCTGTTTTTCACTGTCTATGAGCGCACAAAACAATTATTCCCGACTCTGGTCGAAAGTCCAGAAGGCGGAGAAGGAAGGGAAGCCGCAGACTGCGGCCGGGTATCTCCGTGAACTGGAACAGAAGACGATCCAAGCCGGAGACGAACTGGAGCAACTGGTCGTCTCCGAAAATCTGTATAACGATCTCTCCAAGTACAATTGGAAAGAAGCGAATGCTTACTATTCCACTTATTCCAAACTCAACCGCCGGGTGCTCACCGACAGCCTGGACGCCTACATCGTCAAGTACAAGGATCATCCGCGCGTCATGATGCTGCTCTACAAGCAGCTGTGCAACCACAAGGAAGCTGCGGACCGCAAATGGAAACCGGCAGCTACGGCCGAAGATTATCTCCGCATCCGGGAAGAGTGCCGCACGCTGCTCCAGCACAAGGCCGTAGGTCGTTACAAGAAGAATATCCAGGGCATGATCGATGACATGGAGAGCACCTCTCTTTCATCGACTTCCCATTCTACGATGGCCCCTGCCGAGGGTGTCACGTACTACATCGATACGCGCAATATCGCCCGGGTTGACGTGCGGGTTTACAAACTGATCGACAACCGGTATTTCTACGAAGGCTATTCCGATTCGAACGAGGCGCTGCTGCGCAGGAACGCCACGCTCCTTTCTTCCCAGACGCTCGACAGTTTCGAGAATGCTTTCAATATCCGCGAGCGTACGGAGGTCAAAGTGGATTTTCCCGACCCCGGCATCTATGTGGTGTGCTTTGCGGCCGGCAAGGATGTCTGCTACGATGAGGTCCATGTGAGCCGGGTAGGCGGCGCTTTCCGGGTCCGCGAAGGCAAGGCGGAGGTCTATGCCGCCGACCTGACGACGGGAAAGCCCTTCGGGGACGGAAAGGTCTCGAGCTACCGGAACCTCGGCGAGAACAACAAATCGGGGATCCTTCATTTCAACGCCCAGGCGACGACCCGTTTTTCGGGAGAAGGTTTCGTCCCTGTCAGTCTGGGCAAGGCCCTGGCCGACCGTGACCACAACTGGCAGATCCGCATCGAGAACGGCAGCGATATCTACGCACCTTTCATCTATCTGCCGTACAACGGCGACTATGTCGCCAAAGACCAAGACGAGAAGGAATACCGTTTCGAGCAGAAAATGCTCTTTACCGACCGCAAGCTCTACAAGCCGGGCGATACCATCCATTTCAAAGTGATCTGCTATAAGGCTGGCGAAACCCAGGGTGAAGTGCTGGCCGGCAAAGAGATTGAAGTCGGCATCCGCCATAGCTCCGAAGAGGAGCCCAAAGCCAAGGTGAAGCTCGTGACCAACGAATACGGTTCGGTGGCCGGCTCCTTTACGCTGCCGGAAGGCAGCAAGAACGGCATTTATGTCCTCTTTTCCGGCTATTCCCGGCTTGGAACGGTGCGGGTGGAGGAATACAAGCGCCCGAACTTCACGGTCTCGGTCAATCCGATTACCGAGGCGCTGGCGTATGGCGACATCATCCGCCAGACCGGTCAGATGCGCAGCTATGCGGGCTTTTCCGTGGCAGGCGGCGAGGTCTGGTACCGCGTCAACCGGACAACACGCTGTCGTACGAACGGCCGCTATCTGGGTTCTGAGGATATTCTGGAAGGAACGGTGATTTCCGATGGCGACGGCCGTTTCGAGATCGTATTCCCGGCCACGCGCCCGGCTGTCGAGGGGTACGAGGACGAACTGCTTTTCTCTGACTACCACATCACGGTGAGCGCCACCGATCCGCAGGGTGAGACCCACCAGACGGGCATCACGGTTCCCGTGGCCGACATTCCGGTGGAAATCAATGTCCTGCTTCCTGAGAACGAGCACTTCGGCAAGCGCCTGATCGTGGATAAGGACCGCACGAAATCCGTGACGGTCGAAGGTTCCACGCTCAACGGTTCGCCTTATGCCGGCGAAGGTGTCTGGCATCTGTATGATGCCGACAGCACCGAGATCCGCAGCGGCCAGTTCTTCACCAACCAGCCGCTCGGATTCGACTTCACCTCGCTTCCTTCCGGAGATTACCGGCTGGAAGCAGTCCTGTCGTTCCGCGGCCGTGAAGTCAAAGCCGGCACCGATGTGGTGGTGCTCAGCACGGATGACAAGAAACTTCCTTTCCAGACCCGCTACTTCTACTATCCGGTCCAAACCGAAGGAGCCATTGAATTTGTGCTGGGTACGACTGAAGACGACCTGTATCTTGAACTCGAACTTTTCGACGATGACGAGCAGCTTTATCGCGAAGGCGTACACCTGCAGAATGAGATGCGCAAGTTCGTACTGCCTTACAAGGCCAGCTACCGCAGCGCTGTGAAGATGTCGGTCTTCGGCTTCCGCGGCGGCGAAAAGATCGATGCGACTTATGAGTTCAAGCGGCCCGGCGATGTGCGGCTCGACGTGGCGCTGGAAAGTTTCCGAGACAAGACGACGCCCAATACCGAAGAGACCTTGAAACTCAGGGCACCGGCCGGGAGCGAACTGGTCGTCTCCATCTATGACGTAACGACCGACCGCTACGGCGCCAACTCCTTCCGGTTCACGCCTTTGCGGGAATATGCCTTTGTCAGCCGCCCTGGCATCTTCACGTCGATCGACGGGCATCACTATGGACTCCGGTATTCCCGCAACGCCGGCATGGCCAAGGGCGGGGTGATGGTGGAAGAGATGGCGCTGATGTCGGTGGCAGATGAGCGGATGACCGATGACCTTGCGGCTGACAGTGGCGCCCAGCCGGAATCCGAGGAAGAAGTGCCGGCTTTCGAAGCCCGCAAGAACTTCAGCGAATTGATTGCCTTCTATCCGCAGGTCGAGGCGGATGCAGGCGGTGTGACGACGCTCACCTATAAGACCAGCGACCTGCTGAGTACCTATCGCGTCCTTGTGACGGCGCACGACAAGCGGCTGTTCACGGGCAGTACCGAGATCGAATTCGTCGTCCAGCAGGAACTCATCGTCCAGCCCAACGTACCGCTCTTTGTCACGGAAGGCGACCGGATCGTCCTCAAGGCCAAGCTGGTCAACATGGGTCAGCGCGAGCTCAAGGGAAATGCGTACATCGAACTCAAGGATGCGGCCGGCAAGACCCTCAAGCTCAAGGGGACTGAGAGCAAGAAGCGCAGCCTGCTCGCCGGTGCGCAGGATGAAGTGTCCTGGACGGTCGAAGTACCGGGCGGCACCGACAAGCTGAACGTCAAGATCTGGTTTGCCACGCCGCAGGCCAGTGATGGCGAGGAACACCAGATGCAGGTTGTGCCGGCGACCATTACGCTGACCGAAGCTGCTTCCTTCATCCTGGGCGGCAAGCACGACCACAAGTATTATGAGAAACAGCTCCGCAAACAGTTCGGCGCTGCCAATCCGATCATCGAATACGCTGAGTATTCGACGCTCGATGCGGTGAAAGAGTCGCTTCCCAAGGCCGAAGAGCCGGAGAGCCAGAATTCCATTGCCTGGATCAACCAGCTCTACATCAACCAGATGCGGAACTTCGTGCTGAAAGACGATCCTGCTGATTATGCGGAGTTCCGCCACAAGGCCTTCTCCCGGATCGGCAATTTCCAGGAAGCCGACGGCGGCATCGCGTGGTTCCCGGGCATGCGGTCGAACACGGTGCTCACACTCTATTTCCTCGAGAAACTCGGCCAGATGCGGACGCTGGGCGCTTTCACGCCGACCGACAGCGAGATGAAGGTCATCCAGCGCGCCCTGACCTATGTGGATACCCGCATCGACGTGCAGGGAAGCCGGAAGGACTTCTATCCGTTCGGCTATATCCGGGATTTCGCGGTGCGGAGTCTCTGGTATGATGTCGAGATGAGCAAGGGGGCGAAGGCGGTGTACGACCGTTTCGTCCAGAAGACCGGCGAAGGCTGGCAGGATCTCTCGATCCTCGAGAAATCCCAACTGATCAACGCGATGCTGCGCGCAGCCGGTACGCCCTACGACGACAAGGCTTTCCCCAAGCGCGTCAAGCAGCTTCGCGAGAGCCTCAAAGACTATGCGGTCGAGAACCCGACGGTCGGTTATTATTTCCCGAATGCCGTGATGCCGTTCCGCGGGATGATGAACAATGAGATCTATGCCCACGCCCAGCTTATCGAGACCTTCGGCCGGCTCGGCGAAAAGAAAGTGGTGGACGGCATCGCCCAGTGGCTGCTGCTCCAGAAGCACAACCAGGCCTGGGAAAATACCGTCGCCACGACGGATGCCGTGTATGCGCTCCTTTCCAGCAAGGCCAAGGATCTCAAGCTTGGTGCCGTGTACTACACCTATACCACGAAACTCGAGAAGGTGCAGGCTTCAGCCAATGAGATCAGAATCGACCGCGTTTTCATCCGTGCCTCGAACGGGGCGGTACTCAGCGAGGGTGAACCGCTGCGGGTGGGCGACGAGATCATCGTCCGTTACCAGATCCACAACACCGAGAACCGGAGCTTCGTGCAGATGCGCGCCATGCGGCCGGCTTCCTTCTATCCGCGCGACGAGCGTTCCTACTTCACTTGGTATGGTTTCTACCGGGAGGTGAAGCCGACGGAGACCAATTACTATTGGGAACTTCTCCCCGAAGAATACATCACGGTGGAAGAACGCTTCTTCGTCCAGCAGGAAGGTACCTTCAACAGCGGTCTGGTCGAGATCGAATGCCTCTACGCCCGCGAATACCGCGGCCACACCGACGCCGTGAACCTGATATCGAAATAACGTCATCCCCGGCTTGACCGGGGATCTAAACCTGAACGATATGAAGAGAGTATTCCTTTTATGCGCCGCCCTGCTGGTCTTTTCGCTTTCGCAGGCTCAGGATGCCGGGACCCTGCTTAAAGAGAACCCCGAACGCTACGCCGGCGTCCACCACAGCTATGAAGCGCCCGCCGTGATGGCCGACACGCCTGCCCCGAAAGGCTACGAGGCCTTCTACGTGAGCCATTACGGCCGCCACGGGAGCCGCTATCATACCTCGATGAACACCGTCACACGGGTATCCTATCTGTTCGACGGACTCGATTCCCTGGGGGTTCTGTCGGCGGAAGGCCAGGCGTTGCACCAGGCGCTCAAGGCGCTGGAGCAGAGCCATGAAGACCAGGCCGGCTACCTGACGCTCCGCGGCGGCCGCGAGCACCAGGGCATCGCGCAGCGTCTTTACAAGCGGGTGCCGGGCGTATTCGCCCAGAGCGGCCGCGACCGCGTGGTGGCCGAATCCAGCTACGTGCAGCGCTGCATCCAGTCCCTGGCCAATTTCACGATGATCCTCAAGGCCGATGCGCCGCAGCTGCGCTTCGACATCTATGCCGGCGAGCGTTTCATGAAACACATCTCGCCGGGAACGTCCGTGCCGCGCAACCGCTCGCACAGCGCCGTCTTCGATTCGGTGCTCAACGCCCGTTTCAATCCGGACCGTGTGATGAATGCCTGGTTCAACGATCCCTGGACCGCTGCGCAGCATTTGGGAAAATACAGTGTGCGCCAGTTCATCTACTATGTTTTCTATGCCGGCGGCATCAACCAGTGCCTGGCCGACGACTACCCGGACCTGTCCGACATCCTCGGCTTCTTCACCGAAGACGAGCTGTACAATCTGTGGTACTGTGAGAACCTGTCGCATTTCGACTCGATGGCCAATACCCTGGAGAACGGCTGCCGCTTCAATGAGACCGGCCGCAAGATCATCGCCGACTTCGTGAAGAAAGCCGATGCCGCCATCGCCGGGAACGACGTGGCCGCCGACCTGCGTTTCGGCCACGATTCGGGCTTGCTGCCGCTGCTCAGCTACCTGCGCCTGGAAGGCTACCAGGAGACGATCTCCATGACGCAGGCGGCCGAACGCGGCTGGTACAGTTTCCAGCAGATGCCGATGGGGTCCAACCTGCAGCTGATTTTCTATCGCGACAAGCGCGGCGACGTGCTGGTGAAAATCCTCCGCAACGAGCAGGAAACCACCATCCCGGCGCTCAAACCCTGCAAGGGCCCTTACTACCGCTGGAAAGACTTGCGGGCTTACCTTGTGAATCTGCCGTAGTTGACGGACAATCCCATGGGTACATTATCCGAAAAGCACATCGTCATCCTGGCGGCGGGTGATTTTCCGCGGGCGGAGGCGCCGCTGCGGGCGCTCCGGGAAGCGGACCTGCGCATCTGCTGCGACTCGGCGGCGGAGGCGCTGGTGGCGCACGGACTGGAGCCCGACCGGATCGTCGGAGATCTCGATTCGCTGTCGCCGGCATTCCGGAAACGCTTCGCCGACCGGATCACGCATATCAGCGAGCAGGATGACAACGATCTGACGAAGGCCTTTCACCTGTCGCTGCCGCTGTCGCCTTCGCGCATTACGATCGTCGGGGCGACGGGCCGGCGGGAAGACCACACGCTGGGCAACATCTCCCTGCTGCTCGACTATGCCCGCGAAGCGGCGTGCCCCGTGACGATGCTCACCGATTACGGCCGTTTCGAAGCCATCTTCGACACGGCTACGCTGCCGTCCGTCCCCGGGCAGCAGATTTCGATCTTCGCCTTCGACAATATCCTGACAATAGAATCGGCCGGGCTGAAATACCCGACCGGTCAAGTCCGTTTCGACACGCTCTGGAAGGCGACGCTCAACGAGGCGCTTTCCGCTTCCTTCACGCTGACGCTCTCACACCCTTCAGGCGTTCTGTTGTTTTTCGCCGACGCCTGACAGACGGGACAGCCCGGCCCGCTGCAGGCCCGAGTCGGCGAAGCGCCGTTCGAATTCCTCTTCCGGAAGCGCCGCCCAGTCGGCGTCGCTCATCGTTTCCAGTTCGCGGCGGTGCGTCTCGAACTCCGGGAGCGGCGTCAGCGGCTTGTCCCACGGGCAGGCGCGCATGCATTCCTCGCAGCCGAAACGCCAGCCACGGCGGTGCGCCGCGGCGGCGAGGTCTTCCGGCAGCGGCTCCTTCGACTCGATGGTCAGGTAGGAGATGCAGCGGCGGGCGTCCAGGTCGAAGGGGGCGCGGAGCGCGCCCGAAGGACAGGCCCGCAGGCAGGCGCCGCAGGCGCCGCAGCTGGTGGCGGCCAGCGGGGCGTGCGGCGCAAAGCGTTCGGCGGGAATGTTGCAGATGATGACGCCGATGATCGTCCGCAGGCCGTATTCGGGGGAGATGAAGAAATTGTTCTGTCCGATGAAGCCCAGGCCGGCTTCCACCGCCCAGAAGCGTTCGAGCACCGGAGCGCTGTCCACAAACGGCCGGCCGGCGAACCCCGGGAACTGGGCCTCCAACTCTTTCATTACGGCAAACAACCTGTCCTTGATGACCTTGTGGTAATCCTTGCCCTGGGCGAAACCGGCGATGCCCCCCGAAGCCTGGCCGTAGGGCGCCAGGAAGCAGAGCACGCTCCGGGCACCGGGCACCAGCAGGGCCGGGTCGAAGCGTTTCTCGAGGTTGCGGGCCAGGTAGGCCATTCCGCCGTTCCGGCCTTCCGCCAGATAACTTTCGTAAGCGCGGCGGCCTTCTCCGGCTACAGTTTTTACCTTTGCGGCGCCGAAATCCAAGAAACCGTATGCACGTTCATCGAATTTTATTAAATTTGTGGGCAAAATCGAAAAAACAGTAAATTAATAAAAGTATGAAACGGATTCTTGTGGTTGGAGCGGGTGGACAGATCGGTACCGAACTGGTCCCGTATCTCCAGTATATTTATGGCGAAGATAATGTAATTGCGGCAGATTTGAAAGACGAACTGGTCGAAAAACTCGGCCGCACGGCCATTGCGGAGAAACTTGACGTGCTCGACGAGAAGAAATTCGACGAGCTGGTGGTCAAATACAAGGTCGATGCGATCTATAACCTCGTCGCACTGCTCAGCGCCAAGGGCGAACACATGCCCGGCGTGGCCTGGCACCTGAACATCACCGCACTGATCAACGCGCTCAATATCGCCCAGGCGCACAAATGCTCGATCTTCACCCCGAGTTCCATCGGCGCCTTCGGCCCGAACACCCCGCACGACAACACCCCGCAGGACACCATCATGCGTCCGAATACCATCTACGGCATCTGCAAGGTGACCGGTGAACTGCTGAGCGACTACCACTACCAGCGCTTCGGCGTGGATGCCCGCAGCGTCCGCTTCCCGGGCATCATCTCCAATGGCGCCCTCCCCGGAGGCGGCACCACCGATTACGCCGTGGAAGTCTTCTACGAGATCCTCAAACCGGGTCACCACTACACCTGCGAAGTGCCCGAAGACAGCTATATGGACATGATGTACATGCCCGACGCCTTGCGTGCCGCCGTGGAAGTGATGGAAGCCGATCCGGCCAAACTCGTGCACCGCAACAGCTTCAACATCGCCAGCATGAGCTTCTGCCCGAAAGAGCTGTTCGAAGTCATCAGGAAGCGCATTCCCGATGCCACCTTCGACTACAAGGTCGATCCGGTGAAGGCCGCCATCGCCGATTCCTGGCCCAACAAGATGGACGACTCCTGCGCCCGCGCCGAGTGGGGCTGGAAACCCGAATGGGACATCGACGCGATGGTCGATGATATGCTGAAAGTCATCGGCGAAAAACAGCAGAACGCCTGAAAACGAGCGGTTTTGTAAAAGCAGCCCCCTCTTACTCAGAGGGGGCTGCTTTTTGTAATTTCAGCGCGCTATTCGAAGCGGGCGCGTTCGGGCTCGCGGAAGCCCAGGAGGAAGGCGCCGATGTCCATCCGCTTCTTGCCGGCGAGCTGGAGGTTGAGGATGCGAAGGGCGTCCTTGCCGCAGCGGACTTCGAGGTAGGTCTTGTGGTCGGTGGTGATGCTGCCGACCGGCCGGGGATCTGTCTCGTCGCACGGCACGACATAGCTGTCGAAAATCTTGACGCCCACCTGTGTGCCGTCTTCTTTCACAAGGTTGGTCCAGGCGGCCGGGTAGGGGCTCAGGCCGCGGATGAGCAGCTGGGTCGTGCGGGCGCTCCGGGTCCAGTCGATGTGGCAGTTGTCCCGGGTGAGTTTCGGCGCGTTACGGAGCGTCTTGTTGAGGCCCAAGGTCTGCTCAAACGGCTTGGTCCGGTGGTTTTCGATGGCATCGACTGTCTTGAGGACAAGGTCGGCGCCCATTCCCATCAGTTTGTCGTGGAGTGCACCGGCATCCTCGTATTCTTCGATGGCGCAGGATTCCTGGAAGAGGATCTTGCCCGTGTCGATCTGCTCGTCGAGGAGGAACGTGGTGACGCCGGAGAACTTCTCCCCGTTGATGATGGCCCAGTTGATCGGCGCCGCGCCGCGGTATTGCGGCAGCAGCGAGGCGTGCAGGTTGAAGGTGCCCAAAGCGGGCATCTGCCAGACTTCCTTGGGCAGCATCCGGAAGGCTACGACCACGAAGAGATTGGCTTTCAGTGCGGCGAGCTGTTCCAGGAAGGCCGGGTCCTTGAGTTTCTCCGGCTGGAGCACAGGGAGATTGTGGGCAACGGCGTATTTCTTGACGGCGCTTTCATTCATTGTGAGTCCACGTCCGCTGGGCTTGTCGACAGCTGTCACGACTCCCACGATCTCGTAACCGGCCTGGATGAGTTTCTCAAGCGGTGCCACGGCAAATTCGGGTGTGCCCATATAGACGATGCGGATCTTGCCGCCGCCCTGGCGGAACAGGTTGATGAAGCGGTGGTACCGCTTGGCAATCCATTTGCCGATGCGTCGGAAGAATTCCTTGTACGCGTCCGGATTGAAGAGCGACGAGTCCTGGGTGGATTTGCGGGTGAGCAGGATGGCCATGGGCAGCAGGACCAGCGTGGAGATGAGCGCACCCTCCCACGGGGTCAGCGTGCCACTTCGTGTGGCCAGTTTACGCCCGATGATGTCGATGATGTAATAGATCAGATACAGGAGGATCGAGATGACTACCGGCGTGCCGAAGCCGCCCTTGCGGATGATGGCGCCCAGCGGCGCGCCCACGAAGAAGAAGATGAGGCAGGAGAGGGAAAGGGTGAACTTGATGATGGATTCGACGTCGATACGCCGGATCATGCTGACATTGTACGAAGACTCCCTTTCGAAATTCTTGACCTGTTCTTCCCCGGTCTCCGCCTTGCCGGCTGCAGAGCGGCGGACCCGCTGCAATTCCTGGGGTGTCAGGCTGACACGGATGCTGTCCACGTTGAGGTCCCCCAGATAGGTCTTGTCCTTGCCCAGGAGCGTGTCGAGCTGGTAGAGATAGTTCAGGCCTACCGTGCTTGCGAAACGGGGAAGCTGCCTGCGGACCATCGTATCGAGCTGACGGGAGATGGAATCGCGGTCGTGCCGCAGCCGCTTGATGCCGAGCGACTTGAGTTCGTCGCCATAATTGTCCTGCTCCGACCGCTGGAAGCGGTAGTTGTCGAGCTGGATGATAAGTTGCTGCTCGTTGAAGCGGAGACGGCTCAGTTCAAGGGTCGTGTCCCGGAAGTTCATCGTGTTGGTCTCGGTGTAGGAGCAGCCGTCGTAGAGATTGAAGATGAGGTTCTCCTTGTCGGGCGTGATCTCGATCCGGCCGCTGTCGGCCACCGTCATGTTGGTGTTGCCCATATTGGACGTGTGGTCGTAGATGATCAGGTCGTACATCATCTGCGTCTCCTCGTTGCGGTCCGCTACGCGGAGAATGTAGCCGTCGATGCCGTCGTAGAAGATGCCGGTAGGAATTTTGATCTCATCGCGCGTCCGGGTGATATCCTGCTTGAGCGTATAGACCTTGTTGAAGGCGTACGGGACCAGCCGGTCCGCTACGAAGAAAGCTCCGACGGTGATGAGGGTGGAAATGACCACCAGCGGCAGCATGATGCGCATCAGCGAGATGCCCGCCGCTTTCATCGCCAGCAGCTCATTGCGTTCGCCCAGCCCGCCGAGCGTCATGATGGAGGCGAGCAGGGTGGCCAGCGGGATTTCGTTGGGGAGCAGCGTGCAGGAAGCCCATCCCCAGAATTCGAAGATGACGCCGATACTCAGACCTTTCCCTGCCAGATCGTTGATGTATTGCCAGATGAACTGTAGCGACAGGGCAAACACCACGATGAAGAAGACCACCAGGAAGGGGCCCATGAACTTCTTGATCAGGTAGAGGTCGAGTTTCTTCATCCGAAGCTATTTCGTGGCGGAGGCGATCAGTTTTTCCAGCGCGTCCCTAAGACCCGCAAGATTCTTGCCACCGGCCGTAGCCAGGCCCGGCTGGCCGCCGCCGCCGCCCTGGATGCATTTGGCGGCTTCCTTGACATCGGCCTGGGCATTCTTGCCGGCTTTCACCAGGTCTGCTGAGTACATCAGCAGCAACTGCGGCTTTCCGCCAGCCTCATAAGCTGCCGCGACGACGAGGTTTTCCGTCTCGTTCTGCAGCATGAAAGCGGCGTTGCGCAGCATCTGGGGATCGACGCTGCGCTCGATGACGATGACACGGTGTCCGCCCAGCTCCCGGGCGTGGCTCAACAGGTCTTGTTTCAGCAGGACAGTCCGCTCGCGCACGACTTCTTCCATTTTCTTCTTGTACTCGCTGTTCTCCTCGATCATCTTGTGGATCGCACCGGCCAGGTCGGGCACGTTGTTGAAGAAAGCCCTGGCGGCGCGCAGGGAATTTTCCATCACATCGACGGCCATTTCGGCTTCCAGGCCCGTGACGGCCTCGATGCGGCGGATGCCCGCCGCGATGGCCGATTCACTGGTGATCTTGAAGAAGCCGATGGTGCCGGTGGCGCGGGTGTGGCAGCCGCCGCACAGTTCGACACTGTCCCCGAAACGGACTACGCGGACGCGGTCGCCGTATTTCTCGCCAAAGAGGGCCATGGCACCTTCTGCGCGGGCTTCCTCCATCGTGGAATCCCTTTTCTCGCAAAGCGGGAAATTCTGGCGGATGAGGGCGTTGACACGGCGCTCCACCAAGTCGATGTTGTCATCGCCAAGGCGCTCGAAGTGCGAGAAGTCAAAGCGGAAGTATTTGTCACACACATAGGAACCCTTCTGTTCGACGTGCGGGCCCAGGATCTCGCGGAGCGCCTGGTGCAGCAGATGGGTGCATGTGTGGTTGTTGGCGATCTTCTGCCGGCGTTCCCCGTCGACAGCGAGGACGAAGGTCCCTTCCGTCGTGTCCGGAATCCGTTCGGCGATATGGATGGTGAGGTTGTTCTCCTTGACCGTGTTGAGGATCCGGATGACTGTGCCGTCCGGTGCGGTGATCGTGCCGGTGTCGCCGACCTCGCCGCCCATCTCTCCGTAGAACGGGGTGCGGTCGAAGACCAGCTGGATAAATTCCTTGTTCTTGGCCTTGACGGTGCGGTATTTCATCAGCGTGGCCTCGGTCGTGAGGACGTCGTAGCCCAGGAATTCACATTCCGTAAACGGCTGCAGCTCCACCCAGTCGCCGTTTTCCACGGCCGTGGCGTTGCGGGCACGGGCTTTCTGTTTGTCGAGTTCCACGTTGAAGCCGTCCATATCCACGGTAAATCCGTTTTCACCGGCGATCAGTTCGGTCAGGTCGATGGGGAAACCATAGGTGTCGTAGAGCGTGAAGGCGTCCACACCGGCGATGACCTTGCTTTCGCGGCTCTTCTCAAGGATGTTGTCCATCAGCCGGATGCCTTTGTCGAGCGTGCGGAGGAAGGCTTCTTCCTCTTCCTGGATGACGCGTTCCACAAGCTTTTGCTGGGCCACGAGTTCCGGATAGGCTTCGCCCATATCGGCGATCAGCTGCGGCACGAGGCGGCAGAGGAAAGGCTCCTTGAGGCCGAGGAAGGTGTAGCCGTAGCGGACGGCCCGGCGCAGGATGCGGCGGATGACGTAGCCGGCCTTCACGTTGCTCGGAAGCTGGCCGTCGGTGATGGAGAAACTGATGGCGCGGATGTGGTCGGCGATTACGCGCATCGCCACGCCGATCTGGGTGTCCGGTTCATACGCCACGCCGCTCAGGCGGGAGATGGCGCCGATCATGCCGGTAAAGACATCCGTGTCGTAGTTGCTCTTCTTGCCCTGGATGGCCATGCAGAGCCGTTCCAGCCCCATGCCGGTATCGACGTGGCGGGCGGGCAGCGGCTCCAGCGAGCCGTTGGCCTTGCGGTTGAACTGCATGAAGACCAGGTTCCAGATCTCGATGACCAGGTGGTGCCCCTGGTTGACCATCTTTTCCCCGGGGATGGCGGCGCGCTCCGCGTCGTCGCGCAGGTCGATGTGGATCTCGCTGCAAGGGCCGCACGGACCCGTGTCGCCCATTTCCCAGAAATTGTCGTGCTTGTTGCCCAGCAGGATCCGGTCGGCGGGAAGGTATTTCAACCAGTGGTCCCGCGCCTCGGTGTCGGCGCCCAGCCCGTCGGGTTCATAGCCCTCAAAGACGGTGGCATAGAGGCGGTCTTTCGGGAGTTTGTACACCTCGGTGAGCAGTTCCCAGGCCCAGTCGATGGCTTCTTTCTTGAAGTAGTCCCCGAAACTCCAGTTGCCAAGCATTTCAAACATCGTGTGGTGATAGGTATCGTGGCCGACCTCTTCGAGGTCGTTGTGCTTGCCGCTGACGCGAAGGCATTTCTGACTGTCTGCCACCCGCTTGGATGCCGCCGGTGCGTTGCCGAGGAAAATATCCTTGAACTGGTTCATGCCGGCATTGGTGAACATCAGCGTGGGGTCGTTCTTGACCACCATGGGGGCAGAAGGCACGATGGTGTGCCCCTTGCTTGCAAAGAAGTCCGTGAAGGTCTTCCTGATCTCTTTGACTGTCATAGACGCGTAATTCTTGTAATTTGGCACAAAATTAGTTTTTTTCCGGGTATTTTTCCGTAAATTTGCAAAGATATATCTTCTGGATTCAGCGGGATGCCGGGTGAGAAAAAATATATTTTCAACGAACAGACCCAATCGTACGAGATAGACCGCCGGTCGGCACGGGCTGCCCTTTACAGGACAGGAGGCGTGCTGCTGGCCGGTCTGGCCCTTTTCCTGCTGTATTTCTTTCTGTTTACCCGCCTTTGGGATATCGACACGCCGAAGGCCCTGCTGCTGGAACGCCGCAACCGCGTCCTGGCCGAGCAGGTGGCCTTGCTCAACGGGCGGATGGACGCGCAGGAGGAAGTGTTGAACGACCTCGCCTTGCGCGACAACCTCGTGTACCGTCCCGTCTTCGGTATGGAAGAGATTCCCGCCGAGACGCGCCACGCGCCCCTTGTCGGGGAAGATCGCTACGCGGCTTTCCTGGGCATGGAGCATCAGAATCTGATGACCGCGGCCGCCCTCCGGGCGGACGGGCTGACCCGGCAGGCGTATGTCCAGTCGCTTTCCTTCGACGATGTGAAAGTGTATTCGAGCCGGGCCGGCGATATGGCTTCCTGCATCCCTTCCATCTATCCGGTCAATCCGAAGACCGTGCAGATGACCAGCCCGTTCGGGGCACGCTACCATCCCATCCGCCAGGCCGTCGTCTTTCATGAAGGCGTGGATCTGGCCGGACCGGCCGGCCAGCCCGTCTATGCGACCGGCGACGGGGTGGTGGAGAGTACGGATGTCAATTTTTCGGGCTACGGCAACGTGATCATCATCGACCACGGTTTCGGCTACAAGACCCGCTATGCCCATCTGCAGGAGATCAAGGTTACGGCCGGGCAGGTGGTGATCCGCGGCGACCGGATCGGCACGCTGGGCAGCAGCGGCCTCTCCACCGGGCCTCATCTCCACTACGAAGTGATCTACCGCGGCACGCAGATCAATCCCTGGAATTTCCTCAATCCCGACGTCACGCCGGAAGAATACAACAAGATGGTTCGGGGCAATGGCTAGAAAGTATATTTTCGACAAGGAATCCGGCACGTTCAAGCCGAAAAGGATCCGGTTGACGGAGATCCTTTCCGGCCTGGTCCGCTACGGCCTGTCCATCCTGATCGTCGCCGCCTTGTTTTATCTGGTATTTGCCCTGGTCTTCAGCACGGAACGCGAGCAGGCGCTGGAGCACGAGAACCAGTTGCTCGAAGCGGAGTACACGGCCCTGACGGACCGGCTCGACCTGGTGGACGGGGCCGTAGGCCATCTTCAGGAGCGCGACCGGGAGATTTATAATGACTTGTTCAGTACCGATCCGCCCAACTACCTGCTTTCGGGTGAAGACACCCTGGCCCTTACGGCCAAGGAGTTGGAACGGACCGGCGAAAGCGATCTGGTGTGGGATGCCTATGCTCTGATCAAGCGGATGGAGTCCGTTGCTTCGCAGGTAAGCCGCCAACTGGCGGAGATTGACACGTCCCTGTCGAGCGGACGGCTGGTTCCGACCGCGATTCCCTCGCTGGTGCCGCTGACTTCTTTCTCGCCGGTCCAGACCGGGGCCTCCGTGGGAAAGAAAGTGAATCCCTTCTACAAGACCATCCGCGACCATACCGGTATCGATCTGCTGGCTCCTGTCGGTACGCCGGTCCGCTGTACTGCCGACGGGCAGGTAACCCAAGTGGTCCGCAGCGAGAAAGGGATGGGCAACCAGGTGACGGTTACGCACAAGGGCGGATACCGGACGGTCTATGCGCATCTGGACGGTGTGCGGGTCTCCGTGGGGCAGAACCTGCGGCAAGGCGCCCAGATCGGGACGGTGGGGCAAAGCGGCTCCAGTTTCGCGCCCTGCCTGCATTACGAAGTGCTGCGGGACGGTTTTCCGCAGGACCCCGTCAATTATTTCTTCGCCGAACTCGCACCGGCGACCTATCGCGACATGATGGTCGTCGCCCTGACGACCGGGCAGTCGATGGATTGAAAACACGTAAGCATTATGGCTGAAAAACTATACTACAAGATTGGCGAAGTGGCGGCGATGCTCGGGGAAGAAGTCTCTACGATCCGCTTCTGGTCCGATACGTTCCCCCGCTACGTCAAACCCGAGCGCAATGCAAAGGGGAACCGCCTTTTCCATCCGGAAGACGTGGAGAATATCAAACTCATCCACTACCTGACCCGCGTTGAGGGCCTGACGCTCGACGGGGCGGCCCGCAAGTTGGCTGAAAACCGGGACGGCCTGGCCCACAAGGCGCAGATCGTCGAGAAACTCTACGCCATCCGCGCCCAACTGACAGACATCTACGAAAGCATCTGACTATGAAAGCTCGGGAGATTGCCGCGGTCCTGGAAGAATTTGCACCGCTCCAGTCGCAGGAATCCTGGGACAATGCCGGTATCTGCATCGGCAGTCCTGAGGCAGAGGTGCATGGTGTACTTGTGGGATTCGATTGTACCCCGGCCCTGCTGCAAGAGGCCGTTGCCTGCGGGGCCGATATGGTCGTGACGCACCATCCTCTGATTTTCGGGGGTTTGAAGCGCATCGACCCGGACGATCCCGTCGGTGCGGCCGTCATTTTGGCCATCCGGCACGGTATCGTCGTCTATGCCGCACATACCAATGCCGACAAGGCGGCGGGCGGGGTGAATACCCTGATGGCCGAACGACTCGGCCTGGTGGAACCTGCCCCCCTCGATGAGACTTGTCTGGGCTTTATCGGCTTGCTCCCGGCACCGATGAGCGGCGCGGAATTCTGTGCACTTGTCAAAGAGCGTTTCGCGCTTCGCGTGCTGCGCTGCTCCGCGCCTGTGGACGAAGTCTGGCGCGTGGCCACCAGCTGTGGATCCGGTTCCTCTTTTGCAGAGAAGGCCTTCCGGGCAGGTGCGGATGCGTTTGTGACAGCGGATGTCTCCTACCACCATTTCTTCGTTCCCGAAGGGCGGATGATCCTCGATATCGGCCATTGGGAGAGCGAGGTGGACATTGTCTCGAAGTTCGTTTCGATTCTTCAGAAAAAATTGCCTACCTTTGCAGTTTACACGGCAACGCAAAAAAACAATAACCCGATATACTACTACTAGAGAGCAAGCTATGGCTACAAAAAAGAAGGTAAACAAGATCGTCACTCCGATCGACCAGCGGGAAACCTTCGTTTCCCTGCAGAAGAACATGGCCGACACCGATTCGATTGCGATGGAGCAGAAACTCCATACGCTTTATCGCATCCAGCAGACCGACACCAAGATCGACAAGATCTACCTTCTCCGCGGTGAACTGCCGTTGGAGGTCCAGGACCTGGAGGACGAGATTGCAGGACTCCATACCCGCATCACCAACGCCAAGGCGGAAATCAAGGAGATTGAAAAGGTCAACGCCGAGCACAAGCACGTCATTGAAGAGAGCAAGCAACTGTTTGCCCGGTACAACGCGCAGCGCGACAATGTCAAGAACAACCGCGAGTACGAGTCCATCAGCCGGGAGATCGAGTATCAGGAGCTGGAGCAGCAGGCCGCTGCCAAGAAGATCCGGGAAAACGAAGCCCTGATCTCCGAGAAGAAACAGCTCATCGAAGAGACCCAGAAGACGATGGCGGCCCGCGAGTCCGACCTGGTCGAGAAGAAGAAAGAACTGGATACCATCGTCGAAGAGACCGCCAAGGAAGAAGAGGAACTCCTCAAGGAGCGTGAAAACCTCGTGGGACAGATCGACGAACGCATGATGGTGGCTTACACCAAGGTGCGCGCCAACGCCCACAACAAGCTGGCTGTGGTGACCGTCAGCCGCGATGCTTGTGGCGGCTGCTTCAACAAGATTCCGCCGCAGCGCCGGCTCGACATCGAAGAGAGCAAGAAGATCATCGTCTGCGAATACTGCGGCCGTATCCTGGTCAGTTCCGCATTCGAGAAAGAGAACTAGCGCAAGCAGGGGATGGCCAAGAGTGACAAGAAACCCCAACGGGTGAACCTGGATGCGATCGCCGAAGATTTCGGCGGTCGCAAGCCCCCTCAGGCCATCGACATCGAGGAAGCCGTCCTGGGAGCCCTGCTGCTGGAGCCGGAAGTCGTGCCCGACGTCCTGGACCAGTTGCAGGCCGACTGCTTCTACAAAGACATCCACAAGAAGATTTTCGAGGCGATCACCACGCTCTCGAGCCGCAACGACCCCGTTGACATCTTCTCCGTGTCGGACGAACTGTCCAAGCGGGGCGAGCTCGACGAAGTGGGCGGTATGGCCTATCTGAGCCAGCTTTCCACCAAGATCGGTGCGGCGGCACATGTCGAATACCACACCAAGGTCCTGTTGCAGAAATTCCTGCAGCGGGAGCTGATCTCCATTTCCTACGAAGTGCAGAAAGCGGCTTTCGACGATACGCTGCCGGTCGATGACCTGATCGATTCCGCCGAGGAGAAAGTCTTCACCCTTGCCCAGCGCAACGTCCGCAACGAGACCAAGCCGATCCTTTCGGTCATCAACCGGGCCGTGGAGCAGATCGAGACCAACCAGAAGCGCGAAGACGGCTTGAGTGGTGTTCCCTCGGGCTATACCGGCATTGACCGCGTGACCTTCGGCTGGCAGGCTGCCGACCTGATTATCCTGGCGGCGCGGCCTTCCGTCGGTAAGACGGCTTTCGTGCTGACAATGGCGCGCAATATGGTGGTGGACCACCATATCCCGGTGGCGTTCTTCTCCCTCGAGATGCCCGACACCCAGCTCGTGACGCGTATCATGGTCAGCGAGACGGGCCTGCCCTCCGAAAAACTGCGCGGCGCCAAGAAAATGACGCAGGACGAATGGGCCCAGCTGCACGACGGACTCGGCAAGTTGTCGCGCGCTCCGCTGTGGATCGACGACACCCCCTCGCTTTCCATCTATGAGTTCCGTTCCAAGGCGCGCCGCCTGGTCAACAAGCAGCACGTCAAACTTATCATCATCGACTATCTGCAGTTGATGACCGGTCCGCCGGAACTCAAAGGTATGCGCGAGCAGGAGGTGGCGGCCATCTCCCGTTCCCTGAAAGCCATTGCCAAGGAACTGAACGTGCCGATCATCGCGCTGTCCCAGCTCAACCGTTCGGTCGAGACGCGCGGCGGCAACAAACGCCCGCAGCTGAGCGACCTTCGCGAATCGGGCGCAATCGAGCAGGATGCCGACATCGTGATGTTCATCCACCGTCCGGAATTCCTGGGCGTACAGGATGAAGGCGGTTTCCCCGGTGAGACCGACCTGATCATCGCCAAGCACCGCAACGGCGAGGTCTGCGATGTCAAGATGCGCTTCCTCTCTTCCGAAGTGAAATTTGTAGATTACAACGACCGTCCCTACGAGGAGCCCGCCGCGGCTGCCTACAACACCGTGCAGTCCAAGATGAACACGATGTTCGGGCCGGACGACGATTTTGAACTCTAGACCATGGCCAAGGAACGCATCGAACACGAAGGCAAGGTGATCGCCGTGGATAAAGATTATATCTCGGTCGAGATCATCAACAAGTCGGCGTGTGCGGCCTGCCATGCCAAAGGCGTGTGCGGCGCTTCCGACGAGGCCGTCAAGGTGGTCGAAGTGGCCCAGGACATCACGACGCTCTCGGACGACTACCAGGTCGGCGAGACCGTCAACGTGGTGATGAGTCCGGCGATGGGCACGCAGGCGATCTGGATCGCCTATGTCGTGCCTTTGATCCTGCTGGTGGCCTCCATCCTTGTCTTTTCGCTCAGCGGAGCCGGCGAGCTCCTGACGGGGCTCGGCACGCTCGGCGTGGTCGCGCTCTGGTACCTGGGCGTGTTCCTGTTTAGAAACAAGATTTCCAAAATATTTATCTTTTCAATCGAAAAACAACCTAAATGACTGGAACTATTCTTTTTACAATTGCTTGTCTGGTGGCCCTCGGGTTGCTGTTCGCAGTTGTGCTCTACTTCGTAGCGCAGAAGTTCAAGGTTGAGGAAGACCCGCGGATCGGTACTGTCGAGTCGATTCTTCCGGGCGCAAACTGCGGCGGTTGCGGACAAGCAGGCTGTCACGCTTTCGCGGAGAATGTCGTGAAGGCTCCAAGTATGGAAGGTTTCTTCTGCCCGGTGGGCGGCAACCCGGTGATGACCAAGATCGCCGAGGCGCTGGGTCGTGCCGTGGAAGAGAAGGCGCCGATGGTGGCGGTGGTTCGTTGCAACGGTTCGCTCGCCAACCGGCCCCGTACCAATGTGTACGACGGCTATGCCTCCTGCAAGGTGATGGCCAGCCTCTATGCCGGTGACACCGGCTGCAAGTTCGGTTGCCTGGGCAAAGGCGACTGCGAGGCTGCCTGCAAGTTCGATGCGATCCACGTCGATCCCGAAAAGGGGATTGCCGTGGTGGATGAGGACAAGTGCACGGCGTGCGGTGCCTGTGTGCGGGCTTGCCCGAAGAACATCATCGAGCTCCGCGCCAAGGGCTTCAAGAACCGCCGCGTCTTCGTGTCCTGCATCAACAAGGACAAGGGCGCCGTTACCCGCAAAGCCTGCAGCACCGGCTGCATCGGCTGCAGCAAATGCGCCAAGACATGCCCGTTCGGAGCCATTACGGTCGAGAACAACGTCGCCTACATCGACTTCACCAAGTGCAAGATGTGCCGCAAGTGCGTAGAGGTCTGCCCGACCCACGCCATCCACGAAGTCAATTTCCCTCCGAAACCCAAAATTGAAGAAAAGCCCCATGAAGAAAACGTTTAGAATCGGCGGCGTCCATCCGCATGACAACAAGATCTCCGCAGAGGCTGCGATCGAGATCTTCCCTGCGATCGAGACCGCTTACGTTTCGATGGCACAGCATCTGGGCGCCCCGGCCACCCCGGTCGTGGCGGCAGGTGACAAGGTGAAGGTGGGACAGGTGATTGCCGAACCTTCCGGTTTTATTTCCGGTTATGTCCATTCCCCGGTTTCCGGTACCGTGAAGTCGGTCGGCCCCCGCGCCGACATTGCCGGCAACATGGTTCCGCATATCGAGATTACCGTCGAGGGTGACGAGTGGATGGAAGGTATTGACACCAGTGACCGTATCATTACCGACATTCCCTATTCGCCGGAAGAGATTATCGACAAAGTCAAGAAAGCCGGCGTAGTCGGCCTGGGCGGCGCCTCTTTCCCGACGCATGTGAAGCTCGCCCCGCCGAAGGACAAGAAGGCCGAGTGCCTGATTCTCAACGGTACGGAGTGCGAACCCTATCTGACTTCCGACGACCGCATCATGCGCGAGCGTCCGCAGGAAATCCTCATCGGCGGCGCCATCATGATGAAGGCCCTCGGGGTAACCCGCGGCTATGTAGGTATTGAGGAGAACAAGCCGGCCGCCATCGCTTCGATGACGGAAGCGGCCAAAGCTTTCCCGCAGATCGAGGTCGTCACGTTGAAGAAACGCTACCCGCAGGGTGGTGAGAAACAGCTGATCGACGCGGTCATCCGCCGGCAGGTTCCCTCCGGCGCCCTGCCGATCGATACGGGAGCCGTGGTGCAGAATGTCGGCACCTCGCTGGCTGTGTACGAGGCTGTCCAGAAGAACAAGCCTTTGATTGACAACGTCATCACCGTGACGGGCCATTGCCTCCCGGTGCAGCACAACTACAAGGTGCGCATCGGTACGCCGATGTCGAAGATCCTGGAAGTGGCGGGCGGCCTGCCCGAAAAAGCGGCCAAGGTGATCAGCGGCGGCCCGATGATGGGCCGTGCCGTCGCCAATCTCGATGCCGCCACGGTCAAGGCCAACGGAGCTATCCTGATCCTGACGGAAGAAGAGACGCGCCGCCGCCCCGAATCCGCCTGCATCCGCTGCTCCAAGTGCGCATCGGCCTGCCCGATGGGCCTCGAGCCCTGGCTGCTCAACAAACTCAGCCGGGCCGGCGGCATGTTCGACGAACTGGAGAAAGAGCGCATCTTCGACTGCATCGAATGCGGCTGCTGCAGTTTCACCTGCCCGGCCGGAATCCCGCTCCTCGATATGATCCGCATCAACAAGGCGGAAGTTATGAAGATTATCCGTAGCAGAGCTAAAAAATAGTTGACTGATGAATAAACTTTTCGTATCACCTTCTCCGCATACCCATGGCAGCGAGAGCACGCAGACGATCATGCGCGACGTGCTCATCGCCCTGGCGCCGGCGATGCTGGTATCGGTCCTGGCCAGTGGCTGGTCTGCGCTGGTACTGATCCTTGTCGGTGTTGCCACCTGTGTCCTGACGGAGTTCCTTATCCAGAAATATCTGCTCAAGGTTCCGGTCACGGTCTGCGACCTTTCCGCCGCCGTCACCGGTTGCCTGCTGGCACTCAACCTGCCGCCGGCAGCACCCTGGTGGCTGATCGTCATCGGTTCGATCGTCGCCATCGGCGTCGCCAAGATGACCTTCGGCGGCCTGGGCCAGAATATCTTCAACCCGGCCCTTGTGGGACGTGTGTTCCTGCTGGTTTCCTTCCCGGTGTTGATGACGACCTGGAACGATACAGGCGCCATGTTCGGCATCGTTGACGCCTTCTCCGGTGCCACGCCGCTGGGCGCTGTCAAGGAAGGGCTTGCCAACGGGATGACCCTTTCGCAGCTTACGGCCGACGACCTGACGTTCAGACAGCAGTTCTTCTTCAATGTGGGCGGTTCGGCCGGTGAACTTTCGGCCGTCGCGCTGATCCTGGGCTTCATCTATCTGCTCTGCCGCCGCGTGATCAAGGCTACCATCCCGGTCACCATCTTCTGCACGGTATTCGTGATCTCCGGCATTTTCTGGCTGGCCAATCCGGAGCGTTTCACCAATCCGGTGTTCAACCTCTTTACGGGCGGTCTGCTGCTGGGTGCCATCTTCATGGCAACCGACTACGTGACTTCTCCGATGACGACTAAGGGCCAGATCATCTTCGGTATCGGTATCGGTCTGATCACCGTGTTCGTCCGTTACTTCGGTTCCTATCCGGAAGGCGTCTCGTTCGCCATCCTGATCATGAACAGCACCGTTCCTTTGCTCAACAAGTATTGCAAACCGCGCCGGTTTGGGGAGGTTAAGAAATAATGGCAGCAAAATCTACATTCGGCAATATGGTGCTGGTGCTTGCCGGCATCTGCCTGGTGTGCTCGGCTTTGCTGGGTACAGTCTATGCGGTGACCAAGGCCCCGATCGAGGCTTCCGAAGTCAAGAAGGTCAATGAGGCCATCGCCGCTGTGACACCCGACTTCGACAATGCACCGAACGAGGATGTCCGTACTGTCGTAGGCGGTCAGATCTATACCGCGATGAAAGACGGCGCGCCCGTCGGCTACGCCATCAAGGTTTCCGTGGGCGGTTTCGGCGGCCCGCTGCAGCTGATGGTCGGCTTCACGCCCGACGGCACTGTGTACAACACGTCTGTGATCTCGCATTCGGAGACGCCGGGCCTCGGTGCCAAACTCACCGATGAGAACAGCGCGCCCCGTACGCAGGTCAAAGGCAAGAAACCGGCGACCGACAACGTATCCGTCAAGAAGGACGGTGGCGACATCGATGCCATCACGGCTTCGACCATCACGTCCCGGGCTTTCCTGAAAGGTGTGAATGCCGCGTACGATGTGTTCAAGAACAATTGTGCAACCCCTAAGACTGAAGACAAATGAGCAAGAATAACAAGTGGCAGCTGATCGTTGACGGCATCGTCAAGAACAACCCGACCTTCGTGCTCGTGCTGGGTATGTGCCCTACGCTGGGTACCACCACCTCGGCCATCAACGGTCTGGGCATGGGTCTGGCTACGACCATCGTGCTGATCCTTTCCAACATCACCATCTCGGCCATCGCGAAGATCATTCCCGACAAGGTGCGTATCCCGTCCTACATCGTGGTGATCGCCTCGTTCGTGACCATCGTGCAGCTGTTGCTCCAGGCCTATGTGCCGGTGCTCTACGATGCACTGGGTATCTTCCTGCCGTTGATCGTGGTCAACTGTATCATCCTCGGCCGCGCCGAAGCCTTTGCGAGCAAGAACCGCATCGGCGACTCCGCCCTTGACGGCGTGGGTATCGGCTTGGGCTTCACCATCGCGCTGACGGCTGTCGGTCTGGTGCGTGAGATCCTGGGCAGCGGTTCGGCCTTCGGGCTGAAGTTCCTCTCGGGCGACGGCATGCTGGCCTTCGTCCTGGCGCCGGGCGCGTTCATCGTGCTGGCCTACCTGATGGTTATTTTCAGAAAAATCACGAAAAAAGCGTAAACGATGGAAATCCTGCTTATCTTCATTTCGGCGATCTTCGTCAACAATGTCGTCCTGAGCCAGTTCCTGGGCGTTTGTCCGTTCCTGGGCGTTTCCAAGAAAGTCGGCACGGCCGTCGGTATGACCGCCGCCGTGACCTTCGTGATGGCCATCGCCACGCTGGTTACCTATCTGCTCCAGTACTACGTGCTGGTACCTCTCCACATCGAGTTCCTGCAGACGGTGAGCTTCATCCTCGTGATCGCCTCGCTCGTGCAGATGGTCGAGATCATCATCAAGAAGATCAGCCCCTCGCTCTACCAGGCGCTGGGTATCTTCCTGCCCTTGATCACCACCAACTGCGTGGTACTGGGTGTGGCCATCCAGGTGGTTACCAACGAGTATGACTTCGGCGCCGGGGCCCACATGATGGGCCTGGGCCAGGCTGTGCTCTTCGCCATCGCCTCCGCCATCGGCTACGGTATCGCGCTGATCCTGTTCGCCGGTATCCGCGAACAGCTCGAACTGAGCAATGTGCCCAAGGTCTTCAAGGGTGTTCCTATCGCCCTGCTGACCGCCGGTATCATGGCGCTCGCATTCATGGGCTTCTCCGGTCTCGTCTAAGATGAACCGCAAGCCGCAGACCTTGCAAGACATTGAAGCGCTTCTTCGGGCCGGTTCGCTCGAAGAAGCGCATCAGTCTTTGCGCGAATTCGTGGTGCGGGAGCCCGATAACCCGCAAGGCTGGTACATGCTCGGCAATCTCTACCGTCGCCAGCAGCTCTGGGGCGAAGCCATCAACCATCTCAACAAGGCCAAGCTCCTCGACCCCGACGGTCCTGCCGACGCCGCCATCGAATCGATCTACGACATCATCCGTTTCGTCAACACGGATTTGATGAACCCGTAGGTGTCAGTCCGGCCGGCATTTCGTCCATGGATTCGGTGTGAATTCTGGATGACCGAACTAAAATGATATGCGCCCCAAAAGTTGGACAAAGAACTTTTGGGATGAAGAAGTATCATTATCCTGAGAAGATGGCGGCGATAGAGCTGCTTAAAGAAGGGATGTGCCGTAATGAAGTATCAAGGATTACCGGTATATCCTTC
>JAFWOY010000007.1 GCA_017509755.1 Bacteroidales bacterium
CTGGCTTCTTGCGAATTGACCGTTCGCGGCCAGGCACCTATCTTCGAATTGTCGAGCACGGGTGTAACGGTAGATCCGGATGTAACCACGGCCACGTTCTCGATCCGCAGCAGTTCGACCGGAACTTGGAGCCTGACCGCAGACGATGAAAATGTCCGTTTCAATCCGTCTTCCGGCACGGGCAACCGAAACGTCACGGTGACCTTCCCGACCAACAGTTCCAACGGCGTAGCGACCTACATCGTGACAGCTTCGATTGGGACCTCATCCAAGACGTTCACGATTACGCAGAATCCGGTATCATTCACACTTTCCTCTAATGCGGTGACACTGACCACGCCTGATGCGTCCAGCACGACTTTCGACGTCAATACGACCAGTCCTAATACTTGGACAGTCTGGACTGAAGATGAAGGCGTAACGCTATCGGCAGCCCCCATCACCCGCGCCATAACTGCCTCAGTACAGGGTACCGGCAAAGCCAGGATTACCGTAAACGTCCCTGCGAACCTCGAGGGTAATACCTACACGATCTATGCGGAATGTGAGGGTTTTGATAGGCAGGAGTTCACGATTACGCAACCGGCACTAAGCTTGGATCTTTCCGCTTACGATGTGGATGTGAAAGCCTCCGCGACAACAACGTCTTTCACTGTTTCGACCAACAGTAGTTCAGATTGGACAATCACTTCAGCGAACGTTACTTCGGCCACGAGAAGTGGCTCAGACGTGGTGGTTACCTTCCCGGCAAACAATACTCTCAGCACTATAACCCGAACAGTTACAGTTACAGCAGGGTCGCTTGAGAAAACATTTACTATTACGCAGAAAGGACTAAAACAAGTTACTTTCTACACTAATGATGGTAGTGCCTATTTCCCTGGCGGCCGGAATCCTGTTAACACTAGGACAATAGAAGGAGTTAAATTAACTTTTAATAATAGTATTAGCAATAGAACAAGTACCTATCTTGAGATAACAGATAATAGGACATTCGAGTTATCATCATCCAATGGAGACAAAATTACGGGCATAACCATCACTTATACTGACTACGATCATGGACGGTCAGGATATAGGTCGGGGAATACCTATTTGTATAGTAGTGCCGATCCCTCCACAGCTACGGGAAATGTATACGCTACCAATTCTGGAACAACTGGAACATGGACAGGAGAGGCAACTAGTGTTACATTTACTATGAGGAATTATCGATCCGGTAACAGTGGTACTGGTATGCTTCAGCGAATTGCAAAAATTGAAGTTACTATCGAACAATGATTATTTCAATAACAATTTCCAAAGGGTGCTGCCTTACAACAGCACCCTTTTTGGAATTCAGAATAATCAGGACATCATCATACTTAATCACGACATGGCACATCATCAATCCCACCGCCTCCCTTATGAGCCCCCTTGCTCAGATATCTTTGAAATCACCCCGCAAGGGGTTCTCTGCCAATCCGGAGAAATCCCGGACATGCAAACGCAGAGCTTGGAAAGCCCGTCTGCCCCTGCGACAAGGGACTATTCCTGGTAACAGCAGAACAATACGCCTTATGAAAAGAATCCTTTCCTTCTCTGCGTTGTTGCTGCTGTTGGTTTCCTGCAGCGGCGAATTGGAGCCCGTCGCCGAACCGCAGCCGCAGGCCAGGAAGGCCGGCGACTTCGTGTTCTACGCCTCTTTTGGAGACGTGTCTGTCCCCGAGACCAAGGTCTTCATGAATGACAGCTGGCAGCTTCGCTGGAACGCCGATGACCAGATCTCGATTTTCAATAAGACAGCCGATAACCTGCAGTTTGCTTTTGCGGGAGCGGAAGCTGACGCGACAGGGCAGTTCTCGTCCGTCAACGGGAATGCTACGCTGTCCGGATCTGCCGTTCCACACATCTATGCCGTTTATCCTTACGGGGCAGAGACTTCGGTGGCTGCTGACGGAACGATTTCCCTCACCCTTCCGGCCGAACAGACCTACTATGGTGGCGTCTCTTTCGGCCGCGGCGCCAACACGATGGTGTCGGTTACTGACAATGAGTCTGCTCCGCTTGTCTTCAAGAATGTATGCGGCTATCTCCAACTCAAACTCTACGGGGACGACGTTGCCATCAGCCGGGTGACGTTCAAAGGCAACAACGACGAACTGCTCGCCGGGGCAGCGACTGTGACTGCCGCTGTCGGAGAGGCTCCGACGGTAACCATGGGCACTGGCGCCACGAAAGAGGTATCCATCGTCTGCGCCGATCCAGTCAAGTTGGGCGCAGATGCGGACCACTACACCACCTTCCTGCTGGCGATTCCGCCGACGACCTTCACGAAGGGCTTCACCATCACGGTGACCGACGCCGACGGCTACGTGATCGAGAAATCGACGTCCAATAGCTACACGATCGGTCGCAACGAGATCTTCCCGATGGCACCGATCAAGTGCCGGACAATCGAGACCTTCCAAATCGAGAATGAGAAGGTGCAAGATTATATGAGCAGTACGGACTATTATTCGTCCGACATTTCTTACTCAAGCTCCTATTTTGACAATCACAGTCGGTCGGACAGTGATGATCCCCTTCCTTTCACGATGACTGTAAGTGGTGCAGCCACAGTCCAGATGAAATCCCTTTCGGAACTGTACCCACGCGAATGGACGGTCTCCGTTTCCAATTCCATCAAAATCTATAACCTGATTCCGGGGGTAGTCTATCACTATGATGTGCAAAATGCGAGCGGTGCCAGCTTGAAAAGCGGTTTCGTCCGTCCGAAAGGGCAGGTCCGGATGATCAACGGCGTAGTCTATAATTTCCGTGACCTGGGTGGCTGGAAAGCTGATGGAGGAAGCATCGTTTATGGGAAACTGTACCGTGGCGCTGAACTGAATAATCTCAGTTCGAGCGGCAAGAACATCTTTTTCAATGACCTTAAGATTTCCGTTGACTTGGATCTCAGGGGATATGATGGCTCCGGCACGCCGGGGGAGATTCAAGCTCCATCGGGCTGCGAATACGAATACGAGAATATCAAACTTTGGAAATTCCTCGGGAAGGGTACGGGTACGACGCAGGAGTTGTACCAAAAGGCGATCCGGGATATCATCGGCTGGCTCAGTCATGGGAAGAACGTGTATTTCCACTGTGTCGGCGGCGCCGACCGTACGGGTACCTTGGCTTTTCTGATAGAGGCCCTGGTAGGCGTTTCCGAAGCAGATTTGTCTAAGGATTACGAGTTAACATCTTTTGATGGCGTCAGCAATCATTCACGCAAACGGAATGATACGGTGCAAACAAATCCGAATTACATTTATACTTGGTTGATCAATTATCTGCGGCAAGATCAATTTGGCGGCACTTCGGTCAGTATCAACCAGAATGTCGAGAATTGGGCGAAGACGCGCCATTCCCAGGCTGTCGCTCCGCTGACTGACGAAGAAATCGCTACCCTGCGGAGACTGCTGGTCGTCACCGACTAAACAAAAGGCTTCCGCAAAGATGCACCAGCCGGGCACAAAATGATAGTAAAATGTGCCCGGCTGGATATTTTTGCGATACCCGGGCACGCAGAGGCGCCATTTCGTGCCTGCCAAGTCCCTGCTATTTTGAAGTTTCCACTGTTTTATATATTTTTGCAGGTTGAAAACGAATCACATTCGAATGTCCGATCCGACCAATTACAACGACTCACGCAAGGTGCTGCTGCTAGACAGCGCTCTTTCCGTTCTGGCGTCATTGCTGGCGTTGCTGTTGCTTCGTTGGTTGACAAGTGCTGTGCCTGGCTTCATCTCAATCGTGCTGCGTTGGATCGGCTTCTCGCTCGTGGCCTCGCTGGCCGGCTTTTTCATCACGGGTTGTTATCACTATGTGCGGCGCTTCGCGACCATCCGTTCGCTCGGACACGTTGTACTGGCTGTTGTAGCGAAAGAAGCAATTCTCGCGGTGGTTCTACTGCTGCGGCTCGTACCTATGACAACGGCGATGATGGCACTTTCCCTTCTTCTTGCCGACCTGTTGCTGAGTTGTGTGTTTTTGCTTTCAATCCGCTTGTCGGCCCGCCTCTTCTCCACGGAGGGTGACGATGAGGTAAATGCGGTGGTCGGGAAGAAAAACGTGCTGGTGGCGGGCACGGGCGAACCTTCGCTGGCCTTGGCTGACGAAGCGGACCGCGGCGGCATCTACAACGTCGTAGGACTTCTTTCGCGCAACAAGGAGATGGAGGGACGCGTGATTCACGACCGCATTGTCTATTGGTGCGAAAGTTTCCATGAAGTGGACTCGTTGCAGTGGCGGCTAGGAGGCATCGATGCCATCCTATTCCCGAACGAGCCGGATGAGGGTGGAACGGTGAGCCAAAGCACCATCTCAGACCATCCGCAACATGACGGGATGAGTCCGGCCGGGCGGGCGGTGAAGCGAAGTTTCGATGCCATGTCTTCGGCACTGCTGCTTCTGGTTTTCTCGCCGCTGATCGCCCTCTGTGCCGCAGCGGTCAAACTGGAAGACGGCGGTCCGGTGCTCTACGCCCAGGAACGCATCGGCCTGCGGGGCCTCCCTTTCCATATCTACAAGTTCCGTTCGATGCGGGAAGATGCGGAAGCCGAAGAAGGTCCGCAACTCTATAGCGGCGAAGAAGATCCCCGGCTTACGCGCGTGGGCCGTTTCCTGCGGGCCCATCATCTCGACGAACTCCCGCAGCTTTGGAACGTCCTGCGCGGCGACATGTCGCTGATCGGCTACCGGCCCGAACGCGCCTACTACATCGACCAGATCATGGCCCGTAACCCCCGCTACCGCTATCTCTACCAGATCCGTCCCGGCGTAACCAGCTATGCCACCCTCTACAACGGCTACACCGACACCCTTGAAAAGATGCTGACACGGTTGGATCTCGATCTCTACTACCTCCGCAACCGCTCCGTCTGGTTCGACCTGAAAGTCCTCGGCCTTACCTTCCTCAGCATCGTCATCGGCCGCAAGTTCTGAGGTACTTCGCCCAACCCTCTGAGAATTCTCGGCCGTCGGGGCGTCCCAGCGGGCAAGGTCTCATTTTAGAGTCGGTATCTTGCCCGACAAAACACGGGTACAATGGCTTCAGACGCATATCCCGTGGGCAAAGTCTCGAGCATGAAATGAGACCTTGCCCGCTCCACGTATGGTTATTCCGGTTTTTTTGGTAACTTGCCGTTGATTTATCCAGGAGCGTATCTTCTGATGGCAGGGAAAATAGAGAATGACGGAAAGCACTGGTTCGTGGCGCGGACGCGGCACGGAGCGGAGCTTGGCGTGCGTGACCGGCTGAAGGCGCTGGAAGTCGAACACTTTGTTCCCACGGTGAGCAGCCGTGGCTGGCGGGGCCGCACCATTGAAAAACCGGTGATCAACTGCCTGTTGTTTGTGCGAGCCACGCAGGCCGAGGCCCTGGCGTTGATTCATGAACGCGGACTTCGCGCCGACTACCTTTTCGACTGCGCCACCCATCGCCTGATGGTCGTCCCCGACAAAGCTATGGAAGATTTCCAAAGGGTCATGGACCTTTCGACCGACGAAGGCGGCCTCGTTGACCGCCCGCTCCAGCAGGGCGAAAAAGTGCGTGTGGCGAAGGGCCCGCTCGAAGGCGTCGAAGGCCGCATCCTCGAACTCCAAGGCAAACACTACGTCGTCGTCTCCCTCCTCGACTCCCTCTTCACCCGCGCCTCCGTCCCCCGTGCCTGGCTCGAAATCCGCTGATTCCGCAACCCATCACCGATGACCTCGACATACACTTCGGTCGCCGCGACACGGCCGACGCGGCTGCCCTGCCACGAAAAAATTTTGGCCTCATTTGCATAAATTGCTTTTTTGTCAAAGCTGTTTGGATTTTCATGCTTATCTTTGCAATCAGTAAACGATTTTAAAGGATCCGGTCATTACCTGACCGAATATGTGCAGGAGAGCATCGGAACCCGGATAAAGACGAGCCGATGCTCTCTTTTCTTGTTCCATACGTCGGGCAGGTACTAAATGACAATCCTCCCTTTCCTTTTCACTTTAAAATCGTTTACTATGAATCTTAAAGCAAAGGTGACAATTGCCTTTTATGTACGAGGTACGTATGGCAATCCCGTATTCGTCCGTGCCCACTGGCGCAGATGGAACGGCCGAAAAGTGTTCGTTCGCGGCTACTGGCTCAGACGAAACGGCAGAAAGGTGTTTGTCCACGGGTACTGGCGATGCCGATAGCGCTGGCACATGTGCCCTCGTTGCCACCGACGCAGATGTCGGCGACGGAGGCATCGTGAACAAACCATTGTGATACTGTCCAATGCCCGGCGGGAGCCGGCCGCCCGACGCAGGCGGTCGGCTCTTTTTGGCCGGGGACAACGAAAGGGCGGATAGACCGACGACGTTTCCCATCCTCAAAAACGGCCTAGAATGCGGATGGGAGGACGAAAATGATATGCGCCCCAAAAGTTGGACAAAGAACTTTTGGGATGAAGAAGTATCATTATCCTGAGAAGATGGCGGCGATAGAGCTGCTTAAAGAAGGGATGTGCCGTAATGAAGTATCAAGGATTACCGGTATATCCTTC
>JAFWOY010000008.1 GCA_017509755.1 Bacteroidales bacterium
CGCATGTTCCGTGAGTTCCGCACCTGGAAATACTATCGCGGCGGCCAGGCTGACGACATCTGGATCAACCAGGTCGGTACCACGAAACTCGAAAAGATCTCCGACAACGACGCGCAGGACATCTTCCCGATGTGGATCGGCACCGAGATCTATTATCTCTCCGACCGCGACCACACGATGAACCTCTTCTGCTACGACACCCGTACGAAAGAGACCCGCAAAGTCACCGATTTCACGGAGTATGACTGCAAGTTCCCTTCGTATTCCCAGCAATACGTGGTTTTCGAGAATGGCGGTTACATCTACAAATACGATGTCAAGGCCCGCAAGTGCGAGAAAGTGACGGTTTATCTGGAGAACGACAACATCTACGGCCGTCCCGAATACAAGAATGTGGCGGACCGCATGTTCTCTTTCGACCTCTCCCCCGATGGGGAACGCGTGCTGATCATCGCGCGCGGCGACCTCTATTCGCTCCCGGCACAGCACGGTCCCGTGTACAACATCACCGAGTCGTCCGGTGCTCATGAGCGGGAAGGCAAGTGGTCTCCCGACGGCAAGTACATCGCTTACTTCTCCGACAAAGACGGGGAATACCAGGTCTATGTAGCCCCGTCCGATGACATGGGCAATGCCCGCAAGATGACCAGTTTCAAGGACGGTTATCCAAGTGGCCTGCAGTGGGCGCCCGACAGCAAGACGCTCTTTTTCTCGACGCTGAAGCGGGAACTCTACCGCCTCGACGTGGAATCATCCGTCGCCAAGCCGCTCATCGTGGGCGAAATCAGCGGACCGCGCGGTTTTACCATCTCGGCTGACGGGAGCTGGGCAGCCTATACGATGAGCCTGGGCAACGACGTTTCCGCCATCTTCCTCTACGACATGGCTTCCGGCAAATCCTACCAGGTCACCGACCGCTGGTACGATGCCTCCAGCCCGATCTTCTCACAGGACGGAAAGTATTTGTTCTTCACCTCTTCGCGTGACTTCCGCTCCCAGTATTCCCGCGTGGAATGGAACGCTTCCTACAATGTGAACGACTATGTCTTCGTCCTCCCGCTGGCCAAGGACACGCCGGATCCGACGGTACTTACTTCGGATGAGTATGGCGCCAAACCGGCCAAGCCCGAAGGAAAGCCCGGTGAGAAGCCGGCTGCCGACAAGCAGAAAACAGCCATGAAAGTCGATGTCGACGGCATCGGCCAGCGTGCCAGCGTCCTGCCGCTGCCAGCCGGCCGCTACCGTCTGATCCTGGCAGACGCTGGTAAACTCTACTACAGTTCCGGCAATATGATGATGGGCGGCGGTCCGCGCGGCGGTGCGGGTGCCAGCGCCGTGAAGGTGCTCGATCTCAAGACCCTGAAAACCTCCGACGGACCCAAGAACATGCCGCTGGCCTTCACACCGGATCTCAAGAAATGCCTGGTCCGCGAGGGCGGCAAACTCTATGTCACGAGTTTCGGCGGCCCTGCCAAACTCGACAATCCGGTCCCGACGGCCGAAATGGACATGCTTATCGACCATCAGGCCGAATGGAAGCAGATCTATGACGAGAGCTGGCGCGTGACCCGCGACAACTTCTATGTGGCGAATATGCACGGTGTCAACTGGAACAAGATCCACGACAAATACGCCGTGATGCTGCCCTACGTGAAGCACCGCCACGACCTGACCTACCTGATCGGCGAAATGATCGGCGAACTGAATATCGGCCATGCCTACATCACCTCGGGTGAATCGCCGGAAATCCCGCGTATCCCTACCGGTATGCTGGGCGGCAAGTTCAGCAAGGATGCCAAGACCGGCGCCTTCCGGATCGAGCATATCTACAAGGGTGCCTCCTGGGACAAATCGCTTGTCTCTCCGCTCGACGGCCCGGGCATCAACGCCAAGGTCGGCGATTATATCACCAAGGTGAACGGCACGCCGGCTTCTGAACTGGTGGACATCTACCAGGCTCTCGTCGGCAAGGTCGGCAAGACGGTCTCGTTGGAGATTGCCGATAACGCGGCAGGTCGCGGAGCCCGCACGGTCTATGTGAAACCGGTGGCTGATGAAGGCCAGCTGGCCTACTACGAATGGGTACAGAAGAACATCGAAAAGGTGGACAAAGCCTCGAACGGGGAGATTGGCTATATCCATATCCCGGACATGAGCACAGCCGGCCTCGACATGTTCACCAAGCTCTTCTACACACAGCTTGACAAGAAAGCGCTGATCATCGACGACCGCATGAACGGTGGCGGCAATGTCTCCCCGATGATTCTCGAACGTCTCCAGCGCGAAGCCTACCGCATGAGCATGTCCCGTTGGGGCGGCAAGAACGAGACGGTCCCGAACCAGACGTTCTACGGCCCGAAAGTCTGCCTCATCGACAAGTATTCTTCATCCGACGGCGACCTCTTCCCTTATGGCTTCCGCCAGTTGAAACTGGGCAAACTCATCGGTAAACGTTCCTGGGGCGGTATCGTGGGCATCTCCGGCTCGCGTGCATACCTTGACGGCCAGGATATGCGCACCCCGTTCTTCACCTCCTACTCCCTCGAGGGTGACTGGATCATCGAAGGCCACGGTGTCGATCCGGATATCGAAGTGGACATCAACCCGTTCGAAGACTATCTGGGCAAAGACGCACAGCTTGACAAAGCCATCGAAGTCCTCAAAGCCGAAATGAAGAACTATCCTGCCCTCCCCGGCACCCCCGCCGCTCCGGACAAAAGCAAGACTGGCTTGAAATAATCAATAAGGGGCCAAGGCTCCGATTGACAACAAAAAGGAGGGTGACGTAAAAGTCACCCTCCCTTTCATTTGGTGTGTAGCAAAGGGCTACTTCGCGAGAGCTTTCCAGACGCAGGCTGCGAGAGCGCCACCGACCATCGGGGCCAGAATGAAGACCCAGACAACCTTGAGAGCTTCCCCACCCGCAAAGATAGCCGGGCCGATGGAACGGGCCGGGTTCACGGAGGTACCCGTCAGGTTGATGCAGACCAGGTGGATCAGGATGAGGGTCAAACCGATTGCCAGGCCAGCCAGGTTGCCGGCACCCTTCTTTGCGTCGGTCGTACCGAGCACGACGAAGACGAAGAGGAACGTGGCGATGCACTCGACGAGGAGGGCGCCGCCTACACCGCCTGCATTGGCGACGCCATTGGTACCGAGACCGCCGGTGAGGTCAGGAGCAGCAACGACTTTTGCGACAAGCAGCAGCACGGCTCCGGCGATGATACCGCCGATGATCTGGCCGATCCAGTAGCCGATGGCATCCTTCCAGGTCATACGGCCCGAGAGCGCGACACCAAAGGTGATGGCCGGGTTGATGTGGCATCCGGAGATTCCGCCGATGGTGTAAGCCATGGCGACCACGGTAAGACCAAAGGCGATGGCCGTTCCGACCACGCCGGCCGGCGTGTTGCAGCCGAGGAACATCGCGGTTCCGCAGCCGAGGAACGTCAGGACAAACGTTCCGATGCATTCTGCAAAGTACTTTTTCATAGGCATTGTTATTAAGGAATTAGTACATTTGGCAATAAAGATAATGAAAAAATAGTAACGCTGTACAAAAAAGCGCAAGGTCAACAAGGTCTTACATCCCCATGCCGCCATCCACAAGGATGACTTGACCGGAGACATAGGAAGCCAGGTCGGATGCCAGGAACGTACACACTTTGGCTACTTCGGCCGGCGTTCCGCCGCGGCGCATCGGAATCTTGGACTCCCACTGTTTCAAGACCTCTGGGCCGAGTTGCTGAGTCATGTCGGTCAGGATGAAACCGGGTGCGACGACATTGGCGCGGACGCCTTTGGGACCGAGTTCGGCGGCGATGGACTTGGCCAGGCCGATCATGCCGGCTTTCGAAGCGGAATAGTTGCACTGGCCTGCATTGCCGTGGACCCCCACGATGGAGCTGATATTGATGATCGAGCCGCCGCGCTGGCGCAGCATCACGGGCGAAACGGCATGGATGAAGTTGAATGCGCTCTTGAGGTTGACTGTCAGGACGGCATCCCACTGGCTCTCGCTCATGCGCAGCATCAGGCCGTCTTTCGTAATACCGGCATTGTTGACCAGAATATCAATGCGGCCGAATGTATCCATCACTTGTTGGACGGCCTGGTGGGACTGTTCGAAATCGGCGGCGTTGGAAGGGATGGCGAGCACTTTCACTCCAAAGGCTTCCAGTTCCTGCCGGGTCTGTTGGCCTATCTCGTCAATGACCAGGTCGGTGAAGGCGATATCGGCGCCTTCTTCCGCAAATTTAAGGGCAATCTGCTTGCCGATGCCCCGGGCCGCGCCTGTGATCAGCGCGACTTTTCCTTTTAAAAGTTCCATTATTAATCAGTTCTAAATAATCTTTTCACGGGCTTCGCTGCGCTCTGGGTTTTCGTTCCAGGCGCAGAAAAATGCGCCTGGCCCCAAATGCTATGGCGTAAGTTCTGCACTCAGGTCGTATTCGTCGGCTCCGGTAAGGGAGACATCGACAAATTGGCCGACGAGGGCGGCGGGATCGGGATGGGCGGCGGGATTGACCAGGATTTCACCGTCGACTTCCGGGGATTCGGTGCGGGAGCGGGAGACGAGGATGCCATCGGTATAACTGTCTACGATGACCTTTTCACGGGAACCGACGCGAGAGCGGTTGTAGGCCAGGGAAATGCCACTTTGCAGTTCCATCAGGCGGTCGTAGCGATCCTGCTTCACCTCGAACGGGATGGTGTCGGGATAATGCAGGGCGCCGTACGTCCCCTCCTCTTCCGAATACGTAAAGGCACCGAGACGTTCGAAGCGGCTTTCCTGGACGAAGTCGAGCAAGTCGCGGAATTCCGCTTCCCCTTCCCCGGGATGTCCCACGATCAAGGTAGTCCGCAAAACGACGCCGGGAACCAGTTGGCGCATCCGCGCCACCAATTCTCTCGTCTGCCGGCCGTCCACACCGCGCCGCATCATGGACAAGACACGGTCGGCACTGTGCTGCAACGGAATGTCGATATACGGACAAATCTTCGGATTGTCGGCCATCAGGTGGAGCACATCCTCCGGGAAGCCGGCAGGATAACTGTAGTGCAGCCGGATCCACGTGAAGCCGTCGATCTTGGCCAGTTGTTCCAACAGACGGGCAAGGCAGCGCTTGCCATAACGGTCCAAGCCGTAATAGGTCGTATCCTGTGCGATGACGATCAGCTCCTTGACGCCGCCGGCCGCCAGCCGGCGCGCTTCTTCCACGAGGTCTTCAAGCGGAACGCTCACATGCGGACCGCGGATCAGCGGAATGGCGCAATAGGCGCAGGTGCGGTCGCAGCCTTCGGAAACCTTCAGGTATGCATAGTGCGCAGGCGTCGTGAGGACACGGTCGAGCGTATCGAGGGTCAGGACACCGCGCCATTCATCCACTTCGGGTATCTCGGCCTGGAGTTCAGACGGATAGCGTTGTGAAAGGCAACCGAAGACGGACAGTTTTCCAATCAGGCCCTCCTTCTTGGCTTCGGCAGCCTCCAAGATTGCTCCGATCGATTCTTCCTTCGCATCCTGGATAAAGCCGCAGGTGTTGATGATCACTTCATCGACATGCCCCGTAGCCAGATCGACGGTTTCGGGCACAAGCTCGTACCCGCGTTCCTGCAGGATACGCAACAGGTGCTCCGAATCCACGCGATTCTTGGAGCAGCCCATCGTCACCACCTGGACCCGCTTCACTCGGCTTTCTCCTCTTCGTTGGCAGCAGCCGTTTCCTCGCCTTCTGTGTTTTCTTCCTCGTCCTCGACGAATTCTAGGGAGGCATGGTTGCGCAACTCCTCGTACCAGCCGAGAATCTTCTTCATGTGCGAGACATAGAAACGATCCTCGTCATAGCCCGGAATCACTTCGGCAAAGAAGGCTTTGATGGCCTTGGGGTCACTCTTCGGATCGAGGGCCGGGCCTTGTGACAGTTTGGCGGCCATCGCCGTGAGGACGTCACGAAGCGGGACGTCGGTTTCGTCGGTATAAATCGAAATATCGGCAAGGGAACTCACCTTGGCACTGGCGCCGAATTGCTGGCGCTGCCCGGTCAGGAGCGATTCGGCGATGATGCCGCTGCGGCCTTGCGCGAGGTAGGCATAGAGCCCATGCTCTCCGGAAATGGAGAGAATTTTCTTCAAATCAGTCTTTTCCATCTTCTTTAATCTTTTCTAAGATAGCCAGGATAGCCGGCAGGAGAGCCTGCCGGTCATTGTTTTCCAAAATAAAATCGGCGTGGGCACAGCGTGCTGCATCGCTCCACTGGGCCGCCATCCGCCGGCGGACCTGCGCCGCGTCAGTCCCGTCGCGCCGGATAACCCGCGCGACGCGCACTTCCTCCGGCGCCGTCACCACAACCGTATAATCGTACAATCCGGCAAACTGCGGCTTTTCAAGCAGGATGGCCGACTCAAGCAGGACAATTGCGGCCCCTTGGGCTTGTTTCCAGCGCTCAAAATCGCGGACGACAGCCGGATGCACGCAAGCCTCCAGGGCAGCCAGGAGCGTCTTGTCTGCAAAAATCCTGGCAGCCAAAGCGCCGCGATCCAGACGCCCGGTCGCATCGAGCACCTCCCGTCCGACCAGATTCACCACTTCCGCCAGCAGTTGCGGGTCTCGGTCATAAAGCTCTTTGGCGGCCCGGTCACAATCATACGAAGGAATGCCCAAGGTCTGGAAGGCCTTCACGACAACGGACTTGCCGCTGCCGATACCGCCGGTACAGAGGATCACACGCGGATTCATTGGGCATCGACCAGTATGCATTCCACGAGATCGGGCCGCAGGCGCCACGTATAGACGTCACGCGTGGTCACGAGGCGCGGAATCACATGGGTACTGCCCGCACCTGTGAAATCGTTGTAATCGACCACCAGCGAAAGGTCTTCCGCCACGATCCGCCCGCCCCGGGGCCTGAACGGAGCCCGGAACGTAACCTCAACCTGGGACGGAAGGAGCATCAAGGAATGCCCGGCCGGAACGTTGGCGGCTGTCACGGGCAGCATCAAGGTATTTTCCACATAGCGTTCGACTTCTACGTCATACCACACTTGCTCGGTCTCAACGCGTAGGCCCGGCACGGATTCAAGGGCCACATAGCCCTGGAGCCCTTTGTCTACCAGTGTCTGCGTAATGCTGCGGGTCCGGATTTCCGTGACTCGCTGCAGGTCTTTGACCGGGCCGTAAACCAGGACGGAGTCCGGCTTCAGACGGACTTGTCCGACTTGCATGTACTGCGGACGGAACGTCAAATCCAGCGAAGCCTCCACCGGAACCTTCACATAGGACTGGGGCGTAAAAGGGAAGGTAAGTTCTTCCGTCTCGATAAAATCGATATGGAAGCGCTCGCCGAGCTGCTCACTGAGTTTCTCGCGGATCTCCGATACGGGGAGGATAAAGGTATCTTCTTCTCCTTCAGATGGATGGAAATGCCGCGCATCCACCGAGAGTTCCAAGTCCATCGGCCTGCGTCCCGTCCCTCGCGCCTTCAGCAGGTAAAAGCCGGTACCCTTGCCGCGCAACAGCAGGGTCTCTTCGGCCACCGCCTGCGGCGCATAGCCCCGGATATTGCTGGTAACCCGAAGGGTACAGGGAATGGAAGCAGAATACTCGAGGGTAAACGTATGCATCACCCACACGAAGCAGGCGATGAGCAGGGAAGCCAGAAGCAGCCGGAAGTCCTTCATCAGGGACTAAGCCTGCTGGGCGTCGCTGAAGTCTTTGACGAGCGAGGCTTTGTCGACCTTGATGCGGACATCCTTGTCGATCTCGAGCATCACTTTGTTGTCGTTGACTTCGATGACGGTGCCATAGATGCCGCCGACAGTGACGACTTTGTCGCCCTTCTTGAGGCTGTCACGGAAACTGTTGAGTTCTTTCTGCCGCTTCTGCTGCGGCCGGATCATGAACAGCCACATCACCACGAAGATGAGGGCCAGCATCAGCAGCATCGTCAAGCCGCTGCCGCCGCCTTGTGCGCCGGCCTGGGCCTGCAGGAATGTCAGGGAATAAAAGTTCATTGTGTGTCAGTTTTTAATGATTGTTCTATTGTTCAAAGAGCCCGCGGCCCTGTTTGACGATCTCACCGCTTCCCACTTTCTCCTGGATGATGCGGTCGAGGATGCCGTTGACAAAGATGCGGCTGTTGGGCGTACTGTAGTATTTGGCGATCTCCACGTACTCGTTGATGGTGACCTTGATCGGGATGGTCGGGAAAACCACGGCTTCGGTGACGCCCATCACGATAAGGGTGGCGTCGGTCGAGACGAGCCGGTCGGAATTCCAGTTGTCGAGATGGCCTTCCAGCAGTTTGAAATATTCCTCATAACGGAGAATCGATTCGGTGAGAAGGCGCAAGGCGAACTCCTTGTCATCCTCCTTGAGGAAGGTATTGGGGTGGACGATACGCTTCTTGCGGCGCGTCTCATCGATCCCGGCAATAATGACATTAAGGGCATAGGCCAGGTCATCAACCCACAACAGGGACATGTCTTCCAGGATGGAATCAAGCTCTTCATTGTCTTCGAACTCGTCCTCGAAAATGCAGGAGAACAAGCGGCAGTCCTCTTCGAAGGAATCTTCGCCGGAAGCCATGTATTCCTGGTAGTACTCCTTCGTCAGCATCGAATTGTACACATGGCGGACGAACGGCTCGTATTCGCCCCAGGTCAGGCCGCGTTTCTGGCAGATCCGGCCGAATTCCGGATCCTCCGACAGGAGGGCGGCAAAGCGGTTGCGGACGAACTTGTAGTTCGGATTGGCTTCGGCTTCGGTGGGATGGAATTTCCGCATGCCGACCGCAATCTTCTCTTCGGCGACGCGCACGAGGGAAGACGTGATGTTGAGCATGAAATAATAAAGGTCTTTGACCTTGTCACAAGATTCCAAAAGGGCCTTCTGCGCAGCCCCCACATTGTCGGACTCGGAACCGATGTATGCAAAGAGCGTCTTGAATGCCTTGATACGGATCAAACGGCGTGATAGCATTTCAAAGTTTTCTGAATTTTTTACAAAGATAAGTGGTTTCGTTCAAAAATAAAATCTATCTTTGTCGGAGAATATCGAAAAAACGATTAAAACATCATACCATGTATTTTGAGGATTATGACAATGCAGGCTTCCAGGACAGAAATGGAGACGACGTTTATTCGAAGCCTGTAAGAGCGGGTAAGAGGACCTACTTCTTTGATGTAAAAGCCACCAAGGGCAACGACTATTATCTTACGATCACCGAAAGCAAGCGCCGGATCGAGCGGGATGGCCGCTACGTGTACGACAAGCACAAGATTTTCCTGTACAAAGAAGACTTCGACAAATTTGCCGAAGGCCTTCAGGAAGTGATCGGCTACATCCGGGAACGGCTTCCGCAGGAGCCCGCCGGTACGCCGCAGGAGAATCCCGAGCAGGCACCCAATTCCTTCGCTGACGTCAATTTTGAAGAGCTTTAGCTGAAACCGGCCCCACGGCCGGTTTTTTTGAATCGTTTGCATGATCCTTCCCTTTGCCTTTGACAAGATAGCAGCCGGCAACAGCATCCTCGGTCGTTCCGAAGAGATCGGAACCGTTGTCGCTGCCTTGGAAAAAGGCGGCCGCGGCCTGGCCGTGTACGGCGAAGCCCGCAGCGGGAAGGAAACCATCGTTACAGAAGCCATCGAACAGGTCCGTGCCCGCAAACGCAACCTGATCGTCTGCCAGATCGACCTGTTCAACGTCCGCACCTTCGATGATTTCTGCGACCGCTGGCGGGCCCGCATGAAAGAATGTGCCGTCGAGGTCAACCGCGGCGCCCTCCTCCCATTTGAAATCAGCATCGACGAGATCGCCGCCAACAAGCTCTTCGACCTGCCGGGCATCATCGCCACCGAGGCTGCCGCACAGATGGTTGTCTATATCAAGGAATTCCAGAACCTTCTCCGGGCGGAGGACGAGGATTTCCGACTCGAAGACCTCGAGCGGTCCTGGAGCCGCCAGCGCCAAGTCAATTATCTGCTGACCGGTTCGTTTGTCAACGCCATGAAGAGCATCTTCGTGGAACGCAGATGTTTCTACGGCATGTGCCGCACCCTGGAACTCCAGCCGCTCGGCCGGCGGGAAGTGTGCGAATACATCCGCACCACCTTCCTTAACTATGGCCGGGTCATCGAGATGGAAGAAGCCATGGCCATCTATGAGATTGCCGCCGGCAACATGTGGTATGTCAAGCAACTCTGTGCGAATTGCTACGCGATGCCGGCTGGCTACGTGAACCGGAAGATCGTGAACCAGGCGCGCGACACCCTCCTTTCGGTCCATATCCCCCGTTTCAAGCAGATGCTGCTGGATCTGACCAGCAACCAGATGAGCCTGCTGCGCGCCATTACGGACGGTGTCCAGAAGCTCAGCAGTGCCGAAATGGTCGAGCGCTACCGCCTCAACTCATCGGCCAACGTCGCCCGGGTGAAAGACGCCTTGCAGAAGAAGGAAGTCATCACTTTTGACAGCGAAGACAATGCGCGGATCATCGATCCCCTCTTCGCCTACTGGCTCCGAAACTATTATTTTGTGTGATATGAAAAAACTCGTCGTATTATCCGGCGCCGGCGTCAGTGCCGAAAGCGGTATCAAGACCTTTCGCGACAGCGACGGGCTCTGGGAAAACTACAATGTTGCCGACGTGGCGGACATCGAGGGATGGTACCGCAACAAAGGGCTCGTCCTGCGTTTTTACAATGAACGGCGCCGCCAGCTTGAAAAGGCGCAGCCCAACCGGGCCCACGAAATCATTGCGGAATTGGAAAAATACTTTGAAGTGACCGTCGTCACCCAGAATGTAGACAATCTCCACGAGCGCGCCGGCTCGACCCACGTGATCCATCTCCACGGCGAGCTGACCAAAGTGCGTCCGGAAGACCAGGAAGACCGCGGTGTGAAGGACATCGGCTATCGCGACATCAACCTGGGCGACACCGACACCCGGGGTGTTCAGCTGCGCCCGCACATCGTCTGGTTCGGCGAAGCCGTTCCCATGATGACGCCCGCCGCCCGCAAAGTGTCCGAATGTGACATCCTCCTGATCATCGGCACCTCGCTCAACGTCTATCCGGCCGCCGGCCTCTTCCGCTACGTCCAGCCCGGCACCCCGATCTTCCTCATCGACCCCAAACCCATCCGGCTCGACTACAACAAATTCCGCCAGATCCAGGAACCCGCGACCGTCGGCATGGCCCAGCTCAAGCAGATCCTGCTGGACGAGTACCTGTAGGAAAAGTTTGTTATCTTTGTCGGTATGAAAGGCATTGTACTCGCAGGCGGCAGTGGAACCCGCCTCTATCCGATTACCAAAGGAATCTCGAAGCAGTTGATTCCGATCTATGACAAACCGATGGTCTATTACCCGATCTCGGTGCTGATGATGGCGGGAATCCGGGAGATTCTCATCATCTCGACTCCTTATGACCTGCCGGGATTCCGGCGGCTGCTGGGTGACGGTTCCGATTATGGGGTGCATTTTTCTTATGCAGAGCAGCCCTCTCCCGACGGGTTGGCGCAAGCTTTTATCATCGGGGAAGATTTCATAGGCGGTGATTCGGTATGCATGGTACTGGGTGACAACATTTTCCATGGTACCGGATTCCGGGAGCTGCTGCATCAGGCGGTGGAGAATGCCGAACAGCGGGCAGAGGCGACTGTCTTTGGCTGCTGGGTAAGCGATCCGGAGCGCTATGGCGTGGTGTCGTTCGATGCGGAAGGCCGCCCGGCCTGCATTGAGGAGAAACCGGCGCAGCCCAAGAGCAACTATGCCGTGGTCGGCCTTTATTTCTACCCCAACAAAGTGGTGGAAGTCGCCAAGCATGTGAAGCCTTCTGCCCGCGGGGAACTGGAGATCACGTCGGTCAACAACGCCTTCCTGGAAGACCGCGAGCTTCGCGTCTTGACTTTCGGCCGCGGCTTTGCCTGGCTCGATACGGGTACCCACGAATCGCTGGCCGAGGCTTCGACCTTTGTCGAAGTCATCGAGAAACGCCAAGGGCTGAAAATCGCCTGTCTTGAAGAGATTGCCTGGCTCAACGGCTGGATCACAAGCGACAAGCTCCGCACGCTTGCCGAGCCGATGCGCAAGAACCAGTACGGACAGTATTTGTTATCGTTAATCAAATAGTATTCGGCTATCCAGTATTACTTCTGGAACCCATGCCACCCTCGGCACTGTAAGAGGGAGGGGCCCAAGCGCAGCTTGGGAGGAGTCGCGCGGAGCGCGACGGTTCCAGAAGTAATACTGGATAGCCGCAGCTCAGTCTATGAAGAGAATCATTTTCGTCTTGTTCTTATCCGTGGCTGTCGCTGCGGCGGCGCAGACGACGCCGGTCAAATTCGCCTATCTGAGCGATATCCACATCAGCGAAGGAGCCACCGGGCGGATTGCGAACCTCAAACGGTGCATCGCGGACATCAACAGCCAGCCGGACATCCAGTTTACGCTGTTCGGCGGGGACATCACCGATTTCGGCGCAGACCGGGAGTTTACGATGACCAAGGAGATGTTCGATGAACTGGAACATCCCTACTGGCTCGTGGCCGGCAATCACGATGCGAAATGGTCTGAGAGTGGTTGCAATACTTTTTCCCAGGTCTTCGGCTATGAACATTTCGAATTCGAGGCAGGCGGCATCAGGTTCCTGGGCTGCAACTGCGGCCCGAACATGCGGATGGCACCGGCCCTGATTCCCCATGAGAGCCTGATGTGGCTCGATTCCCTCACGCGCGCCCTGCCGCGGGAACAGCCCGTCATCCTGGTCAACCACTATCCGCAGGACACCTCGGTCCTCAATTATTTCCAGCTGATGAACACCGTCAAACAGTGCAACATCCAGCTGCTGATCGGCGGTCACTGGCATCAGAACCGCGTCCTGAACTACGAAGGCGTCCCGGCCATCCTGGGCCGCTCACCGGACCGGGGCAAGTCTGTGGGTTATAATATCATCGAAATCAAGGACGGCACCTTCACCGTCCATGAGCGCATCCTGATCGATACCGAGGGGCAGGTCGTCCAACCGAAAGACCTGAAGCCCTGGTACACCCAGCAACTTACCGCAACGCCCCAATATGAACCCGATAAAGCCGCCGGACGCGACAACCCGTACGGGCTTCCGAGCAACTATCCGTTCCTGAAATTCGATGTCAACCAGGCCTATCCCCAGGTCTGTGAAATCTGGCGGACCCAGGACGAAGGCGATATCGGCTGCGGGGCCGTGAAAGCAGGCCGCTATGTCCTCTATGCCAATGAGACAGGCGTCGTCAAAGCGCTCGATGCCGCTACAGGCCATGAATGCTGGCGCTTTGCCACCGAAGGCAAGGTTTTTTCGACACCGGCCGTCTGGAAAAACAACGTCGTCATCGGCTCGACGGACGGGAACATCTACTGTCTGTCTTTACGCAATGGCCGCCTGCGCTGGCGCCATCGCTGTGACCAGTCCGTACTGGCCACGCCTGCCATCCATAAAGGCATTGCCTATGTCGGATCCTCCGACCATGTGTTCCGGGCATTGAAAGTCCGCAACGGCAAACTTGTCTGGGCGCACGAAGACATCGCCGGGTTCGTGGAATGCCGTCCGTATGTAGATGACCAGCAGGTCGTTTTCGGCGACTGGGCCAATACGCTCTATTCCCTGGACCCGAAAACCGGCGACCTGCAATGGACTTGGAAAACCAAAGGCTCCCGGATGCTTTCCCCGGCGGCCGTCTATCCGGTCAAAGCTCACGACCGGATTTTCATCGTGACGCCTGAGCGAAAAACCTACGCCTTGGATGCCCGCACAGGCGAACAGCTATGGGTCTCCTCCGGCGGCCGCGAATCCATCGCCCTGTCACCCGACAGCGAAACGATTTATGTCAAGACGATGTCCGACAGTGTCCAGGCCTACGCCACGGCTCCAACCGAAACGGTCAAACGTTGGGAGGTCCGCCCCGGCTTCGGCTACGAAATCGCACCGACGCCCTGTGCCTGCAGTGCCGACGGCAAACTCCTCTTCGTCCCCACCGACAAAGGCAATCTATTCTGCCTCAATACGGTCGACGGTTCCCTCGTCTGGAAACACAAAATCTCCGTCGCCCTTCTCAACAGCATCGTTCCCCTCCCCGACAACCAGCTCCTGATCGCCACCATGGACGGCGTCGTCACGCTGCTACAATACTAGCCACGGCACTTACGCGCCTGGCGACCGGTATCCGCCACGCACAAGCTACTGCAGTTTGAAAACGTACGTGATCGTACCTTCCTGGGAGATAGGCGCCTTGGGGTTGGCATTGAAGTGCGCCTGAAGGGCGGCTTCCTTAGCGGCGGACCAGAGCGAACGGTCGGTTACCGAGGTCCCTTCGACACCGGGGATCGCGTCCGTGACATTGCCTTCGCGGTCAACCATGATCTTGACAACGACACGGCCTGCTTTCTGGACCCCGTAAGACGGCAACAGCAAGGAACCCACCACATTGCGGCCGGCCAGCCGGGCCGACGGCTCGCCATCGGACGAACCGGCCATCGTATTGCCACTGGCATGTCCCTCATCAAAGCGTGGCAACGGATGCGAAGAAGTCTGGGGCGCCAGCGTATCTTTCTTGTTGTTGGCGGCCGAAGGGAAGAGTGCGCGCCGGTCTATCTCCCGCTTGGGTTCAGGCACCTCCACGTCGCCATCCTCCCCCACCGTAGCTTCTTGCGCCTCATTGGCCTTCGTACCCTGTACCGGCGACTCCGAACGCTTGACGAGTTGCACTTCGCGGTCCGGATCCGGCGCCTCGCTGCGAGGCTCAGCCCCGACCTCCACCTGCTCCGGTATCGGATCTTCCGGGAACTCCATCACAAAAGACTGCTCCTGCGGCGGCGGATAGATGTATTTCAGTCCGGACGAAAAGCACAGCATCAACAGCAGTGCGTGAAACACCACCGTCAAGCCGATTCCTATCCAGTTGGACCGATTCATGACACAAGCAGCTTATTCCGGCGAAGTCGCCATGATGACTTTATAATGGTTGCGCTTGGCGATGTTCATCAGCGCCACCACCTCCTTGACAGGCACTGTCTCGTCAGCATAGATCGAAAAAGTCGGATCATCCTCGAACTGCAGCAAGTCGCGGACGGCAGGTTCGATCTCACCGAATGCCACGGGCTTCTGATTGCCGTTGATATGATAGGTTACCCGGTCTTCCGCGGGATAATGCTTGATCGACACACTGACCGTCGCCTTGGCCGCCACCTGCCCGGTGCTCTTGGGAAGCAGGAGCTTCAAGGCATTGGGGTTGACCAGCGTCGAAGTGACGAGGAAGAAGATCAGCAGCAGGAACACGATGTCGGTCATCGACGACATCGAGAAAGCCGAGTCAACCTTCGTAGTCCGTTTGATTGCCATGGTTACGCCTCGTTTTTGGATTCTTTGCGCGCCTGGGCGGCATCGAGGAACTCAATGGACGAAGCCTCCATCTTGGCGACCAGGCTCGTGACCTGAGCCGTAAGGAAGTTGTAGCCGAAATAGGCGAGGATACCTACGATCAGACCGCCGACCGTGGTGATCATCGCCGTATAGATACCGCCGGAAAGGAGCGTGATGTCGATGTTGTTGCCGGCCTGCGCCATATTGAAGAAAGCCTGCACCATACCCATCACCGTGCCGAGGAAACCGATCATCGGCGCTCCACCGGCGATGGTAGCCAGGGCCGGAAGGCCCCGCTCCAGTTTGGCGACCTCCACATTGGCTACATTTTCCACCGCGATGCGGATGTCGGCGAGCGGCTTGTCGATGCGCTCCACACCCTTTTCAATCATCCGGGCGATCGGCGTGTCGCTGCGGCGGCAAAGCGCGCGGGCCGAACGGACTTTACCCTCTGCCAGGTAATTGTCCACATCCTTGATGAAATTGCGGTCGATCTTGCCGGCCTGGCGGATGGCCCACCATTTCTTACCGAAAAGATAGATGGCAATGATGGAAAGTGCCAGCAGCACCAGCATCAGCCAGCCGCCCTTGGCAGCCATGCTGATCAATGAAAAAGAGAGTTCTTCCTGGACGGGAACCGCCTCGACGGCTTCAGCCGCAGTTTGAAGGAAAGGAAAAAGCATGGTATGTATCATTTAAATTGTTAACAAAGGATAAGGGTAGCGGATTTCTTCCAGAAACAGCGCTTCCCCGATGACGGACTGCCCCGCCAGGCACCGGTCGCGGGCTTCCAGCACCTCCTGCACCCACTGCGGCTCGCGACGACCTCTTCCCACTTCCAAAAGCGTGCCGACCGTGGCGCGGACCATGTTGCGGAGGAAACGGTCTGCCGTGATCGTAAAAACGAGATGTGATGGGTCAAGGGCTTCCCAACGGGCTTCCGTTACGGTGCAGATCGAGGTCTTGTTGGCCCCGCCCGTCTTCTCGAAACTCGAGAAATCGTGCCGGCCCAGCAACACCTGGGCCGCTTCGTTCATGGCGGCCACGTCGAATTTGTACCACAAGCGGCAGGAGTGCCGGATGAAGGGGTCTTTGTCGGTATGGATATAATAGCGGTAAGTGCGGCTGATGGCATCGAAACGCGCGTGCGCATTGTCTGCCACCCGGTAGAAGGCCTCTGCCACAATGGCGGGAGGCAGAATGGCATTTAATTTGCGCAAGAGTCGGGCGGTTTCTTCGTCAGGCCAGGTGCTGACATCAAAATGCGCCATGTAATGCCGCGCGTTCACTCCTGTATCCGTGCGTCCTGCGCCGACCACAGTGACAGGCTCTCCGAAAACGATGGAAAGCGCCCGCTCCAAAGTCTCCTGGACAGAAGGGACGTTGGGCTGGAACTGCCAACCGCAGAACGGACTTCCGTCATAGGAAAGCTGGGCGAAGAACCGCATTGATTTTTTTACTACTTTTGTGAGATTGAACTGGCAACAAAAATACAAAAAAACATACAAAAAACATGGATAGCGTCAACATTAAAGCGTTAAATGAGCGCATCGAGCGGGAAAGTGCCTTCGTGGACATCATCCAGATGGAGATGGGAAAGGTGATCGTCGGGCAGAAACAGCTCGTGGACAATCTCCTGATCGGCCTGTTGGCCAACGGGCATATTTTGCTCGAAGGTATGCCGGGCCTGGCCAAAACCCTGGCCATCAATACGCTCGCGCAAATCGTGGATGCCAAGTTCAACCGCATCCAGTTTACGCCGGACCTGCTCCCTGCCGACCTGATCGGCACTTTGATCTATAGCCAGAAGAGTGAGCAGTTCCAGATCAAGAAAGGTCCGGTCTTCGCCAATTTCGTGCTGGCCGATGAGATCAACCGAAGCCCTGCCAAAGTGCAGTCGGCCCTTCTCGAAGCGATGCAGGAGCGGCAGGTCACCATCGGTGACGAAACGTTCAAGCTTCCGGAGCCGTTCCTGGTGATGGCTACGCAGAATCCGATCGAGCAGGAAGGAACCTATCCCCTGCCGGAAGCGCAGGTCGACCGTTTCATGCTGAAAGTCAAGGTCACCTATCCGAAGAAAGAGGAAGAGAAACTCATCATCCGGATGAACAACCAGGGTGAGTTCCCGCGCCCGAACACCCAGCTCAAGCCGGAAGATATCATCCGTGCCCGCGAAGTGGTGCGCGATGTCTATATGGACGAAAAGATCGAGCGCTACATCGTGGACATCGTCTTTGCGACCCGTCAGCCGGAGGAATACGGCCTGGGCAAGTTGAAAGACATGATCTCATTCGGCGGTTCGCCGCGTGCCAGCATCTCGCTGGCGATGGCGGCCAAGGCCTATGCCTTCATCAAACGCCGCGGTTACGTCATCCCCGAAGATGTCCGCGCCGTCTGCTATGATGTCCTCCGCCACCGCATCGGCCTCACCTATGAAGCCGAAGCCGAAAACATCACTTCCGAAGAGATCATCACCGACGTCCTCAACGCCGTCGAAGTGCCTTAATCTATGATTGTTTGTCTTGTCCGGGTACTTCCTCTGAAACCGTCGCGCTCCGCGCGACCCCTCCCATGCAAGCTTGGGCCCCTCCCTCTTACAGTGCCGAGGGTGGCATGGGTTTCAGAGGAAGTACCCGGACAAGACAGGAGATTCATTTATGGAGAATGATTTACTAAAGAAGGTCCGGAAGATTGAAATCAAGACGAAGGCGCTGTCACACCAGGTCTTCGCCGGGGAGTACCATTCGGCGTTCAAGGGACGCGGCATGGCTTTCAGCGAGGTCCGGGAGTACCAGTACGGCGATGATGTCCGCAATATGGACTGGAATGTCACCGCACGTCTGCGTGCGCCCTACGTCAAGATCTTCGAAGAGGAACGCGAACTGACCGTGATGCTGCTCGTTGACGTCAGCGGCTCGCGCCTGTTCGGTACCACGAGCCAGACGAAGAAAGACCTGGTGACCGAGATTGCCGCCGTGCTCTCCTTCTCTGCCTCGATCAACAACGACAAGGTGGGCGCCCTCTTCTTCAGCAGCAAGGTCGAAAAGTTCATTCCGCCCAAGAAGGGACGAAGCCACCTGCTGCGCATCATCCGGGAACTGGTGGAATTCGAGCCGGAAGACCGCGGGACCGACATCGGCGCCGCCTTGCGTTTCCTGACCAACGCCTTGAAAAAGCGCTGCACCGCCTTCCTGCTTTCCGACATGATCGACCTTGACGCCGCGCGGCGTCCCCGCTATGAGGAAGCCCTCAAGATTGCCGTCAACCGCCACGATATCTCCGTCATCAACGTGTACGATCCGCGGGAACGGAGCCTGCCCGACATCGGCCTCGTCCATGTGCGCGACGCCGAGACGGGGCGCAACCGCTGGATCAACACCTCCGCCGCATCCGTCCGGCGCAACTATGAAACCTGGAGCCGGGAGGCTTTCGACAACACCCAGACCACACTACGGCGTTACCGGGTTGATACGGTTTCCATCGGGACGGGCGACGATTATGTGAAAAAAATGATAGCATTTTTCAAAAACAGAGCATGAGCATGACTTGGAAAAGCAAGCTATGGCCGCTGATGCTGGCCTTTGCGACCCTCTGCTTCCATCAAGCGGCAGGGGCACAAGACCATGGACTGCAGAGCCGCATCAGCCGCGACTCCATCCTGATCGGCGACCAGATCGAATGGACCTTCGATTTCCAGCTCGCGCCCGGTGAAGCCGCCCGCATCAGCAAGCCCGGCAACGAACCGGTGCCCGGTGTGGAAGCCTTCGGAGACATCGTTCTCGACACGCTTTCCACCAAGAACGGAACGCTGGACCTGCGCGGCCATGTCACCCTCACCAGCTTCGACAGCGGCAGTTACGTCCTGCCGCCGCTCTATGTCCTGATGGCCCGCGCCGACGGCAGCGTCGATACGCTCGAATACGCAGGACCCCGGCTTGCCGTGACCACCATCCCCATCGATACCGCCACCTTCCAGCCCTACGACATCAAAGGCCAGATCCGCTACCCGCTCACTTTCAAGGAAGTGATTCCGTGGGTCGGACTTGCTCTTCTGATCGCCGCCCTGGTATGGCTGCTCGTCCGTTGGATCCGGCTCCGCCGGCAAAACCGAGATTTCTTCGGCAAACCCGTGGTGAAAGACCCGCCGCACATCGTAGCGCTCCGCAGCCTCGAGAAAACCCGTTCCCAGAAACTCTGGCAGGCCGGCAAACAGAAACAGTTCTACACCCAGGTAACCGACGCGCTGCGGCAGTACATTGCCGACCGCTACGACGTGGCCGCCCTGGAACAGACCTCTGCCGAAATGTTCCGCGACTTGCAGGACAAAGACATCGATCCCGCCCTGACCGGGCAGTTGAAAGACCTGTTCACGACCGCCGATTTCGTGAAATTCGCCAAGCATACCGCCTCTGACCAGGAGAACGAGAATGCCATCCCCACGGCCATCCGTTTCGTCAACGAAACCTATATGAAAGAGATAGAAAAGGAGGAGGACGAATAGCCTATGTTTTTTGAATATCCGCATCTGCTCTGGCTGGAACTCCTGCTCATTCCACTCATCGCCCTCTACCTGTGGCGATGCCTGCGGGGCAAGGAACCGTCCCTGACGGTCTCCGACGCTGCGCAATGGGACAACGGAAACGGCCGGCTGGCTTCGTGGGCCCGGCATCTGCCTTTTATCCTGCGGATGGTCGCTTTGGCCGCCATCATCGTGGCCATCGCCCGGCCCCGTTCTTCGCAGAATTTCGAAAAAATAGATACCGAAGGCATCGACATCGTGCTGACCATGGACGTATCCACTTCGATGCTGGCCCGCGACTTCAAGCCCGACCGCATCGGTGCCGCCAAAGATATCGCGATCGAATTCATCGCCAGCCGCCCTGCCGACCGGATGGGTATCGTGGTCTTCGCCGGTGAAAGCTACACCCAGGCTCCGCTGACCACGGACCGTCCCACCCTCATCAACTTGATGAAGGAAGTGGAGACCGGCTTGATCGACGACGGCACGGCCATCGGCAACGGCCTCGCCACAGCGGTAGCCCGTCTGAAAGACTCCGACGCCAAGAGCAAAGTCGTCATCCTTTTGACCGACGGCATGAACAACAGCGGCGAAGTCGCACCGCTGATGGCGGCTGAGATTGCAAAGACATACGACATCCGCGTCTATACCATCGGCGTAGGCGCGATGGGTGAAGCACCCTACCCCTTTATGACACCCTGGGGCGTACAGGTGCAGAATGTAAAAGTGGAGATCGACGAGGACCTGCTCAAGCAGATCGCCTCGGAGACCGGCGGCAAGTATTTCCGCGCGACCAACAACACCAAGTTGATGGAAATCTATTCAGAAATCAACCAGATGGAGAAGACCCGCACCACCGTGGACAGTTTCCCGGTCTATTCCGAACTGTTCATGCGCTTCGCGCTGATTGCGCTCTTCGCCCTGCTGGCGGAACTGCTGCTGCGCTTCGTTATTTTCAGGAGGATCCCGTAATGGTATATCTGGCACAAAGTCAATATCTGCTGCTCCTGCTGCTTGTTCCGCTGCTCTTCGTGGCGTACGCGCTCTATCTCCGGGCCCGGCGCAAGCGGATTGCCCGGCTCGGCAATCCGGAGCTCATCACCCAACTGATGCCCGATGCGTCCACCGGCAAGGGCTGGCTCAAGGTGAGCCTTCTGGCCGCCGCCTGGTTCTTTTTCGTACTCGGACTGGCCCGTCCGCAACTCGGGGCCCGGCTCAAAGAGCACGAAAGCCAGGGCGTGGAAGTGATGATCGCGCTCGACGTCTCCAACTCCATGCTGGCCGAGGACTATTCCCCGAACCGGCTGGAGCGCTCCAAACTCGCCATCTCCCGCCTGGTGGACAAATTGCAGGGCGACCGCATCGGCCTGGTGGTCTTTGCGGGAGAAGCCTTCGTCCAACTCCCCATCACGGCCGACTACGTATCGGCCAAGATTTTCCTCAAGAGCATCAACACGGAAAGCGTCCCCATCCAGGGAACCGCCCTCGCGGAAGCCTTGATGACATCGGCCCGCAGCTTCAGCACCCAAAGTGAACGCTCGCGCGCCATTATCCTGATTACGGACGGTGAAGACCATGAGGGCGAGGCCATCGAGGCCGCCCGCGCCATCGCAGAACAAGGCATCCGCATCTACTGCATCGGTGTCGGATCGCCACAGGGCAAGCCGATTCCCAAGAACGGCAGTTTGTTGAAAGATGCCAATGGCGACATCGTGGTGACCCGGCTCGATGAAGAGATCCTACAGGAAATCGCGGGCGCCGCGGACGGCAAGTACGTCCGGGCCGGTGCGGCTGAATTCGGACTGAATCCGATTATCGACGATCTCCGGAAACTCGACAAGGAGCAGTTCAGCTCGGTCGTCTTCGAGGATTTTGACGAACAATACATGTATTTCTTTGCCATCGCGCTCTTCTTCCTGATCCTGGAACTGCTGGTTCCGGAGACGAAAGCCCGGCGGCATCTGTTCAAGCAATGAGTCGTATGAGAAGATTTATTTGCATCGGTCTGTTCCTGTTGCTGGGCGCTGCATCCTGCTTCGCCCAAAGCGAGCGGGCGGGCGTGCGCCGCGGAAACCGCGATTTCCGCAAGGAGCACTGGCCGCAGGCCGAAATCAACTATAAGAAGGCACTGGTGGCCGATTCGACCTCCGTGGCGGCCGACTACAATCTAGGCAATACCTATTACAAGACGGAAAACTACACCGAAGCAGACCGCTACTATAAAGCGGCCATCGACTCGCTGGCGAAGGGAAAGCATGGTGCAGATGCCTTCCACAATATGGGTAATTCGCTGCTCCAGCAGAAAAACTGGCAAGGAGCCATCGATGCCTACAAGAACGCGCTGCGTCGCAACCCGGGTGACATGGAGACCAAGTCCAACCTGGCTTATGCCCAAAAGATGCTGGAGAACGAGCAACAGAACGGCGGCGGCAACAATGACCAAAACCAGGACCAAAATCAGGACCAGGACCAGAACCAAGATCAAAACAAGGATCAGCAGGACAAGCAAGACCAGCAGCAGAATCAGGACCAGAACAACGATCAGAACAACGATCAGAATCAGGACCAGAAGGATGACCCTCAGCAGAATCAACAGAACCAACAGCAGGGGCAGCAGCCCAAGATAACGCCGCAGGCCGCCCAGCAGATGCTGCAGGCCATCCAGGCCCAGGAAAACGAAACGCAGGACAAGGTCAAGAAAGAGAAGGCCGCCCGGCTGAAATCCAAACAGAAGGAGAAAAATTGGTAAAAACGCTATGAAACGCATCCTTACATTGCTGCTCTTGCTCAGCGCCTTGACGGGTGCCGCCCAGACGCTCAAACTGGAAGGGCCGCGCGTCGTTTCGCTCGACGAGACATTCCGCATCGTCTTCACGGCCGATGCCCGGATGAGTGATTTCGAATGGCCCGGTACAGACGATTTCGACATAGTCTGGGGCCCGCAGAAAGGGTCGATGTCAAGCACCAACATCGTCAATGGCAAACGTACGTCCACCCATCAGGAGACCGTAACCTATCTGCTGCAGCCCAAGCAGACCGGCAAGTTCACTATCGCGGCCGCCTCCGCGACTGTCGACAAGCAGAGCGTAACCTCTTCTTCCCTGCAGATTGAAGTAGTGGCCAGTCAGCAGCAAGGCCAGCCGCAGGGTGGAAACGGCACCCAGCAGAATCAGCAGGGGCAGCAGAGCCAAGCGCAGCCGCGCGACAACGATCCTGCTGTCACAGGGACGGTTTCCAATCAGGATATTTTCCTGCGCCTGTCGCTGAACAAGACCAACGTGGTCAAAGGGGAGCCCATCACCGCCACCCTCAAAATCTACACCCGCGCCGACATTGCCGGCTTCGAAGACATCAAGTTCCCGACCTTCAACGGCTTCTGGAGCAAGGAGACCGTCACGGTCAACAACCTGGAATTCAATCGGGAAAATGTGAACGGGACCATCTACAATTCTGCGTTGCTGCGGCAATACGTGCTGATTCCGCAACAGACCGGGACCTTGACCATCGATCCGGCCGAAATGGTCTGCCAACTGCGTGTCCGCACTTCGTCGGGCAGCCCGCTGTCCATCTTCGATGATTTCTTCGACCAATACCAGACTATCCGCAAGCGGATCAGCACCCCGTCTATCCAGGTCAAGGTGCGTGACCTGCCGGCTGGTGCTCCTGCCTCTTTTGCGGGTGGCGTGGGTGATTTCAAAGTGACGGCACGCCTGAGCAAGGACGGCATCAAGTCCAACGAAGCCGCCTCGCTCATTGTGACCATCTCCGGTAACGGCAACCTTTCGATGCTCGAGGCACCGACTGTGAATTTCCCGCCTGATTTTGAGGTCTATGACCTCAAGACCACCGACAAGACCTCCGCCAGCGGAACCAGCGGTTCAAAGACGTTTGAGTATCCCTTCATCCCGCGCAGCCATGGCGACTTCACCATTCCGTCCATCGAATACAGTTTCTACGACAATGCCCATGGAAAATATGTCACCACATCCACGGGTGATATTCCCATAACCATTGAAAAGGGCGAAGAAATCGCCGGAGGCGGTGTCGTCATGCCCGGTTCCAACCGGCAGGGTGTGCGCAGTCTGACCGAAGACATCCGGTACATTTCCCTTGGAGACGGACACCTCAAGAAAAAAGATGCCTTCTTTGCCGGATCCCTTTTGTTTTATGCCTTGATTATGTTATTGACTTTGTTTTTCTTCCTGCTCAGTTTGATTCTCAGGCGCAGGCAGGAGCGCCGGGCCGACGTGGCCGGTTCGAAGAACCGCCGTGCCAACAAGATGGCGCGGACACGGCTCAAGCTGGCCGAAGACTATCTCCACAAGAACCTGAGCGGGGCCTATTACGAGGAATTGCACAAAGCGCTCATGGGCTATGTGTCCGACAAACTGCTGATTCCCGCGGCCGACTTGTCGAAGGAAACCATCGGGGACAAACTCCGTGAGCGGGGCGTCCGCGATGAGAGCATCACCACCTTGACCGCCCTGATCGACCAGTGCGAATTCGCCCGCTATTCCCCTGACAGTGGCCAGACGCAGATGGAAAACGAATTCAGCGAAGCCGTACAAGTCATCTCCGACATTGAAGGGCAGTTGAACAAGGGGAAGACCAGCCGCAAACCCGCCGCTGGTGCAGCGCTGCTCGCGCTTCTGCTCGGCTTCTCCCTGTCCGCACAGGCCCAAGAGGACGTAGCCGGCCTCTGGCAGAAAGCGGGAGATGCCTTTGCCGCCGGACAATGGCAGAATGCGCTCAATTACTACCAGATGATCGAGGGCGAGAACCTGCAGAGCGCCGACCTGTACTACAATATCGGCAACACCTTTTTCAAGTTGGATGACAAGGCGCACGCGATTCTCTATTTCGAACGGGCGCTCAAGCTTGACCCGTCGCACGAGGATGCAGCGCACAACCTGGACATCGCCCGACAGTTGACACTGGACAAGATTGACGCTGTACCCGATTTCATCCTTGTCTCCTGGTTCCGCAACCTGCGGCAAGGCCTTTCGGCTGACACCTGGGCCTGGCTGACGCTGGGCTTGCTGGTTTGTGTCGGAGTCCTGTTCCTGCTCTTCCGCAATGGCGGATCATTGGGTTTGCGCCGCGTGTCTTTCATTGTAGGCTGCGTACTATTTGTGCTCGCTGTCTTTACGTTGATCTTCTCACTCCAGCAGAAACGGGCCGTGACACGACAAGACAGCGCCATCGTCACGTCCCCCGTTTGTTCGGTCAAGAGCTCGCCGGCCGACGGCGGCACCACGGTGTTCGTTCTCCACGAAGGTACGAAAGTCCGTCTTCTCGACAACGTGGGCGACTGGGCCAAAGTTGAAATCGCTGACGGCCGGCAGGGATGGGCGCCCGTCAGTACGGTTGAAGTGATCTGAGATCAGGCACTGCCCCAGCGAAAAATTCGTATATTTGCTGGAAATCAACCTAGTTATTCCCATGAAACGAATCTATTTACTGAGTGTGGCACTTTTGACTGCGCTCATCGTGTCCTCCTGCGGAAAGAAAGAGGCTGCCCAGCCAACCGCCGGCGTGGACAACGAGACCATCCGGACCATCATGAGCCGCAAGAGCGTGCGCAGTTTCACCGACCAGCCGATTCCGGCCGAATACATGGAGACGATGCTGAAGGCCGCTATGGCCGCCCCGACCGGTTCCAACATCCAGCCCTGGCATTTCGTGGTGCTGACCGACAAGTCGCAGTACGAGAAGGTGTTCGAAAACAATTTCAACATGCGCATCTTCAACTCGGCTGCAGCCGTGGTCGTCTTTTGCGCTGACACGACGGTCACCCGGGTGCCCCGGGACAACCCGGACGCCGCCCCGGTTACCCGGCCCAGCGGAACCTGGCGCGATGACCTCGGTGCCTGCACGGAGAATTTCCTGCTGGCAGCAGAATCGCTCGGCTTGGGTGCCGTCTGGACAGCCGGCTATCCTTACAGTGAGCGTTATGCTTCGATGAAACGCGAACTCGGCATTCCCGACCCGATCCTTCCCTACTGCGCCGTAGCCGTCGGCTATCCTGCCGGCGATGAGCAGCCCAAGGACAAATGGAAACCCGAGCGCATCCACTACGAAAAGTGGTAGTTTGATTTCACTGACCGCTTCGTCAATCGTTGGACGAATCAGAGGCTTCGGAGGGCCTCGACGGGATCGAGGGCGGCGGCACGGCGGGCCGGCAGAAGACCGGAGGCGAGGCTGACAGCGACGGACAAGACGGTCGCTGCGCCTACCCAGGGCCATGGTACGGAAAAGTGTCCGTCGAGAATCAAGGCGGTCAAGCCGCCAAAAAGCAGGCCGAGCAGCACGCCGGCGACATTCCCCATTTGGCCGATCAACACCGATTCCAGCAGGTATTGCTGCGCAATGATGCGCGCCGGAGCGCCCAGGGCACGGCGCGTGCCGATTTCACGCGTCCGTTGCTTGACAGACACCAGCATACTGTTCATCAAGCCCACCGAAGCTCCCAGCATCGTCACCAGTCCGATGGCCAGGGCCACGAGTGACAACTTCGACCGGATCGAGGCCAGCATCTCCTCGGCACGATCCGCCTGCACGATCTCGAAATCGGGCTCAGTGCCCGGCTGCAACCGCCGTATAGCGGCCATCTGCTGCCCGGCCGTTGCCATGACCGCAGAGGCAGCAACCCCATCCGGTCCTCTCAACGTGATACAGCAATTGGTCGCAGAGCCATCGATTGGAACCAACAGCGAGGCGTCCAAACTCGATCCATACAGCGCCCCCTGCCGTCCCAGTACACCAATCACCTGGTATCGTCCACTTCCGATGGCTACCATCTCCCCCAGCCCGTTTCCGTCACCAAACAGTTTCTTCCGGACATTGTCGCCCAGCACCACCACAGGCTGGCGCTCCTGCACCTCACGTACGGTAAAGCAACGCCCTGCCGCAAGCCGGACATCTTGACAAGCTACATAATTCTCATCACACGCCACGACCCGAACCACCGGATCCGTCACCACCCCATTACTCCGAACTTGAACTTGGGTCTTAGACACTGCCCAAACAGAGGCGGAGATGCCGGGAAGGGCCTCTCCCCAGCGCGAAGCGAGAACCTTTTTGGGCCAGCGAGGGCGCTCGGCCCAAAAGAACCGTGGCTTCTCCACCAGGCCAACCCACGAGGCCCTTCCCGGCATGTCTCGAAACGCGACAGCCTGACGGTAGCTGATCGGCGGTGCATCCTCCTTGGCCTGTAAAGTAAAGAGACCGGCGCCGGCCCGGCCCAGACTGCCGGCCACCTCGTCGGCCAGGATCGATACAGCCGTCTGGATGCCCACCAGCGAAGCCACACCGACAGCAATGATAGCCACCGTCAGCAGCATCCGGCGACGGTTATCCAACACAGCATCAAGCGCAAAACGGAAAGAATCTCTCATCACATATCCTCCAGTTAAAGATTTGACGTTCAAAAATAGGAAAATTTCGTGGTTTAAACTAAATTTGCAAGATATAATGCACTTATTATACACTGAAAAAAGATACCATGGAGAACAAACCGCGCAGATCATACGGCCGCCGCACAACCGATGAGAATCGTCCGGACCGGCCGAAAACCCGCCGGACCTACGGCAAACAGGACGACGGGGCAAAGCCCCGCCGCTACGAGAAAGACGACCCAAGCGTAAAACGTCCCTACCGGGCCAAAAGCGATAGCGACCGCCCCCAGAAAACGTTTGACCGGCCGAAGAAGACCTACGGCGACCGGCCGAAGAAGACCTACGGCGACCGGCCGAAGAAACCGGCAGTGGCCAGGCAGACCGTCGAAGAAGGCGGCCTGATCCGCCTCAACAAGTTCATCGCCAACTCCGGCATCTGTTCCCGCCGCGAGGCGGACACCTACATCGAGACAGGTGTCGTGACCGTTAACGGTGTGAAAGTCACCGAGCTGGGCGCCAAGATCGACCCGACTAAGGATGATGTCCGCTTCAATGGGACCCGCATCAAGGGCGAAAAGAAAGTCTATATCGTGATGAACAAGCCCAAGGATTTTGTCACTACGATGTCCGATCCCCACGCCGACCGTACCGTGATGGACCTCATCTCCAAGAGCCTCTGTCCCGAACGCGTGTTCCCTGTCGGCCGGCTGGACAAGGCCACGACGGGCGTCCTGCTCTTCACCAACGACGGTGACCTGACCGAAAAGCTCACCCATCCCAAACACGAAGTCCGCAAGATCTACCAAGCCACCCTCGACAAAAATCTCAAGAAAGAAGATTTCGACAAGATCCTCAGCGGCATCGAATTGGAAGACGGCTTCATCGCAGCCGACGCCCTCTCCTACGTGGAAGGCGACAAAACCCAGATCGGCCTGGAGATCCACTCCGGCCGCAACCGCATCGTGCGCCGCATCTTCGAGCACCTGGGCTACAAAGTCAAGAAACTGGACCGCGTGTATTTCGCCGGCCTGACCAAGAAGAACCTGCGCCGCGGCGCCTGGCGTTTCCTGGACGAAAAAGAAATCGGACTGCTGAAAATGGGAGCTTTCAACTGATGGACGCGCAGAAACCCACTCCGAAACAGCACCGCGCGGGCTTCGTCAATATCATCGGCAACCCGAACGTCGGCAAATCCACCCTGATGAACGCCCTCGTGGGCGAAAACCTCTCCATCGTGACGGCCAAGGCCCAGACCACCCGTCACCGCATCATGGGCATCCTCAACAGTGACGACTGGCAGATCGTGTTCTCCGATACGCCGGGCATTCTCAAGCCCAGCTATGCCCTGCAGCAGAGCATGCTCGACTTTGTGGACGTCGCCATCGGAGACGCCGATATCATCCTGTACGTCACGGACGTGGTGGAGAAAAAAGACAAGAACGCCGAATACGTCGAAAAACTGCAACGGCTCGAATGTCCGGTCCTCATCGTCCTCAACAAGATCGACCTGAGCGACCAGCCCACTGTCCTGAAACTCATCCAGGAATGGCAGGAACTTGTGCCGAAGGCCGAAATCTTCCCGGTTTCCGCCAAGGAGCGCTTCAACCTGGAAGGCATCCTCGACTCCATCATCGCCAAACTGCCGGTCAGCCCGCCCTGGTTTGACAAGGAGCAGTTCACCGACAAGAGCATGCGCTTCTTCGCCTCCGAGATCATCCGGGAGAAGATTCTCGAAAACTACGACAAGGAAATCCCCTACTGCACCGAAGTGGTCATCGAGCGCTTCAAGGAGGGGGACGAACGATACGACATCGGTGCCGTCATCAACGTGATGCGCGACTCCCAGAAAGGCATCATCATCGGCAAGGGCGGCAGCGCCCTCAAGCGGGTGGCCACCCAGGCGCGCCTGGAGATGGAGGACTTCTTCCAGAAGAAGGTCTTCCTGCAGGTCTTCGTGAAGGTGGAACCGGACTGGCGCGAAGACCGCAAAATGCTCAGGAGATTCGGATACATTCAGGATTAAAGGCTAGCAAGCAATGAAAGAAGACGACGAGTTGGACGAACTGGACGAAAGAAGTGAAGACCTTCCCGAAGAAGAGGAGGAAGTGGACCAGACTGTGGACGAAGATGCCGCCGACCCGGCCCAAGGCAAGTTTGACCGGCTGGTAGCGGAGGGAGAGAACAAATACAAACTGTCCGGCATGTACCGCGACTGGTTCCTCGACTACGCTTCCTACGTCATCCTGGACCGCGCCGTGCCGCACATCGAAGACGGTCTCAAGCCTGTACAGCGGCGCATCCTCCATGCGATGCAGAAAGTGGAGGACGGCCACTACCACAAGGTGGCCGGTATCGTGGGCGACACCATGAAATACCACCCGCACGGTGACGCTTCCATCAAAGATGCACTCGTGGGGCTGGGCCAGAAAGAGTATCTGATCGATACGCAGGGAAACTGGGGCAACATTTTCACCGGCGACTCCGCGGCCGCATCCCGCTACATCGAGGCCCGGCTGAGCAAGTTCGCCCTCGAAGTCGCTTTCAACAAAAAGATTACGGAATGGGTGCCTTCCTACGACGGCACGAACCAGGAACCCGTGGTCCTGCCCATGAAGTTCCCGTTGCTGCTCGCCCAGGGCACCGACGGCATCGCCGTGGGCTTGGCTGTCAAGATCCTGCCGCACAATTTCAACGAACTGCTCGACGCCAGTGTCGCCGCCCTGCGCGGCAAGCCGTTCGAACTTTACCCGGATTTTCCTACGGGCGGCCTGATCGACTGCACGCGCTACAACAATGGCCTGCGGGGCGGCAAGATCAAGATCCGCGCCCGCATCGTCAAAACCGACAAGCGGACGCTTACCATCACCGAAATCCCCTACGGCCAGACCACAGAGAGCCTGATTGACTCGATCATCAAGGCCAATGACAAGGGCAAGATCAAGATCAAGAAGGTGGACGACATGTCCAGCAGCGGTGTCGAGATCAACATCACGCTGCAAAACGACGTTTCGCCTGACAAGACCATCGACGCACTCTACGCCTTCACCAACTGCGAGGTAGCGCTCTCCCCCAACGCCTGCGTCATCATGGAACGCAAGCCGCACTTCATGGGCGTGGACGAGATCCTGCGTTACAACGCTTTCCACACGCGGGACCTCTTCCAGCAGGAACTGCAGATCCTCCTCGACGAACTGGAAGGTGACTGGCACTGGTCCAGCCTGGAGAAAATCTTCTTCGAAAAGAAAGTGTACCGTATCCTTGAAAACGATGCGGCTTCCTGGGAGGATCAATTGCAAGATGTCAAGCGGGAGATGGATAAGTACCAGAACCTGCTGCGGCGTCCCATCACGCAGGAAGACATCGCCAAGCTGGTCGAAAAACCGGTGCGCAAGATTTCGCGGTTCGACATCAAGGCGGCCGAGGAGAAAATCCGCGGCATCGAGGCCGACATCGAGGAAGTGAAGAACAACCTCGAGCACCTGACGGAATACACGATCCGCTATTTCCAGCAGCTCAAGCGGAAATACGGCGCGCGCTTCCCCCGAAAAACTGAGATTTCGACCTTCGAGAACATCCAGGCCGAGAAGGTCATCACCCTCAATGCCAAGCTTTACGCCAACAAGGCCGACGGTTTCGTGGGCACCGATCCCAAAAAGATCGACGGCGCGGAGTACATCTGCGACTGTTCCGACATCGCCGAAATCGTGGTGTTCATGAAGAACGGCAAGTATATGGTGACCAAGGTGAAGGACAAGGCCTTCATCGGAAAGGACATCATCCACGCTGCGGTCTTCAACCGCAAGGACGAGCGCACCGTGTACAATGTCGTGTACCGCGACGGCAAGTCAGGCGGCGTCTATTATGCAAAACGCTTCGCCATCACGGGCATCACCCGCGACAAGGAATACGATCTCACGCTGGGTACGCCCGGTTCGACGGTGCTTTGGTTCACGGCCAACAGCAACGGGGAAGCCGAAGTGCTCCGCATCCAGTACCGCCCGCGCCCGAAGCTCAAGAAACTCGTGGACGAATACAATTTCGCCGACCTGGCCATCAAGGGACGCGCCTCGCGCGGCAATGTGGTCACGAGCAAGAACCTGATCCACCGCATCACGCTCAAGGCCAAGGGCGTTTCAACCCTTGCCGGCAAACAGATCTGGCTCGACGAGGACATCTACCGCCTCAACGATGCGGGCCGCGGCCTCTATCTGGGCGAATTCTCGGACGGCGACCTGATCCTGGTCCTCTGCAAGGACGGCACCTATTACACTACTGGCTTCGACCTCAGCACGCATTTCCAGGGCGACATCATGCGCGTGGAGAAATTCGATCCCGACAAGACCTTCTCGGCACTCTACTACGACGGACCCGCCAAGGCCTGGTACATCAAGCGGTTCGGCTTCGAGCCGAACAGTGGCATCGCGGTGAGTTTCATTGCGGAAGGCAAGGGCTCGAAGTTGCTCGAGCTGAACGAGGACCGCTGGCCGCAGCTGCTGGTGACCTTCAAGGGTAAGAATGCGGGCAAGGAGCCGGAGCTGATTGACGTGGAAGCCTATATCGGAAAGAAGAGTTTCCGGGCCAAAGGCAAGAAGGTTTCATGGATGGAGATCAAGGACGTGAAGTTCGTGGAGCCGCTGGTGAAGGACGAGCCGGAACCGGAGGCCCCGGACGAGGAGCCCGAAGAAGAGACGGACGACACGTCTGGAACGATGCAGGTCCCCGGCGTTGACAACCCCGACGAACCGAACTGGAGCAATCCTTCCGAACCCACGTTGTTTTAACCGGGATGGGCACATGACCGTAGCGTTGGCAGGATTCATGGCGAGCGGCAAGACGACGTTCGGGCGGGCCGCGGCAGCGCAGCTGGGCTGGGCTTTCATTGACCTTGACGAACGGATTGCCGCGACCTACGGCACGCCGGCTGAGATCTTCGCTACGCAGGGCGAAGACCGCTTCCGCGAAATTGAGACTGCCTTACTCGAATGCGTCCTTCAAGCGGCCGGGCCTACTGTCCTGGCCCTGGGCGGCGGCACGGTACTACGCGAAGAGAATCTGCGCCAGATCAAGGAACATGCGACCCTGGTCTGGCTCGATACGGATTTCAATATCATCCTTTCCGAACTCGGCAACACCGAGCGCCCCTTGCTCCAGAACCGGACGCCAGCTCAAATACGCGCATTATACGATGCCCGGCGCCCCCTGTATGCGGCCGCTGCCGACATAACCTTCCCTATTACCTCCACCGACTATTCGCAAGTCATCTCCGACCTTTCCATTCTCCTGCAAACCCTCGAATCCAACCATGTATAATCCCTTCCGTACACCAGCCCGCCTGTCCGGCCTGCTCGCAGCCTGTCTGACCGCCGCTTTGACGCTTGTCTCCTGCTCTTCTAAAGTTGTCCGTATGCCGGCAGAAGCCCTTTCTCTCCGTAGCCCGGATACCCAGTTGGAACTGAAATTCGCTGTTGTGAACGGGGTGCCGACTTACGCACTCGACCGGGCCGGAGAAGCCGTGATCCTTCCCTCCCGCCTGGGATTCGACCTGATTGACCAGGAAGGCCTCGACCAAGGCTTTGTCCTCTGCGGCTCCCAATATGACACCTTCGACGAAACATGGGAACCTGTCTGGGGTGAGGAAGCACAGATCCGGAATCACTACAATGAACTGCTGGTGAATCTCCGGAAGGAATCCGGAGAAGCCATGGATATCCGCTTCCGTCTCTATGACGACGGTCTGGGATTCCGCTACGAATTCCCTATGGAAAACAAATTGACGTATTTCAAGATCCGGGAAGAGCTGACGGAATTCGCCCTGACCGAAGATCCGCTGGCCTGGTGGGTGCCGGGCGACTACGACATCCAGGAATTCTGTCCCACGGAATCACGGCTTTCGGAGGTCCGGACCGCCTCGGACTCCGTGCGGGCCAAGGGCGGCTGGCCGCGGATCCAGTCTTCCCCCACCGGCGTCCAGACAGCCCTGCAGCTGAAGACAGATGCCGGCTTGTACCTCAACATCCACGAAGCTGCTACCCTCAACTACCCCACCCTGCATCTTGACTGGGGCGAAACAGACCACGTGCTGCGTGCGAACCTGACGCCCGACGCAGAAGGCGTGAAAGGACGCATGCAGGCCCCTTGCAAGACGCCCTGGCGCACCGTCATGGTCTGCACCTCCGCCCCTGAAGTACTGGCCTCCCGCTTGATTCTCAATCTCAACGATCCCTGCGTCCTGGACGACACGAGCTGGATCCATCCCGTCAAATACATGGGCGTCTGGTGGGAGATGATCACGGGAAAGAGCAGCTGGTCCTACACGAACGATTATCCGTCCGTCCAGTTGGGCGTGACGGACTACGCGCATTCCAAACCGCACGGCCACCACGGCGCGAACAACGAGAATGTGCGCCGTTACATTGATTTTGCCGCTGAAAACGGATTCGACGCCCTGCTGATCGAGGGCTGGAACGAAGGTTGGGAAGACTGGTACGGCTGCCAGAAAGACTTCGTATTCGACTTCCTGACGCCCTATCCGGACTTCGACCTGCCTGCCCTCAACGCCTATGCGCACAGCAAAGGCATCCGGCTGATCATGCATCACGAGAGTTCTTCCTCCACCCTCAACTACGAACGCTGGATGGAGCAGGCCTACACGCTGATGAACCAATATGGCTACGATGCCGTCAAAAGCGGTTACGTGGGAGCCATCATCCCTTATGGCGAACACCATTACAGCCAGCCCATCAACAACCACTACCATTACGCCGTCGTCGAGGCGGCCAAGCATCACATCATGGTGGATGCCCACGAAGCCGTGCGACCGACCGGCCTGTGCCGCACCTGGCCCAACATGATCGGCAACGAGAGCGCCATGGGCAACGAGTTCCGCAGCATCATCGAGCCTGGGCACACCACCATCCTGCCCTTCACCCGGCAGCAGGGCGGCCCGATGGACTTCACGCCGGGCATCTTTGAGATGGATATCCATAAGGTGAACCCGGATGACAACCAGAAGATGCGGCACACGCTCTGCAACCAGCTGGGCCTCTATGTGACCTTCTACTCGCCGCTCCAGATGGCGGCCGACCTGCCGGAGAATTATGCCCGCTTCATGGACGCCTTCCAATTCATCAAGGACGTGGCGGTGGATTGGGACAAGAGCTTGTACCTGGAAGCTGAGCCCGGTGCCTACATCATCACGGCCCGCCACCCGAAATATGCTACCCTCAATTCGGGCCGTCTAAGCGGCAAATCCAGCGTATGGGAGTTCGTGAACGCGGGCGGGCGGCAACACGACGTGTGGTATGTAGGCGGCATCACCGATGAAACCGCCCGGGAATTTGATGTCAAACTGGATTTCCTGCAGCCCGGCCTGCAATACGAGGCTACCATCTATGCCGACGCCCCCGAAGCCGACTTCGAAACCAACCCGCAGGCCTACACCATCACGAAAAAGACCGTGGATTCCTCCACGGTCCTGAACTTGCGGATGGCCCGCTCCGGCGGTTTCGCCATCTCGCTACGCTCGATGTAAAGACCTGTAAACTACTGATTCAGGATTTCAGTTACGGTCGAATAGATCTGTTCTCCACGGAGACCCCGCTTCAGGATGGTTCCGTCGGGCGCGAAGAGGATCAAGTGGGGAATGGCGTTGACGCCGTACAACTCGCTCGGTATTTTCTGTGCATCGAGAATCTGGTGCCAGGGCATATCGAGTTTCTCCAGTGCCTTGACCGTATCCTCGCGCTTGTCGGATACTGCAACACTTACCACGTCGAAACGGTCACCTGCAAAATCCTCCCAAGTCTTCTTGATGTAGGGCATTTCCGCTTTGCAGGGGCCGCACCAGGAGGCCCAGTGGTCGAGCAGGATGTACTTGCCCTGTCCCACATAGTCGGAGAGCTTCACATCCGTGCCGTCGGGGTTGCCGCCAACGACCGTGTAGTCCGTGAACATCCGGCCCGGAGCGGTCTGGTTCTGCAGCTCGATGGCATCGTAAGCCTTGCGCACCAGATAGAAATCGCGGACCTTGTCGTTTACCGTCTGCCGGTAGAGCGCCAGAAAGGCGGACGTATCGGCGTGGGCGAGATCTTCCAGGGCCACGGCGCCCAAGAGATTGTCGGGGTTGGCCTTGACGATCGAATCGGTCAAAGCGGCCTTCTCGGCCCGCTGCTCCCGCTTGTAGGCGTAAAAGCGTTTGTGGAAGGCGTTGTAAGCGTCGGTCATCGGCGTGCCGCCGGTGGTCCGTTCGTCGATGTCGGCCGCCACGATGCCAGGCTCCAGAATAAAGGACACCCGCTTCTTTTCGCGACCTACATAAACGAAGCAAGGGGACTTCACATTTCCCGTAAAGGAGAACCTGCCGTCTTGAACCGTGGTTACGGCAAGCGTGTCGCTACGGTCCAGGTCAATCAGATAGACCTCCGTCCCGTCGTCGGTCGTGAAGATGCCGTCGATAGTATAGGCTGTCTTGCCGCAGGAAACCATCGCGGCACAGAGAACAAGCAGAAACAGGATCCTTTTCATAGTTTACCGTAATAAGTCACTGACATAGTTGTACAAGACGTTGCTCTCGCCGATGAACCGCCTTACGATCCGGCCGTCCGGACCGATGAGGATTTTCGTGGGATAACCCGTCACGCCATAGAGGGCCGCCACGTCCACGTCGCCATCGTTGATGACGTGAAGCCAGGGCATGCTGTAGCGGGCAAGGGCGCCCAGCCATTGCTCCTTCGTTTCATCGCAGTCGATGCCCAGGATATTGAGCCGGTCGCCGTATCGGGCGTACATCTGCTGCATCTGCGGCAGGCCCGTAATGCAGTTGGGGCACCAGCTACCCCAGAAGTCGAGGAGCAGATACTTGCCGTCAAGAGCGCTCCCGATCGACATCGTCCGGCCGTCGGGGGTCGGAAGGGTGAAATCAGGCGCCTCCGCGCCGGGATAGATGCGCTCGGCGGCCGTCGCAAGGTTCCGCCGGGCTTCCAGGACTTTCATCTGCACGGCAATCAGGGCCTTCATCACGCCGTCCTTCACCGACGGATCGAGCAGGTTCAGCGCTTCCGGCGCCCGGTCGAGGCAGTCGCCGATGACCGTGGCCGAGAAGAGCGAGGACGGATGCTCCCGCACGAAGGCGAAGGCCGCCTCGGCGATCTGCGCGTCGTTATTACCCAGCGGGGCGATCAATTCCTCATAGGCGGCCTGGTCCTGATAGAACTGGGATCCCGTGACCGTATAGTTGTCGAACGAGCCTGAAACGATGGCGTGTTCGCCCGGAACGGTCATCAGGCGAACGAATCGGCCGGTCTGGAGGCCTTGCCGGGCCAGGTCTGTGATGAGGATCGTAACCGGCTTGTCGTAGTCAACGTCGAAGGCGAAGGCACCGCCGAGACAATCGAGTGTATCGATGCGCTCAGTTCCGCCGTCGCCGAGCTGGACGACGGCCAGTTGGCTGGCGCCGCCCTCCAGGACGCCGGAGACCTGGTATTTTCCGCACGCGGTCATAAGAAAGGCTGCTGCAAGGCAGAAGACAGCCCAAAAGTATCTTCTCTTCATCGAAACGGAAGAATATGTCTAAAAAAGTTCTTTCTCTTTGATGTCCTTGACGCGGAGCTGGATGTTGGCGATGCCGCGGTAATAGTTTTCAGCGATGGAATAGCAGATATCCACCGGGTTGCCGGCCTGCATGTGCTCGAAGTGCTCGGAGAGGTTGAAGGCGATAGCGGAGATATGGTGGTATGGCTCGTCTTCCTGGATAAGCTCCAGTTTGAGGTGCTTGAGGTCGCCGTGCTCCGCGCTGCCGACCTTGCGGCCGTTGCCGTTGTCATACACGTTCTCGGTAATGAAAACCGGGGATTGGTTGCCCGGGCCGAAGGGCTGGAACTGCTTGAGCAGGCGGAAGAACTTGGGCGTAATCTGTTTGAAGTCGAGATAAGAGTCGATGTCCACCGTCGGCGTCATCACCACGTTCTTGATCTTGGCGGCCACGGTGGCTTCGAAACGCTGGCAGAATTCTTCGAAATGCGCTTCCTTGATGGTCAGGCCGGCCGCATACATGTGGCCGCCGAAGTTCTCAAGCAGGTCGGCGCACGATTCAATGGCGTCATAGAGGTCGAAACCGGCCACGGAGCGGGCACTTCCGGTAATGAAACCGTTGGACTTGGTCATTACGATGGTAGGCCGGTAATAAGCCTCTACCAAACGGGAAGCCACGATACCCACGACACCCTTGTGCCACTTGGGATTGTAAACGATGGTAGATTTACGCTCGGCGAAATCGGGCATCTCGCGCACCATCTTCAGGGCTTCTTCCGTAATCTCGCGGTCGATCTTCTTCCGGTCGTTGTTGTGGTCGTTGATCTCGCCGCCGATTTTCATGGCCTCCTGGTCGTCACGGGCCGTAAGCATATCCACAGCGGTGCGGCCGCTTTCCATGCGCCCGGCCGCGTTGATACGCGGACCGATCTTGAAGACGATCTCATCGATGGTGATGCGGTGTTTTTCCAGACCCGAAAGTTTGATAATGGGGACCAGGCCTTTACGGGGATTCTCATTGAGCTGCTTGAGACCGTAATAGGCCAGCACACGGTTCTCACCCGTGACCGAGACCAGGTCGGAAGCGATACTTACCACCAACAAGTCGAGGAGCGACTGGTATTGCTCGAACGGAATCCCATGCCGGGAGGCATATGCCTGAACCAGTTTGAAGCCCACGCCACAACCCGACAAGTCGTCGAACGGGTAGTTGCAATCTTCGCGTTTGGGATCGAGGACGGCCACGGCGGGAGGAAGCTCCGTATCGGGCAGATGGTGGTCGCAGATGATGGTGTCGATTCCCAGTTTCTTGGCATATTTGACCTTTTCCACGGCCTTGATGCCGCAGTCAAGCGTGATCAGCAAGGTACATCCGTGTGCCTTGGCCGTATCAATACCCTTATAGGATACACCGTAACCTTCGTCGTAACGGTCCGGGATATAGTACTCGATGTTCGGATCGAACTGGCGGAAGAAAGAATAAACGAGAGAGACGGCCGTGGTCCCGTCCACGTCGTAGTCGCCATAGACCAGGATCCGCTCCTTGTCGCGGATAGCACGGTCCATTCGTTCGACCGCCTGCTCCATATCCTTCATCAGGAACGGATCGTGCAACATGCTCAAGTCGGGACGGAAGAATTCGCGTGCCTTGGCGAAAGTATCGATGCCTCGCTGTACGAGCAGGTTGGCCAAAACCTGGTCGATCCCCAGCTCTTGTGCCAGCTGGCGGACGGAAGCGGGATTTCCCTGCTCCTTGACGACCCATTTCTTTTCGATACCCATAAAAAACCTCGCTTAATTCGCAAAGATAACATTTTTGTCGGTCATTTCCACAAAAAAAGTGCTAACTTTGTCACTTTGAAAAAAAGTCCCCGCACAGGACGCTGCTTACGATAAACACTTCAAAATGGAAATTACAGATCTCAACGAACAGGAACTGAACCGCCGCGCCTCGCTGCAGAAGCTCCAGGAACTGGGCATCAACCCCTATCCTGCAGCCGAGTACCAAGTCAATGCAACCACTGACGAAATCAAAGCCGGTTACGATCCTGAGAAAGGGAATTTCAACGATATCAAGATTGCCGGCCGGATGATGAGCCGCCGCATCATGGGCGCCGCCTCCTTCATCGAGCTGCAGGATGACTGCGGCCGGATCCAGGTCTATGTCAAACGCGACGAGATCTGCCCCGGCGAAGACAAGACGATGTACAACACCGTCTTCAAGAAACTGCTCGACATCGGCGACATCATCGGCATCGAAGGTTATGCTTTCATCACGCAGACCGGCGCCTTGTCCATCCATGCCAAGAGCCTGACCGTCCTCAGCAAGTCGCTCCGCGTGCTGCCTATCGTCAAGGAGAAGGAAGGCGAAGTCTATGATGCCTTCTCCGATCCTGAACTCCGCTACCGCATGCGCTACGTGGACCTGATCGTCAATCCGCAAGTCAAGGAGATTTTCCAGAAACGGACGAAGATCATCGGCACGATGCGCGACTACTTCAACGAGCACGGCTATCTCGAGGTGGAAACCCCGATCCTGCAGTCGATTCCCGGCGGTGCCACGGCCCGTCCGTTCATCACGCACCACAATACGCTGGACATCCCGCTCTACATGCGTATTGCCAACGAGCTCTACCTCAAGCGTCTCATCGTAGGCGGCTTCAAGGGTGTGTATGAATTCGCGAAGGATTTCCGCAACGAAGGCATGGACCGCACGCACAATCCCGAATTCACCTGCATGGAGATCTATGTGGCCTACAAGGACTACAAATGGATGATGAAATTCGTCGAGACCATGATCGAACGCATCGCCGTCGCCATCAACGGCAAGACCAAGTTCGAGGTCTGGGGCAACGAGATCGAGTTCAAGGCCCCGTACCGCAAGCTTCCGATGCTCGAGGCTATCAAGGAATACGCCGGCGTGGATATCTCCGGCATGGACGAAGACCAGCTGCGGGCCACTTGCAAGCAGTTGAACGTCCCCATCAAACCCGAGATGGGCAAAGGCAAGTTGATCGATGCCATTTTCGGCGAGTACTGCGAAAAGAATCTTGTGCAGCCCACCTTCATCATTGATTACCCGGTGGAGATGAGTCCGCTCACCAAACGGCATCGCGAAAACCCGGCCCTGACAGAACGCTTCGAATTGTTTGTCAACGGCAAGGAACTGGCCAATGCCTACAGCGAGCTCAACGATCCGATCGACCAGCTTGAGCGCTTCAACGACCAGGTCCGCCTGAAAGACGCGGGTGATGACGAGGCCATGTATATCGACATGGATTTCGTGCGTGCCCTCGAATACGGCATGCCGCCGACTTCCGGCCTGGGCATGGGTATCGACCGTCTCACCATGATGATGACCAACTCCTCCACCATCCAGGATGTCCTCTTCTTCCCGCAGATGCGGCCTGAAAAGACGGCCCCCAAAGAAGAGAAGGCTGAATAATCCGATGCCGGAGACCATCACCTCCCCGCAGAATCCCAAGATCAAGGACCTCCTCATCCTTGAGACACAATCCCGCGAGCGCAAAGCCCGCGGGCTCTTTGTCGTAGAGGGACGCCGGGAATTTGAACGTGCCTGTGCGGCGGGTTTTAAGCCCGTGACTGTCTTTGTCCGGGAGGGTGAAGCGGAAGCGCTGACGGCCAAAGCCCATTTCCTGGTCAGCCACCGCGTCTATGAGAAGATTGCCTGGCGCGAGAGTACGGAAGGCATTGTCGCAGTCATGCGCGTGCGTGAAACGACTTTGGAATCGCTCCAATTGTCTGCTTCCCCCCTTGTGCTGGTACTGGAACGTGTGGAGAAGCCCGGCAATCTGGGTGCCGTGCTGCGCAGCGCCGATGCGGCGGGTGTGGATGCCGTACTTGTATGTGACCCCCTTACCGATCTGTATAATCCCAATCTGATCCGGGCCAGCCTGGGTGCCATTTTCTCGGTACCAGTTGTCGCCTGTCATTCGGACGAAGCAGCCGCCTGGTTGAAACGGCAGGGCATCGCCATCCTGACCGCCCAGCTGCAGGACTCCGAATTGTATTATGAAACCGATATGGTCCGCCCGACAGCCCTCGTGTTCGGCGCGGAAGATACGGGTCTGTCCCCATTCTGGCGGGAACGGGCCGATGCGCACATCCGAATCCCGATGGCCGGGATGATGGACTCGCTCAACGTTTCCGTCTCGGCCGCCATCCTCGCCTTTGAGGCCGTTCGCCAACGAAACCAACAGAAAAGACAATGAGATATGGTTTGATCGGTTCCCCGATCGCACACAGCAAAAGCCCCGACCTCTTCCGGGCCGCCTACCACGACAATGCGGATATGCCGTACGACTTGATTGAAACGGATGATTTCGAGCAAGCCTATGCCCGCTTCCTGGCCGGTTATGAGGCCGTCAATGTAACGGCGCCTTTCAAAGATAAGGCCTTCCGGAAGGTTGACGTGGCTGACACAATCGCCCGGGAATTGTTCGCCGTCAACATCCTCAAGAAAAAAGACGGAAAGATCTACGGCTACAATTCCGATTTCTGGGCGTTGCAGAAACTGTTGGGTCCCTATGTCAGCCGGGAGAAGCGGCCGCGGGTGCTTGTGATCGGCTGCGGCGGCGCGGCCAAGGCCGCCGCTCTCGCAGCGCTGAAGCTCCGGATGTCCGTCATGGTGGCCAACCGCGATTTCCAGAAAGCCCGCAACTTCTGCTTTTCGGGAGGCGGAATGATTCCGCTCCGGCTGGAACAAGTTCCCCAACACAGCGCTTCCATCGACATCCTCATCTATGCGATCCCCGTCCGGATCGACCTGATTGACATCCTCCCGCTTGAGGGCCGGGTTGTCGTAGAGCCCAACTACAAAGACCCTTGCTTGCAGTCGCGCTGTGCCGAAGCGGGCGCCACGTATATTTCCGGCATGGACTGGCTCTGTGAGCAAGCCATTTCCGGATACCGGCTGATGACCGGCATCGACCCCGATGAAGGAAGTGTCAGGGCCTGCTGTGCCCTTTAAATACTTACAACTATGAAGACGATTCTCTTCATCCTGCTTTTTTTTCACGGCCTTCCTGGCCGCGTTTCAGCGCTGGCGATTTCTGCGTCAGCGCAATGAAATCCGGGAACTTCTCAAATCCATCTACGCCGACCGCGAGCGGATAGTTCCCGCCATCCGGAATCTGGTGGAACTGCTGACTGACATTGCCAATGCATCCGCCCGGAGCGGAGGCAGTGAATACTTGCTCGCAAAGCGACTCGACCACATCCTCTCCGAACCCCGGGGTGAGGGTCACGCCATCCGGGATGCCTACATCCAGTTGGCCGACCTTTACGAGGCGGGGCTCCTCACGTATCTGAAAAGGGCGCACCCCGAACTCTCGCCCACAGAGATCGGCTTGTGTGGGTTGATCATGCTGGACATCGAACCGGCCTGCATCAGCAAAGTCTTCGGTTACGACCATGTCCAGACTTTCTACAACAAGCGGAAAGATATCCGGAAAAAACTGCTGCTGGAACATGACATTCCCTTGGAAAAATACCTGGAAGAACTGATCGAAAAGCTCCGCATCGAGGATGAGCGCCGCATTCACGATCTGATTGTCCGGTATTGATCCGGTGCGGGAGAGACGCCGAAACCGGCTGGAAAGACCATGTATCACTGCATGGCAGGGCCGCTGACACACCGGTGCGGCGAGGGGTCTCTCCCGCTTAGCATTTTTTTTGCAAGAGTGGGAGATTATCCGTATTTTTAGCCAAAATTTATAGGATTATGTCAATCAACAAAGTTATTCTTGTCGGAAATGTAGGGAAGGATCCTGAAATCAGACATCTGCAGGGTGGCGCTTCCGTCGCCACCATTACGCTGGCCACCAGCGAACGATACAAGGACAGAAGCGGTGAAACGCGCGAACTGACGGAATGGCACACCATCATCGCCTGGCGCCAGCTGGCCGACCTGGCGGAGAATTATATCCGCAAAGGCAGCCAGATCTATGTCGAAGGCAAAATCCGCAGCCGCAGCTGGGACGACCAGAACGGCCAGAAGCGTTATGTGACCGAAATCCAGGCCGACACTATCCAACTCCTCGGACGACGCGGCGACCGGGAGGGCAATCCACAGCCTGCCCAGTCGCAGCCGCAACCGTCCTACCAGCCGCAGCCACACCAGCCGTATCACGCACCGGCCCCGCAACAGACGACGCCGATCGTCAATCCAGCCGACCTCACGGATGACGGCCCGGACGATCTTCCGTTCTAGTAAAACAGTAAAAAAGGAAGAGCCCCGATTTTTGGGGCTCTTCCTTTTTAGACGACCTCCTTCGAAGGCCGGTCGATCTTGAGTTCGGGGTGCTTCTTCGAGTTGAAGAAAAGGAAAACCGCGACGGTGATGGCCACGATGCCCAGCGAGACGAATACGTACTCGGAGTGGACGGCAGCGCGGATGTCGTCGCCGCTATTCTTTTTCATGATGGAGCCTACGATGATTGGAACCAGCAGCATGCCCATGTTCTGGATCCAGTAGATCATCGAGTAGGCCGTACCCAGGTTCTTCTCGGGGATGATCTTCGGAACCGTGGGCCACATGGCCGAAGGAACGAGCGAGTAACCGATGCCCAGGAATACGATGGCGGCATAGCCGTAGAACGGCACACCCGGCGCGAAGCCGATGATCAGATGCGCGCAGAATACCAGGACGGCGCCAGTGATCATCCAGGTCGTAGCTTTGCCAACCTTGTCAACCAGGGCACCGAAGAGCGGTGTGAAAAGCACAGGCGCGAAGGCGATCATCGAAATCATCACGGAAGCCGTCGAATCGTCGAGGCCGAAGCGCGGGATGATGATCGAGGTACCGAACTTCTTGAAGCTGATGACGCAGCAATAGAAGAAGACGCAGAGCAGCGCGATCATGATGAAACGCGGATTGCTCAGCACCTTGAAGATGTCGGAGAACTTGAACTTGTCTTCTTCCTTCACCTCGCCGCGTTGTGTGACGATACCTTCCTGCCGGTCATACTTGGCATCCATGGCGACAAAGATGGCCCAGAGGATCATACCGATGAAAAGCAGGGACAGGCCCACGATGGCGGGGCGGTTGGTCTCGGACAGCGTCAACAAGGTTCCTTCCGTGTGGTTCTTGAGCACCAGCACAGGCGAGAGCAGCATCGCCAGACCCGTACCGATACGGGCGATGGCCAGCTGCAAGCCCATGGCCAGAGCCACGTTCTTGCCTTTGAACCACTTGGCGATGGAACGCGTGACCGCCACCCCGGCAATTTCACTGCCCAGGCCGAAAAGCATACAGCCAATGTAGGCGATGGTCAGGGAAGAACCCGGTGTCAGGCCTTTGGCCGAGATGGCACAGGTCACGATAGCGGCACCCACCACCATCATGCCTACGAACACCGAACCGATGAGACGGACGCCGAACTTGTCGAGCAGGATGCCGCAGATGATCAGGCCGCCCCATACGCACAGGAAAGAATAGCCGCCGGCATAGAAGCCGAACTGCTGGGAATTCCAGCCGAGTTGCAGCATCTCCGGATTCTTGAAGATCTGCGACACGGTGGAAAACATATCGTCGAAGAAATAGGAGCCGAACATCGGCACCACCAGGCAAGCAAGCGCCAACCAACACGCTATCTTACTGGTCTTCAGGGATTTGTTTTCAGTTGACATATAGCAGGAATTGAAGGGGTTACTTGATATTGGGTTCCTCCAGGCCAAGGTGCTTCTTCTTGTCAACCACCTTCAGGTAGAGGCCGATCAGCAGGGCGGCCACACCGAGGCAGGCCAGCATCACGAGAGCCCAGGTATAGTTGAGTTCGTCGGGACCGGTGCCCGGCGCATTGGTACTGGTAAGCACGTTGCCGATCAGGATCGGGAAAAGCCACAGACCGATGTTCTGGATCCAGAAGATCAGCGCATAGGCCGAACCGATAATCTTCTCGTCCACCAGCTTCGGAACCGACGGCCAGAGCGCGGCGGGTACGAGCGAGAACGAAGCGCCGAGAACCAGGATCGTGGCGTAGGCCACAACCGTACCGCCGACAGCGCTGCCCTTGAACAACGGCAGCACGAAAGCGAAGGTCAGGTGGCAGATGATCAGCAGCAGCGAGCCGATGACAAGCATCGAGGCCGCTTTGCCCTTGTGATCCACATAGCTGCCGAGGATCGGGGTAATGGCCACAGCCAACAGCGGGAACACAGCGAAGATCGTCTCGGCGGTGCCGCGCTTGAAGCCCATGACACAATAGACCACGAGCGCCACGACGGCGATCGCCATCAAGCCCCATTTCAGGCCCTTGTTCTTCTTGACGAAATTGCTGGCGAAGGCGCAGACGGCCACCACAAGCATGATGACGTACTGGACGATCGTAACGGCCTCACCCGCCCAGAAACTGCCCGCAGCAGGCTCGGAGAGCGTCAGGTTGCACTGCAGCATGTTGACCGCATATTTCTGGAACGGGAAGATGGCACTGTAGTAGAGCACGCAGAGCAGGGCCACGAGCCAGAAGCCCAGGCTGGAGAGGATCTTCCCGATGTCGGACACCTTGAAGGGATCGTCCTTCTCCTCAGCCTCGCCAGTCTGCTTGTCGAGTTTTTTGTCCATGAAGAAGTACGTGATGAACATGATCAGAGCGATGCAAAGCAGCACCACGCCGAAAGCCACCGAACGGGAGACTTCGATCTGGCCGCCCAGTTTGGCGAAGTAAGGCGAGAAGATCATGCAAGTGGCCACGCCCAGGCGGGCGAGGGCCATCTCGGATCCCATGGCCAGGGCGGTCTCACGTCCCTTGAACCACTTGACGATACCGCGGCTCACCGTAATGCCTGCCATTTCGCAGCCGCAGCCGAAAATCATGAAGCCCAGACCGGCCAGTTTCGCCGAAGCGGGCATTCCCTTGTAGAAGGGCAGGATGTCATCGATGAAGCCCGCACCCGTGTGCCAGTTGAGGTTCTCGGTAAACCAGTGTTCCAGGCCGCTGCCCATGAAAGCAGGACTGACGGCGTAGTACTTGATCAGACCGCCTGCCAGCATCACGGCGCCCGAGAGGACCGCCGTGAAGCGGACACCCATTTTGTCGAGGATGATTCCCGCGAAAATCAGGAAAAAGACGAAAACGTTCAAAAAGGTTTCGGAGCCCTGCATGGTGCCGAAAGCCTTGGAATCCCATCCCCGCGTCGATTCCATCAGGTCCTTGATCGGCGAGAGGATATCCATGAAAATGTAGGCGCAGAACATGCCGAGCGCCAGCAGGAGCAAGGCGATCCAGCGCATCGCCGCTGAATCCCTCAGAGTTTGTTTCACTGTTTCAGTCATATCGTTGATTTACATTATCAATCACACTATTCCGGAAAAATCCGAATCTACGAAATTACAAAAAAACAAGTGAATTCACAAAAAAAATCGGTCCGGTGACACATAGCGGGCTTTGCCTTCCATAGCATGTATTGTTTTTCCGAATTACAAAAAATAGCATTAACTTTGTAAGTCAAACATCCATGTACATGAAAACACTCGACGTAGTTTTGGGTCTCCAGTGGGGAGATGAAGGCAAAGGCAAAATCGTGGACGTGCTTGCGGAACGCTATCCTGTGGTGGCTCGTTTCCAGGGCGGCCCCAATGCCGGCCATTCCATCCAGTTCGGAAAGACCTCCTTCGTATTGCACTCCGTCCCTTCCGGTGTATTCCGGGAAGGTGCACTTAATATTATAGGTAACGGCGTGGTCCTCGACCCGACCATTTTCCGCGAGGAATGCCAAGCCATCGAGGCGCTGGGCGTCCCCGTGCGGGAACGCGTCCGCATCGCCAAGCGGGCACACCTGATCGTGCCGACCCACAAACTGCTCGATGCGGCGGATGAAGCGGCACTCGGCAAGGCCAAGATCGGCTCCACGCTCAAGGGCATCGGCCCGGCCTACTCCGACAAGACCGGCCGCAACGGCCTGCGCGTGGGGGACCTGCTGGAAGCGGATTTCGCCGGGAAATATGCTACGCTCAAACGGAAACACATGGCTCGGCTCGCCCAATACGACTTCACGTATCCTTTCGATCTGGAAGCGGCCGAAGCCCAGTGGCTCGCCGACGCCGAGTATCTCAAGTCCTTTGAAATCATCGACGCGGAATACGAGACCAATGCCCTTCTCCAGGCGGACAAGGCCATCCTGGCCGAAGGCGCCCAGGGTTCGATGCTCGACGTGGACTTCGGATCCTATCCGTTCGTCACTTCTTCCTCCACCGCCTGCGCCGGTGCCTGCACCGGACTGGGTATCGCGCCCAACCGCATTGGCAAGGTGTACGGCGTTTTCAAAGCATACTGCACCCGCGTGGGCAGCGGCCCCTTCCCTACTGAACTGGATGACGCTACGGGCGAAGCCCTGCGGCAGAAAGGACATGAATTCGGCGCCACGACAGGCCGTCCCCGCCGCACCGGCTGGCTCGACATCCCCGCCCTCAAGTTCGCCGTCATGATCAGCGGCGTCACCGACCTGATCATGATGAAAGCCGATGTCCTCGACGGCTTCGACACTGTCAAGGTGGCCTGCGGCTACCGCGTGGACGGTGTCCGCACTGACAGAGTCCCCTACGACGTCTATGCGGAAATAGAACCGATATACAAGGAGTTCAAAGGGTGGAAATGCGACTTGGGCAACTGCCGGAGTGAAGCGGAACTGCCGGAAGAATTCAAGGCTTATATAGCATACATCGAACAAGAGACCGGGATCCCGGTCCGCATCCTCTCACTCGGTCCCGACCGGGCCCAGACCCTAATCCGGCAATAGCGTGGCGCTGCTCGAATCGATTGACGATCCCGCCCGCATCCGGACGCTGGACGAAGAACAGCTGGCGCAGCTCTGTGCGGAAGTTCGTGCATACATCATTTCGTGCTGCGCTGAAAACCCCGGTCACATCGGTGCCAGCCTCGGCGCCGTGGAAATCGCCGTGGCCATCCACCACGTATTCCATACGCCGGAAGACAAGGTCGTGTGGGACGTGGGACACCAGGCCTATGCACACAAGATCCTGACCGGCCGCCGGGACGCTTTCAAGCAAAACCGGAAATACCATGGTATCAGCGGTTTCCCGCGGATGGACGAAAGCCCGTACGATGCTTTCGGCACCGGGCACTCCTCCACTTCCATCTCGGCCGCCCTCGGTTTGGCCGTAGCCGCCCAGCAGGAAGGCAAGAAAGAACACGTAATCGCCGTCATCGGGGACGGTGCCATGTCGGGCGGCCTGGCTTTCGAAGGGCTGAACAACGCCGGCAGCCTGAATGCCGACATTCTGGTCATCCTCAACGACAACCAGATTTCGATTGACAAAAACATCGGGGCCCTGCACAACTACCTGCTCAAGGTCACCACCGACCGCCGGTACAACCGGCTCAAGAAAAGTATCTGGGACCGCCTCGGCGCCGGCAGGTTCCGGGAGTGGCTCCAGAAACAGGTCAAGAACACCAAGCGCAGCCTGACCCGGGCAGACGGAGAGACGCTCTCGTTGTTCGACTCGCTCGGGTTCCGCTATTTCGGCCCGGTTGACGGCAACGACATCGGGACGATGACCTATATGCTGACCCGGCTCAAGGATATTCCCGGGCCCAAACTGCTGCACGTGCTTACCACAAAAGGCAAAGGCTACGCACCGGCGGAAGAGGACCAGACTGTCTGGCACGCCCCGGGTACCTTCGACGTGGAAACAGGACGCCGCACCGGCAAGAAGCGGGACATCGCCAAATTCCAGGAAGTGTTCGGCACCACGCTGCTCGACCTGGCGCGCACGGACAGCCGCATCGTCGGCATCACCCCGGCCATGGCTTCCGGCTGCAGCATGAACATCCTGCAGAAAGAGATGCCCGGGCGCGTCTTCGACGTAGGTATTGCGGAACAGCACGCCGTCACGTTCTCGGCCGGACTGGCTGCCGGAGGGATGCTTCCCTTCTGCAACATCTACTCCAGCTTCTCCCAACGTGCCTACGACAGCATCATCCACGACGTGGCCCTGCAGAAACTCAAGGTGATCCTTTGTTTCGACCGCGGCGGCCTGGTCGGCGAGGACGGTGCCACGCATCATGGCGCTTTCGACATGACGGCGTATCGTCCTGTACCGAACCTGACCATCGCTGCGCCGCTCAACGAAGCCCAGTTGCGCGACCTGATGTATTCTGCCACCCAGCCCGCCTACGGCGCCACCATCATCCGGTACCCGCGCGGCTACGGAAACGGTACGCCATGGCGCGACCGGCCGTTCATGTACATCGAGCCAGGAACCGCTGTCAAGCTGCATGAAGGAAAAGATGTCGCCCTATTATCTATAGGTGCGGTCGGCACGATGGGTGCCGAGGCCGTGGAACGCGCCAGTCGCGAGCACGGGATCGAAGTGCTGCACTACGACATGCGCTTCCTCAAGCCTCTTGACCTGGCTGCGCTGGAAGATGCCTGCGCCAAAGCCCGGCACATCATCACGCTGGAAGACGGTGCCTGCACAGGTGGACTTTACAGCGCCGTCGCAGAATATATTGCCGGACACGGACTTCCCTGCACGCTCACGGGTCTGGGAATCCCCGACCGTTTCATCGAACAGGGAACCCCTGCAGAACTCTATGCAGACTGCGGTTACGACGTCAAAGGGATCCTTTCGGCGATTTTGAAATAATTTTGAAAAATATTTTGGTGTTTGTAGAAAAACCCATATATTTGCAGTCCCAAACAGCCGACGTAGCTCAGCTGGTCAGAGCAGCTGATTTGTAATCAGCAGGTCGTGGGTTCGAATCCCTCCATCGGCTCGACGAGTTTTGAAACGCTGACTGAAAGACCTGGGCAGATACCAGAGTGGCCAAATGGGGCAGACTGTAAATCTGCTGGCGCACGCCTACGGTGGTTCGAATCCATCTCTGCCCACTTTTTTTATGCGCTCCATTTAACAAAAAGGCGCGCCTTGCGGAAGTAGCTCAGTTGGTAGAGCATCAGCCTTCCAAGCTGAGGGTCGCGGGTTCGAACCTCGTCTTCCGCTCGATTTTTTTTGAAATATTGGCCAATGTAGCTCAGTGGTAGAGCGCTTCCTTGGTAAGGAAGAGGTCGTGAGTTCAATTCTCACCATCGGCTCCAAACGAACAAACATAAAAGAAACAAACTATGGCAAAAGAAACCTTTAAAAGAGACAAACCGCACGTGAACATCGGTACGATCGGACACGTGGACCACGGCAAAACCACCCTGACTGCAGCTATCACCATGGTGCTCGCAAAACAGGGCCTTTCCGAGGTGAAATCTTTCGACCAGATCGACAACGCACCTGAGGAGAAAGAGCGCGGTATCACCATCAACACCGCTCACGTTTAGTACCAGACGGCTACCCGTCACTACGCACACGTCGACTGCCCGGGCCACGCTGACTATGTGAAGAACATGGTTACCGGTGCTGCCCAGATGGATGGTGCCATCCTCGTGGTCGCCGCCACCGACGGTCCGATGCCCCAGACCCGTGAGCACATCCTGCTCGCCCGTCAGGTAAACGTGCCCCGTATCGTTGTCTTCCTGAACAAAGTTGACATTGTTGACGATCCCGAAATGATCGACCTCGTCGAGATGGAGGTTCGTGAACTCCTCAGCTTCTACGATTTCGACGGTGACAACGCTCCGGTTATCCGCGGTTCCGCTCTTGGCGCCCTCAACGGTGATCCGCACTGGGAGTCCGTCGTGATGGACCTGATGAACGCAGTTGACGAATACATTCCGCTGCCGGTCCGTGACAACGAAAAACCGTTCCTGATGCCTATCGAGGACATCTTCTCCATCACCGGTCGTGGTACCGTGGCTACCGGCCGTATCGAAACGGGTGTCGTGAAAGTGAACGACCCTGTCGAGATCATCGGTCTCGGTGAAGAGCCGCGCCGTTCCGTCGTGACGGGTGTCGAGATGTTCCGCAAGCTGCTCGACCAGGGCGAAGCCGGTGACAACGTCGGTCTGCTGCTCCGTGGTGTGGACAAGAAAGAGGTCAAACGTGGCCAGGTGATCGCTCACCCGAACACCATCACCCCGCACAAGCACTTCAAGGCTGCGATCTATGTCCTGAAGAAAGATGAGGGTGGCCGGCACACGCCGTTCAAGAACCACTACCGTCCGCAGTTCTTCATCCGTACCCTGGATATCACGGGCGAGATTGAACTCCCCGCAGGTGTCGAGGTCGTGATGCCGGGCGACAACGTCGAGATCACTGTCGAGCTCATCTACCCGGTGGCTCTGAACAAAGGTCTGCGTTTCGCAATCCGCGAAGGTGGCCGTACCGTCGGTTCCGGTCAGATTACCGACCTGCTCGACTAATCCTGGGAAGAGCGCGTTCAAATGACAATACTCCACCAGCACAACTGAGTACTGGTGGAGATTGTTTCGAAAAACCAAATGTTTTCGCGCGTTGGTTTGGAGTTTGACTCCAGCGGCATCAGCCGCTAGCGAAGGCCGTCACGGGAGCCTGTGCGACAGCAGGCCGTAGCGGCAGGTCTGGGCAGAGCCCAGAAAACACAGGGGAATAGAACAAGGGTAGTTCAGCGGTCTCCAAAACCGTCGATGTGGGTTCGAATCCTGCTTCCCCTGCAAATCCGGTGGTTACGCACCGGAGTGTTATTAACCGGCAGGGACCTTCCGCTTCCAACTGTTCTCTGTCAACAAGAAAATAACAATGGCAAAAATTGCAACTTACGTCAAGGAGTCTTGGAAAGAGCTGACAACGAAAGTGACTTGGCCCACGTGGGACAAGCTGCAGAGTTCGGCTATTCTGGTTATGGTGACGACGCTGATCCTCGCTGTGATCATCTGGTTGATCGACCTGGTCATCAGAACCGTCATGATGGGTATCTACCAACTGTAATCATTTTTCCGTCCCGATGAGCGAAAGCACGAAGAAGTGGTACGTCGTCCGTACTGCTGGAGGCAAGGAGAAAAAGGCGAAGGAGTACATCGAAAAAGAGGTTGAACATCGCAATCTCGGCCATCTCATCTCCCAAGTCCTGATCCCGACCGAGAAATACTATCAGGTGAAGAACGGCAAGCGCGTGAGTGCTGAACGCATCTTCTACCCGGGTTATGTCCTGGTCGAAGCCGTTATGACCGGCGAAATCCAGCATTTGATCCGCGACATCCCCTACGTCGCCGGTTTCCTGACTGAAGGCAAGGACCGCATCCCCGTCCCGATCCGCGAATCTGAAATGAACCGGATCATGGGCCGTGTGGACGAACTGGCCAGCCAGGATGAAGAGACGGTCACCCCATTCGTTGTCGGAGAAGCTGTCAAGATCATTGACGGTCCTTTCAACGGCTTTGACGGAACGGTTGACGAGATTCTCGCTGACAAGAAGAAGATCAAGGTGGTCGTCAAGATTTTCGGCCGCAAGACGCTTCTCGAGTTGAATTTTTCCCAAGTAACCAAAGATTAAACATTTTACATTATGGCTAAAGAAATTGCCGGGTTTATTAAACTGCAGATCAAAGGTGGTGCAGCTAATCCGTCGCCGCCCGTAGGACCGGCCCTCGGTTCCAAGGGTGTTAACATCATGGACTTCTGCAAGCAGTTCAATGCCCGCACTCAAGACAAGGCCGGCAAGATTTTGCCTGTGATCATCACTGTTTTCAGTGACAAGTCCTTCTCTTTCGTCGTCAAACAGCCGCCTGTGCCTGTGCTGATCAAAGAAGCCGCCAAGATTCAGTCCGGTTCTTCCGAGCCGAACCGCAAGAAAGTCGCTTCCCTGACCTGGGACCAGGTGCGTGAGATCGCCAAGGAGAAAATGCCGGACCTGAACGCTTTTACCGAGAAATCCGCCATGAGCATGGTCGCCGGTACTGCCCGCAGTATGGGTATCAGCATCACCGGAGAGTATCCCGCCGATGTACAATAAAATCACACGCAATGAGCAAGCTGACAAAAAATCAAAAAGTAGCGGAAGCTAAAGTAGATTCCCATCGCCAGTACAAGCTGACGGAGGCATGCGCTTTGGTGAAGGAAGTTTCCTACACCAAGTTCGATGCTTCGGTCGAGCTCTCCGTCCGCCTCGGTGTGGACCCTCGTAAGGCGAACCAGATGGTCCGTGGCGTCGTGACTCTCCCGCACGGTACAGGCAAGGTAACTCGCGTCCTGGTTCTCTGCACGCCGGACAAAGAGGCTGAGGCTCAGGAAGCCGGCGCCGACTTTGTCGGATTGGACGAATATATTGAAAAGATCAAGGGCGGTTGGACGGACGTCGACGTCATCATCTGTACTCCTACGGTGATGGCCAAGATCGGCCCGATCGGCCGTATCCTCGGTCCCCGCGGCCTGATGCCGAACCCGAAGACCGGTACTGTGACGATGGACATCGCCACGGCCGTCCGGGAGGTCAAGGCCGGTAAGATCGACTTTAAGGTTGACAAGCAAGGTATTGTTCACACTGCAATCGGTAAGGTATCATTCAGTGCTCAGCAGCTCGCTGAGAATGCCGTTGAATTGCTCAACACCATCCAGAAGTTGAAACCTCAAGCGCTTAAGGGCACGTATGTCAGAAGCATTTACATGTCTGCTACGATGAGCCCCGGTATTTGCATCGACACCAAGGCAATCAGTGCTACCGCAGAATAATTAAAAAGCAAAGATCATGAGAAAAGAATTGAAAGCTCAGATTATCGAAAAGGTAGCAGCGCAGCTGGCAGAAAATCCCAATTTCTACCTCGCGGACATCGCCGGTCTCAACGCCGAGAACACCTCCGCCCTGCGTCGTGCCTGCTTCGAAAAGGATATCAAGCTCGAAGTCGTCAAGAACACGCTTCTCCACAAAGCATTGATGACCTTGGACAACAAGGAAGTCGAAGCACTCTACCCGACCCTTGAGGGCAATACGGCCATCATGTTCACCAATGTTCCGAGCGCACCTGCGAAGGTGATCAAGGAATACGGTACGAAGTTCGGCAAACCGCAGCTCAAGAGCGCTTTCCTCCAGGACTGCGCCTACGTGGGCGAAGACCAGCTGGGCATCCTCGTGAACGTGAAGTCGCACGACGAACTTATCGGTGACATCATCGGTCTCCTCCAGTCACCTATCCGCCGGATCCTCTCTGCACTCGAGGATTCCAAGAAAGAGGCCGAACCCATTACAGCAGAACAATAAAAAACAATTAAAATCCAATAATTATGGCAGACATCAAAGCTCTTGCGGAAGAACTTGTTAACCTTACCGTAAAAGAAGTCCAGGAACTTGCACAGATCCTCAAAGATGAATATGGTATCGAACCTGCTGCAGCTGCAGTAGTCGTTGCCGCTGAAGGTGCCGCCGGCGCTCCCGCCGAGGCCGAGCAGACCGCTTTCGACGTAATCCTTGTTTCTCCTGGCCAGGCCAAACTCCAGATGGTGAAAGCCGTCAAGGAACTCACCGGCCTCGGGCTGAAGGAAGCGAAGGAACTTGTCGACAAGGCTCCGAACGCAGTCATCAAGGAGAAAGTCTCCAAATCCGAAGCAGAACAAGTAAAGGCAGCTCTCGAAGAAGCAGGCGGCGAAGTTGAACTTAAATAGCCACACGCCCACTTCTTCCCATTGAGGGAAAGAATCCGGGTTTAGGGCCCTCGGGCCCTAAACCTTTTTGTCGTTATTTTAAGTTTATATTCAACCTGCCCTTATAAAATGCCACAGAAACCTAATAATCAGAGGATTACATTCGCAACATCCAAAGCACTGCTGGATTATCCCGATTTTCTGGAAGTCCAGTTAAAGTCCTTCCGCGATTTCTTCCAGCTGGAAACCACGGCTGAAAACCGCAAAAACGAAGGGCTTTACAAAGTGTTTCAGGAAGTTTTCCCGATTACCGATACCCGCAACAACTTCGTCCTGGAGTTCATCGACTACTTCATCGACCCGCCGCGCTACACGATGGACGAGTGCCTCGACATGGGCCTCACCTACAACGTGCCCCTGAAAGCTAAGCTCAAGCTCTACTGCACGGATGAGGAACACGAAGATTTCGACACGGTGATCTCCGACGTCTATCTGGGGGCCATTCCCTACATGACGCCCCGCGGAACCTTCATCATCAACGGTTCCGAACGTATCGTCGTTTCCCAGCTGCACCGCTCTCCGGGCGTCTTCTTCGGCCAGAGCATGCACGCCAACGGCACCAAACTCTACTCTGCGCGCATTATCCCGTTCAAGGGATCCTGGATCGAGTTCGCGACCGACATCAACAACGTGATGTACGCCTACATCGACCGCAAGAAGAAACTCCCCGTCACTACCCTGCTGCGCGCCATCGGCTTTGAGAGTGACAAGACCATCCTCGACATCTTCGATCTGGCAGAAGAAGTCAAGGTGAACAAGACGAACCTCAAGAAATGCATCGGCCGCAAGCTCGCGGCCCGCGTCCTGAAGACCTGGAACGAAGATTTCGTGGACGAAGACACCGGCGAGGTCGTCTATATCGAACGTAACAACGTCATCGTGGACCGCGAGACGATCCTCGAAGAGAGACATATCGACGAAATCCTCGAATCGGGTGTCGAGACCATCCTGCTCCACAAGGAGGATGCCTACACCAACGATTTCGCCATCATCTACAATACCCTCCAGAAGGACCAGACCAACTCGGAGAAAGAAGCCATCTTCTACACTTACCGGCAGCTTCGCAACTCGGAACCGCCGGATGAAGCCACGGCACGCGACGTCATCGACAAGCTCTTCTTCTCCGACAAGCGCTATGACCTCGGCCAGGTGGGCCGTTACCGGCTCAACCGGAAACTCAATCTTTCCACCGACCCGTCCACCCGCATCCTGACGAAGGAAGACATCATCGAGATCATCCGCTATCTCATCTCGCTGATCAACTCGAAAGCGACCGTCGACGATATCGACCACCTGAGCAACCGCCGCATCCGCACGGTCGGCGAACAGCTCGCCAACCAGTTCAGCGTCGGCCTCGCCCGCATGGCCCGTACCATCCGCGAGCGCATGAACGTACGCGACAACGAAGTATTCACGCCGGTGGACCTGATCAATGCCAAGTCCCTTTCCAGCGTGATCAACAGCTTCTTCGCGACCAGCCAGCTGTCGCAGTTCATGGACCAGACCAACCCGCTCGCCGAGATGACGCACAAGCGCCGTCTCTCCGCACTGGGTCCGGGAGGTCTTTCCCGCGACCGCGCCGGCTTCGAGGTCCGCGACGTGCACTACACGCACTACGGCCGCCTCTGCCCTATCGAGACGCCTGAAGGTCCGAACATCGGCCTGATCTCCTCGCTCTGCGTCTATGCCAAGATCAACGACCTGGGCTTCATCGAAACGCCGTACCGCCGCGTCAGCAACGGCCGCGTGGACCTGAGCCAGAACGGTGTGGTCTATCTCAGCGCCGAAGAGGAGGAGAACCAGATCGTGGCCCAGTCGTCCGTCAAGTTGGACGACGACGGCAACATCCTCGACGAGCGCATCAAATGCCGTCTTGAGGCCGACTTCCCTGTGAAGAGCAAGGAAAGCATCGACCTGATGGACGTGGCGCCCAACCAGGTTGCTTCCATCGCGGCTTCCCTCATCCCGTTCCTGGAGCACGACGATGCCAACCGCGCCCTGATGGGATCCAACATGATGCGCCAGGCAGTCCCGATCATCAAGCCCGAGGCTCCGATCGTCGGTACCGGCCTGGAAGGCCCTGTAGCCCGTGACTCGAGAACCCAGATCGCTGCGGAAGGCAAAGGCGAAGTCGTCTTTGTCGATGCCCGCGAGATCCATATCAAATACGACAAGACCGAGAACGAACGCTTCGTCAGCTTCGATCCCGAAGTAACTGTCTATCAGCTCCCGCTCTACCGGAAGACCAACCAAAGCACCTCGATCCGGCTGACCCCGATCGTGCGCAAGGGCGACAAGGTGGTTCCCGGCCAGATCCTGACGGAAGGCTATGCCACCCAGAACGGCGAGCTCGCACTCGGCCGCAACCTGAAAGTGGCCTTCATGCCTTGGAAGGGTTACAACTTCGAGGATGCCATCGTGCTTTCGGAGCGCATCATCCGCGAAGACATCTTCACCTCCATCCATGTCGATGAATACATCATGGAAGTCCGCGACACCAAACGCGGCATGGAGGAACTCACCGCCGACATTCCGAACGTGAGCGAAGACGCCACCAAAGACCTGGACAAGAACGGTATCATCCGCATCGGTGCCCACGTGGAACCGGGTGACATCCTCATCGGCAAGATCACCCCGAAGGGCGAAAGCGATCCTTCTCCGGAAGAGAAGCTCCTGCGGGCCATCTTCGGCGACAAGGCCGGTGACGTGAAGGACGCCTCCCTGAAGGCATCCCCTTCCCTCTCCGGTACGATTATCGGCAAACGGCTCTTCTCCCATGTCATCAAGGACAACTCCAAGAAAGGCAAGGAGCACGCGAAGCGCCAGCTGCAGGATGCCAAGGACGATTTCGACCGCAAGTGCGCCTCCCTGCGCGAACTCTTCCTCGACAAGCTCATGAAACTTGTCGCGGGCAAGAAGAGCGCCGGCATCGGCGACCTCTACGGCGCCGAGATCCTTCCCAAGGGCGAATCCTTCACGCGTGAAGTTCTCGACCAGATTGACTACAACAATGTCAATCCAGTGAAATGGACCTCCGACAAGAAGAGCAACGAGCTGATCAAAGCTTTGATCAACAACTACTTGATTAAATACAAGGAGTACGACGCGCAGTACAAGCGCATCAACTACAACCTCACCATCGGCGACGAACTGCCGTCCGGCATCATGAAGCTGGCCAAAGTCTATGTCGCCAAGAAGCGCAAGATCCAGGTGGGCGACAAGATGGCCGGCCGTCACGGTAACAAAGGTATCGTGGCCAAGGTGGTCCGTGACGAGGACATGCCGTTCCTCGAAGACGGTACCCCGGTGGACATCGTCCTCAACCCGCTCGGCGTGCCTTCCCGCATGAACCTCGGCCAGATCTACGAGACCGTCCTCGGTTGGGCGGGCCGCGAACTCGGCCTGAAGTTCAGCACCCCGATCTTCGACGGTGCCAGCCTGGAAGACATCTGCAAGTACACCGACGAAGCAGGTCTGCCGCGTTACGGCCGCACACAGCTCCGCGACGGTGGTACCGGCGAACTCTTCGACCAGCAAGCCACGGTCGGCGTGATCTACATGATCAAGCTGGGCCACATGGTCGATGACAAGATGCACGCCCGTTCCATCGGTCCTTACTCCCTGATTACCCAGCAGCCGCTCGGCGGTAAAGCCCAGTTCGGCGGCCAGCGCTTCGGTGAGATGGAGGTCTGGGCACTCGAAGCCTTCGGTGCCTCCAACATCCTGCAGGAGATCCTGACCATCAAGTCGGACGACGTGACCGGCCGCAGCCGCGCCTACGAAGCCATCGTCAAGGGCGACCCGATGCCGACACCCGGTATCCCCGAATCGCTCAACGTGCTGCTCCATGAACTCCGCGGCCTCGGCTTGAACGTGAAGCTGGACTACTAGTATTCCTCAAGTGTTTGACAAGTAAAAATCAAGGATATGGCTTTCAAGAAAGAGATAAAGAACAACTTCAACCAGATCACCATCGGCCTGGCTTCTCCGGAAGTGATTCTCGAGCAGTCGTCGGGTGAGGTGCTCAAGCCGGAGACCGTCAACTACCGTACCTACAAGCCGGAGCGCGACGGACTCTTCTGCGAACGCATCTTCGGTCCGACGAAGGACTACGAGTGCCATTGCGGAAAATACAAGCGGATCCGCTACCGCGGCATCGTCTGCGACCGCTGCGGCGTGGAAGTGACCGAGAAGAAGGTGCGCCGCGAACGGATGGGACACATCAGCCTGACCGTGCCTGTCGCCCACATCTGGTATTTCCGTTCGACGCCCAACAAGATCGGCTACCTGCTCGGCATTCCGTCGAAGAAGCTCGAAGCGATCATCTACTACGAGAAATACGTGGTCATGCACGCCGGTGCCGCCAAGGATCTCAAGGAACACAGTGTCAACGACTTGGACCTCCTCACCGAGGAAGAGTATCTCGACATCCTCGACAAGTTGCCGAGAGGCAACCAGGAACTGCCCGACGACGACCCGCAGAAATTCGTGGCCGGCATGGGCGCCGAGGCCATCTACGAGATGCTCAAGAACGTGGATCTCGACACCCTCTCCTATGACCTCCGTCACAAGAGCGAGGCCGAGACGTCCCAGCAGCGGAAGGCGGAAGCCCTCAAGCGGCTGAGCGTGATCGAAGCGTTCCGCGAATCGAAGGAGATCAACCACCCCGAATGGATGGTCATGAAGGTGATCCCGGTGATTCCGCCGGATCTCCGCCCGCTCGTACCGCTCGACGGCGGCCGTTTCGCCACCAGCGACGTGAACGACCTCTACCGCCGCGTCATCATCCGCAACAACCGCCTGAAACGCCTCATCGAGATCAAGGCCCCCGAGGTGATCCTCCGCAACGAGAAGCGCATGCTGCAGGAAGCCGTCGACTCGCTGTTCGACAATTCCCGCAAGTCCAACGCCGTCAAGTCGGAAGCCAACCGCACGCTGAAATCCTTGTCCGACAGCCTCAAAGGCAAGCAGGGCCGTTTCCGCCAGAACCTCCTCGGTAAACGTGTGGACTACTCCGCCCGTTCGGTGATCGTCGTCGGTCCGGAACTCTCGATGCACGAATGCGGCCTGCCGAAATATATGGCAGCCGAACTCTACAAGCCGTTCGTCATCCGCAAACTCATCGAGCGCGGCATCGTCAAGACCGTCAAGTCGGCCAAGAAGATCGTGGACCGCAAGGACCCGGTCATCTGGGACATCCTCGAAAACGTGATGAAGGGTCACCCGGTGCTCCTCAACCGTGCACCGACCCTGCACCGCCTCGGTATCCAGGCCTTCCAGCCCCGTATGATCGAGGGCAAGGCCATCCAGCTCCACCCGCTCGCCTGTACGGCTTTCAACGCCGACTTCGACGGTGACCAGATGGCTGTCCACTTGCCGCTCGGCAACGCGGCCATCCTGGAAGCGCAACTGCTGATGCTGGGTTCCCACAACATCCTCCATCCGGCCAACGGCGCGCCGATCACGGTGCCGTCGCAGGACATGGTCCTCGGCCTGTATTATATCACCAAGGAGCGCGAGGGTGCCAAGGGACAGGGTATGAAATTCTACGGCCCGGAAGAGGCGATCATCGCCAAGAACGAAGGCCGCGTGGAATGGCAGACCAAGTGCGAAGTCCGTATCCCCGTCGACAAGACGGACCTGAGCAAGGGTTACAAGATGCAGCCGACCACGGTGGGCCGCATCCTGTTCAACCAGCTGGTGCCGGATGAAGTACCGTATATCAACACCCTGCTGAAGAAGAAGTCGCTGCGTGACATCATCGGCGTGGTGCTCAAGCATACGAGCATCGCCCGTACCGCGCAGTTCCTCGACGATATCAAGAACCTCGGCTACCGGATGGCCTTCGAAGGCGGTCTGTCGTTCAACCTGGGCGACGTGATCATCCCGGACGAAAAAGCCGAACTGGTCGAGGACGGCTACCAGCAGATCGCCACCTGGCAGGCCAGCTACGACATGGGTCTGATCACCAACAACGAGCGTTACAACCACGTCATCGATATCTGGACCACGGTCAACACGCAGCTCACGGGCATCGTCGAGCAGCGCATCCGCGAGGACAAGCAGGGCTTCAACCCTGTGTACATGATGCTGGACTCCGGTGCCCGTGGTTCGAAAGAGCAGATCCGTCAGCTCTGCGGTATGCGTGGCCTGATGGCCAAACCGCAGAAATCCGGTTCCACCGGTGCCGACATCATCGAGAACCCGATTCTCGCCAACTTCAAGGAAGGCCTGAGCGTGCTCGAGTACTTCATCTCCACGCACGGTGCCCGTAAGGGTCTGGCCGATACTGCTCTGAAGACCGCTGACGCTGGTTACCTGACCCGTCGTCTGGTGGACGTCTCCCACGACGTGATCATCAACGAAGAGGACTGCGGCACGCTCCGCGGCCTGGTGGCCACCGCCATCAAGAACAAGGATACCGTGGTCGAGAGCCTTGGTGAACGCATCCTGGGCCGCACCTCGGTCCACGATATCTACAACCCGCTCACGGGTGAGAAGATCCTGAGCGCCGGCGACCAGATCACCGAAGACATCGCCGAGCTCATCGAGAGCCTCCCGATCGAGCAGGTCGAGATCCGTTCGGTGCTTACCTGCGAGTCCAAGAAAGGTGTCTGCGCGAAGTGCTACGGACGCAACCTGGCGACCGGCCGTATGGTCGAAAAGGGCGAAGTGGTCGGCGTGATCGCCGCCCAGTCCATCGGAGAGCCGGGTACCCAGCTGACCCTGCGTACCTTCCACGTCGGTGGTACCGCCTCCAATGTCGCTTCCGAAAGTGAGATCGTTTCCAAGTACGAAGGCCGTCTCGAATTCGAAGAACTCCGTACCATTACCAAGGTGGACGAAAAAGGCGAGCACACGATCGTGGTCAGCCGTGCAACCGAAATGCGCATCGTGCATCCGGTCACCGAAATCACCCTTGGCCAGTACAATATCCCCTACGGCTCCGAGCTCTTCAAGAACGACGGTGAGTCGGTGGTCCCGGGCGACCGCATCTGCAACTGGGATGCCTACAACGCCCTGACCATCACGGAAATCTCCGGTAAGGCCGTGTACGAGAACATGATCGAGGGCGTGACCTATCGCGACGAAGCAGCCGATGAATTCTCGCAGCACCGTGAGAAAGTGATCATCGAGGCCCGCGACAAGTCGAAGACCCCGACCATCCGCATCCTCAATGCCGAAGGCATGGAGATCAAGCAGTACAACCTCCCTGTGGGTGCCCACGTCATGGTGAACGACGGCTCCGAAATCAAGGTCGGTGACATCATCGTCAAGATTCCGCGCGCCATCGGCAAGTCGGGCGACATCACGGGTGGTCTGCCGCGCGTGACCGAACTCTTCGAGGCGCGCAACCCGTCGAACCCGGCCGTCGTGTCGGAAATCAACGGTGAAGTCCTCATGGGCAAGAACCGCCGCGGTAACCGCGAGATCATCATCAAGGCCCGCAGCGGCGAGGAGAAACGCTACCTCGTCCCGTTGTCCAAGCAGATCCTGGTCCAGGAGAACGACTACGTCCGTGCCGGTATGCCGCTTTCGGACGGTGCCGTCTCCCCGACCGACATCCTCAACATCCTCGGCCCGATCAAGGTACAGGAATACATCGTCAACGAGATCCAGGAAGTCTACCGCATGCAGGGTGTGAAGATCAACGACAAGCACTTTGAAGTGATCGTCCGCCAGATGATGCGCAAGGTCGAGATCGTGGATCCGGGCGACACCCGTTTCCTGCCCGAACAGCTCGTGGACAAGCTCGAATTCCTGGAAGAGAACGACAACATCTTCGACAAGAAGGTGGTCACCGATGCCGGCGATTCGGAGAATCTCCACCCGGGCCAGATTGTGACCGTCCGCCAGCTCCGCGACGAGAACTCCCTGCTGAAGCGCTCCGACAAGCGGACCGTGGAAGCCCGCGACGCAGTCCCCGCCACCTCCAACCAGGTGCTCCAGGGTATCACCCGCGCCGCCCTGCGTACCAACAGCTTCATGTCGGCCGCATCCTTCCAGGAAACCACCAAGGTGCTGAGCGACGCTGCCATCCGCGGCAAGATCGACACGCTGGAAGGCCTGAAGGAAAATGTCATCTGCGGACACCTGATCCCTGCCGGTACCGGCCAGCGTGAATTCGACAACTTGATCGTCGCCTCCATGGACGACTATCAGAAACTGGCCGCTTCGCGGAAGAAACAATAACGACGCGTATGGCAATCATCCGTGAACTGAGAGGTTTTACCCCGAAGATCGGAAAGAATTGCTTCATTGCTGAAAATGCTGTAATCATCGGCGATGTGACCATCGGCGATGATTGCAGCATTTGGTATGGAGTAGTCCTGCGGGGTGACGTCAATACCATCCGGATCGGCAACCGTGTGAACATCCAGGACAATGCGAGCGTCCATACGCTTTACCAGCGTTCCGTTACCATCATCGGCGACGATGTGTCCGTCGGGCACAATGCCGTGGTCCACGGGGCGAAGGTCGGCAACAACGTACTGGTGGGCATGGGCGCCATCCTGATGGACAACGCCGAAATCGCCGACGGCAGCATCATCGCGGCCGGCGCCGTCGTCCTGAGCAACGAGAAACTGGAACCGGGCGTGTATGCCGGCGTTCCGGCCAAGAAAGTCAAGGAAGGCTCCGAGGCCATCACGGCCGCCGCCCACAAGAATGCCCAGGGCTATATGATGTACAAGGAATGGTATAAGTAGGTGGATGCCGCCTGGCCGGCAATCTGCCTGACCAGTTTTTGCAAGGTCTCATCGGAACCGGTCGAGAAGAAGGTGGAAACGCCCGAACCAGCAGCCGGTTCCTTTTTTCCGCCCTGCGCGCGAAGATCGGCGAGGACCCGTTGCGCCTGCCGTGCCACGGCAGGTGCAGGGTTGACAATCACGGCCCGGTCGCCGACGAGTTTTTCGATGGTCCCCGTCAGGAAAGGATAATGCGTGCACCCCAGCACAATATGATCAGCGCCCGCTTCAAGCATCGGTTGTACATACCGGCCCACCAAATGGTCGGCCTCGGGACCTTGGAGGATTCCCTGCTCAACCAGTTCCACAAGGCCGGTTCCCACCTGCTCAATGACTTTGACGCGACCGGAGAAACGGGCCAGGGTATTGAGATAAAGACGTCCTTTGAACGTACCGGCTGTAGCAAGTACACCGACTACGCCGCTCTGTGAATGCAGGGCCGCCGGTTTCAGCGCCGGTTCCATCCCGACGAAGGGAATCGAGAAAGAGGCGCGAAGGGTCGTGATGGCAGCGGCGGTCGCGGTATTGCAGGCAACCACGATGATTTCCGCGCCTTGTGCAATCAAAAAACGAGCGACGGCCTCCGCTCTTTCAATTACGAAGGAGGGATCTTTCGGTCCATACGGACAGTAAGCCCCGTCAGAAACATAACAGAAGGATTCGGCGGGCATCACCTCTCGCAATTCCTTCCAAACTGAAAGGCCGCCGACTCCGGAATCGTAAACACCAATCATATTGATTTCAAAGATAATAAATAATTCGCGTCTAAATAGGATATTTCAAAAAAAGGTTGTATTTTTACTGGTCATTTACCTTGTACGGAGAGAAAGATTTTCTTTTGATTCTACGGAAAATGTACTAATTGTAAGAATAATTAATTAACGAAGCAAAAAGTTTTACTTTAGATTTCATAGGGAAAATACAACATTTGATTAATTTTAGTAAATTTGTCCTGTCCAACAGGGCCGGAAACGTTTAATTTGAAATTCTTCAACCTATTTATTTTTAACTTAATAACACAACTCCATGAAAAAAATCAGTTTAGTTTTGACAACCCTGCTGATGGCTTTCTCGCTCTTCGCGCAGAACATCACCGTCAGAGGTACTGTGACTGATGCTAGCACAGGAGAACCGGTGGCATTTGCGTCCATCGCGGTAAGGGGTACCACGACCGGTACATCGTCCGGTCTGGACGGTACCTACACCCTGAACGTCCCTGCCAACGCAACGCTGATGTTCAGCTTCATCGGCTACAAGACGCAGGAAATCGCCGTGAACGGTCGTACCGTCGTCGACTGCGTCCTGGCTCCGGATGCTGAGTACCTGGAAGACGTGATCGTCATCGGTTACGGTACGACACGCCGCGAGGCCAAGACAGGTGCCGTCTCTACGGTGAAAGCCGACGAGATCGCCGCCGTCCCGGCTTCCTCTGTTGACAAGATGCTGGCCGGTAAGATGGCCGGTGTCACGATCTCCTCCGAATCCGGCCAGCCGGGTTCCAACTCCCAGATCCGTATCCGCGGTACATCATCCATCAACGCCGGCAACGAGCCGTTGTGGGTCGTGGACGGTATCCCCGTGATGTCGGGTGACCAGAGCTACTTTACCAACACGAACAACGCCATCGCCGCCATCAACCCGAACGATATCGAGAGCCTGACCGTCCTGAAGGATGCGGCAGCTGCCTCCATCTACGGTTCCCGTGCTGCGAACGGTGTCATCCTGGTGACCACCAAGTCCGGTAAAGCCGGCAAGGCTTCCTTCAGCGCCCGCGCGAAGGTCGGTGTCAGCATGCTCGCCAACGACAACCACTTCCGTATGATGACCGGTCCGGAACTGTACGACTTCTACAAAGTCGCCTACGCCAACGCCGGCCGCGACATCAACAACTACTACGATCCGAGCACGCTCAGCAAACCGATGTACAACTGGATCGACGAGGTGACCCGCATGGGTAAACTGCAGGAATACGAGGTGAACGCCCAGGCCGGTACCGACCGCGGCCGTTTCTACTCCTCCCTTTCCTATCAGGACAACCAGGGTGTCTCCTACGCCACCAGCTACAAACGTCTCACGGGCCGTGTCAACTCCGACTATAAACTCACCCGCACCCTGGACATCGGCACCCGCGTCAACATCGCCTACACCGAGAACCACGATACGGAGATGCAGTCGCTGTACTACTCCAACCCGTTCTTCGGTGGTCTGATCATCCGTCCTTGGACGCCGGTCATCGATCCCGAAACCGGTGAGTACAACCAGAAGATCCCTGAGAACTCCAATACCAACCCGCTTTGGAACGCGCTCGAACACGGTGAAGACCAGTGGGAGAAGCAGTTCCGTACGCAGGCCGCCCTCTCGCTGACGTGGGAGCCGCTGGAAGGTCTGGTGTTCAAGACCAACAACATGTTCGAAGGTACGTTCGGCGAAGGTATCCGCTACTGGGGTCCGGACCCGGGCGACACGGAAGGTACCCTGCAGGGTTCCCGCAGCCAGTATGTCCAGCTGACCACCTCCAACACCGCTACCTACAGCAAGATGTTCGGCGACCACTCGCTGCGCGTCATGCTCGGCCAGGAGGCGATGAGAAGGACCTACGCCGACCTCTACGGCTACGCTCCGGGCGTGGATGCCAACATCCCGTACTTCTCCACTTCGGTTACCACCTCGAGCCAGATTTCCGACTCCAAGAATGCCCGCACCCTGCTGTCGTTCTTCGGCAACGTGGACTACAACTACGCCAACCGCTACTTCTTCGCCGCTTCGATCCGTGAGGATGGTTCCTCGCTCTTCGGTTCCAAGAACAAATGGGGTACCTTCTGGTCCGCCTCCGCTTCCTGGAACGTCTCGAACGAAGAATTCATGCAGAGCGCTTCCGACTGGCTCTCGCTGCTGAAAGTCCGTGCCAGCTACGGTGTGAACGGTAACAACAACATTGCGCCTTACCGCGCTTACGGTGTGTATGCTTCCTCCGCTTACAACGGCGGCAACGGTATGCTCCCGTCCAGCCCGGCCAACGACCTCCTCTCCTGGGAGCTCAACAAGACCTGGAACGTCGGTGTCGACTTCGCCTTCTTCAACAACCGCCTGAGCGGTCAGTTGGATCTCTACACCCGTAACACGAGCGACATGCTGCTCAACAAACAGGTCCCGCAGACCTCCGGTTTCGGCAGCAACTTCATGAACATCGGCTCGATGAACAACAAGGGTATCGAGTTCCAGCTGGAAGGTGACATCATCCGCAACACGGACTTCGTCTGGACAGCCGGCTTCAATATCGCCTACAACAAATCGACGGTCCTCGACCTCGGTGACGACGAATGGATGGCTTCCTCCTACGACAGCCGTCTGCGCCACGTTGTCGGCCGCAACTTCTACAGTTTCTACCTGAAGGATTACTACGGTGTGGACCCGACCAATGGCGACGCCCTCTTCCGCGCTACCGACCCGGAGCATCCGGATGATGAGTCCTACTATCTCCTGACGAACGACTACAACCAGGCCCGGTACATCTATGCCGGCACCCCGGAACCGAAGTTCACGGGCGGCTTCAACACCAGCCTCAACTGGAAGGGCCTCGAACTGAGTATCTTCACTGAGTTCAAGACCAACAATCTGGTGTACATCTATGAGTGGCGTTACCTGAACGCCGACGGTAACCAGATGTCCATGAACCAGATGGCTCGCGCCATGGATTACTGGCGGCAGCCGGGCGACACGGGATGCAATCCGAAACCGGTCGCCGGTAACTCCTCCAACTCCTACGCCAACTCGACCCGTTGGCTCCAGCGCGGCGACTACTTCCGTATCAAGGATGTGACGCTGTCCTACAACCTGCCTCAGGGTCTTCTCAAGAAGATCAACATGAAAGGCGCCAAGATCTATGTCAGCGCCTTGAACCCGTACACCTTCCACGATGTGTACTGGTGGGATCCTGAACGCGGCATGGAAGGCATGGGCTGGGGTATCTACCCGCAGACCAAGACCTTCGCCGGTGGTATTGAACTCACTTTCTAATTAGGAGGAAAAGAACATGAAAAAGTATATCATTGCACTTTTCGCAATCCTGACCCTGGCTTCCTGCCAGAAATTCCTGACGGAAGATCCGATCATGTCGCAGAGTACGGAACTGACGCTCTCTAACTACAACGGCCTGAACAAAGCCATCGCCGGTGCCTACTCACCGCTCGTGAGCAGCAACTGGTATGGAGCTTTCTACGTGCTTGACTCCGAGATGCGTGCCGGCAACGCCATGATTCCGATCAACACGAACTTCCAGTCCGGCCGTATGATGGTGCCGTACAGCATGTCTTACGAGCCGAGCTCCACGTCCGCTCTTTGGGGAACGGCTTACTTCGTGATTTCCGCTGCCAACAATGTCATCTTCGCCATCGACAATAACGATGGGTTGACTTCGAGCAGCGTGACCCAGGCTGACCTCAACAACCTGAAAGCCGAGGCTCTCGCCCTGCGCGCCCTTGCGCACTTCGACCTCCTCCGCATCTACAGCCGCCTGAACGGCACCAACGGCGAATATGGCGTGTGCGTCATCACCGAGCCGCAGCTGCCGACCGACATGCCGGCCCGCGCTTCCGTGGAAGAGACCTTCGCCCAGGTCATCAAAGACCTGACCGATGCTGAAAACCTGATGGCCGCTGACTATCAGCGCGCCGGTGGCAGCGATCCGAAGGCTTCCTTCAACAAGCTCTCTATCCAGGCGCTCCTCGCCCGCGTGTACCTCTATCATAAGGACTACGCCAAGGCTTCCGAGTATGCGACCAAGGTCATCAACAGCGGTAAATTCCGCCTCTGGACGGCCGAGGAATATCCTTCCGTCTGGGGTAAGGATGTGGCTGGCGACGGTGAAGTCATCTTCGAAGTCTATGGCAAGCAGGCCAATGGCTACGACGCTTACTGGGAAGGTCCTTCCCACATGACCAATCCGCTCGGTTACGCCGACTGCGCCGCTACCGCCCAACTCGCCGACCTCTTCGAGGAAGGTGATGTGCGCGGTTCCCGCGGTGTCCGTGGCAAAGACGATGGCAAAGTGATGTTCTGCACCGACCAGGACGAGGTTTCCGGCGGCCAGCTCTGGACCATGAAGTATTATGGCAAGGGCGAAGGCAATGCCACCTCCACTCCGGACGTGAGCAACACCATCGTGCTGCGTCTCTCCGAAATGTATCTGATCCGTGCTGAAGCAGCTGTCAATGGTTCTGGTACGACCGCCCTGGCCGACCTGAACGCCATCCGTGCCAACCGTGGCGCCAGCCCGCTGACCAGCGCTGACAAAGCCGCCGTCGCCCTCGAGCGCCGTCTGGAACTCAACTTCGAAGGCCACCTCTGGTTCGACCTCGACCGCACTGGCGGTTCGATCTCCTACTCCGATGCCAACATCACGCGCAACATCGACGCCACCTCGAAGTACTGGGCCCTCCCGATTCCGAAGAGCCAGGTCGACATCAACGAGAATCTGAAACAGAACCCGGGCTACGGGGAATAAACGATGACAGCCATGAAAAAGATTATCTACATTTTCAGTATTGTCGTGCTGGGATCGCTGGTTGCTGGCTGCAACCTCAACTCGATGCCCACTTTCGATGACGAAGATGCGTTCGCTGCATTCCCGAACAGCGCAATGAAAGTCGCCGAGAATGCCGGTACAATCGACATCCCGGTCCATGTCGCTTCCTTCAGCGGCGTGAACACCACCGTTACCTACGAATTCGTGAACGGCTCCGCCAAGCAGGGCGTCGATTTTGAAGACGCTTCTGGCACCGGCTCCATCAGCTTCTCCGGCAGCGAATCCACGAAGAACATTACCGTCAAGATCATTGAGCACCCCGGTGTTTTCACGGGCGACCTGAATTTCTCCGTGAAGTTCAAATCAGCCGGTGACACCAAGATCGGCGCCAGCAACACCTGCACCGTGACCATCAACGACCTCGACCACCCGCTCGCAGCCCTGCTGGGCGAATATGCTTGCAAGAGCATGAGCGCCTGGGGCGATGATCTCGACTGGGTCATGACCATCAAGAAAGATGCTTCCGATGTCACGAAAGTGTGGATCGACAACATCTTCGCCGATGCCAGCTGGGCTGGTGACGACATGCTGTTCTACGGTATCGTCGATGAGGAAATGACCAACATTGCCGTTCCGCTCGGCCAGGAATCCGAATATGTGTACAGCAACGGCAATGCCTGCGTCCTGCTCGGTTTCGACGGCGAGGAAGGTTGGGATGAAGGTACGATGAACATCCAGATCCTGGATGGCGGCAAGACCCTCAAGTTCATTGACTACGGCCCGTGGCTCTACATCCCCGACGCCGGTAACGTGAACATCGTCTATGCTGGCTTTACCTGCACCAAGCTGTAAGATCACGCATCATTCTGTAAAAAAGAGAGGGGAATTTGATTTTCCCCTCTTTTTTTTGTACTTTAGTGAGATTTTTAGAAAAAGATTGAAGCTATGAAACGGATCCTTTTGCTGACGGCCTGCTGGCTTCTGGCCCTTCCGGCACTGGCACAGATTGACGCTTATACGACTTGGCCATACTATTATCCCGATTTCCAACAGGGTACTTTGACACTCTCGAACGGACAGACGCGCGTCATGCCCATCAATATCCACCTGCTCAAAGGCGATTTGCATTTCGTGGATGAGAAAGGAATCATCCAGATGGCACCGGCCGGCCAGTTCTCCGCCGTACAGATCGGGGAAGACGTTTTCCGGCGGGTGAACGGTTACCTGATGAAAATAACTCCGGGCCCGGACGACAAGAACTTTGTCGCAGTCCGTAGCCTTGCCGACTTGACAGCACTCAATGAAACGGGCGGCGCCTACGGCGTTTCTTCCACGACCGCCTCTACCCAGCGGATCACATCGGTCGATATGCCCGGTTTCGTCAACACCAGCCACATGGAGCAGTTCCAGCACCGTGAATCCGGCAAGAAGCTGAAGATCAAAAAAGAATTCTATGTCGTCGTGGACGGCCAAGCAATCAAGGCCAGCAAGAAAGAAGTCACCGAGGCCTTCGGCGCCGACCGGGCCGATGCTTTCAAGCAATTCCTCAAGAAAAACAAGATCAACTGGAAAGACGAACAGAGTCTGCTCAAACTCTTCGATTTCCTGGCCCAATAACCCATCATGATGAAATTCCGATCCCTCTTATGGGCCGTTCTGGCGGCAGGATTCCTGTTCGCATGCTCGACAGACGCCCTTTTGCAAGAAGAAATCCTGGAGACACCTGCGGGTGCGTACCCTTCCTCCCTTTATGAAACAGGCCACGTCCGGATCTATGTAGAGCCGGCCCTGGCTGAAAAGTTGGAACAGACCGGCTCACCAGACGCCCTGATTACGACCAAGGCGGCAGCGGTGCTGGGCAAAGTCCGGATGGAAAGGACCTTCCCTTATGCCGGGAAATTTGAAAAGCGCACCCACGAAGCAGGTCTGGACCGCTGGTACGAGGTTTGGTTCGACGCTGCGACGCCGCTGACCAAAGCCGCCGTTTCACTGGAAGACCTTCCCGGCGTGCTGGAAGTTGAATACCGGCCTGTCACGCACAAGGCATACGATGAGACGGTAACCTACGTCAGCCCTTCGCCTGCAGCCGCTCCGGCCGGCTTCTCCTTCGATGATCCTGAATTCAGCAAGCAGTGGGACCTCTACAATGACGGGGCTGCCAATGGAAAAACGCTCGGCTGCGACATCAACGTCATCCCGGTCTGGCAAAACTATACGACCGGCAACCGTGACGTCATCGTCTGCGTCGTGGACGGCGGCATCGACTGCGACCACGAAGACCTATCCACCAACCTGTGGAACGATCCCAACCGCCCGGCTGTCCATGGATTCAATTTCATGGACAACAGCATCAACATCCTCAAGACCAATCACGGCACCCATGTGGCCGGAACAATTGCTGCTGTGAATAATAACGGCAAAGGCATCTGCGGCATTGCAGGCGGCGACTACGCCAAAGGCATCCAGGGTGTCCGGCTGATGTCGGCCCAGATCTTCAAGGAAGACGAGGAGGGCGGCGCCAATGGCGCCCGCGCCATCAAGTGGGGTGCCGACCATGGGGCCGTCATCTCCCAGAACAGTTGGGGCTACAAGACTATCGACTACGTCCCCAACTCCGACAAGATGGCCATCGATTATTTCAACACCTACGCCGGTATGGATGAAAATGGTTACCAGGTAGGCCCGATGGCGGGTGGCCTGGTCGTCTTTGCAGCCGGTAACGAGAACACGGATTTCGGTGCGCCCGGCTACTACGAAGGAGCACTCGCCGTAGGTTCCATCGGCGCTGATTTCTACCGTGCCTACTATTCCTGTTATGGCGACTGGGTGGACGTGGCAGCGCCAGGTGGAGACTACCAGAAAGGCTATCAGATCTACAGCACCTTGCCCGACAACCGCTATGGTCAGATGCAAGGCACTTCCATGGCCTGCCCGCACGTCTCAGGTGTAGCTGCGCTCATCGTCTCGAAATGCGGCGGTGAAGGCTTTACGCGCGACATGCTCTGGAACCGGATTGTCAATACAGCCAAGGATATCAGTGCCCAGAACCGCAATTATCCGGTCGGCGGCCTGGTGGACGTGACAGCCGCCATCCTCGCGGAAGGCGCCACGCCGCCGAATCCCGTGACGGATTTCCAGGCTTCGCTGCTGAATGCCGATTTCATCCGCTTCTCGCTCACTGTCCCGGAAGATGAAGACGATGGCAGAGCCTATGGCGTCAACATCTATTACAGTGAGGAGCCCTTCTCCGAAACCACGATGCTGCCTTACAAGCGTTTCCCGATCGAAGACCTCGCAGCCGGCCAGAAGATGGAAGGTATTCTCAGCGGCCTTGCATTCCAAAAGACCTACTACCTGGCCTGCGAAGCTTTTGACCTCATCGGCAACCGGTCCGCACTTTCCAACATGGTCGTCGTAACGACGGGCGAAAATCACGCTCCGACCGTTGAAACGGACGATGCCCTGTCCTTCACGCTCAAATCCCACGAAACTCACTGGTTGAACTTCCGCTATGCAGAGCCGGACGGCCACGGAGTCCATGCGAAACTCGATAAGGGCTCGCCAGCCGACTCACTCTTCCAGATGCAAGGGCTCACCCAAAAAGTTCAGATTGACGCCCTCCGGGCGGAACCCGGTACCTACTTTGCCACGCTCCATGTCTTTGATGACTTTGAGAAAGAGACGACCCTCTCCTACTCCTATACCATCACGGCCAACCATGCGCCGACTGTCATCGGCACGATCGATGATATGGTATTCGGGGAAAAAGGCGCCCTGGCGACAGTCAACCTGGCCGAGGTATTCCGCGATGAAGACGGCGAGATCCTCCAATATACGCCCGTCTCGTCCGACAATGACATCCTCAACCTGCATGTCCGTGAAGGCATGCTTTACGTAACAGCGCTGAAATACGGCTATGCAATAGGCACCGTAACCGCGACAGATGCCCGGGGCCAGTCGGTCAGTACGTCGTTCAAGACTCTCGCCCGCGACGGCAGCAAGCCCATCGACATCTATCCGACCACCATAACCGACGGCATGCTATACATCCGGACAGCTACTGACCAGTCGGTCAATGCCCAGGTCATCTCCGAAACCGGAACGGTCGTGCTGGAACAGAGCGGACATGCTACGCCCTTCACCCCTGCCATCCTTGACCTGACCATGCTGGGCGGCGGCCCTTACTCCGTCAAGGTGACTTTCGGTAGTGAAACCCTGACCCAAAACATCGTGAAACTATGAGAAGAAATCCGATATCCTGCATCCTGCTGACAGTCGCGCTCATGCTGACCGCACTCCCGACGGCACACGCGCAGTCGTTCAATTCTTTCATCCTGTCGGGCAAGGCGGGAGATCTTGCCATGGGCGATCTCGCATTCCGTACACCGGACCTGGCCCTTCAAAAAATGCGGGCTGACGTATCGTTCGGCAAATGGGCACCGCAACAGTTCAACTACTCCGCACTGCAGGCAGGCGCTTTCATGGCACTGAATGATCGTTTTGGTCTCCGGCTGGACTACCGGAACAACCTCTTCCCGGAATTCACACAGATCGATCAGAACGGCAATGAGAAAGGGACTTTCAAACCCGGCGAACAGCGGATCCTGGCCGGTGTGTCGCTGCGACTCGCCGACAATCTGTTCATCGACGTCAACGGCAAGTATCTGATGGCCGACATGGCCGGTCAGAAAGCCACGGCCTTTGCCGGAGACGTGGCCTTCAACTATGTGAAAGACGGACTGACCGTGGGCGTGAAAGGCGCCGACATCGGCTCGAAGTACAGCTTTGGTTCTATGGCTTACGCATTGCCCATGCGTGTAATGGCCGGCGGTTCCTACCGCATTGCGCCGGGCGACAAGCATGCAGTCACGTTGGGCGCCGACCTGGGCTACATCCTTCCCCAGGAATATAAGGCCTTTACGGCCGCCATCGGTACCGAATACGCCTTCAACCAGATGATCTTCGCCCGCGCCGGCTACCACTTCTCCTCCGCCGTCGCTCCCCGCTTCGCCTCCTTCGGACTCGGCCTCGCCTTCAAGGGCATCGGCCTCGATGCCGCATACCTGCTGGGTCAAGCCGCCAACGCCTGGACAGTGGGATTACACGTTGCATTGTAATTTATTAGGGATAGCTCCGTTGTTGTAGAGGCCCCTTCACGGAGTTTTTGCGGGGAGGCTGGTGCGGAAAGCCGTAGCGGATGTGAAGGGGCCTCTACAACAACAGGAGCTATAAGAAAGGGTTGGCCTAAATGGTCAACCCTTTTTGATGTCGAGATGCCCGGTCAGGCCGGGCATGGCGGGGAGGAATTAGATAATTCCCTGCTCGAGCATAGCGGTGGCGACCTTCATGAAGCCGGCGATGTTGGCGCCCTTCACGTAGTCGATCGTGCCGTCCGGCTGCGTACCATACTTCACGCAAGCCTCGTGGATGGAGTCCATGATGAAGTGGAGTTTCTCATCGACTTCCTTGCCGCTCCAGCTGATGTGCGAAGCGTTCTGCGTCATCTCAAGGCCCGAGGTAGCCACGCCACCGGCGTTGACAGCCTTACCAGGAGCGAAGAGGATGCCGTTGTGCTGGAAGAAGTGGATAGCGCCCGGCTGGCAGCCCATGTTGGAGACCTCGCAGCAGCACCAGGTGCCGTTGGCCTTCAGTTCCTTCGCGTCGTCTTCAGAAAGCTCGTTCTGGAAAGCGCAAGGGAGAGCGATGTCGCATTTCACGCTCCAAGCCTTCTTGCCAGGAGTGAAGATAGCCTTGCCAGGGAACTTGTCAGCCATGTCCTGAACCTTGTTGCGGTTCGAAGCACGCATGACGAGCATGTAGTCGATCATTTCCTTGGTGATACCGTCGGGAATCTCGCAGACACCGTCCGGGCCGGAGATGGCGACGACCTTCGCACCAAGTTCAGTAGCCTTGGTGGCAGCGCCCCAGGCCACGTTGCCGAAGCCGGACAGAGCCACGGTGCAGCCCTTGATGTCCTTGCCGGCCTTGTGCAGCAGGTTCTGGGTGAAATAGAGGGCACCGAAACCGGTAGCCTCCGGACGGAGGATCGAACCGCCCCAGGTAGCACCCTTGCCCGTCAGCACACCCGTGTTGTACTCGCGGGCGAGCTTCTTGTACATACCGTAGAGATAACCGATCTCACGGCCGCCGACACCGACGTCACCGGCAGGAACGTCCTGATCCGGGCCGATGCACTGCCACAGCTCGGTCATGAAGGCCTGGCAGAAACGCATGATCTCGTCGTTGCTCTTGCCGACCGGGTCGAAGTCGGAACCACCCTTGGCACCACCCATCGGGAGGGTCGTCAGGGCGTTCTTGAAGGTCTGCTCGAAACCGAGGAACTTCAGCATCGAAGGGGTCACAGCCTTGTGGAAACGCAGACCGCCCTTGTACGGGCCGATCGCGCTGTTGAACTGAATGCGATAACCGAGGTTGGTCTGCACTTTGCCCGCATCGTCAACCCACGTCACACGGAACGTGAAGATCCGGTCCGGCTCGACCATACGCTCGACGATCTGTGCCTTCTCGAATTCGGGATGCTGGTTGTACACTTCCTCGATGGAGTCGAGGACCTCGCGGACAGCCTGGAGATACTCGCTCTCACCGGGGTACTTCCGCTCAAGGTTCGCCATAATTTCAGCTACTTTCATGATAGAAATCTGTTATTTAAAAAATTTGTTTGTTGAACGTATAAATTGCTTATAGTCTTTCTGTTTTATTCTACCGTCCAGGTAGCGCCACTGCGGAGAAGTTCATCCATGCAGGTAATCTTGGAGGCTTCCTTGACCTGCGTGAGCTGGTCGCGGACGCGGTCGTCATAGGTCGGTTCGTTGACCTGGCGGATGACACCCAGCGCCACCGGATAGTCCGGATACTTCATGTTGATGAGTTGGTTCTGGATAGCAGGATCTTCCTGATGCGCATCGTGGACGAGCAGTTTGTCCACCGTGATGCCGTTTTCGCCGATCTTGACGACTTTCAGCTTTCCGTGCTCGAGAATGAGGCCTTTGTCCTTGTTCTTGCCGAACACCATCGGTTCACCGTGATGGAGGATGATGGTGCGGTCGGCGCGGTATTCGCGGTCGGAAATGGTGCTGTGGGCACCATCGTTGAAGATCACGCAGTTGGTGAGCATCTCGCAGACCGAGCAGCCGTCATGGGCAGCGGCGGCCACGAAAATCTCCTGGTTCAGGGCCAGTTCGCTGTCGAGGCTGCGGGCGAAGAAGGTACCACGGGCGCCCAGGACAAGCGAGCCCGGCGTGAACGGATTCTCGACGGTTCCGTAAGGCGAGGTCTTGGTGATCTGGCCCAGCTTGGAAGTCGGGGAATACTGTCCTTTCGTCAGACCGTAGATCTGGTTGTTGAACAGGATGATATTGATGTCGATGTTACGACGGATGGCATGGATGAAATGGTTGCCGCCGATGGCCAGGGCATCCCCATCGCCACAGGCCTGCCAGACGCTGAGGTCCGGATTGGCGACCTTCACGCCTGTCGAGATGGCCGTAGCACGACCGTGGATGCTGTGGAAACCGAATGTATCCATGTAGTACGGCAGACGCGACGAACAGCCGATACCCGAAATGAATACCAGCCGTTCCTTGCTGTAGCCGCGGGCCTCGCAGACCTGCGGAAGGGCACGGTGGATGGCAGCCAGTACGGCGTGGTCACCGCAACCGGGGCACCAGCGAACTTCCTGGTTGCTCTTGAAATCTTGAGGTGTATATCGCATAGTAGGTCCCTCCGATTAGAAAATGGCATTTACGGCATCCACGATCTCCTTCACGATGAAAGGCTGACCCTGGACTTTGTTGTACTGCAGGTAGCTGAACTGCGGGAGTTTCGCACGCAGATAGTCCGCGAACTGGCCGCTGTTGAGCTCGCACACGATGATTTTCTTGTAACGGGCGAAAATGTCGGCGGTGTTCTTCGGCAGCGGGTTGATGAAGTCGAAGTGACACAACGCGACTTTCTTTCCTTCGTCCTGCAGTTCGTGCAGCGCGGTATAAAGGTGGCCGAACGTGCCGCCCCAGCCCACGATCAGGACTTCGGCGTCTTCGTCGCCGATGACGGTCTGTTCGGGGAGATAGTTGGCCAGGCGGGCAACCTTCTCGGCGCGCTCCGCGACCATCTTGGCGTGATTCTCCGGATCGGAGGAGATGACACCAGCGGTGTTCTTCTCCAGACCGCCGACGCGGTGTTCCAAGCCGGCTTTGCCGGGGAACGCCCACTTGCGGGCGAACGACTCGGGATCGCGTTCAAAAGGCTTGAAAGCCCCTTCGCACTTGTCGATGATCGGCGGATTGATGGCCGGATAGTCCTTCATCGAAGGAATCTTCCACGGCTCGCTGCCGTTGCCCAGGAAACCTTCCGTCAGGAGGATGACCGGCATCATGTGCTCCATGGCATACTTGCCTGCATAGAAGGCGGCGTCAAAGCAGTGGCTCGGCGAGTGGGCGGCGACCACGGCGATCGGGCACTCGCCGTTGCGGCCGTAAAGGGCCTGGGCGAGGTCGGTCTGCTCGGTTTTGGTCGGAATGCCTGTCGAAGGACCGCTGCGCTGTACATCGACCAGCACGAGCGGAAGTTCGGTAATCATGGCCAGGCCCAGCGCCTCGCTCTTGAGGGAGAGGCCCGGACCGGAGGTCGTGGTCACAGCAAAATTGCCGGCATAGGCGGCGCCGATGGCGGTGCAGATACCTGCGATTTCGTCTTCTGCCTGCAGTGTCTTCACGCCAAGGTTCTTGTGGATGGCAAGTTCCTCGAGGATAGCCGTTGCCGGGGTGATCGGGTAGGAACCGCAGAAGAGCGGTCGTCCGCTCTTTTCGGAGGCGGCGATCAGACCCCAGGCCGTAGCCTGGTTACCGCTGATGTTGCGATAGACACCTTTCTCCTGCTTGGCCGGTTTCACCGTATAGGTGTTCGCGATGGCCTGGATGTTGGCTGCATAGTTGAAGCCGTCGAAGAGCACCTTCTTGTTGGGCTCGATGAGCGCCGGTTTCTTCTTGAACTTCTTCTCCAGGTAGGCGTAGGTGTACTCAAGCGGACGGTTGAACATGTAGAAGCACATGCCAAGCGTGAACATGTTCTTGCAACGGATAATGGCCTTCTGGTCCATTCCGCTGTCCTTGAGACTCTCCTTGGTCAGCGTCGTGATGGGTGAATAAATGATATTCCGGTCCTCGATACGAAGTTCGGTGACAGGATCCAGTGTAGCATAACCTGCTCTCTTGATGAGCGCTTCATCAAAGGTGTCGGTGTCGATGATGACCGTTGCAGTCGGTTTCGCCCACTTCGCGTTCGCACGAAGGGCGGCAGGGTTCATGGCGACCAGCACATCACAGAAGTCACCGGGCGTGTTGACTTCACCCGATCCGATATGGACCTGGAAGCCGGAGACGCCGGAGACGGTGCCGTGCGGGGCGCGAATCTCTGCGGGATAATCCGGGAAGGTGGAAATCTCGTTTCCGTACAAAGCGGAAGCGTCAGCGAACAGGGTACCTGTCAACTGCATTCCATCGCCCGAATCGCCACAAAACCTGATTACAACATCTTTGGTGTCGATTACTTTATGTTGCATAGGTTAAAAGTTAGGTATAGTAGATGTTGGGATTGGTCGCTACTGGGCGTTCGGCTGCTGGAGCTGGGTCGGGGCCACTTTCTCAGCAGGAATACCGAGTTCCTTCTTGGCCAGCGGCAGCAGGTTGAGGCTGACGTTGTCGTCGAAGTAAATCAGCGAACCGGCCGAAAGATCGAAGACATAAACCAGGTTGTTGGCCTTGGCGATCTTCGTGATGGCGTTCTGCGCTTTCTCGATGACAGGTTCCATCAGCGTCTGCTGCATCTGGGCCATCTCCTGCTGGGCATTCTGCTGGAACTGCTGGATGCGTTGTCCCAGTTCGGTCAGCTCGCGCTCTTTGGTCTCGATCACGACAGGGGCCCATTCATTGCGTTTGCGCTGGTATTCGTTCAACTTGTTGTTGTACTCGGTGCCCATACCTTCGAGTGTCTCTTCGAGATCAGTCTGGTAGGCCTGGAGTTTCACCACGGCCGAGTCACGCTCACTCATCAGGCTGATCAGTTCATTGGTGTTGATGTGTCCGCATTTCAAATTCTGCGCCTGGGAGAGCGCACCGAAGGAGAGTACACAAAATGCAAGAAGTACAAGCTTTTTCATCGTTTTGGGATTTTCTTCAAATGTTCAATATAAAACTATTTCTGGTTTTCTCTGTAACGTACAAGGACGAATTCGGTGAGATCGAGCGCCTCTTTCTTATAGACCACGCCTTGCATGGCCGCCAGGTCGAGGATCAAGTCGTAACCGCCCAACTTGGCGACGTCCTCAATGGCTTTGTTCACCTCTTTCTGGATGGGTGAGAGAAGTTCCTCGGCTTTCTTGGCCATGATGCCGTCTTCCCCGAAGTAGATTTTTTGCTTCTCCTGCACCACACGCTCTTTAGAGATGATCTCGTTTTCAGCGTTCTGGCGCTGGATGGAAGACATCGAGTTCTTGTTGGACTGATAATTCTGGTAGAGCGTCTCAATCTTGCCGAGCTCTGTTTCAATGGCAGCCTTGTATTTGTCTGAGAGAGCCTCAAGCTGCTGCTGGGCAGACACGTAGGCAGGAATCTCGCTCAGGATGTTTTCGGTGTTGATGTAACCGATCTTTTGGGCGCGGACCGAACCGAAGCAGGCCAGGAGCGCGACGAGAGCAATGAGGATTTTCTTCATTTTTTTCTCCGTTAGAATTGTTGACCGATCAGGAAATGGAAGTGGCTCTTGTCCTTTCCGCTGGCAGCGTCGAAACCGTAGCCCCAGTCGATGCCGAGGAGGCCGACCACGGGCAGGAACACCCGGAGGCCCACACCGGCCGAACGCTTGATCTGGAAAGGATTGAAGTCTTTGATATCAGACCAGCTGTTACCTCCTTCGAGGAACAACAGGGCGTAGATGGTGGAACTCGGCTGCATGACGAGCGGGTAGCGGAGTTCAACCGTAAACTTGTCATAGACGTTGCCGGCATAGGCATTGCCGATATACGGCGTGAGGGAATAGTTCTCATAGCCGCGCAGGCCGATTACCTCGTTGCCGTAGGTATTGTAGCCCGACATGCCGTCGCCGCCCACGATAAAACCTTCGAACGGGGAATAACCCCATTTCTTGTTGTAGTATCCCAGATAGCCGAACTGGGCGCGGGTCATCAGCACGAGGTCACCCACAAGGCGGGAGTACAGGGAGCCCTTGAACGTCCATTTGTGGTATTCAATCCAGCGATAGTGGTCCTGGATCGACTGGCTGCTGTAATCGATGTTGCGCCAGTCTTTCTTCATCATCGACCACGGCGGTGTGATCTGGACGCCGAAACTGAAGTCCGAACCGACACGCGGATAGATGGACTGGTCGGTGGAGTTGCGCGACAGCGTGGCGTTCCAGCTGATATTGTGCGAACGGCCCGTGGAATAGATGAAATAGTAGTTCCAGTCCTGCAGGTTGTACGACTGCCAGTTGAGGGAATTGTAGAGCACGAAGTAGTTGTCGGGCCATTTCAGGCGCGTGCCGAGTCCGACGGCTGCGCCGTAGATCTCCATGTACTGGTCGTCGTTGAGCACCTGGTAATAATAGGTGGAATACGAGTTGGTCTGGCGGGTAAAGTAGGCCGAGATATTGAGGGAAGTCGGTTTCTTGCCGGTGAGCCAGGGCTCCACGAAACTGGCCGTGAAAGCCGTGTAATACGAGCCGTTGGTCTGGAAGCGGATGGACAGGTTCTGGGCATCGCCCAGCGGCACGGGACGCCAGGCTTCCTTCTTGAAGAAGTTGGCCGTCGAGAAGTTATTGAAACTCACGCCTACCGTACCGACGAACATGCGGTTGCCCCAGCCACCGGAAAGCTCCAGCTGGCTGTTGGGTTTCTCCTGCACGTTGTAGGTGATGTCTACTGTATTGTTGACCGAATTCGGGATCAGGTTGTAACCCTTGTTGGGGTCGACTGCATACTCTGCGTCGAAATGTCCCATCGAAGAAATCTCGCGGATGGAGCGTTCGAAGTCGCTCTGGCGGTAGAGATAGCCCGGACGCGTGAATACAGCGCGCCGCACCACCTTTTCATTGGTGATGGTATTGCCGTTGATGATGATGTCGTTGAAAGTGGCCGGTTTCCCTTCCACCATGCGCATCTCCACGTCAACCGAATCCCCGTCGATGTTGAGTTCCACGGGCACTACGTTGAAGAAGAGGAACCCGTTGTCGCTGTACATCTTGCGGATAGAGATATCGCCCTCCTTCTCGCCGGAATAGAGCCGCTTTTCCATGGTCACCACGTCATAGACGTCTCCCCGCTTGATGCGGAGCACGTTGTTCAGGGCCTCTTCGGTGTACTCGGAGTTGCCTGTCCAGGTGATGTTGCGGAAATAGTACTTGTGGCCTTTGTCTATCTTGAAATGGATGCCGAGCCGGCCGTCCTTGGGATCGCGGTAGAGCGAGTCACTCACGATCTTGGCATCGCGATAGCCCGCCTCATTGAAGACTTCGAGCAGTTTTTCTTTGTCGCTGATGTATTCCTTCTCCTGGAACTTCTTGGAGGAGAATAGGTTATACCATTTCGCATCCTTGGTCTTCTTCATCGCCCGGTCAAGCTTGAACTTGGAGATCTCATCGTTGCCTTCATAAGAAATCTCCTTGACTTTCAGCTTCTTTCCCTTATTGACATCGAAGGTTACGCGAACCGCGTTGCGAATCACTGAGTCAGCGGCAACTTCCACATTCACGTCCACGTCCGCAAAGCCTTTTTCCTTGAAATAGTCCTTGATGGTCTTGATGGACGATGCTTTCACATACTCGGACAACTGCCCGCCGCGGCGCAGGTTGAGTTTCTCTTTCAGGTCGTCGCGTTCACTGTTCTTGACACCCCGGTAGTTCCAAGTAATGACGCGGGGGCGCTCCTGGATATCGAGACGGAACCAAGCCGTGTCGCGACTGGCGTTCAGGGAATCGACATAAAAACCGAGCGTGGAAGCTGCGCCTTGCAGCCAGATGCGCTTGACTGCGGAAGAGATGTCATCGCCCGGAACAGTGAGGACATCCCCGGGACGGATGCCGAGAACCGAGAGCAGCTGGCTCTCACCCAAATATTTGGTACCGGATATGCGGATCCCGCCGACCACATAGGTTTGCGGGTTGTTGTAGTCTACCTCCACAGGAACGACTCCGGGCTCCTGGGCCAACGCCGGAAGCAGGGACAGTGCCAGAAAGGCTCCAAACAGCGCTAAAAATTTTCTTTTCATCAAATCCTTTCCGAATAGACTTACAAAGTTATACAAATTTTTGACTTATTCTACCTTACCGTATCTTCTTTCCCTTTGGTTGTAACTTTGTATGGCTTGTTCGAGGTCGTTTTTGCGAAAATCAGGCCAAAGTACCGGCGTATAATAGAACTCCGTATAGGCACATTGCCACAGCATGTAATTGCTGATGCGCTGCTCGCCGCTGGTGCGGATCATCAGGTCAGGATCCGGGATGCCGGCCGTGGCCAGCAGATTGCCGAAGCCGGTCTCGTCAAGCGGCAACTGGCGGCCGGCTGCCAGGCAGTCGGCGGCATAGCGCTGCGCAGCCTGCAAAATATCCCACTTTCCGCTGTAGCTCAGCATGATGATCAAGGTCAGGCCGGTATGGCCCGCTGTCTCCTGCTGCACGGCGTCAATAGCTTGCAGCAGATCGGCAGGCAAGCGGCTCCGGTCACCGATGACCCGAAAACGGATGTTGTTTTTGCGGAAAGTCTCCCGCTCTTCCAGCACGCTCTTGAACATCAGCTTCATCAAGCCGCTGACCTCATCTTCCGGACGGCTCCAGTTCTCCTCGGAGAAGGCAAACAGGCTCAGGTAACGGATCCCGTGCTCAACGGCATATTCGCAGCAGGCACGGACACTCTCCGCACCGGCATTGTGCCCGAACAGGCGCCTTCTCCCCTGCTGCTTCGCCCAACGGCCGTTACCGTCCATAATGATTGTGATATGCTGAGGTACTTCCATGATTCAAAGGGTATTGCGGCGGTCTTCACCCCACAGGAGCTTGGTGCGGAGCGCGCCGATGAAACTATTGTCGGAAAAAGAGGCGTAGCGCAGGCCGTAGCGGCCCCGCGAGAGGCTGACTTCCATGCCGGAAGACAGCGTGAAAGGCCGGTTGTCGACTGCCAGGAGGGCTTGCCCGCTCCGTGATTCGAAGCGCATCTGCACATGGGATGACAACGGGATGACGAGCGGCCGGACGTTCAGGTTGTGCGGTGCGATCGGCGCAATGACCATGACTTCGGACGACGGCATCACGATGGGGCCGCCGACACTCAGGTTGTAGGCCGTACTGCCCGTCGGCGTCGCTATCACCAGGCCATCCGACCAATACGCAGGAAGTTCGCGTCCATCGACGCTTACCTGGACGGAAAGCATGCCGGAACCGCGACGCTGAAGAGAAACCTCGTTGAGTGCAAAAGGATAGAAATCCGCAGGCATCTCACCGCAGACCACCCGCAGGAGACTGCGCTCTTCCACCAGATAACGGCCTGCCAGCAGGTCGTCGATCCACCGGTCCGCATCGTCGGCCCGGGCGGTTGTCAGGAAGCCCAGGCGACCGAAATTGATGCCGGCGACGGGAATGCCGCGGTCGCGGACAAACGTGAGCGACTGCAGGAAGGTGCCGTCGCCGCCCAGCGACAGGAACAAGCCCGTATCAGCCGGGAGGTCTTCCCAGGAAAAGAAATCTTCGCCATAACAGGCCAGTGTGGCACCCTTTTCGCGTAAAAGTTGCTTCAAGGCTTCGATCCCTTTTCGCGGGTCGCGATGATACAAAGCAATTTTCATAATTGAAGCCAAAATTATTAATTTTGTGCGTCATGACCAAATTAAGTGTTAACATCAACAAGGTCGCCACGCTGCGGAATGCGCGGGGCGGCAACGTGCCGGATGTCCTGCGTGCCGCAGTCGATTGCGAACGCTTTGGGGCACAAGGCATCACGGTACATCCCCGACCTGATGAGCGCCACATCCGCTACGCGGACGTACGCGCCCTCAAACCCATACTCAGTACCGAATTCAACATCGAGGGCAACCCCATCCGGAGTTTCTGCGACCTCGTCTGTGAAGTGCATCCTGCCCAGGTCACGCTGGTTCCCGACGCGGAAAACGTGCTGACCTCCAATGCCGGCTGGGATACCCGCAAGAACCTTTCGTATCTTAAAGAGGTATGCCACCTTTTCAAGGAAGAAGGGATCCGTGTCTCAATCTTCATCGACCCGGTGGTCGAAATGATCCGTTACGCCGCCGAGACGGGCTGCGACCGCGTGGAACTCTATACGGAGGCCTATGCCGCCGGCTACCGCACGGATCGTGAAAAGGCCATCGCCCCCTACTACGAAGCGGCCTGTGAAGCCGTGAAACTCGGCCTGGGCCTCAATGCGGGCCACGACCTGAGCCTGGAGAACCTCTGGTATTTCCAGCGGACCATCCCCGGACTGGACGAAGTTTCCATCGGCCATGCCCTCATCAGCGACGCTCTCTACCTCGGCCTGGAAAAGACGATTCAAGCATATTTGGGAGAGTTGAAATAAATTGCTTATATTTGCAGGTTGCACGAAAGCACGAGATAAAAAATAAACAAACCATACAATGAAACACACTCCCCTTATCCTGAGCATCATCGCCGTGGCTGCCGCCGTGGCCGCCCTGATCCTGACCCTGACCGCACCCAAGAACACCCACAAACCTGTCGAAAGTTCCGACGGCATCCAGGCCGTCGCCGGCGACGTCGTTTTCCTGCGGCTGGACACCCTGATGATGCAGTACGATATGTACAGCGACCTGCAGTCCGCCTTTGAAGCCAAGGCCCAGACGGTCGACACCGACCTCAACAAGAAAGCCCGCAAGCTCGAGAGCGACATCAAGAACTTTGAGAACCAGATCCAGAAAGGCCTGCTCACCCGCTCCGCTGCCGAGCAGCAGAACACTACGCTGCAGCAGCGCCAGGCCAACCTCCAGAACGAGGCCGCCCAGAAGCAGCAGGAACTGGCCGAAGAGAGCCAGGTGCTGATGAACCAGGTGATGTATGCCATCAAGACTTACCTGGAAGAGTACAACAAGGAGCACAATTTCGCCGCCATCCTCACCACCACGGACGCCACCAACGTCGTGATGGTCGGCGCCCCGGCCCTGGATATCACCCAGGAGATCGTGGAAGGCCTCAACGCCGAATACATCAAGACCCGCAACACCGGCGCCAAGAAAACCGACGAATAAGCCCCTGTCATGAAGCGCCTGCTTTTCCTCCTGCTGCTCCTTTCAGCGCCCATCGTGCTGCAAGCGCAAGGCTACACCGCACCGGATGTGGTGATCTCCAACGAGAAAGCGAACATCGGTGGAAAAGTTTACTATATCCACAAGGTGCTTCCCAAACAGACCCTCTTCTCCATCTGCAAGGCCTACGGTATCAAGAATGAAGACCTGCTGGCCGCCAATCCCGACCTCAAGAACGGGTTGAAGGCCGGCGGCATCATCTTTATCCCGGTCGACAGCGCTCAAATCCCCGTCAAGACCGAAACCAAGCCGGTTGTGGAGAAGAAACAGGAACCCGTTGTGGCCGCCCCGGAGACTCCTGAGATGGTCCCCGTTGTGGAACGTGTCCTCGAACATCGTGTCAAATGGTACGAATCCCTGGCCGGCATTGCCAAGAAATACAACATTACTGAAGACACGATCCGGGACTACAATGGCCTGAAGCCGTATGAACCCATCCGGGGAAAAGTCCTGCTGATCCCCGTGATGGGTGAAGAGCCGGCTGAGGAAATCGATCCTGACATCGACATCCCCACCGGAACCGTCACTCCCGAGACTCCCGAACCAGAGCCTGTAACGCCTGTCTGGAAAGTCCGCCGGTTCTCGGCAGACGAGCCGCTGCGCATCGCGCTGGTACTCCCCTTCCAGGTAAACGGAAACAGCGCATCCGCCTCCTTCCTCAATTTCTACGCCGGCGCTTTGATGGCCGTCCGCGAACAAAAGGACAAAGGTGCGCACTTGATCCTCAATGTGTATGATCTGGCCAAAGGTGCAAACGCGATCCTCGCCGATCCCAAGTTCGAAAGCAGCGACCTGATCATCGGTCCCGTGGAAGCCGCCACCATAGCGCCCTTCCTCACTTTTTCCGACGAGAACGGGATTCCGCTGGTGTCACCGCTCGACCACAAGGTTGACTCCCTGGTGGACACCCATCCCTTCCTGTTCCAGGTGCCCGCCTCCACCACCATTCAGCTTGAGAATCTGGTCCATAGCCTGCATGCCCGCAGCGACGACCAGATTATCCTGGTAGCCGGCACATCCCCCGCCGACAGCAAGCTTGTCGAGCAAATCGAGTCTCTGCTCCAGGCGGACGGGGTTTCATACAGGAAAACCAACAGCCGGGAAGTTTCCGGCCTGCTCAGCGCGGGTGCCCGGCGTCCCGCCAAGATCCTCATCGGCTCGGAAAACAAGACTTTCACGACCGACGTCATCCGCAACCTCAACGCCCTGTCCAAACGGAATGTGCCGCTCGAGGTCTGGTGCACCAACCGGGTCCGTGGCTACGAGACGTCCGATCCCGACGCCCTGTTCAACATCAGCGCGCACACGTCCGCCCCGTATTTCGTAGACTACAGCGACGCGAAGGACCGCGATTTCGTCCTTCAGTACCGTGCCCTTTACTATGCGGAGCCCGATGATTTCGCCTTCCAGGGTTACGATGTCTTCTCCTATTTCATCTCCGTCCTGATGCAGCAGGGTACGGCTTTCCTGGGCAGCGCCGAGGAATACCCGATGCAGTTGCTCCACTGCAACTTCCATTTCGTCAAAGAAGATGAAAAAAGCGGATGGCGCAACTGCGCCACCCGCAACCTTGTCTACGAAAAAGAAGGTTTCTCTATCGCAATAGCGAAGTAGGGTCGAGATTCTCTTTCTCGATGTCCTTGAAATAGTTGACAGTTCCCACTTTCAACTCTACCGTGGCTGCATCGTCGCAAATGATGATGCCTTTGGGATGCATCTGCAGCACGGAGATGGTCCACATGTGATTGACGGAGCCTTCCACGGCGTGGCAGAGGGCCCGGGCTTTGTTGTGGCCGTTGGCCAGGATCATCACTTCCTGAGCGTCCATGATGGTGCCGACGCCGACCGTAAGGGCCCGCTTGGGGACGAGGTCGATGTTGCCGCCGAAGAAACGGGAGTTGGCGATGATGGTATCGGTGGTCAGGGATTTGACCCGCGTGCGGGAGGCAAGCGAAGAGCCCGGCTCGTTGAAGGCGATGTGGCCGTCGGGGCCGATGCCGCCCATGAACAGGTTGATGCCGCCGTAGGACGCGATCTTCGCTTCATAGGCTTCACACTCTTTCTCCAGATCGGCCGCGTTGCCGTTGAGAATGTTCACGTTCTCGGCCGGGATGTCGATGTGCGAGAAGAAGTTGCTCCACATGAAAGTGTGATAGCTTTCGGGATGGTCTTCCGGAATGGCGATGTACTCGTCCATGTTGAAGGTCACGACGTGCTTGAAGGAAACCTTGCCCGTCTGGTAGAGATGGATCAGTTCCTTGTAAGTACCGATCGGCGTGGAACCTGTCGGCAGGCCCAGGACAAACGGTTTTTCTGCGGTCGGCTGGAAGGCATTGATCCGCTTGACGATGTATGCCGCAGCCCACTGCGACATTTTCCCATACGATTCTTGAATGATCAGACGCATAGTATCAGTATTATTTTGATTTGTTTCCTTGTAGCAGCACGGAAGCATTGGCAAGTGCCTCCGGGGTGATGTCCGAGCCACTGAGCATACGGGCAATCTCGCGGACCCGGTCCGGTCCGGCCAGCAAGCGGATATCCGTGCGCGGCCCCTCCGGTCCGGCTTCCTTGTAAACCAGCAAATGAGAGGTACCTTTACTGGCCACCTGGGGAAGATGCGTAATGGCGAACACTTGCATCCGCTCCCCCATTTCCGCAATCATTTGCCCCATCTTTTCGGCCACACTGCCGGAAATACCGGTATCGATCTCGTCGAAGATCAGCGTCGGCATGCCCTGGTAATGGGCCAACAGCGCCTTGATGCAGAGCATGATGCGTGACAGTTCGCCACCGCTGGCACACTTGGAGAGCGGCAGGAGGCCGCGGCCGTTGGCATCGAACAGGAAGGCCGTCTCATCTTTCCCGTCCGGACCCGGAACCGGTCGTTCCTCCACCTGCACGGCAAATTGCGCGCGCGGCATTTCGAGGGACCGGATCCGTTCCTGCAGCAGCGCTGCGAGGCCCGGTGCAGCTTTCATGCGGGCAGCGTGCAGGGCATCGGCTGCTTTCACACAGTCCGCTTCCAGCTTCGACACCTTTTTGGCAAGTTGATCCCGCTCCAGCCGGTCATCCAGGGCAGCGCCCAACCGGGTTGCCAGTTCATCGCGCCGGGCGATCAGTTCGGCAACCGACGTAACATCAAACTTGCGCATCAGGCCATACAGTTGGGAAAGGCGGTTTTCCACCTCTTCCAGCCGCTGGGGCGAGAACTGGATGCGCTCGCCGCGCACAGTCACTTCGTCCCGGACATCCTTGAGTTCAATCCGGGCCGAATCCAAGCGGGCACGCAGGTCTTCAAATTCGGGATAGTGGGGTGTCACCCGCTCCAGCGAGGACACCATTTCTTTCAAACTGGCTTCCAACGACAGCTCCGTACCTTCAAAAAGCTGCTCTACGCGGGCAACTTGTTCCTTGACGGATTCTGCATAAGCCAGGCGCCCTTGCTCTTCTTCCAGGGCTTCGAGTTCTCCCTCCCGCAACGCGGCCTCATCCAGTTGTTGGAACTGGAATTCCAGGTAATCCTGCTCGCGTCGGGCTGCATCGATGCGCGCATCCATTTCCCGAAGGGTTTTCCCGGCATCCAACCAGTCCTGCCAGGTTTGCCGGTAGGCGGCGACTTCCGCGGTGATACCGGCATAACTGTCGAGCACGGTCCGTTGGAAATCCCGCTCGGACAGCAGCAACTGCTGATGTTGGGAATGGATGTCGATCAGGCGGGACGCCGCTTCACGCAGCTGATCCACGCCGGCGGGTTCGTCATCGATAAAACTGCGGGAACGGCCCTGCGGGGAAACGACGCGCCGGAAAGGGCGCTCCTGACCGTCTTCTTCGAAGACCGCCTCAACCACGCAGTTGCGGGTACGGTCCTTTAGGACGGACACGTCGCTCCGGCCACCCAGCGCCAGGGATAGGGCGCCGAGCAGAATGGATTTGCCGGCACCGGTCTCACCGGTAATGATGACCAGACCACCCGGAAAAGAGATATCCAGGTGGTCGATCAATGCATAGTTCTCGATGAGGAGCCTCCGTAACATCTGGCGAAGCGCCTATTCTGCCTTCCGGTAGTAAATCTTGCCGTCCTGGAATTCTTTGGTCGCAATCAGGACCGGCTTGGGCAGACGCTCGTAGTATTTGGAGATCTCAATCTGTTCGCGGTTTTCAAACGTCTCTTCGAGGGTGTCGGCATAGTTGGAGAATTCCTCCAGTTTGTGGTTGAGTTCCTGCTTGATGTCGGCGGCAATCTGGTTCGAACGTTTGGCGATGATCATCACACTCTCATAGACATTGCCGGTCGGGGCGGCGAAATCCGCCAGATTCCGGGTGACGGTGTTGACGGGCACCTGCGCGATTTTCTGGTTATCCATTTTCGTTATCTTTTTTCAATAGTTTCTGCACTTTATTGTAGAGTCCTTCCAATTCCTTGATATGCTTGGACTCGGGATATTCGCTCACGATGTTGAAATAGTCATCCACAAAGACCAGGTAGCGCTCACGCTGCTTGGAGGGGACGCTGTTGTAAGCGTATTTGTAGGCGGCCATGGCCGTATAGTAGAGGATCTCTTCGCGGTAGCGGTTGTCCGCATTGGCTTTCAGCACATTCTTCAGCGCATAGTGAGCGGCCAGGTAATCCTCCATGTGGTAATAGAGGTGCGCGGACTTGAAAGCTTTAAGTTCAAGCCGGTCGTTCAGGTCGTCCATCATCGCGGCCACCTGGTCGTGGTACTTCGACTGGGGATTCTCGATCTGGAAGATATTCATCGCGGAGAGGGCCCGATAAGTGGGCATCGGGTCGAGTTCATAGCGGTAAGTGCCCCGATACAGGCAGTCCAGGTGCAAGAACTTCGCCTCTTCGGTAAACGGACTCATCGGGAACGTATTGATGAACTCCTGGAGGTTGCTTTCGGCCGTGACATAGTCGCCGTAGCGGTAATTGCTCAATCCCCAATAGAACTGGACCGTATCGTCCTGCGCGGTACCCTTGGTGGCCATCGTCAGCGACTCGAACGTCTCGGCAGCCTTGGAATACTTCTTGGCTTCGAAAAGTTCGAAAGCCATCTTGTACTTGGCCGGGATGTCACTGCCATAGAAGACAGCATCGTATTGCGACTTGCAGGACGCGAGCAGGGCGAGGGCGGCCAGGGCCGCGAAGAGGATTCTGGAACGCATTATCATCTAAAGCTTTGACAAAATATATCTTTCTGCATCAAGGGCCGCCCGGCAGCCGCTGCCGGCAGCCGCGATGGCCTGGCGATACTGCGGATCCTGAACGTCGCCGGCGGCGAAAACGCCCTCCACGTTGGTGCGGGAGCTCTTGCCGTCGGTCAGGATATAGCCATTCTCATCGGTATCGATCCAAGGCTTGAAGAGGTCCGACTGCGGATGGTGGCCAATAGCCAGGAAAAAACCGTCCAGTGGCTTTTCAAACACTTCCCCGCTCTTGCGGACAAGCCGCACGCCGGTTACACCGTTGGCATCGCCCAGCACTTCCTGGGTCTGGCATTCCCAGAGGATCTCGATGTTCTCCGTATTCATGACCCGCTCCTGCATTGCTTTCGAGGCCCTGAGGACATTGCGCCGGACGATCATATAGACCTTGCGGCACAAATGGGCCAGGTAGGTAGCCTCTTCGCAAGCTGTATCACCGCCGCCTACCACTGCAACATCTTTGCCACGGTAGAAGAAGCCGTCGCAAGTGGCGCAGGCAGAAACGCCCATACCCCGGTACTTGTCTTCACTCGGCAAGCCCAGATACTTGGCCGTTGCACCGGTCGCGATGATCAGGGTCTCGGCCAGGATCGTCTCAGACTCGTCAACCGTCACACGGAACGGACGCTGGGAGAGGTCGACTGCCGTCACATACCCGGGACGCACGTCGGCGCCCAGATTGACGGCCTGCTCCCGCATCGCGGCCATCAACTGATTGGCATCGACACCCTCCGGATAACCCGGAAAGTTCTCGATGACCGTCGTGGTGGTCAGCTGGCCACCGGGCTGAAGGCCCTCATACAGAATAGGATTCAAAGCGGCACGGGATGCGTATATCGCGGCGGTATAGCCGGCAGGGCCGCTACCGATAATCAGACATTGGGTCGTATTGTTCGCCATACTATGGGATTGTTTCAACCTGCAAAGTTAATGATTTTTTCGCTTGTCGGTCAGATAAAACTCAAGACGTTGTTCCCAGACCAGGACGATGGACATCGCCCAACGGGCCAGGAGCAGAATCCACCAGACAGCGCCACAGGCCGTCAGCAGCAGCAGGTCTTCCAGATTGCTGTGGGAAATGCAGATATGCGTATCGAGCAGGAGGACATCGCGCCGGCTTACGCCGCCCCGGTCCATCTCGTCGAGCATCGCCGCCGCACCGTAGCCTAGGCCGATGATATTGGCTACGATCCAGAGGAAAACCACATTCGAAGGCAGGCCGAACACCCGCATGAGCGGACGGAACACCTTCGCGATCTTTTCCATGATGCCGAACTCGCGGAGCATGCGCTGCAGGATGTTCAGGGTATAGATGATGGCGATCATCATCAGTACCAGTTTCAGCGCAGACAGGAACCACTCCCAGAGCGTGGGCCACCAGGGCGCCCGCGGGCCGCTTTCAATGGTTTCCAACGTCAGGTTCGCCGTTCCGGGCAGGATCTGGTTGAGCACGATACCCAGGATGAATGCGCACAAAGTACGGATAATCACCATCCGGACACCGTTGGCTCCCGTCTTTTTGAGGACAGCTGTCTCCAGAACCATCGAGTGCGAACACATGACCATGGTGCAGAGGATTGTCAAGGCGCGCCAGTCCAGTTCCAGTGTCGTCATCACGGCGATGCAGGAATACACATTCACGAAATAGCCGGAAACATAGGCCAACGCAGTAGCCCCCGGCAAGCCGAAAATACGGAACACGGGGCTCACGGCATTGGAGATCCAGGGCAGGATCTGGAAATACTTGAGCAGCATCATCGCAAACGACACCGCAACCGTGATCTTGATGATCCAGATGCAGGTCTTCGTCGTGGAAGGAAGCACTTCCTTCACGCATTTGATCAGGCGTTCCTTGGTTTCGGTCTTCATGGGATGGCAGGCTGACAGCTATCCTGCAAATGTATTGAATATATCGGGATTGACAAAATACCGTCCCGACTTTTTCGCTATCTTTGCGGAAAGCGCATAAAACTATGAAGAACATATTCCTTTTCCTGCTGATGGGCTGCACGCTGGCCGCCTGCAGCAAACCTGCCGGACCGCAGGTCGTCGCCCACCGCGGCTACTGGAAAGCCGAGGGAGCCGCCCAGAATTCCATTGCATCGCTCCTGGCCGCCGGCCGCATCGGGGCCTACGGCTCCGAGTTCGACGTCAACCTGACGGCCGACGGTATCCTGGTCGTCAACCACGATTTCACGTATCACGGCTACAAGATTTACGATACGCCATTCGAAGTCCTGCACAACGACACACTGCGCCTGTCCAACGGGGAGCTCATCCCAACCCTGGATGAGTATCTGGAAGCCTCGCTCCAGTATCCCGAAATGAAACTTGTCTTCGAACTCAAGAGCGAAGGCGATCCTGCTTACGAAGCCCTTGCCGTCCCCGGCAGCGTGGAAGCCATCAAGAAGTACGGCGTCGAAGACCGCGTGGAATTCATCTCCTTCAGCCTGAGTGCCTGTGTGGAATTCGCGAAGCTGATGCCCAAGTGCCGGGTCGAGTACCTCGGCGAAGAGGAACTAGCCCCCACCGAACTCAAGAAGATGGGCATCTCCGGTATCGATTACTACTACCCTGTGTTCGACAAGCACCCGGAATGGATCCAGGAAGCCCATGACCTGGGAATGATTGTCAACGCCTGGACAGTCAATCAGGAGGAAGACATCGTCCGCATGCTCCAACTCGGCGTGGACCACATCACGACCAACGAACCCGAACTGGCCCAGCGGTTGATCGCTGCTTTTGAAAAGAGTAAGAAGTAACATCCATCTGAAAGATCGAAAAGACACAAAAAGCCCCTCTCAGCCAGGCTGAGAGGGGCTTTCGTGGTGCTGGGAAGAATCGAACTGCCGACACATGGATTTTCAGTCCATTGCTCTACCATCTGAGCTACAGCACCGCGATGGGACTGCAAAGGTAAGTATTTTTTTCTTTCTGCAAAAAATAATGTTAATTTCGCAGAAGAAAAATTGTTCTGCCGCGATGGCCATGGCTGAGGTGACGAGATATGTCGAGGTGCTGCTGCCTCTGAAACTGAGAAATACGCTGACCTACCGGATCCCGGAGGAAGAGATTGGTGTCGGCTCCTGGGTACTGGCCCCGTTGCGGGGGCACCAAGTGCTCGGCGTAGTGACGCGCGTGTGTGACAAAGCTCCGACTGATGTACGGCTTTCAACAATCGCATCCGTGACGGCTGTCCTTGACAAACCGGCGGTTTCAGAAGCGGAGCTGGCGTTCTGGCACGCGGTCGCCGACTATTATCTTTGTACGCCCGGCGAAGTCTTCAAAGCCGCCTACAATGCCGGTTTGCAGAAGCAGCTGCAACTGCCCGCGAAAGAAAAAAAGCAGCGCGCGAAAAACAAAGTTCCTCCGCCCCATGAGGTCGTCCTCAATCCCCTCTCCGACAGCCAACAGAAAGCCCTCGGCCAGATTCGGAAAGGCTTTGGCGCGCACAAGCCCGTCCTGCTGCATGGAGCGACTGGAAGCGGTAAGACCGAAATCTATCTGCATCTGGCTGCTGAACAGCTGGCGCAGGGCCGCGACGTGCTCTATCTTGTTCCGGAAATCGCCGTCTCCCAACAACTCCGGCAACGCATCGAGGCCGTGTTCGGCGACCGGCTGCTGGTGTTCCATTCCCGGACGACAATACCGCAGCGCTACCGGGTCATCGATACGCTGCGCCGCAATTCTTCACCCCGAATCCTGCTTGGCACCCGCTCCGCCGTCTTTCTCCCCTTCCGCCAGTTGGGTCTGGTGATTGTGGACGAGGAGCACGACCGTTCCTACAAACAAGATGACATGGCGCCCCGCTACAACGGGCGGGATGCTGCCCTGATGCTGGCTGCCCAGCGAGGCGCAGATGTGCTCCTGGGCAGCGCCACGCCCTCGCTCGAATCGCTCTTCAATGTCGAGACACGGAAATTTGCCCGGGCCCTCCTGCCGCAGCGCTATCATGGCGGCAGCGACCCCGTCATCGAAATCATCGATACGACTCAAGCCCGGCGTCTGGGGAACATGCAGGGATCTTTCTCCCGAAAATTACTGAAGGAGATGGCCGCCGTGCTGGCCGCGGGGCAGCAGGTCATGGTCTTCCGCTCGCGGCGGGCCTATGCCCCGACGGTCCAGTGTGAAGCGTGCGGCGAAGTGGCGACGTGCCCGCATTGCCATGTCGCCTTGAGTTACCACAAATTCAACAGCACGCTCTCCTGCCATTACTGCGGATATCATCGTCCATACACCCTGCGTTGCACTTCCTGTGGCGAAGTGGCGCTGGCCGAACGCGGCGCCGGCACCGAAAAGATCGAGGAAGAACTGCGCGAAGCTTTCCCCGAGCGCACGATTGTCCGTTTCGATGCCGATACGACGGAGAACAGGACCGCACAGGAACGGATGATCCGTGACTTCTCGGCGGGCCGGACTGACATTCTTGTCGGGACGCAGATGATTACCAAAGGCTTTGATTTTGAACGGCTGGCGATGGTGGTCATCGTCAGTGCCGACAGTTTGTTCGCCGTGCAGGACTTCCGCAGCGACGAGCGCGCCTTCCAACTGCTCACGCAGTTGATGGGACGTGCCGGCCGCCGGGGCCAGCAAGGGCGGATCGTCATCCAGACTTTCCAGCCAGACCACCCTGTCCTGCAGCGGCTGCAACAAGGCCAGACGCAGAATACCGGCGAAACCGCCGCCCTATTGGCCGAGCGGAAAGCATTCACCTATCCGCCTTATGTCCGGATGATCTCCGTCACTGTCAAAGACAAATACGAAGGCCGCGTCTGGAACGTCTGCCGCCTCATCCAGGAGGCGGCCCAGGCAATCGGCCTGAACGGCAGCGGAGAGATAGCTGGCTCTGGGGCCGGCCTCAGCGGCAACGGCGAAATCGCCGGCCCGGTGACACCGGCGGTTGATGTCATCGCCGGCGAACACATCGCCCAATTCTGGATCAAACTGCCCCGGACCCGCTCGCTGGTCGCCACCAAACGCGCCCTCTACGAACGTCTGGACCAGATCGAACAGGATTTCAAGGGCCACACGGCTATCCTCATCGACGTCGATCCGGCCTAGGATGCCGTTGCCCCATCGGGCAAGGTCAGCGGCTGAAGTTCCGCGTAGCGAAAGGCAGGGACATACGCAGGGCGGTGTGCCAGTATTCCCAGTTGTGGACGCCGTTGCGGACGCGGAGTTCGCAGGGAATGCCCTTCGCGCGCATCTTGAAATAGAACTCGGTGTTGATGCGCAGCAGGAAATCATCGTCGCCGCAATCGACAAACCATTTGAGGGTCTTCAAGGCATCGATCGCAGCCTCGTCGGCTTCGTCCACGAACTTCAAGGCAGAATGATCCCGGACCGAGATGCTCGTGATGTACATTTTGTCCTGCCGTTGTTCGGGATCATCCGAGTCCTCCATCGGCTGGTCGAGCCAGGCGCTCATCGCGTAGCAACTGGAAAACAGGTTCGGGTGACGCTGGGCATAGACGGTACTGCCACCACCGCCCATCGAGAGACCGGAAATGGCCCGCATGCCTTTTGAGCCGCCGCAACGGTATTTCGCCTCCACGATCGGCATCAATTCGCCAAAGAAGAAATCCTCGTAGGGGTTATCAACCACGTTGAAGTAGCCGTTCTGCACATGATGGGCGTCGGGATGACCGGCGCAGGGCATGATGACTACCATCTTCGCGGCTTCGCCCGTCCCGATGAGTTCGTCGAGGATCACGTCGAGGCCGCCGACCTCCACCCAGTTCAAGTGGGTCCCGTAGAGGCCATGCAGGAGATAAAGCACGGGATACGACTGTCCGTCCTTATCGAAGCCGTCCGGCAGATAGACATTGACGGGGACATCACGCCCGAGCACCTTGCTAGCCAGGGTATCGGTCAGGACACGGCTGCGGGCGGACAAAGCGCCGACGCACAGAAGCAGACAAACAACAAGGAGAAAACGTTTCATGATTTACCAACGGTTATAGTGTATTTTGTCGGGGTCCCATTTCTGTTTCGGCTCCGGGTTTTCAGCCGGATAGCCGACCGGAACGATGGCCAGCGGACAGACAGTCTCGGGCAGGCCGAGATACGCCTTGATGCGTTCCACGCTCTTTTCATTGGGATAGCAGGAGAGCCATACGGCGCCCAGGTCGAGAGCCGTGGCGGCCAGCAGCAGATTCTCCGTCGCGGCGGAGCAGTCCTCATACCAATAATGATTGGGGATGACTTCCTGCTGGGCATCGGCAGCGGCATCGTGCGGCTTGCGCAGGCGGGTCGTTTCACCGCAGACGATGATGACGGCCCCAGCCGTGGTGACCATCGATTTGTGACGTTCGCCTTCATAAAGGCCCGCCTTGACCTCGTCGTCCGTAATGACTACGAAACGCCAGGGCTGGATATTGGCGGCCGTCGGCGCAGCCATCGCGGCGTCGAGCAGCGTATTGATTTGCTCCTCTGAAAGTTTCTCGCCCGTAAAAGCCCGGATGCTGGTCCGCGCCTTGATGACTTCGAGTGCCCCCTTCTGGGCAGGCTGTGGATCATTGCCCGTGCAGGAAGTGCCCAGCAGGACGATTGCTGCAAGTGCTAAAAAGGAAAACAATTTTTTCATGGGTTAAAGCGATGGGTATTGAATACAATGAATTCTGTATTATTGAACATTTCCGTATCTTTCATCAGAAGGATCCGGTCTCCGGAAGAAAAGGCAAGCAGGTTGAGGACTTGCCGGAACCTGACACTGCTCTTAAACAGGATTTCTGCTTTTGTGTTGTCCACGAGCTGCAGCGTACCGTTATCCAAAACAAACGAACGGATATCACCGGCAGCCTGTCCTCCGCAGAAATCCCCGCTCACACCCCAGGGGTTGGTCTTGAAAGGGGGCGTAAAGGAATCATCGTCCAGATTGAGAATGCTCAGTCCGGACTGTGCACAGATAAGCACCTGATTCCGCAAACGGCACGGCCGGAAATAAGTCATTTGCGTGAACCGCATGCACACCTCCCCATTTTCAAGGGTAACAGGAAGTTGAAAAGTGCTGTAAGACCCATCCAGCGCGTTGAAGCAATAGACATAGCGGGAAGGACTGTCCGACAAACCCAGAAAACGATTGCGCGTATGGTCCAGATAGACCTGCGATAACTGCCAACCCGCATCATCTGAACCTGCCATCTGTTCCATGTCCGGAAAAGACATCTCATCATTCTTCCGGCTATCAAGGATACGCCAGTACCGCTTGCCATTGTCATCTTTTGTCAGCAACAGACCGAGACCATTGTCTGCAAAGTGTAGTTGGAAGGGGTACTTGGAGGGATCGACGAAAGGCTTGTCGCGCACCCGGATGATCTTTTGCTGGTGTCCGGTTTCTGCATCCAGGACAACGATCAGCCGCCCGGCCTGGTTGATGAGATAGAGACAGTCATTGTAATAATTGTAGGCCATCCAGTCCGGCGGGAAAGAAAGATCGAACTGTGTAAGGATATCCAGCGTATGCATGTCCATCTTGCAGACTCTGTCGGGTGATTTCATAACAATCCACATCCAGTTCTCATCTGCCGAAAGACAGGTAGCGGTCATCCTTCCTTCGACAGTCCTGAAACTGTCGCCGATCAGGAACGGAATCGAATCCCGGAATGTCACGCCATCCCGGTTCAGCGATTCTGCTTCAACCAGCACAGAGCCCTTGTAATCTCCCCCCTCACCAAGGTTGAAAGAATAGCTCCGATATTCCTTGTCCACAGGAGTGGCTTTCCTGATTTCCCAACCGGCCCGGTGCATCTGCCGGACATTCGTAACCGGCCGACTGAAATGGAGGTCCAAGATGACGCCGCCATCCCCGTCCGCAGCATTCCTGTCAAAAGCATCCCAGGACTCGATGCGGATGGGGACGTGCAGGACTAATTTGAGCGTCAGCGTGTCATCCTGGGACAATACCCGGAAACTGCGCATCAGCGTATCACCCGCGAACAGGTTCTCCGGAAAATCCCACGAATAGTACAGGAACGTATCTCCCTTTCCACTGCGTGTTTCAATCGTCATCTCCCCGGGATCATCCTCTACCCACCAATCCCAATTGGACTCAAGGCGGACGCTGTTTCTCCCTTTTGTCTTCGAAGTCTCGAAAATGGCCGGACTTCCGTCTTTGATGCGTATGTAAGAAGGTTCTTTTTTCAGGACGGCCGTATAATATACGGTCTTGTCCGCCTCGACATCAAAGCGGAAGATGGCATCGACAAACCCGTCGCAATGGACAAAAAGGCGGACGACACCCACCGCCAGACGTTCTAGAAGCAAAGAGCCGTCATCCCCGTTCTGGTGAATATAATCATTGCTCCCTACCCCGATCAAAACAAGCTGCAGCGGAGTGCCGGATTCATCCGTAAACAGGACGCAGAGATTTCCCTTTTCTTCAGCATGTTCCAGCTCGTGCCGGTTACAGGAAAACGATCCCGCGCAGAGCAGCAGAAGAAAGAAAACCCAGCGTATGGAACGTAGATTCTGCATCCGGCTTATCCCAAATCCTTGACCAACTTGTGAATCTTGCGCATCTGGTCGGGGATGCGGATGCGCTGCGGGCACTTGGGGACGCAGACATTGCAGGCTACGCAATTGGAAGCGTCAGTGCCTTGTGCGAGGGTCGCATAGCGCTTGAGGAACGCTTTCTTCTTCTCTTTGAAGTCTTTGTCCTTCTTGTTCTTGGGATCGGGCAGCATCAGCTCGTCGCTGAGCGCGTTATAGACGCCGAAAACGCCCGGGATCTCCACGCCGCGCGGGCAAGGCATACAATAACGGCAGGCCGTGCACGGGATATGGGGATTGGCATTGTAGAGCCGGGCCATCTCCAGCATGTAGGCATTGTCTTCCGCCGTCATCGGCTTGAAATGGCTGAAGGTATAGACGTTCTCCATGAGCTGCTGCATGTTCGACATACCACTGAGCGTGCACATCACGGCCGCGGGCGTCGAGGCAAAAGTCAGTGCGGCCGCCGCCGGTGTGAACTGCGGGAATCGCTGCTGAATGCGGGCCTTCAGCCCGTCCGAAACATTGGCCAGCGCGCCGCCGCGGATGGGCTCCATGATGACGACCGGGATGTTCTTCTCGGCCAGCATTTTGTAGAGCGTTTCCGAATCGCAGGGTTCGTTGCTGTCCTCAAGCGGCATGTCCTTCCAGTCCACATAATTCATCTGGATCTGCACGAATTCCCACGTGTAAGGCAGGGCCAGCAACTGGCGGAGCGCCTCGTTCGAACCGTGGAACGAGAAACCCAGGTGACGGATCACACCTTTTTTCTTCTGCTCCAGCAGCCAATCCAGCAGCCCGTTGTCCTTGAACCGGTGGTTGAAGTCGGCCATATCGGAGATGGAGTGCAACAGGAAATAATCGAAATAGGTGGTGCGTAGATTCTTCAGCGACCGGGCGAACATCTCCTTGCAGGCCGTCAGGTCGGCATTGGAGAAACTCGACATCTTCGTGGCGAGGAAATAGCTCTCACGCTTGTGCTTGCTGAGAGCCTCTCCCGTCGCGCGCTCCGAATCGCCATAAGCCGGGGCCGTGTCGAAATAGTTGATGCCGTGTTCGAGGGCATAGTCGATCATCTGGTTGATCTGCTCCTGGTCGAGGGGCGCGCGGCGGCCGGCGCCGGCTTTGCGCGGGAAGCGCATGCAACCCATGCCGAGAAGGCTGATGCTCTCGCCGTTCAGGCTCTTCCAAGTGCGGTGTATGACCTGGTCGCCTTTCGCGGGCTCGGTGAATTTCTGCTGTGCGGGATTCAAGCCGGCCATTTTCAAGGGCGCAGCGACAAGGGAACTGGAAGCGGCAAGGCCTGCCCCTGCCAGCATCATGGCGCGGATGGCCTCGCGCCGGGACATGTTGTTCTTATCCATGGAATTGAATTTATATGATTTCAAAACGATAAATGGTATTCTGGGTATAGGTTTCGCCCGGGCGAAGCACCGTGGAAGGGAAGTCCGGATGATTGGGCGAGTCGGGGAAATGCTGCGTCTCCAGCACGACACCGCAGTCCGGGCGGCCGGTATAGAGCTGCAAGCCCGGCTGGTCCGTGTAGATTTTCAGCAGAATCCCGGTAGCGGGTTCACAAAGCTCGACCGCCGGCTCTCCGGAACCGCCGCGCAGGACGAAATTGTGGTCGAATTCGGGTGTCACCGGCTTTCCGGCGCGGAAATCGAACGGTGTTCCCTCAACCGGCGCAATCTCTCCGGTCGGAATCAGTTCGGCATCAACCGGCGTATAGGAATCCGCCTTGATCTTCAGGATATGGGACGTTGTCAGGCCTTCTCCGCTGCCGTGGAGATTAAACCAGGCGTGCAGGGTCGGATTGAGGATTGTGGGTTTGTCGCTTACTGCGGCGTACTGCAGCACCAACTCGTTCTTGTCCGTCAGCGTGCAGAGCACGGAAATCTCCAGATTGCCCGGGTAACCTTCCTCGCCGTCGGGCGAGATGCGCGTCATCAAAAGGGAGCATTCCGATACGGGAACCAGCGTCCACTCCTGCTTGTCAAAGCCGGCCCGCCCGCCGTGCAGATGATTATCTCCCTCATTGACAGATAATTGATACGTATATCCATCCAGCTCGAAACGGCCGTCGGCAATCCGGTTGCCGAAGCGGCCGACAATCGGCTGGCGGTAATCCGGATCCGTCTGGCAGGCTGCCGCATCTGCACAGCCCCACACGACATTCTTCATCGTTCCGTCTTTCGCAGGCACTTCCAGCCGCAGGAGCCGGCCGCCCGTCGTGCAGAAAGTGGCGGTCATCCCGTTCTCGTTGCGGATGGTGAAGACCTGCTCCGGAGCTGCCTTACGGCAAGCCGGGAGCAGCAGCGACAAGGCCAAAACGGCGCAAAATATTTTGATTATCCTCATAGAATCCGTATATTTGATAGATAAATCCAAAGATATGAAAAAATTGGCATATTTCCTTCTCCTGCTCGGTCTGTGTCCGTTTTTTACAGCTACGGCGCAGTCCTGGCAGCCGGCTGGCGACCACATCCGTACCCCCTGGGCCGACCAGGTGAATCCGGCCGCGCCCCTGCCCGAATACCCACGCCCGCTGATGCAACGGGCGGAGTGGATGAACCTCAACGGCCTGTGGGATTATGCCGTGTTACCCTGCGACCAGGCGTATGCGAAACCGGACGGCCAGATTCTCGTCCCCTATTGCATTGAATCGAGCCTCTCCGGGGTCGGCCGGACAGTCGGCGCAGACAACAACCTTTGGTACAGCCGCCGCTTTGCCTTGCCCAAACATTGGAAAGGCCAGCGCGTCCTGCTGCATTTCGGCGCCGTGGACTGGCGGGCCGACATCTGGGTGAACGGCATCAAGGCCGGCTCGCACACCGGTGGCTACACGCCCTTCCACATAGACATCACCGACGCCTTGCAAGCCGGCGACAATACGCTGCTCATCAAAGTCTGGGACGGTACCGACACCGGTTTCCAGCCGCGCGGCAAGCAAGTTTCCAAACCGAGCGGTATCTGGTACACTTCTGTCACCGGTATCTGGCAGACCGTCTGGCTGGAGCCTGTCTCCCAGCAGCATATCGAGAACCTGCGGATTACCCCCGACCTTGACGCACGCTGCTTCCGCATCCTGGCCGAAGGCGTGGAGCGCGGCCTGGTGGAAATCGCGCTGAAAGCGGAGGGACGCACCGTGGCTACGGCCCGCGCGCTGGCAGGTGCCGAAGCCGAAATCCAGGTACCCGATCCCCACTGCTGGACTCCGGACGACCCGTTCCTTTACGACTTGGAAGTCCGCCTGCTGGCAGACGGGAAACTGATCGACAAGGTACAGAGCTACTGTGCCATGCGCAAGATCGGCATGGCGGCCGGCAAAGACGGCATCCTGCGCTTGACCCTCAACGACAAACCCATCTTCCAATACGGCCCGTTGGATCAGGGCTGGTGGCCGGACGGTCTCTACACGGCTCCGACCGACGAAGCGCTGGCTTTCGACATCCAGAAAACCAAAGACTGGGGATTCAACCTGATCCGCAAACACGTCAAGGTGGAACCTGCCCGCTGGTATTACCACTGCGACCGGCTCGGCATCCTTGTCTGGCAGGACATGCCCAGCGGCGACCTCCACGGCAGCTGGCAGAACACCCGCTGGTACCAGGGCACAGAATTCGTCCGCAGCGCCGCCTCCGAAGCCTGTTACCGCAAAGAGTGGCAGGAGATCATGGACTATCTTTACAGCGAGCCCTGCATCGTGGCCTGGGTCCCCTTCAACGAAGGATGGGGCCAGTTCAAGACCCTTGAGATCACGACCTGGACCAAACAGCACGATCCGTCCCGCCTGGTCAATTCAGCCAGCGGCGGCAACCATTTCCTCGCGGCCGGGGACATCCTCGACCTGCACAACTATCCGCAGCCCGACCTGTATCTCTATGATGCGAAGCGGGTGAATGTGCTGGGCGAATACGGCGGCATCGGCATGCCCGTAGAGGGACATCTCTGGACGCCCGACCGCAACTGGGGCTATATCAAGTTCGCCAGCCCGAAAGAGGTGACCGACGAATATGTGAAATACGCCCGCCAGCTCCAGGAGATGATAGCCCGCGGCTTTTCAGCGGCCATCTATACCCAGACCACCGACGTCGAGATTGAAGTCAACGGCCTGATGACCTACGACCGGAAAGTCGATAAGGTGGATATCCCCCGCATCCGCGCGGTCAACCAGGAAGTCATTCAAACCCTGCCATAATGAAACGTTTTTTTACCATCCTTACCGCAACGCTCCTGCTGCTTCCGGCTTGCACGGACAACGATTCCATCCGTACCGAGAACCTTTCGCTGAACGATGAAACGCCCTTCAGCGAAGGAAGCCAGTTCAGTCTCAACCTGGATTTCAATGTGGATTTCCCCGTTTCCGGTTTTGAGAAAGAAGAGCTGGCCCAGGTCCGCAAGACCATCCGGAAAGCGTGTTTCGGCGATGCCTATGCCGACTTCACGGCTCCCGTCAAAGAATTGGCGCAGGCTGTACGCGACGAGTATGCGGCGGATTACGTCAGTTCGAACGAATCATTCCTCCGGGATATGGAAATCACCGAAGCGGAGGCCAACAACCTCAACTGGAGTTTCGACATCAAGGGCTCTTTCGGTGAAACCTACGGGGACTATATCAACTATATCGTGGAACGCTATGACTATATGGGCGGCGCCCATGGCATATACGGCCTCTTCCCCATCGTGTTCGACCGCAAGACCGGCCAGACGGTCACCGCCGAGGTCTTCACCAACGGCGTCAGCCGCGAGCGGCTGACCGAACTCATCGACCAGCACAAGTTCGACGAACTCGAAGACATGATCGATGACGATATCAACCGCGAAGACATCTTCTATGTAGAAGTCATCGAACCGAGTAATTACTTCTCCGTCGGGGAGAAAGGCCTGACTTATTATTACCAGCCCTACGACGTGGCCCCCTACGTCATCGGCCTCATTACTATTACAATTCCCTGGGAGGAAATGCGATGAAGAAACAATTGACCATCAACTATGAAGAGTACGCCGCGCAGAAAGAGCTGCCCGCTGCGGACCGCGCCTTGCTCAACGATGCGATTGACGCCCTGAAAGGTTCTTATGCCCCCTACTCCCGTTTCAATGTAGGCGCAGCGGTCCGGTTGGCCGACGGCACTGTCGTCAAAGGCGCAAATCAGGAAAACGCCGCTTTTCCTTCCGGTCTGTGTGCCGAACGGACGGCAATGTTCGCCGCCAGCGCCCAGCATCCGGGTGTGCCGTTCGAGGCGATTGCGGTGGTCTGCGCCCGCGAAGGACAGTTGATGGCCAACCCGGGGTCGCCCTGCGGCGCCTGCCGCCAGGTGATGGCCCAGTACGAACGGGAAGCCGGCAAACCGCTGCACATCATCCTGGGCAGCGGCGCGACCATCTACACGCTGGATGGCGTGGAGTCACTTATGCCATTTGTATTCAACGATTTATAAAATGAAAAACGCCTTCAGGTCCGGGCACAAAGAAAGGGTAAGCTGGATATATCGCACCGCTACAACCACCTACCCTTGCTGCGGTCAAGCCCTGGGGGAGTTCAGTGGGAGCTGGTCGTATATGACTTACCCCGGCACAAAGGTACACATTTTTTTGAATAAATGAAGCAAAATTCCAGGATCTGCATCGGACTGTCCGGCGGCGTCGATTCCAGTGTGGCCGCTTGGCTGCTGAAACAGCAGGGATACGACGTGTTTGCGCTCTTCATGCAGAACTGGCACGATACCACCGGCACCCTGCACGGAGCTTGTGAATGGGAAGAAGACCGCGCTGTTGCGGAAATGGTCGCCCGAAAGATCGGCATCCCCTTCCACTTCGTGGATCTGAGCGACGTGTACCGCCAGCGGGTCGTGGATTATATGTTCAGCGAATACGAGAAAGGGCGCACGCCCAATCCCGACGTACTCTGCAACCGTGAGATCAAATTCGACGCTTTCTGGGAAGCGGCCAAGGCCCTCGGGGCGGACTTTGTAGCCACAGGGCACTATTGCCGCAAAGACAGCTTTACCGATGCCGACGGCCACACCATTTACCGGATCCTTGCCGGAAGCGACCCGAACAAGGACCAGAGTTATTTTCTCTGCCAGCTTTCCCAGGAACAGCTCGCCACGGCCCTTTTCCCCATTGGGGACATCACCAAACCCGAAGTGCGGCGGATTGCCCGCGAGGCGGGCCTTCCCAGCGCGGAAAAGAAAGACAGCCAGGGCATCTGCTTTGTGGGCAAGGTGGACCTTCCGGTCTTCCTGCAGCAGAAGCTCAAGAGCCGCGAAGGCGATATCATAGAGATTCCCCGCAGTTTCTATGATGGCCGACCTGAGCCGCAGACCCTTGAAGAAATGGCCGAGCCCATCCACTACCGCCGGGAAGACGGCAAGGTGATCGGCCGGCACATCGGAGCCCAATACTACACCATCGGACAGCGCAAGGGACTGGGCATCGGCGGACATGCCGAATCCTGCTTCCTGATTGCCAATGACATCCCCAACAACCTGATCTTCGTCGGGGAAGGTGACAGCCATCCGGGCCTCTGGCGAAGGGCGCTCCGCATCCGCCCCGAAGAAACACACTGGATCCGTCCGGACCTGCAGTTGCAACCCGGACAGGAACAGCGGTACCAGGTACGCATCCGTTACCGCCAGCCGCTGCAGGAAGCCGTGCTTCACTGCCGCGCCGACGGACTTTATATCTTGTTTGACACCCCGCAGCGCGGCATTACGCCCGGACAGTTCGCCGTCTGGTACGCGACTGACGGAGAGATGCTTGGCAGCGGGGTGATTGATCACTGAGTAAACTGGGATGAAAACACGTTTGGGCATTGTCGGCGGAGGTCCTGCCGGTATGATGGCGGCTATCCAGGCTGCCGGGATTCTCGGTGACGGTTCACGCGTGGTGCTCTTCGACAAGAACGAGCGGCTCGGACGGAAAATCTACCTCACGGGCAAAGGCCGCTGCAATCTGACCAACCGGCGCGGCTGGGAGGAATTCTCGCTGCACATCCATCCCAACCAGCGTTTCCTCCAGCAGGCTTTCCGCGCCTTCTCGAACGAGGACCTCATCCGTTTCTTCGAGGAGGAGCTGGGCATACAGACCGTCACCTTACAAGGGCAGCGGGTTTTCCCCGCCTCGTTGGTGGCAGGCGACGTGGCCCGCGCGCTGGAAAGCAAAGTCCGTGAACTGGGTGTTGACATCCGCTACAAGACCCGCATCGGCAGCCTTGCGGACCTGGCCGACTTTGAGGCCGTGATCGTGGCAACCGGCGGCCGTTCCTATCCGGTGACCGGTTCGACCGGCGACGGCTATGCCCTCGCGGCAGAAGCCGGCCACAGCATCACGCCCACCTTCCCAAGCGAAACAGCCTTGCTGCCCCGCGCCTACGATAGGGGACTTTGTGGCCTGATTTTGAAAAATGTCGGCGTACAACTATATGTGGACGGTACTTGTGTCCAGACCGATGAAGGAGAATTCAGTTTTACGGAAGACGGTCTGGAAAGCGGCGCCGCTTACCGCCTGAGCCGCCGGGCTGTCTGGGCCCTGACCAACGGACAGCGCGTGGACATCGCCGTCGATCTCAAGCCCGCCCTGTCCAATGCACAACTTGAAGCCCGCATCGCCCGTGAATCCCCGGCCGGACACCATACCCGGCTAGACCGGACCTTTCTCCGTTCGTTCCTGCCCGAGGCGCTCGTCGCGCCGTTCCTCCGGGCCAACCCGGGTCTTACCGTCGACCATCTTCCTGCAGCGCTGAAAGCCTGGGTTTTCCGAATTGAGGACTACAAAGGTTTCGACCGGGCCGTCGTGACGGCCGGCGGCGTCAGCCTCAAGGAAATCGTTCCGAAAACCATGGCCTCCCGCCTCCGTCCCGGCCTCTATTTCTGCGGCGAGGTACTGGATCTTGACGGCGATACCGGCGGCTACAACCTGCAGATTGCCTTCTCCACCGGCGCTCTTGCCGGTGCCAACGCAGCCGCATATTTATTATCTTTGTAGGATAAATAGCATCAATATGAAAACAATGCATCTCAGAATCTGGGCCATTGCGGCTCTCTTCCTTTCCCTGGCGGCCTGCGATCCGACCAACCCCGACGATCCTGAGAACGAGCTCAGCGACAAAGCAGCCCTGCTGCGGCTGAGTTTCACGCCAACGGACAATCCGGGCATGAGCAGCGCTTCAACAGGCGTCCTGTCCAACGGCTATTATTGTATTTCCGTCACGGATGGAGTGGACCGTTCCCACATGGTTCCGGAAATCAAAGCCTCGGACGGAGCCAGCATTTTCATTGATGACCAACCCTATACACCAGGAAAAACCTACGATTTCTCCGAGAATCTGCAGGCGCTCCGGATTGTCTCGGAATCCGGCAAAGTCACGTCCAAGTATGTCGTCATGGTCAAGTACGGTGACCCGTATATCGACAACAAGGTATATCAGTTCATGGACGATTTCAAAGTCCCGGGAGTTTCTGTGTCCATCATGAAGGGAACGGAAGTCGTGTATTCCAGTGGCTTCGGTTTTGCCAACACGGGGACGCAGACCCGTGTGACGCCCGACCACCTTTTCCGGATGGCCAGCATCTCCAAACAGTTCTGCACCATGTGCATCATGACGCTCAAAGAGCAGGGCAAACTGAAACTGGATGACACGGTCTTTGGCGAGAGGGGCCTGCTGAAGGACCTTCATTTCCGGGTGAGTGACTACCATGAATCCATTACGGTCCGGACCCTCCTGAGCCACAGCAGCGGCATTTGCAAAGGTCTTTCCGATCCGGCCTTTACCGACGCCTACCGCTTCATGAGCGACGGCTCGCCGGCCCCGACGGACACCATCATCCAGCGGACGCTCAATGACCGCTGGTCGCCGGCCATTGCGGACAGTTTCGCCTGGACGCCGGGCATGGCCTACAACTACAGCAATATCGGTTTCTGCATCCTGCACCGCATTGTCGAAGTCGTCAGCGGCAAGGATTATGAGCGTTTCCTGAAAGAAGACGTGCTCTCCAAGATGGGCATTACCGACACCCATATCGGCGGTGACCAGAACCACCGGAGAGACAATGAATGTGTCTATTACTCGCAATCGGGTGGCGATGGCTACAGGAATCCCCTCCGCGAACTGGCCGGTGCTGCCGGCATCATCACATCTACCAACCAGATGATGCGGATCCTGACCTACCTGGACGGTGACCCTGCGGTTCCTGATATCTTTACGCCGGAAACCTTGCAGGAGATGTACACACCCTTCCTGTATGGCGGCCCCGGAACCTATGGCGTCAATTACAAGCGCTACGGCCTGGGATGGCGGCTCAACCACTCCAGCCTGTTCCAGGGCGCCCACTACCACGGCGGCAACTTAGCCGGCACGGCGACCATCTGGGCGGGCGGCACCAACCAGGGCATGAGCGGCGCTTTCGTCTGCAACTCCCGCTCTTACAACAGCAACGGGTCCGGAGATATCGACGATAACATGTATATCCTTCTCGACTCGTTCATGAAGTATTTCAACCGTTGACACACATCCGCATCCTGATCCTGGCAGCCGCCATGCTGCTCGGCTTCTGTCCCGCTTCGGCCCAGAAGCTGACGCGCAGCCAGTATATCGAGCGTTATGCCGACATCGCCGTCCGGGAGATGCAAGCGACCGGCATCCCGGCCAGCATCACCCTGGCCCAAGGTTGTCTGGAGTCGGGCAACGGCAACAGCCGGCTTGCCACGCAAGCCAACAACCATTTCGGCATCAAATGCCACGGTTGGAAAGGCAAAAGCATCAAGCATACCGATGACGCACCGGACGAGTGTTTCCGCAGCTATGCCACGGCCGAAGAATCGTTCCGCGACCACAGTGATTTCCTGCGCTACCGTGACCGCTATGCCTTTCTTTTCGACCTGGAGCCCACCGACTACAAAGGCTGGGCCTACGGCCTGCAGAAAGCCGGCTACGCCACGGCCCAGACCTATGCTGCCAGCCTGATCCGCATCATCGAAGAAAGCGAACTATACCGCTACGACCAGTTGGATGCCAGCGCGCTCGAAACCCTGCCGCCCACCCCGACTGAGGCCGAGTTCAGCACTGTCTTCAAGCCGCTTCCAGGCCAAAAACTTTACACTGTCTCCCTGTTGCATGAAATCCGGACTACGAACGGCGTGCCGTATATTATCGCCGGACAAGGTGACACCTACGCCCAACTGGCGCGGGAATACAATCTCTTCAAAAGCGAAATCCTCCGTTTCAACGACAGCAAACGCAACCAGCCCCTGCAGGCCGGGGACATTGTTTACCTGGCTGCCAAGAAAAAGGAGAGCGCCCGGCACCTTGACAAGCACGTCGTAGAAGAAGGCGAAACGATGCGCGGCTTGGCCCAGCGCTACGCCGTGAAAATGAAGAAACTCTATCAGTACAATGCGATGAAGCCGGGCACAGAACCGGAACCCGGCGCCATCCTCAACCTCCGAAAACCCCGATGAAAAAGAAATCCCGCATCCTGTTGGTCATCCTGTTTCTCCTGTTGGCGGTCGGCGTCCTCGCGGCCTTCGCTTTTTATCAGACCTTTTATCAGGATAATGTCGCTGCGACCGAGAAGCCGCAGGACATCCGCATCTACCGTGACTTCACAGGCGTGCAGATGCGCGACGCCGTGCTGCAAAGCGGCGTGATTGACAACGAGAAAACATTCCTGCGGGCCGCTATGGTAATGCGGCTGGAAGACAATTTCCGTCCCGGCCTTTATCGCTTCAAGAAAGGGATGGGAAACAAGGCCATCATCCGCAGCCTCCAAAAAGGCTGGCAGCAACCGGTCCGACTGACCATTCCGGGTTACTACCGCAGCCTTGACCGCTTTGCGGATTTCCTGGGCGAGCAGTTGGAAGCCAACCGTGACGATTTCGCTGCCGCCCTGGCGGACTCTCAGCAGGCTGACCAATATGGTTTCCGGCCGGAAACCTTCATCGGAATGTTCATTCCCAATACTTACGAGGTTTGGTGGACGGTCACGCCGAAAGACTTCATCGAACGGATGCACCAGGAATACGAAAAGTTCTGGACACCCGAACGCGATGCCAAAGCCCTGGCCATGGGACTTACCCGTCAGGAAGTCAGCACGTTGGCCGCCATTGTCATCGAGGAAAGCAAATATGGGCCGGAACTGCCCCGGATTGCAGGCGTCTATGTGAACCGTTTGCAGAAAGACATGCCGCTCCAGGCCGATCCGACCGTCCTCTACGCAGTGGGAGACCCTTCAATCAAACGGGTCCTGAACCGGCACCTGGAAACGGATTCGCCTTACAACACGTATAAGTATGCCGGCCTGCCTCCCGGCCCGATCACCATGCCGCCGGTCGCGGCGATTGATGCCGTGCTGGACTATGAGCACCATGACTATCTGTATTTCTGCGCAAAAGACAGTTTCGACGGACAGCACGTCTTTGCCAAAACGCTCGCGGCCCACAATGAAAATGCCCGCCGTTACCAGCGGGCACTCAGTCTGAAAACCCAAGTCAGAGCGGCATCTTCCCCGTCTTCCGCCACTGGTCGATGAGTTTCATCGCCCGGGCGAACGCCGGATCTTCCTCCCGGTTGATGATCTGCCAATAGCCGTTCATCCCCAACGGCCCCCGCGCCAGCAGGGCCTTGAGCCGAGTCTTGAGGTAAGGCGCGCAGACAGCGAGTTCTGATTCGGCAGGCACCATGTCCCTCTTCGCACAGAAAGCGAGAAAACCCGTATAGGCATCTTGCTCCAGTAGGGCATATCGAGCCAGAAAACCGTCCAGGTCGTCGGCCTGCAGTGCCTCCCGGTGCTTGTCGAGGTAGTCATAGGCATATTCTGTAAGAGTACCCGTTCCTACCACACGCACGAAGAAACGATTGTATCCGGTGGTATCGTACGGAACAAACACATCCGGCACGATACCACCGCCGCCATAAACCGGCCGGCCCAGCCGCAACGTATGGAAAAGCAGGGAATCCGGCAGCGCAATACTGTCGAGGCTGAAGGATTCACCCCGCTCGTACCGTTCCTGGGCCTGGCGGAAATAGGCATCCCGCTCCCCTCGCTTGTAAGGGGACTGGACCACGCGGCCACTCGGCGTATGATAGCGTGCCACCGTCAGCCGGATTTCGGAACCATCCGGCATATCATATTGCTGCTGCACCAGCCCTTTGCCGAAGGTCCTGCGCCCCACGATCAAGGCGCGGTCCCAGTCTTGCAGCGCGCCTGCCAGAATCTCGCTGGCACTGGCGCTATTTTCATCCACCAGCACGATCAGCGGGCCTTCCTTGAAAAATCCGTGCCCTGAAGCCTTGTCCTCCCGGTCGATACCATTTCCTACCGTACGGACAATCGTCTGCCCCTCTTCCATGAACATATCCGCGATCGTGGCCGCAATATGCATGAAGCCGCCGCCGTTCCCCCGCAAGTCGAGGATCATGCCGGCCGGACGACGCTCGGTCAGGCGCTGCATGGCGTGGACGATCTCTTCCACAGAGCTCTGCGCAAAACGCCCCAGTTTCAGATAGACGATATCCGGAGCAGGTTTGTATGCGGCATCCATGCTTTCCAACGGAATCTTGTCGCGACGGATGACGAGTTCCTGCTCTTCCCCGCCCCGCAGGACAACGACGGAAACCCTGCTGCCTTTCGGGCCGCGGAGACGACTGCGGACGCCCGTGGCCAACAGGCCGACGCCGGCAATGTTCTCACCGTCAACCGCTATGATCTTGTCGCCTGCCCGCATGCCGACTGCTTCGGCGGGGCCTCCTACGATAACAGACTGGACAGTCAGGGTATCATCCAACATCGTGTACTCGATTCCCACCCCTTCAAAAGAGCCGTCCAACGGCTCATTGACTTCCTCCACACGATCCCTGGGAATGTAGGTGGAGTGCGGATCCAGTTCGGACATCAGGCTTGCCAGCATCGAATCGACGAGCTTGTCGATGTCAATCGAATCGACATAGCGGTTCTCCAGGTAATACAGGGCGCGGGTCACCTTGTCCGCATTGCGGCGGACCGTGTAGGAACCCTGGGCCTGCAATGACAGGCAGACAAGCAGCAAAAGGAACGTTCCAAACAGGCGTTTCATACTTCAAACAATTTACCTTCCTCGGCCAGATAGGATTCGTGGAATACTTCCCGCGCCTGCGCAAGCAGGACGCCGAGATCCAGGTAGCGCGAAGAAAAGTGGCCGAGAACGAGCTTCTTCGCACCTGCGGCGGCTGCGACCTGCGCCGCCTCCCGTGCCGTGGAATGGAACATTTTGTGTGCCAGATCCACGTGTTCGTCGGCAAAAGTCGCTTCGTGGTAAATCAAGTCGGTCCCTTTCAACCATTCCGCCTCTTCCGGGAACACCATCGTATCGGAGCAGTAAGCCGCCGACTGGCCTGTTTTGAGCCAGACGACACGGTATCCGAAACAGTCGATGCGATGCTGCAGCGGGAAGGCCCACACTTCACAGTTCCGCAGTTCAATGATCCGTTCCGGCGCTTTCATCGTCAGCGGGACGTGATGGATCTCATACTTGACGCCCTCGCCGAAATGGGCCAGGAAAAAACGCAGGACCGAACCGAAATCCCGGGGCGCGTAGATGTAGAGCGGGGCGGTGCGCCCGTCGAGCGCCATGGTTGAAAGCAGGCCGAAGATCCCGAAGACGTGGTCCCCATGCAGATGGGAGAGCAGGATGTTGTCCAGCCGCGCCTTCGAGATCTTGTACCGCTTGAGCTGCACCTGCGCGTTTTCGCCACAGTCGACCAAAAACAAGCGCCCGTGTAAATTGAATACGTGGGCGCTTTGGTGTTGGTCAACCATCGGCCGTGCAGATGCCGTACCTAAGGTTGTGAGGGTGAAATTCACTACTTGCCGGCTTTTTCTTCCGCTTCGAGGCGGCTCTTGAGGTCGGCCAGGTCGGAGATGTCACCGAGGGTCGTCTTCTCGAGGTTGTCCTTCAGTTTGCGGACAGCCTTCTGGGTGGAGTTGGCCTCGGAATCTTTCTCGCGGGCTTCCTTGCGGGCTTCTTCGCGCCGAGCCTCTTCGTAGGTGCGGGTATGCGACAGGGTGATCTTCTTGCTGCCTTTGTTGAACTCGGTCACCTTGAACGGGAGCACTTCGCCTTCCTTGGCGGGCGTGCCGTCTTCTTTGACCAGGTTGCGGTTCGAGCAGAAACCGGTCACACCTTCGGCCAGGGTCACGGTAGCGCCTTTCTCACCCAGTGCGGTGATGGTGCCGTCGTGAACGGAACCGACAGAGTAAGTGTTTTCATATTCATTCCAGGGATTTTCCTCGAGCTGCTTGTGGCCAAGGCTCAGACGGCGGTTCTCCTGGTCGACTTCGAGGACCACGACCTCGATCGGCTCACCGATGGAGGTGAACTCGGACGGGTGTTTGATCTTCTTGGTCCAGCTCAGGTCGCTGATGTGGACCAGGCCGTCCACACCTTCCTCGAGCTCCACGAACACACCGAAGTTGGTGAAGTTGCGGACCGTAGCGGTATGCTTCGAGTTGATCGGATACTTCTCGGTGATGGTAGCCCACGGATCGGGTTTGAGCTGTTTGATACCCAAACTCATCTTGCGCTCTTCGCGGTCGAGGGTGAGGATCACGGCCTCCACCTCGTCGCCCACCTTGAGGAAATCCTGGGCGCTGCGAAGATGCAGGCTCCAGCTCATTTCGGACACGTGGATCAGACCTTCGACACCCGGCTGCACTTCGACGAAGGCGCCATAGTCGGCGATGACCACGACTTTACCCTTGACGGTGTCACCCACCTTGAGGTCCGGATCGAGCGCATCCCACGGGTGCGGGGTGAGCTGCTTGAGACCCAGGGCGATACGTTTCTTGGTATCGTCGAAGTCGAGGATAACCACGTTGATCTTCTGGTCGAGGGAAACGACCTCTTCCGGATGGCTGATGCGGCCCCAGCTCAGGTCGGTGATGTGGATCAGACCGTCCACGCCGCCGAGATCCACGAACACACCGTAGGAAGTGATGTTCTTGACCGTGCCTTCCAGCACCTGACCCTTCTCGAGTTTGGCGATGATGTCGGCCTTCTGGGCTTCGATCTCGGCCTCGATGAGGGCCTTGTGGGAAACGACCACGTTGCGGAATTCCTGGTTGATCTTGACAATCTTGAACTCCATCGTCTTGTTGACAAACACGTCATAGTCACGGATGGGCTTGACGTCGATCTGGCTGCCGGGCAGGAAGGCCTCGATGCCGAACACGTCGACGATCATGCCACCCTTCGTACGGCACTTGATGTAACCTTTGACGACTTCGTCTTTCTCGAAGGCCTCGTTGACGCGATCCCAGGACTTGACGGCGCGGGCGCGCTTGTGGGAGAGGATCAACTGGCCTTTCTTGTCCTCAGCATTCTCCACATAGACTTCCACGGTGTCGCCGACGGCCAGGTCGGGATTGTAGCGGAATTCGTTGATGCTGATGACGCCTTCGCTCTTGTAACCGATATTGACGATCACTTCGCGTTTGTTGATGGAGGTGACGACACCTTCCACGACCTCATTTTCGTTGATACGGCTGAGGCTCTTGCTGTAACTTTCTTCGTTGGCGGCCTTCTCCTCGGCGTCGAAGCCGTCATTTTCAAAAGCTTCCCAATCAAATTTGTCGTTTGCGACGGAAGCGTTGCTTTGTTTTTTGGTGGGCTTTACGACCACCTGCTCTTCGATCTCTTCTGCATTCTCGACTGCAGGGTTGATGATCTCTTCAGACATAATTGGTTAATAAATAATTGAACAATAAGTAGTTGGACTTTATGTATAAAAGCCCCGCACTTCGTACGGGGCTGCAAATATAGTCAATTTTTGGATTGTTCCGCCTGTTAATCAGCTTTTTCCTTGGGTTTTTTGCGCGGTTCTGCATTCTTCACGTACTTGTCCAGCCAGGCACCGGTCTCATAGAGCATATCGAGGGTTGTCTCGATACCTTGATAACCGTGGCTTTCATACGGGAGCTGGACATAGCGGGCCGTTCCGCCGAAATACACAAGTGCCTGATACAGACGCTCCGACTGCACCGGGAAAGTACCGGTATTATTGTCTTGCATACCGTGGATAAGCATCAGGGCATCCTTGATCTTGTCGGCATAGTTGAATGGAGACATCTGGTCATAGACTTCCTTGGCTTTCCAGTAGTTGCGACGCTCGCTCTGGAAACCGAACGGGGTCAGGCTGCGGTTATAGGCGCCGCTGCGGGCGATACCGGCCCGGAAGAGACGGGTGTGGGCAAGCAGGTTGGCCGTCATGAAACCGCCATACGAGTGACCGCCTACACCGATCCGGTCGCGGTCGCCGACACCGATGCTGTCACAGACGAAATCGATGGCGGCTTCGGCACTCATCACCAGCTGCTCGAGGAACTGGTCGTTCGGCAGGGAATCCTTGTCAGCCGCAACGATGGCCATCGTGAACTCATCGAGCACTGCATATCCCTGGGTAGCCCAGATCATCGCGGAGCCATAGCCGGGTTTCGTATATTTGTATCTTTCGGGACGGGCCTTTTCAGCCTCGGCAAAGCAACGATACTCGTACGGATAGGTCCACATGAAGACCGGCAGACGACCGTCACGCTCCTTGTCGTAACCGGCAGGCAGATACAGGTGCGCAAAGCACTTCAGGCCGTCCTTGCGGGTATAGGTCACATACTGGTCTGTAACTTCCTGGGCGAATTGCGGGACCGGATCCTCGATATGGGTAATCTGGCGGGCTGTCTTCTTGCGCAGGTCGAATTCATAATAGTCGGGCACTACGCCGAAGGCCTGGCGCTGTCCGATGAACTTCTCCTGTCTGGGTTTGAAACCGGTGATGGCCGTGACAGTCTCCCGGCAGTCATCGCGCGACGTCCAGACCTCGGCCATCTTGCCATCCTTGAACGTATAGCGGTCGATGAAGGATTTGCGGTACCCTTCGGCATCAGGCCGGTCCGCACCGGTCAGATAGAAATAGGAGTGCTTCGGATCGGTCCAGACCACACTGCGGCCATAGGCATTGCGGGTCATGTAGGGACGGCCGTACACCGGGAAATTGCCGAGCGTATCGACTTCCGTACTCTGGGTGAAAATCACCCGCTTGGGAGCCAGGGTATCACCCGGAACGAACGAGACCATCCGGCGGAATTTCTGCTTGGTGGAAGTTTCTTCAAAGAAAGCGAGCTTGCTGTCACCCCAGACAATGCGGCCCATCCGGTATTCGGGATTCACCACCACTTGCTTGTCATGCTCGAAATCAAACGGGGCGCCGCACTGGAATACCTTGTCGGTAAAGGTCTTCTCGGGCTGTTCTTTTCCCTTGGTCGTGTCCTTGTCTGCCGGGGTGTCATCGGGACGGGGACCCATCGGGCCCATCATCGGGCCACCACCTTCCGATTCGGACCAGTAGAGGATTGCGGGCATGTCCGGGCGCCAGTTGAAACCGGCCGGCCGGGGTTTGCGCGGCTCCTTCTTGTCTTTGTCTGCAGCCGGATCCGGTTTGGGTTCTTTCACCGTACCGTCCCGGAGCATCCGCACGCAGGTGCCGTCGGACAACTGCATGATAAACTGCTTGCTCGGGAAAGAATTGTGGGATTCCACATACGAATACGGATGATGCTCCGTCGTGACGATGGCAAAGCTGCAGTCCGGCGAAAGATTGATGGAACGGTAAATGGCCGGTTCGGAAACCGTACGGACCCCGTTCGGACTCCAGACAGCCAGCTGGCTGGTGCAGGCATAATCATAGAGCGCCTCGTCCGCCGGGTTGCTCATCATGTCCTGGTAGGTACGGATAGATTTCTTCTCTCCCAGAACTTCCTGGATAACAGAAGATTTCGCAAGCGCCTCGGTCGGGACCTGCCGGTGATTGTCGGGGACCCGCTTGAAGAGGATATGGTCATCGTCGAGGAAGAAGAACGGGTTGCCGAAAATGGTGTTCACGCGCTCCTGGGTCAGGCGCACGGCAACCGGTTCAGCAGCCGTGACATCGACCCGCCAGAGTTCCACACGCTCCTTGAAAGAGAGGGTAAAAGCCACATAGCGGCCGCTGGGCGACCAGGTCAGGAATTTGACGCGCGGGTCTGCGGGAAGACCGCGGACCGGCCGTATATTCCCCGTCGCGACGTCAAGGATCTTCAGATCATCAAACCAGTTCTCACGGGTTTCGCTGAAATTGAGCGGATCCAGGCGGATACCGCCGATGCGTGCCTCGCTGGCAGCCAGTTCCGCAATGGGAACGTGGCGGTTGGCCCGAAACGCCATGATGGCTTTCGAATAATCAGGCGAAAAGTTCGTGGAAGGGAGCGGACTCGCCATCGTGAGCTTTTCGATCTCCGGGGCCGGATGACGGAAACCGTCAGCCCAGGCAGAAATGCTGCCAATCAACAGGAAGGCAGCTGTTAACGCGAACAGTTTTTTCATATTCTGATGGATTGTTGTGTTACAAATGCAGGAGATACTGACGTTCCGCCTCGATGTCCGGAATCAGGATCTCATAGGTCTTGCCCTTCGCTGCCACAAGTTTCGTGTCCCGGAGCCAGGGGTTTGCCCGGCGCAACTGGGCATAGGAAATGCCATAACGGTCCGCGAATTCGGCCAGGTCCTCGATCGATTCGGAGACCTTCACCTTCTGTTTCGGGGGAATATAAGGATACAGGTCCCGCTCCTCCAGCTCAAATCCGAAAAGTTCCGGATTCTCGAACATCATTTTGGCCACGAGGATACGGAACATATAGCGGGAAGTCTCCTCCACCAGATAAAGGTCCATGGCATTGGACTGCCGCTGAGTTTCCCGCCTGCGGGTAATCCCGTTGATGCCGCCGTTGAAACTGGCCGCCACGGTCATCCAGTTGCCGAAGCGTGCATGGGCCTTTTTGAGATAAGAACAAGCCGCAACTGTCTCTTTCTGAATATGATAGCGTTCATCAACCGTCGGCGCGACTTCCAAACCGTACTCCTTGCCTACTTCCCGCATGAATTGCCAGAGCCCGGCAGCGCCTGCCACGGAGACCGCTGTCTCACTGAGATTGCTCTCGATGGCCATCAGGTATTTCAGGTCGTCCGGAACGCCGTTCTGCGCCAGCAGCGGTTCAATCTGCGGGAAGATCCGGGCCGAACGCTTGAGCATCAGCAGGGAATTGGTGTGGCCGTAGGTAAAGGCAATCAGTTCGCGGTCCATCCGCTCCCGAAGGTCAAAACGGTCGAAACGGATGGTATCCCCCGCAAAAACCATAAAGGCCGGCACTTCCGGAATCCTGGGTGACGCCGGGACCACCGTCCGTTCAATGATCCGTACCGAATCGCCGGTGACTGCCGCAGCCGTATCACTGGCTGATTTCGCCAAACAGGTTACAGGACGTGTGACCCAGAACAAATAGCCGACGGCGGCAAACAGGATGACAAAAAGGACAGCAGAGACGGCGCGTTTCATGCTTTGTCGTAGATTTCGAATTTTGAGTTCTTAGATTTGAATTCCGGCACGATCTCCTTCATCAGCTTGACCATCTCCGGAATCTGGACCTGTCGGGACAGGATCTCCAATTCATCGGTAAACTGGCAAGCGTTTTCATGGCTATATTTGCGAACGCGGGCCACACGGATGCGGTCGTGCGAGGTAGGATCGGTATTCTCTTTGTCGGAAAGAACTTCTTCGTAGAGTTTTTCGCCCGGGCGAAGCCCGGAATAGACGATCTTGATTTCCTTGTCCGGCTCGAAGCCGGCCAGTTCAATCATGCGGCGGGCCAGGTTGTCGATCTTGACCGGCTTGCCCATGTCGAATACGTAAATCTCTTTGCCGGAAGACATCGTGGCGGCTTCCATCACCAGGCGGCAAGCCTCGGGAATCGTCATGAAATAGCGGGTAATCTCCGGATGCGTGACCGTCACAGGGCCGCCCGCCTCGATCTGCCCGCGGAAGCGGGGAATCACCGAACCATTGGAACCCAGCACATTGCCGAAACGGGTCGTAACGAACTTCGTCTTCTCATTATTGATGGACTGGACGTAGATTTCAGCCAGTCGCTTGGTACAACCCATGATATTGGTCGGATTGACAGCTTTGTCGGTAGAGATCATCACCATCATCTCCACGCCGAATTCAATGCATTTGTCCGCCACGTGGCGTGAGCCGATCACATTGACGAGCACGGCTTCACAAGGATTGTCTTCCATCAGGGGCACATGCTTGTAAGCGGCGGCATGGAACACGACCTGCGGATGCCAGGTCCGGAAAACATAGTTGAGACGCGCCGTCTGGCGGACATCGCCGATCACGGGCACGAAATTGAGGTCCGAGAACTTGTCTTCCAGTTCCAGGCGCAGATTGTGCATCGGCGTCTCGGCGTTGTCGAACAGAACCAGTTTCTTGACGCCGACACGTGCCAGTTGCCGGCACAGTTCGGAACCGATGGAACCGGCTGCGCCTGTCACCAGCACGACTTTGCCGGCGAAACGTTCCTTGATCTTGTCCATCGAGATGGATATCTCGTCGCGGCCGAGCAAGTCTTCCACCTTAACGTTGCGGACACCTTGTGTCACGATATTGGAATAATCGTCGATGGAAGGCGCGATCAGCAAACGGAGTTTGTTGGCCGTGGCATACTTGACGAGCCGCTGTGCTTCGCTGCGCGTGTCTTCTTCCCGGGCGAAAAGAATACCGCCCAGGTTCTGTTTCTTGGCGATCCGGGCAATGTCTTCTTCGTTTTGGAACAGGAAAATGGGAAGATTGTGGGTACGGAGATGCTCCTCCGCCAGGATATCCGTCAGATACCCGACCACTTCAAAATGCCGGGAACTGCGCAGACGGGTTTCGATTGCAATCGACTTCTCTCCGGTCCCATAAACCAGCACGCGCATGATATCTGCCTTGTGGATGCGGAAGCGCCGCTGCATTTCCTCATAGACCCGGATCATGAGAACCCGGAAAACCACCAGCAGGAAAATGCAAAGAACCGCATAGGCGACCAGGATAACCCAAGTATTCGGATGCCAGAGACCGGCAGCCAGCAGGATCATGCCGTCGAGGACGGTAGCTGCAAGGACAGCTATGCAGAAACGGAAGATATCGGCCAGCGAAGAATGGCGGATGATGATCCGGTAGCTTTTGAAAGCCCAGAACATGAAAGCGGCGGAAGCCGTCGAAGCAATCAGCCAGACCCAAACGAAACGGTTCCAATAAGCCATCGAGGTAACCCAACTCGGTCCGGAGACGATATAGTGGACACCGAATATGATCAATAGCGCCGAAATAAACGACAACAATACGTCGAGCACAAAGATAAAACCCGTGCTAACGTAGCGGGAAACAACTTTATTGAATAATTTTTGAATTCCTGAATTCATAATAAAGACTGATAATTCATAAATTGCCGAAAAATCAGGCAAATTTGGTTACAAATTTAATAAAATAAATACAATCCGCGCCTGTCCGCTTCACAATTTTCATTTTTATATTAAATTTGCAGCCCAAATCAAGCAGACCATGGCAGAGAACAGCTTACTCGAAAAACTGGACGGCCTCAAGGCAAAATACGAAAGCATCGGTGCCCAACTCGGAGACCCCGAAGTCATCGCCGACATGAAGAAATATGTCCAGCTCAACAAGGATTACAAGGAACTCGAACCAATTGTAGCTGCCGGCAACCGCTATCGCAAGATGGTGGAAGACCTGGCTGATGCCAAAAACATCCTGTTGAACGAGAAAGATGACGACTTGCGGGAAATGGCCAAGGAAGAGGCGACGGCCCTCGAGGAGGAACTCCCCAAGATGGAAGAGGATATCCGCATCCTGCTCATCCCGGCCGATCCGCAGGACAGCAAAAACGCCATCCTGGAGATCCGAGGCGGCACGGGCGGCGACGAAGCGGCCATCTTCGCCGGCGACCTTTTCCGGATGTACACCAAATATTTCGAGCGGAAAGGCTGGAAATGTGAGGTAACCAGTGTCAGCGAAGGTGCTGCCGGCGGCTACAAGGAAATCGTCTGCAAGGTTTCGGGAGAGAAAGTGTACGGCACGTTGAAATACGAAAGCGGCGTGCACCGCGTCCAGCGCGTCCCGCAGACAGAGACCCAAGGTCGCGTTCACACGTCTGCCGCATCGGTAGCCGTTTTGCCGGAAGCCGACGAGTTCGATGTCGAGATCGACATGAAGGACGTACGCAAAGATCTCTTCTGTTCCTCCGGCCCTGGCGGTCAGGGCGTCAACACCACCTACTCTGCTGTCCGCCTGACCCACATTCCTTCGGGCATCGTCGTCCAGTGCCAGGATGAACGCTCCCAGCTCAAGAACCTGGACAAGGCGCTGGCCGAACTCCGCACCCGCCTCTACAACCTCGAATACGAGAAATACCTCAACGACATCACGGCCAAGCGCAAGACAATGGTCTCCACCGGCGACCGCAGCGCCAAGATCCGCACCTACAATTATCCGCAGTCACGCGTCACCGACCACCGCATCGGCTACACGATGTACAACCTCCCCGTCTTCATGGACGGCGACATCCAGGAAGTCATCGACCAGCTCCAGATCGCTGAAAACGCCGAGCGGCTCAAGGCCGCCGGAGAATAATATTTCGCGCTGCACCTTTGTCTCCGGGCTCAGCGTCCGGGCTCAGCGTCTCAAAACCTCATCTTCCTTCTTCCTATTCCGATTCGAAAAAGGGGCGGGCGTTATTTCGTGACGCTGGATCTCCGGATGGTGAGCACCTTCAGGGAATCTGTATTATCGGTCTCAACCGAAGGGCCGCCATCCTTTTTCGTCGTAACCAGGATGACGCCATTCTTCCAGCCAACGTATTTTTTCACGTCTTCGCGGCTGCCATTCTTAATGACTGTAACGCTATGGATACGGGAAGGATTCAGCCGCTCGAACGCGTCTTTCGAGACTTGTTTTCCATCGACGACATAAGCGGGATCTGCGGGCTGGGTGGACACGACACGGATGGACCTGGTATCTGCCCCTTCTGTCCGGATGTCATGGATCCGGATGACATCGCTGTCAGATACTACTGTTGCTATTCGATAACCGACAACGATTTTTCCGACAAGCTGGGAGCCATCGAACTGTTCGATCGGCTGGTTATCGATGACATAATGATTGAGGGTATCCGGAGCAACCGGGACAGGCTTCGCATTCACAAGCACATGGCTGCCGGCAAGAGCAAGCATCACTATGAGAATCAGGTAAAAATGCTTCATGGTTTTCATTATTTGTTAAGGGAAATACGCAAGGAGTGACGTGGTACCTTCGTCCTCATTGCATGTCAGGATATACGAACAGGAACTCCCGTCTTTCAACTGAGCCGTCAGGATGGCATAGGACCCGGCGGGCGTCGCCACGATGGAGTCAATGTCGCCAATGTCGAGCAGCATCATCTGCTGGATGCCTTCGGCAATCTGAATGGGCGTCAACGGATCGGCAGCGTTCCGACGGGTCGGAACGAACCAGAGCAGCAGGGCGACAGCCGCAGCAGCGGCCACGGTCCAAAGCGGCCAGCGTGCCTTCTTGCGGCGTCGCCCACTTTCTGCGGCTGCCACGATCCGGTCAAATTCCGCTTCCCCATCGACCGTTTCGGGCAGACAATGCCCGCAAGGAGCGGAAAGGCCGATGAGCAGGGCGATCTCCCGTTCATCCGCCTCAGCAGGATGAGAAGCGAACCACTCCCGGAGCCGCTGTTCTTCACTGGGCGTAGTTTCCGCCTCGAGATACTTTTCAATCAGTGCTTTGCGTGTTTCCCTATCCATAGTCATCCCATTGTTTTCAACTTATCCAGCATCGTTTTGCGTGCCGAAGACAGAGCTGTTTTGATGCTGGCTTTCGGCCGGCCGGTAACCTTCGCAATCTCGTCGAGCGTCAGGCCGCATTCATTGCGCAAATAAAGTAACTGCCGCTGACTTTCAGATAATTCCCGATGCAGGATCGCCCGGATCGTTTCGATATCCTTCTCTTCCGTACCGGTCGTAGCGCGCAGACCGCCGGAAATGGGCCTGTCGCTGACCGGCTCGAACCGGATATGCTGTTTCCGATACCGGTCGATGCAATGGTTCTTCGTAATCCGAATGGCGAGCGCCTCCGCATCCCGGATCGGATAGCCCTTCTGCGATAGCTGCCAAAGGGCGATCAGCGCCTCTTGTACGATATCCTCCGCCTCAGCCTCCAAACCGGAAGCCCGGTTGAAACGCTGCGCCAAGGCCGTCAGCTTTCCCCGAATCTTCCTGGAAAGCCTGGCAAATTCCTGCTCCGTCATGGTGCTCATACACTACAAAGGTCGCAAGAAACCGCAAAAAGTTAATCAGAATCGGCCGGCAGATGCATCAACCGGACAAGGTGCTGTTTCAGAGCAATGACGAAAGGCGTTCCTGCAGGTCTTCTCCACGAAGGGCCCGGGCGATGATGCGGCCGGTGGAAGCATCGATCAGGATGGTCAACGGAATGCCCTGATGCGCGCCATAGTCCTGCCAGGCCTGTGTATTGTTGCCTTTTCCGTCGCATACGTGATGCCAGGCCATTTCGGAGTCACGGACATAATTGCGCCATCTGTCCATATTGGTGTCGATCGAGACGCTATAAATATCGAATCCTTTGGGGTGAAACTCCCGGTACGCCGAGACCAGGTTCGGAATTTCCTCGACACAGGGATCGCACCACGTCGCCCAGAAGTCAAGCAGGACATAGCGGGTTCCGGGCGTTTCAATCACGGACTTCAAGGAAAGGGGTGTCCCGTCCGGTTCCGGCAGAAGGATGTCGATGTACGGTGGATTCTCGCCGGAACCATCTTTCGCCGGAGCGGTCAAATCATATTGTTCTATATCCTGGCGCAGTCGCCGGGCCTGATCCATTTGCTTCAAAGGGCTTGACAGGGCATCCATCCCCTGCAGCAACTGTTGTTTCGTAAGCGTCCTGATGCCGTCATGCTCCATCGTATACAACGCCAGGGCATCGCCCCGCATGGCCGCATCGGTCAATAATTCCACCTTTCTGTCCGGGAATTCTTCCAATTGCTTTTTCAGGACGGCCTTTGCGTCATTCAACGGTGTCCCGGAAGCACCTTTCATGTCGTCCTCTGCATCTCCCGTGACGGTAATCGTTCCCGGTTCCAGGAAAAAGTCGCGGATCTGCAGCGTCCCCATATGCAGCCCTTTGATATAGGTGTAATACAAAAAGACGTAGGTGGGTTCCTGAATCCTACCCTCTATCCGGAATTGACCTCGCTTCACCTTGGCCTTATTGAGAATCTCCCAACGATTAACGCCGGAATCCAGCGGCGTCCAGCCATCCCAGGCATTATGCACTTCCATGATCCCTTTGCCGGGCAATCCCGTCAACTGTCCCTCAATGACATACGGCTGCCCCTCCTGAACAAACTCCGGCGTCTCCGCCTGCTTGGTACAGCAAACCAAAAGAACAACCGCAAATAATAGAATAACGATACGTTTCATGGTTGCAAAGATAAAGATTCTGTCCTAGATTGCAACACCCAGATGCACGCCCAACGACGGGCCAAGTGTCGGGCCGAAGAAGATGTTTGACTTTCCCCACAGTCGGATGGAAAGACCTGGTTGCCAGGAGAAGAACCACTTGATTTCCCCCACTTTCATAGGAGCCGGATCATGTTCGAAATGGCCGATGACTTTATAAACATAGGATCCTCCACCCATGAGATCGCTATAAAGGGAAAAACGACGACGCTTGTCGAGCGGAAGATAATGCCGGTGATACAGGTAAGCATCGATCAGATAAGCGTGGCCCGGGTATGCGTCCAGCCATACCGCTTGTCTTCCGATCCCCAGTCCGAATACCTTGTTCGGACTTGTCCGGATGCCGCCGGTCACGTCGAACGTCCCGGTATAAATCATGGCAGCGCCCCTTACGCTGAATTCGGGTTTCCAGGCTTTTCTGCCTTCGGCAGACAGATGTGCCTTGACACTTTCAAAGTAGGTCGAAGGAAAGAAATTGGGCTCTTCGAAGTTTAGTTTCTCAACGGTCGAAGTCGTATCGGCGACTTGTGCAGCGGCCGAAAAGCATACAAAGGCTGCCAGTATGGTTGTGATGATGTGTCTCATTTTGTCTCTTGTTTTTCAAACATGGAATGCAAATCCTCCAAGGTGGCGACCCCTTCCAGATAGAGAAGCGTAATCACCCAAATGAATCCGGTAGAGCGGGCCTGATAGCAAAGATAGCGGTTGACCTTCCTGTCCGGCTTCAGTTCTATCAATGCGTAGACCAACAGATCACCCGTTTTTTCTGTCTGGCAGGACCGGGCTGCTTCGGCATCCGCGGTCACGAGCGCCGCTACTTTCCGGGCCAGTGCGGTATCTGCCTGGAAGGAAACACCCCGGTAGTAATCCAGTTTATACGTAGCCATGCCCCCACCACGAACCTCGGTCGTGACCATCCTTTCGAGAGGGACCACTTTCCCCCGAAAAACCGGGTGGCAATTCAAGCCTCGCTGTGCAGAGGCCGTGCCTGCGACCAGTAGCATCATCGCCAGGCAAATTAGGATTCTTTTCATCGCTGGAACATTTCTATCAATTGCGTTTCGGCAGGAGTATCCCCTGCAAAGAAATCTGCGAGAGAAGACTCTACGGAGGCCATAATCACTTCGTTGTCAAACATTTGTACCCCGTATGCATAACTAACGCAGAAATCCTCGATGGAATAAGGCTTGCTTGTCAACAGACTCAGGCCGATGACAACGACAGCCACGAGACTCGCTGCCGCGGCAGCGAACGAATAGCGGCGAACCGTCCGGTTCTTAAGGCCTCTCTTCCTCCGGCCGAAAGAAAGGTAACCGAGCACGCCCCGGATTTCATCAAAGTCGGGATCGTCAACTTCGGCGACATACCGGGCCAGATCCTGCTCTTCTTCGGGAGAAGTCTCTGCTTCCCAGAAGCGACGCACCAATTCTGTGTATTGTTCCTTATCGCTCATCTTTCCATGTGTTTTTCAAGGTTTCTCTCAGGGTCTTCCGCGCACGGGAGAGTTGCATTCTCACGGCTGCCGGCTCCATTTTCAGTTCTTTGGCTATATCCTCCAGCGTCCGTCCGCCATATTCTTTTTCCTCTAGTATAAATCGTTGTGTTTCGGTTAACGTCTTTTCTATCTTCCGGTGCATTTCATCATAAGTCCGCTCCCTTTCTTCGCTGCTTTCCTGCCCAGGGCTGTCATCTAAGACTTCTTTCTCCAGGGGTACCGTTCGCATCCGTCGCCGTTCATTGAGACTTGCATTCCGGACAGTCCGGGTGAGCAGGGCTTCCGCCTCCTTCTCCGACCCAATCGGATACTGCCGTCGCCAGAGTCGGACGAAACTGTCCTGCAAGACATCCTCCACCCCGCCGGGATCCGGCAATATCCGGCCGGATACTCCTTTCAACTTCTGCCGAAGTCTGACAAATGCTTCCGTCAAATAATCTTGCGCCATGGCGGCCTGCCCTGTTTCTTTTGAATACTCTATTATAACACACGAAGGTCGGAAATGCAACACGAAACGCAAAATAAACATCTCCCCATCCCTCCCGGCTCCCTCCGGCCCATCCCATCCTCATCAGAGGCTTCCAGCGAGGACGGGAACGCCAAAAACCGACCGCCATCCTCATTCAGGCTGTCTGGCGAGGATGGCGACCGGTTCGACTTAAAGATGTTTGAGGTACACCCTCCGGCGGATATACAGTTCCTTTTCCCCATAGGTTTCCCATACCTTCAGGGCGTCGTTGTCTTCGAACTGTGGATTGGAGACAGCCCATTTTACGCCGTGCTGCTGCCAGATCCGTCCCAGATGGGCGTGGATAATGGCGGACAATCCTTTATTGCGCCATTGGGGGCTGACACCCACCATCATCATATCGACCGTATCGTAATGCTTCTGGGCACGCCACAGCTGCCACCAGCCCAGCGGAAGCAGGTGGCCGCGCGCTTTTTGCAAGGCACGTGACAGGCTTGGGATGCAGATGCCGAATGCGGCAATGCCGCCGTCACCGTCGAGGACGATGCACGAAAGGCCGTCGTCCAGACGGTCTATGTAGTTGCCGCCCTCTTCGGCGATTTCCTTTTCCGTGAACGGAACGAAATTGCGCACGGTCTGGAAGGCGGCGTTATACTCTTTGAAAAACCGGCCGATGATGCTTTTGTCCTGCTTGAGGCGTCCGATGTCGGCGATGTGAAGCCGGTATCGTTGCAACAGCGTTTGGGAAAGGCGCTGAAGCCGCTCCGGCAACGGTTGCATTGCGTCGAAGCGGTATTGGAGCCAGTCGGCCTCCTTGGTGAAGCCGAACCGTTCGAGATAGTCTTTATAGTAGGCGAAATTGTACAGGTTGTTCGATTGCGGGACGCTGTCAAAGCCTTCCACCACAAGCCCCTGTTTGTACATCGTGTTGTAACCCAGCGGACCGTGGATCTCGGTCATGCCACGGCTCCGCCCCCAGTCCTCGGCCGCCGTCAGCAGCGCGCGGGCAGCTTCGAAATCTTCGATAAAATCGGTCCACCCGAAACGCATCCGGCGCGTGCCGTACAGTTCATTGTAGCGCGGATTGATGATAGCACAGCAGCGGCCGGCAACGTGTCCTTCCGCGTCGAAGCACAGGAAGAGTTTCTGCTCACAATAATCGAGGCAAGGGCTGTGCGCAAGGGTATGCTTCTGGTCGAAGTCGAGCGAAGGTACGTAGGTCGGGCAGTTGCGATACAAGCGGTTCTGGAATTGATAGAACTGCTTGAACTCGTGCGCATTTGCGACTTCGTGGACCGTGAAGTGCATGGAAAACTATGCTTGTTTCCCTGACTCCGCCTCTTTCACTTCTTTCGCCTTGGCTTCGTCCCAAAGAGCATCCATCTCGGCGAGGGTCATCTCATTCAGGTCGCGGCCGAGCTCTTTGGCGCGGAGTTCAAGATATGTGAAGCGGCGCTTGAACTTGAGGTTCGTGTTCTCGAGGGCCGTGTCGGGATTCAGGTGATAGAGACGGGCGGCGTTGACTACGGAGAAGATGAAATCGCCCAGCTCGGCTTCCTGGCGCTCTTTCGTGCCACCGGACAGTTCGGAGCGGAGTTCGCCGAGTTCCTCCTGCACCTTGTCCCACACATCCTCTTTCTTCTCCCAGTCGAAGCCTACGGCACGGGCCTTGTCCTGCATCCGGTACGCCTTGATGAGGGAAGGGAGGCTGTTCGGAACGCCGGAAAGAACGGTCTTGTTGCCGTCCTTTTCCTTGCGCTTGAGCTGTTCCCAGTTCTGGACCACCTGGCCCGCCGTTTCGGCCTGCACGTCGCCATAGACGTGGGGATGCCGGTAGATGAGCTTATCACAGAGCATGTTGCAGACGTCGGCGATGTCGAAGTCACCCGTTTCGGAACCGATCTTCGCATAGAAGACGATATGCAGGAGCAGGTCGCCCAGTTCCTTGGCGATGTTGTGCATATCGTGCGCCAGGATAGCGTCGGCCAGTTCGTAGGTTTCTTCGATAGTGTTGGGGCGGAGGGAATCAATGGTCTGCTTGCGGTCCCAGGGACATTTTTCCCGCAGGTCGTCCATGATGTTGAGAAGGCGCTCGAAGGCTTCCAGTTCTTTTTCTCTTTTCATGGATGCAAAATTACGAAAATTCTTAACTTTGTGGGATAAAAGAACCAAATCCAATCTATCACAGATATGCAGAATATCAAATTCATCTCCGCTGACGAAGCCGTCAAGGTCGTCAAGAGCGGTGACCACATCCACCTGAGCAGCGTGGCCAGCGCCCCGCAAGTTCTCATCCAGGCCCTCTGCCGCCGCGGCGAGGCCGGCGAACTGAAGGATGTCCGCATCCATCACCTCCACACCGAAGGCGTGGCTCCCTACACGGAAGAGCGCTTCCAAGGCACCTTCTTCCACCAGGCCTTCTTCGTGGGCAGCAACGTCCGCAAGAACGTGCAGGCCGGCTGGGCCGACTATATTCCGATCTTCCTGAGCGAAACGCAGAAACTCTATCGCAGCGGCGTGCTGCCCTGCGACGTTGCCATGATCCAGGTCTCGCCCGTCGATAAGCACGGCTATGTTTCGCTGGGTACTTCGGTCGATGCCACCCTCGCCGCCATCGAATGCGCCAAAACGGTCATCGCCGTGGTCAATAAGTACGTTCCCCGCGCCTGGGGCGACGCTGTGATTCCCGCCAGCATGATCGACCTCTTCGTGGAAGACAATACCCCGCTGATGCCGGCCCATTTCTCCGAGCCGTCCGAGATTGAGACCAGGATCGGTATCAACTGCGCCAACCTCGTGGAAGACGGAGCCTGCCTGCAGATGGGTATCGGCGCCATCCCGAACGCGGTGCTGGCACAGCTCGGCGACCACAAGAACCTCGGTATCCACACCGAAATGTTCGCCGACGGCGTGCTGCCGCTCGTCAAGAAAGGCGTCATCAACGGTATGAACAAGAAGATCGACAAGGGCAAGATGGTTTCCACGTTCCTGATGGGCTCGCAGGAAGTCTATGACTTCATCGACGACAACCCGATGGTAGCCATGATGGACGTCGGCTACACCAACGATCCGTACATCATCGCCAAGAACCCGAAGGTCTGCGCCATCAACTCCGCCCTCCAGGTGGACATCACCGGCCAGGTCTGCGCCGACTCCCTCGGCACGAAGTTCTACAGCGGTGTCGGCGGCCAGATCGACTTCACCTATGGCGCTTCGCTGTCCGAAGGCGGTAAAGCCATCATCGCCATGCCTTCCGCCACCAACAAGGGCATCAGCAAGATCGCCCCGGTCCTGACCGAAGGCGCCGGCGTCGTCACGACCCGTAACCATATTCACTGGCTGGTCACCGAATACGGTGCCGTCGACCTCTACGGCAAGAGCCTCCAGGAGCGCGCCAAACTGATCATCAGCATTGCGCACCCCGACGCCCGTGAGTCCCTCGACCGCGCTGCCTTCGAGCGTTTCGGCCCGCACTACCACAGCTTCTAATCGCTGACTCCTCTGTCATGCCCGGCCTGAACGGGCATCTTTCGCCGCCATCCTCATCCGGACCCTCCCGTGAGGATGGCGGCCGGTTTTAATTACCAAGGGTAAACCAGTCGGTTTCGCGCACGTTCCACGCGGCGAGAACGCCTACGCCGCCGCGCACGTTGGAATAGGCATAGGCGGCCGGAGCCAGGCCGGCTTCCGCCAGGGTGTTGCTGCGCATATGTTCCAGGGCGACACCGTAACGGAAGAATTCATTCGAGACCCGGTAGAGCCGCACCTTGAAACGGTCGTGCTGCTCGTAATTCCCAACATAGGAAGCGATGTCCCGCGTGGGCATGAACAGGGTCGTCTCCTGCCCTGAAAAACCCGTATCGGGCCAGACCCGGACCATGCTCCAGGCATTCCCGAACGACCAACCGTTGAACGGGATGTCGACATAATTGCGGACCTTCGAATACCACCAGCTGTCGGAAGAGCCGTTCAGCGGCGTGAGATTCCGCTTCAGTTCCCTTTCCACCTGCCCGGTATCCAGATTGATGAGGGTCCGTTCGCAATAGACGGCCAGGCCGTACCAGTCTTCGGTGGCCGGATCGTCGCGGAAAGTAACCCGGACGGAATCCCGGTTGAATTTCCAGGTAAAATCGGGCGCGGGAGAAGGTAGCATTACCCGGGCCGAGACCGGATTGAACCCGTCGGCACGGGCTTCGACCGCTACCTCATCGCCGGCCTGGAGCGAGGCAACCACGAACCAGCAACCGGGCGGAACCGCCCCCGCCGTATCCACCGCACGCGCCACATAATAGGGCGTTCCGTTGACCACGAAATCGATGTCCGCATCTTCCAGGAGCAGCACGTTATCCGCGGTTCTGCCCACCGCGAAGGTCCGGTTGAGCTGAATGATGGTCGTATCGCCGGGGCCGGGGCAGCATTGGAGGAAGAGTTTCGGATCGGAGGTCACCTCCAACTCAAACTCTTTGCCGCAGGCGCAGACCGCCAGGACCGTGAGACACAGGATTCCAAAAGTATGCTTCTTCATGGCTTAAAACTTCAAGGTATAACTGAATGTCGGAATTAAAGGGACGATCCCATAGCCCTTCACGGAAAAGGATATCTTGTCCCGGTTCAGATAACTGTCATCACCGAGTCCCTGTCCTTTCCGGCTGACGAGGGCATACAGGGGATTCAGCCGGCAATAGACGTTGTAGAGACTGAAGTTCCAGATGGATTCGTTGCCCCGACGGGTCTTCCGGTGCCGGTTGAACCCGAAATCGAGCCGATGGTAATCCGGCAGTTTCACGTTGTTCGGCGCCTCATAAACCCAGCGTTCCGACGTATTGAAAACGATGTCGCCCCCATTGACGAGTCGGCGCAGGCGGGTTTCATCCTGGATCCAGATTCCCTGCGCGTAGAGGGTGGCCAGCGACATCCGGTTGCCGCTGTGATAATTCCAGGCGGCATAGAGTTCCCACTTTTCGTTGACACGCCAGTTGGCCTGCAGGGTCAGTTTGTGGCGGTTGTCGTTGCGGTCGCGGTACCAGTCGGGCCAGATGTCCCGGAAGTAACGCTCATTCCAGGAGAGTGTATAGAAGGCATTGACGGTCAGGGCCGGCGTTTCATAGCCGAAGTCCGCCTCCAGGCCATACGAGCGCCCCTCCCCCGTCCGGAAATACCGTTCCCAGTCGGTCAACCGCGGAAACAACGTATTCATACCACTGTACTCGATCAGGTTGTCCATCTTTTTCCACCAGCCTTCGACGTTCAGATGCATATCGTGGGGCAGGCGGGCATAGACGCCTCCGGCAAACTGGCGGGAGCGCATCGGCGGAACTTCCGCACTGGAAGGCAGCCAGCAGTCGGTAGGCAAGTCGAGGTAAGTTGTGGCGACCTTGTGAGAGAACTGGCTCATCGCCGCATAAGAGGCCTTCAGGCTGAGCGCGGGCGTGCACTGCATCTTCAGGGCCAGACGCGGCTCCAGGGAATTCCAGGTCCGGCCTTCCGAGAAATAGACGGTATTGCGCAGGCCCGCATTGGCCGTCAGCCACGGCGTCAGGCGCATTTCGTCTTCGGCATAGACGCTGACTTCACAGGCGGCCCGGCGCAGGCTGTCGCTGTCCATCACCGCCCAATTCCTTTCATAGGCGAAGTGCGGCCGGTAGGTATGCCGGATGACGCCGGAGCCGAAGCGTACGTGATGGGCCGGGGTCGGATTCCAGTCCAGATGGGCGGTCAGGCCCAGGTCAACCAAAAGGCCATGCCCATCAATCTTCTCCTGCTCTCCACCCGTATGACTGCCGAAAGACGATTCTTCGTAGCGTTCCAGCGAACGGGTGTCCGATCCGTATGCAATCAGATGCAGGTGCATCCCGTTATCAAACGCTTTATTCCAATCGACGGAAGCCAGGACATTGCCCCAGCGGAGCAGTACGCGCGAAGTATCCCGGGCAGATGCGAAACTGGAACGCCATTGATCCCACACCGAGAACTTGAAACGGTCCCGACCGACATAGACGCCGGCCGACAGGCGGCTCTTGTCGGCGAAAACGTGGGTCAGGCGGGCGTTCAGGTCGGTAAAGGAATAATTGCTCCAGGTTTCCGGATCATTCTCCTTTTTCCGCAGGTTGGTATACCAAAACACCGGATAGAGCACTGCATCAGCCCAGGTGCGGCGAATGGCAAAGTTGAAGGAAGTCTTTTCAGGCACGATCGGGCCATCGATCTGGAAACGGCTTTCCAGCAGACCGAGGGAGAAGGTGCCGTGGTAGTCGTGGAGATCGCCTTCCCGGGTGGTGATATCGACCACCGACGAGGTCCGGCCGCCGAAGCGGGCCGGGAAGCCGCTCTTGTAGAAATCCAGCGTCTCGATGGCGTCGGTGTTGAAGGCGGAAAAGATGCCGCCCAGGTGGCAGATCTGGTAGAGCGGCACGCCGTCGAGCAGATACAGGTTGTCGCTGCCGTCACCGCCGTGGACATAGAGATTGGAAAGCAGTTCCGCGCCGGAAGCCACGCCCGGCAAGGACTGCAGGGTTTTGATCACATCCGGCGTGCTCAGCACAGAGAAAGCGCGTTGGAAAGCGGCACCATCGAGTTTCGTGAGCCCTGTCTGCGTATAGTTCATATCCCGGTCGATATGGCCGGTGATGGAGGCGGCGGGCAGTGAGTCCACCGCTGAGGAGAGTGCGGAAGGATCGACCGGCATTGTGGGCGCCGGCCGTCGCGGGGCGGCCTGCTTCGCCGGCGTCAGGACGACGTGTTTCTTCTTCAGTTGCCAGTTGATGCCGGTTCCGTCGAACAATTGTTCCAGATTCTGCCGGAGACTTGCCGCCGCATCGACTTCAACCGTCGTCGGCACCGCGACCGGCAGGCTGGCGTCGTACACGAAATGGATGTCGAAGGTGTGCTCCAGGCTGTCCATTTGCGCCTTCACGGTCGTGGTCTGCGGCTGCCCCCAGAGCATGAACGGAAGCAGCAACGCGATCAGAATGGCAGCGCGTCTCATCGTTCCACCGTGATTTGGATGTCCAATGCCGTCTCGATCAGACCGATGATGTAGTCGATGTCATCGTCGGGGAACGTGGCGGTCAGTTTTTTGTCGGAAGGCGCCGTGGTCAGGGTGCAGTGATAATAAGCGGAAAGTTCCGCCAGCACGGCTTCGACCGGGACATTGTCGTATACGAATTCGTGCGTCTGCGCCACGTTGGGATTGAGGACGGGCCGCTCCGTCGGAGCCGGCTCGGACTGCTGCCGCACCCAGCTGCGAATGCCGTAGCCGGCGGCGAACAGCACGACCACGGAGGCGGCCGCGGCAGCGGCCGTCATCCACCAGCGGCGGCGGGCAGGCGTCTGGGTCTGGTCGTGGAAACGCCGGATGGCTTTACGGGTATCGTATCTGTCGGGGCGGTAGCGCCGGGCAACGTAATCGAGATCTTTGTCGTTGAATTCCGTCATGGCTTTCTGGTTTTACACCCTTATGACGGAGAAGACCGCAAAAGTGACTACTCACCAGATGAAAATTTTGAAGAAAACCCGGTCGGTACCTGTGCGCAGGGTCTGGAGCGCCTTGGTGAGTTGGTTGTGGACCGTGCTTTCGGAAATGCCCATCCGGGCGGCAATCTCGGCGTGCGACAAACCGTCGCGCTTGCTCAGCAGCAGGATCTCCCGCCGCTTCGGCGGCAACGCATCGATGGCCGTCCAGAGCCGGGCCCAGACAAACGAGCGGTCAACCGTCTCCTCATCCGGCACATCTTCCGCCAGCATCTCCACAGGGACTGAACCATCCGCCTCCTTCCCCGCCTGCCGGATGGCATCGATGCAGCGGTTGTGCACCATCCGGTAAAGATAGGCTTTCGGCGAATCGGGTGACCGCCCGCCCCCTTGCACCCGCTCCCATAAGGCCACGAACGCCGCCTGCACAAGATCCTCCACCGCATCGGCATCGCGCACGAACCGCGCCGCATAAAGACATAGCGGCCGGTAATAAAGCCGGAACAAATCGTCGATGTCGAACCGTTTCAAGACAAATCAAGGTGTATCCGTCTGCAAAGATGCGAAAAACCGGGCAAATGTTGCGACATTCGCTCCGTTCTCCGCCGTTCCATCCTCACCAGAGCCTCAAATTGAGGACGGCAACCGCAAAAAACAGCCGTCATCCTCACAGGAAGGCCCTGGTGAGGATGGCTCGCAAGAATTGTCGGAAAAACTTGCATTCGGGGATGTGGCGTTGTATCTTTGTAACAGTCCATAGCCATTGTGGCGTTGGCGTAAGTGTAGAATGATATGGCAAAGATCGTGAAGGAGCATTCTTATTTCGAGAAGAAAGATCGATGCGAAAGGGTTTTCGAATGGACAATTCAAAGGTACGGAGGTGTATGGCATCTTTGTACACCCGGCGAAAAACAACCGATTATTTTCAAGAATCCGGAGGATTACGGGTTCGCTATGACGCTGGTGGCGATGTGCGCGTATGATTGTCCGAACGTGCAGGTCATTACCTTTGAACTGATGAGCAATCACGTACATTTCATCTTGTGCGGAAGCGAATCTGACGTGATGGCCTTTTTCACCTTGTTCAGGAAACGGCTGCTGCGCTATTTGACGACACGATATGGGCCGACGGATTTGAGTAACTTTGTCTGCGAGAAGCCGATTCCGATTGAGACGGTTGAGTCGCTCCGCAATCAAATCTGCTACACGAACCGGAACAACTATGTCGTTGATCCGGACCAGACACCGTTCTCATACCCTTATGGCGCAAATAGCTATTACTTTATGCCAGGAGCCAAGCGATTGAATGGCAAGAGGTTCGGAGATCTTACACTCCGCGGTAAGCGAAGTCTGATCCACGCTCGTGAAACCGACTATCCAGCGGAATACGTCATAACCGACGGATACTTTTCCCCGATGAATTATTGCAGGTTAGATTTGGGTGAGGCTGTTTTTCTGGATGCCAGGCACTATTTCAACAAACTGGCGAAAGATATTGAATCTTACCGTGAGATTGCCGCCATCGTTGGAGACTCCATTTATTACACCGACGATGACCTGTTCGAAGTCGTCAAACGAATCTGCAATGACAACTATGCCGGCCAGCGTCCGAAGCTGCTGGCGAAAAATGAAAAGATAGAACTGGCCCGGAAACTCCACTACGATTACAACGCCGACAATGCGAAGATCTCTCGGCTGTTGAAACTGCCGAAAACCGTGGTCGACCAACTCTTTCCGTCCAAATAAATGATCGCCATCCTCACCAGAACCTCGATTTGAGGACGGGAGGCGAAAAAAACGGCTATCATCCTCATACGGGTGTTCCAGTGAGGATGGCGGCAACGGAAAAGCCGGTCAAGCCGGGAATAACGGGGCAGAAAGCGGCGTCAGCCGCTAGCGGAGGGCATTGTGAGAGCCTGTGCGACAACTGCCCGCAGCCAGAAGCCCAGGGCGCCCCAGAATTATTTAAACCACTCCGTAATGTGGTTCTTCGCGTAAAGGTAGTAGATAATCAAGCCGATCCAGCTGGTAGCCAGGACGACGACGGCGCAGATCACCTTGCCGACCAGGGAAATGGGTTTTTTGAAGATGTCAATGACAGCAAGGATGGCCAGGACGAGGCCGATCAGGTAGATAATGGTTCCCATTGTTCGTATGTTTAATTGATTGATGATTCTTCGTTAAAAGCGGAAAGTTCCCATCACCGGCCAATGGTCGGAGACGAAGGCGGCACCATAATCACCGGTCAGCACTTCGTATTTCTCCGCCTTTGCGCCGCGATAGAAGATGTGGTCGATGATGTCTTCGCCAGCCGGGACTTGTTTCTCGCCCCAGGCGTGATAGGTGTTGGTGTCGCAGGTGACCGGGGCCGTTTCGCGGCAGTTCTGCAGCAGGCTGCGGATGGGATCGAGGATCGGATTGTCCCAGTTTGCATTGAAATCACCCGTCAGGAAAATGGGATCCCCTTCCGGTACAACGGCTTTCATCCGCTCCACAATGAGTTTCCCGGCCTCTTCACGGGCCACCTTGCCCACATGGTCGAAATGCGTGTTGAAATACCAGACATCCCGCTGGGTCTTTTTGTCGTACAACTGCGCCCATGTGACGATGCGGCGGCAGGCACCGTCCCAGCCCAGCGACACGGTATCGGGCGTCTCGCTCAGCCAGTACGTTTCGCAGCGCTTCATGTCATACCGGTCCTTGCGCCAGAAAATGGCATTGGCTTCTCCCCGCTCCAGGCCATCATCGCGGCACACGCCGTAACGCCCGTATTCAGGAAGATTCTCTTCCATGTAGTTGACCTGATGGATGATTCCTTCCTGGATGCCGAACAGGTCGGGCTTCGAAGATCGGATCATCCGAATAACGGCCTCCCGCCGGTTGTTCCAGCAGTTGTCGCCGTCAAAATCATCACTCGGAGAAAGCCGGATGTTGAAAGTCATCACGCGGACTTCAGAAGAACGGGAGGATTGGCAGGCAGTCAGCAACATTCCCCCGAGAGTCGTAACAAGCAGGAAAGCAATCAGCCAAGTTTTTTTCATAGCCCAGTCAGGTTTTTGCAAATATACGAATTAATTGCTAAATTTGGCTATCTATGAAAACCTTCAGGCAATCGATGGCCACGGTCTGGCATTTCTACCGCGACAGTTTCCGCAACATGACGTGGGGCCGACCGCTCGTGTGGCTCATCCTGCTCAAGGTTTTCATCCTTTTCGCCATCCTGCGCGTCTTCTTTTTCAAACCGGCCATGGCCGGTCTTTCCGACGAGGAGCGCAGCCGGGTAGTCGGCGAGCGCCTCACAGGCGAACATCCTGAAGTTGGCGATCCTGTCCCTGTCCCTGAAACCTATCAACCTTAATCATACTGACACCATGGATGTAATCGTATGGTCCAGAATACAGTTTGCGATGACGGCGGCCTACCACTGGCTTTTCGTGCCACTCACCCTCGGGCTGGCGCTGGTGATGGCTGTCATGGAAACGATCTACGTCATCCGGAAAGACGATTTCTGGAAGAAAACCGCACAATACTGGATGAAGCTCTTCGCCATCAACTTTGCCGTGGGCATCGCGACGGGCATCATCCTGGAATTCGAGTTCGGCACGAACTGGAGCAACTACTCCTGGTTCGTGGGCGACATGTTCGGCGCCCCCCTCGCCATCGAGGGGATCCTTGCTTTCTTCATGGAAGCCACCTTCTTTGCCGTGATGTTCTTCGGCTGGGAAAAGGTAAGCAAGCGCTTCCATCTGGCCTCCACCTGGCTGACCGGCATCGGTGCCTCGATCTCAGCCTACTGGATCCTGGTCGCCAACGGCTGGATGCAGAACCCGGTAGGTACGACCTTCAACCCGGAAGCCGTCCGCAGCGAGATGGCCTCTGCCCAAGCCTTCTGGGAAGTCATTTCCAATCCGGTGGCCGTCAGCAAGTTCTTCCATGCTATCACGAGCGGCTGGGTGACCGGTGGCGTCTTCGTAGTGGGCATCAGCTGCTGGTATCTGCTGAAGAACCGCCAGCGTAAATTTGCCCGGGCCAGCATCCTGATCGGCAGTATCGTGGGAATCGTCGGATCGTTTGCCGTGATGCTCTCGGGTGACGCTTCCGGCGTCCATGCCGCCGAGTTCCAGCCGATGAAGCTGGCAGCGGCCGAGGGCCTGAACGACGGCGGAAGGCGTGCAGCCTTCACCATCGTTCCCGGCATCAGAATTCCCGGGATGCTCTCCATCCTGGCGACTCACGACATCGACGGCTACGTACCCGGAATCAATGACATCCTCAACGGATATACGGACAACGAGGGCAACGAAATCCCATCCGTCGCCGAGAAAATGGCCATGGGGCGGAAAGCGCTGGTCGCCTTGTCCCTCTATCGCAGCACCGATGATCCATCAGAGAAAGCAGAGGCCCGCTACGCATTGGAGGAAAACGTACAGTACATGGGATACGGCCATCTAGAGAAGCCGGAAGACGTGATTCCGCCCGTGGGCATAGTCTTCTGGGCTTTCCGCTTCATGATCGGGCTCGGCATGCTCATGCTGCTGGAACTCCTGGTTGTCGGCTGGCTTGCCTGGAAAGACAAACTCACCGGCAAGCGATGGCTGATGATCGCGGCCCTGGCGTGCATTCCACTTGTTTATATCTGCGGCCAGTCCGGCTGGATCGTTGCAGAAGTCGGCCGCCAACCCTGGACCATTCAGGGGCTCCTGCCTGTCAACGTGGCCATCTCCAGCCTGAGCGCCGGTGCGGTCAAGACAACCTTCTTCCTCTTCCTGGCCATCTTCACATTGTTCCTGGTCATCGAAATCCGCATCCTGATCGGCGCCATCAAAAAAGGTCCTGAAACTTCTAATGAATAAAACCATGTCCTATACATTCCTACAGAATTACTGGTGGTTCCTGATCGCCTTGCTGGGCGGCCTGCTCGTCTTCCTGATGTTCGTGCAGGGAGCCAATCTCCACCTCGGAAACCGGACGCTCTCAACCCTGCAGAAGCGGATGATCCTCAATTCCACCGGCCGCAAATGGGAGTTGACCTTCACGACGCTGGTCACCTTCGGCGGTGCCTTTTTCGCCTCCTTCCCGCTCTTCTACAGCACCAGTTTCGGCGGCGCCTACTGGGTGTGGGTACTCATCCTGATCACTTTCGTTTTCCAGGCCGTATCCTATGAATTCCAGAACAAGCAAGAAAACCTGATCGGCAGCCAGGCCTTCCGCGTCTTCCTGATGATCAACGCGCTCCTGGCGCCATTCCTGATCGGAACAGCCGTCGGCACCTTCTTCACCGGCAGTGATTTCACCGTCAACAAAGTGGCCATCACCGACCCCGCATCGCCCGTCATCAGCACCTGGGGCAACGGCTGGCACGGTCTCGAAGCACTGGTGCAATACCACGCCGTACTGCTGGGCTGCGCGCTGATGTTCCTGACGGCCATCCTCGGCGGACTGTATATTCTCAACAACGTCAATGACGACGTCATCCATACCCAGATGCACCGCTCCGTCAAAATGAGCATCGTACCGTTCCTGACCTTCTTCCTGAGCTGGCTGCTCATCCTGCTGGTACGCCCCGGCTATGCAGCGAACGAAGACGGGATCATCTCGCTGGAAAAATACAAGTACCTGCACAACTTCCTGCAGATGCCCGTGGTCCTGGCCCTGTTCCTCATCGGCGTTGCCCTGCTACTATGGGGCATCTACCAAGGTGCTTTCACAAAGAAACGCAGCGGCATCTGGCCTGCCGGCATCGGCACTGTGCTGGTGGTAATGAGCGTGTTCTTCGTGGCCGGCTATAACGGAACAGCCTACTACCCTTCCTGCACCGACCTGCCCAGTTCGCTCACGATCCGCAACAGTTCTTCAAGCCAGTTCACACTACAGGTGATGTTCTGGGTCTCGCTGCTGATCCCGTTCGTCGTGGCCTACATCGCCTACGCCTGGCGCCAAATGGACCGCAAAAAGATTACGCCCGATGAAATTGCTGAAACGAGACACAAGTATTGACGGTTCCCCCTTTGCAACTTGCGCCAAGAAGAAAAAAGTATTGATTTTTTTTGCACACTAAAAAAAAGTCTTTATCTTTGCAATCCCAATCGCAAAGAGGCGGCGCAGCCGCTAGCGAAGGCCGGGCAGGATCAGTCCTGCGCAACAGCAAGGCCGAAGCGAGAGGGTTCGGGGCTAGCCCTGTAAAAATTAGGTGCGGTAGTTCAGCTGGTTAGAATGCCGGCCTGTCACGCCGGAGGTCGCGAGTTCGAGTCTCGTCCGCACCGCTTAAAACGCCTTTGCAGATATCTGCGAGGCGTTTTTTTTGTTTCTAGTGCCCCAAATAATGCCCCATTTTAGCGACAAAAAAGTAATTTGCACATGTCTAAATATGTTTACATGTGCAACATTTATGGATTGCCGGGGCTAGCTAAAGAAAAAGGCTCATTTTTTGCAACCTCTTAATACATATGAACCTGAAGCATCTTTTCGGCAGTTTTTTCCATCTTGGACTCGCCATAATAGCAACTATTTTCGTTACGCCGTCTTGCCGACAAAGAAGTGAGCAGAACGGAATGGATGAGTCGGCTTTTGTCTTTGAAACAGCGAATATCAAAGGGAATGAGGCTGATTATTCCAGGCCGGCTGTGATTACAGGGCATATCTCCCACCGGGAGGTATATCCGCAAACGACGGAAATCAGCATTGCGATTCCGTTTTATGACCGGGTTTCGGAGAAACAGACATCGGCCATCTTTGAGGATACCTTTGGGTTTTCGTTTATGCCTTACGCGCCGAGGACCATCTCGATGCCACCATATATTGACCATCTGGTGGTATGCCCCGGAGACTCCATCCACGTGGAACTGGATTTTTCCGATTTGGGGAAAGTGCAGTATTCCGGGAAAGGAGCGGAGAACAATGAGAAGTTCAATGACTTCCTCGTGAGATACTATCTCAGAGTTTGGCCAGGTTTTTCGACGTGGGAATTGGATTCGAAAGGGGAACCTGCTTTTCGGAAATATGAGCACGCCGACGTTTTTGTGACGGCGATCAGGCAAACGCGGGAATCCTATCTCGCCCGCCTGGATGAATTCATCCGGGAGGCACGGCCAAGCACAGAACTGATTGAGATCTGCCGCAAGGAAATCGAGGCCGATTATTATTCCCAGCTCATTCAGAGCCTGCTCCAATACAAGTCCGACCAGGGGGAAGATGTCTCGGATTACTTCCAGGTAAAAGATGCCGAACCGCTTTTCAGCGAGGATTGCATAAACAGCAACCTGTTCACCCTGTCTTCCAATATCGCCACTTGGATATTCGTATTCAGTTCTCCCGACAGAGAAGAAGCCCTTCATCCAAGCGATGTTTACGCTGCGCAGATCGATTTCCTGAAACGCGCGACGGAAAACGATATGCTGCGCCAGATGCTCATCACGCATTTTTACAACCAGTTGCTGGAAGCCAATCGGGTGGATCGTTTCGAGGAGTACTTTGCCGACTTCAATGACAATGTAACCTACCCGCTGCTGAAACTCTCCACCCGGGACAAGTATGCATTCAAGAAGGCCTGGCGGGAAAATCCCCGGGCGCTTTCCAATGCCATCCTGCACGCCGACAAGCCCAGGGATGGCCAGACCATTGTCCCGAAGGAGAACGAGGGGCTCAAGCTATTGCGGTCGGTAATCGCCCGGGAAGAACAAAAGGTCGTCTATATCTCGATCGGCGCCAATTGGTGCCCCGGTTCACAACAGGAACAACCTTTCCAGAAAAGACTGGCGGCGGATGAAAAGGGAAAGCCGCTCCGCATGGTCAATTTCTGGCTGGATAACGGAGCCGACGATCCGGAATCCGTCGCCCTCGGAATCGAGAATTACCACCTGACCGACGCCCAACGGACTGGGCTTGACCCGATTCTCCACCTCGGCCGAGGCATTCCTTTCTATATTCTGATTGACAAGGAAGGTGTGATTGTGGACTTCGGAGAGTACCTGCGGCCGTCTATTCCGGAGACTCGGACTAAAATTGAGGCGTATTTGGAGCAATGAGTATCCGATAACTATACTGTAAGGGTTTCTTCATTATAGACCCCCTCATAATGCTTTGAAACGTGGTCTCAAAATGCGACCAGTTGAACTAATGCAGGGAGTGCCTTGTCCCCTGGGCTTTTCGTTACCATCAAAAGTCTTCTCGCCAAACAGGCGCGCAGTTAGCCATCGTATTGTATTGATAATCAGCGATAGATTTCATGAAGTTGTGCGCCATAGGCCGATTTCGGGGTTTGGCAAAAGTCCTCTTTCTGTTCCGACGGGAACAGAAAGAATGTAGCAATTCGTTTATAATCATCATGTTAGATAACTGCTTTGGGACCATGTTAGAATGCGGCGGACCGAGCGACACAAATTCTCTGCTGCGAAAGGATTGTAGTGAGCCGTTCGGTCCTGTCGCGGCATCGTTTTGGGCAGATGGACTCTTTTTCCTGCCGCGACAGGACTCTATAGCGTATGAGCGTCCTGTCGTGACCAAACAACGGCAAGCCACGACTGGAAAGGTAGGCTCTTGGGCAAACCAAATAATCACCCTCCACACGAACCTTTGTTATACCGTGTCTTAATGTGGAAGGTCATACCGGATCGGGGGCGTCTTCCTCAGACGAAGGCTTCTCACGGTACGTGATGGCTCAGCAATTGGAAGATGAATTTCGGGTAAGCGGGAACCTGTTAGCGGGAAACCATTTTCGCTCAGCCTTTCTCAGGCCAGGACGTAAACGAAACTTTTCCCTTGTTTGACCCGTCCTGATTTTTCTTTACAGTTCTGAGTCTATTTTTAAGTTCATTATCTCAATACGTTGCGGATGTCCTGCATCCGTTTGTCAACTCTGCTATTACATGGGCCATCTCTTCAGGTTTATTTGCCTTGTAATAG
>JAFWOY010000009.1 GCA_017509755.1 Bacteroidales bacterium
ACTCCCCGGAACTCATGTACTCTTCAATGATCTGAAGTTTCTCAGCATCATTGTAACGTCTTGGTTGTGTCTCCATTTTTAGTCCTACATTAAGTTTACATTACCGACCCGCGGACCGTAAACCTATATCAGGACAAGTCATTTGACTTGTCCTGGACTTCCCCCCCCATACGATAAATTTTCGTTTATTTCCGAAAAAAATTAGGAAATACAAAATAAAGTAGTATCTTTGCAGTGGAGTAACTCCATAAACCGTTGAAAATGGAAAAACTGACTGCAAAAGAAGAAGAGGTGCTGCGGCTCATCTGGGCGCACGGACCGGTGTTCATCCAGGACCTGCTCAAATATTATCCCGATCCCAAACCGCACTACAATACCGTCGCGACCCAGGTCGGATTCCTGGAAGACAAGGGCTATGTGGCCCGTGAGAAATTTGCCAACGCCTACCGTTACCACGCGCTGGTGGATGAACACGGCTTCGCCGACCTGACCATTTCAGACATGGTCGAGAAATTCTACGACAATTCCTACGCGAGCGTGGTTTCCCGCTTCGTGGAGGAGGACAAGATGGACCTTGCCGAACTCAAGGCGCTGATTACACAGATCGAAAACGGCCGGAAATGAACGCCTTCCTCCTCTACCTGCTCAAGAGCACGCTGCTGCTGGCCGTCTTCGACGCATTCTTCCTGCTGGTGATGCGCCGGACGGAGCATTTCCGCTTCAACCGGTTCGTCCTGCTCTTCGGAAGCGCCGCGTGCCTGCTGTTGCCGCTGATCCCGCTGCACGTCGCGATGCCGACCGTATATTCCACCTGGCTGGAGCCGGTGGTGGTCGGCAGCGCCGAGACCGCGCAGGCAGCAGGCGCTGAAGGCGCTGCCGCGGCGCCGGCCGCCATCTCTTGGCAAACCCTCCTCTTGCTGATTTACGCCGTCGGCTCACTCATCATCCTGTTGTTTTTCGCGCGCTCTTATGCCGGGATGTTCCGGCAGCTGCGACACGCTCCGGGCCGGAAGTTCGACGGTTATACGCTCCATTTGCTTTCGCAGGAGAGCCCCTCGTTCAGCTGGATGCGGCACATCGTGCTCAGCCGCAGAGACTTCGAACGCTATCCCGCCATTCTTACCCACGAGCTGGCGCATGTGCGCGCCGGTCATTCCTGCGACCTGCTGTTTGCTTCTTTGCTGTCCGTCTTCCAATGGTTCAATCCATTGGTATGGATCTGCCGCAGCGAACTCAAACTGCTCCACGAATACGAAGCCGACGACTTCGTCCTCAACCAAGGCATCGATGCAACCCAATACCAACTTCTGCTCGTGAAAAAAGCCGTGGGGGAAAAGCGTTTCCTCCTGGCCAACGGCTTCAATCACGCCCAACTCAAAAACCGTATTACCCTGATGCAAATCACCTACAAGGCAGCCTGGAAGAAACTCTCTCTGCTGCTGCTCCTTCCGCTGCTCGGCGGCACAATGCTGCTGCTGGCAGAATGTACTTCGCAGGAAAGCATTCTCCCTGCGGATCAAACCGTTGTAGAAGAGACCCTGCCCGCTCCGGAGACGAAGTCCCCTTCGGCCGGGCAGAATCCCGTCCCGTTTTCCCTGCTGGAGACCAAGCCCCGCTTCCAGGATGGAGACGTCGGCCAGTTCTCCCACTGGGTCAACGAGAATCTCAAGTATCCCCAAGAGGCGGTCAAAGACTCGCTCCAGGGCCGTGTGACCTTGCAGTTCACCATTGAGAAAGACGGCAGCGTCACGGATGTCCACGTTGTCCGCGGCTGTGCTCCAGTCCTCGATGAAGAAGCCGTCCGCGTCGTGAGCCAGTCCCCCAAATGGACCCCCGGTCTCATCAAGGGCGAACCTGTCCGCGTGACTTACAATTTCCCCGTCGTCTTCCAATTGTCGAAGAAGAAGTAGTATGAAATCGTTTGTCCTGTCGCTGGCCGTGCTGGCCGCCGCGCTGCTATCCGGCGCGGCGGCGGCGCAGCCGGCGGACTCGCTGGCGCGGCGCGCGGCGCTTTCGGAAGCCCGCTACCTGAAGAGCATTTTCAAGACGGATGCGGCCATCGAGCGGCTCTCTGGGTTGGTGACGCCCGGCGTCTTCGATGAGGAAGTGCTCTCCGAGCTGGCGGACTGCCATTTCGTGAACGGCGATTACGAGACGGCGGCCGGGACCTATCAACTGCTGTCGCTCCACGAGCCGGACAATCTGCTCTACCGGATCAAGCAGATGCAGATCGCTTTCCGGATGAAAGACTATCCCGCCAGCGCGTCGCTCGGGCGGAACATCCTCGCCCGCGATTCCATCCCGGCCGTGGCCGCACTGGTAGGGGATGCCTACAACCTGGCGGGCCTCTCCGACTCGGCGCTGGTCTGCTATCGCCAGGCCCTGGCGCTCAAGCCGCGCAACGAAGCGGTCGTAAGCAAGGCGGCAAACCTGCTGCTCACCGCCAAGGATTACGACGGCGTCCTGTCGATGACGGGTGATTATCTGGCCATGGATTCCGACAATTTCACCGTGGCGCCCATCCGGGGGCTGGCTTACTATCTGACCGCGCAATACGATTCCGCTGCCGTTGTTTTCAAGCGGCTGGAAGACCTGGGCGCCGACAATTATCCGCTGCATTATTATCTCGGCCAGAGCTATTGGCACACGAATGTCACTTACGAAGCGGAAAGGGAACTGCTGAAAGCCTGGGCCCTCGACTCCAGCGACGCCAACCTGGCCGTGGCCATCGCCGCCGTCAAGACAGAGATGTACCGGCCTTTCGAAAAGCAGGTCAAGCCCTGGCTCGAAAAGGCTGAGGCCATGATTCAGCCCGATTCCGCGATGGTCTCCCGCATCCATCAGCAGTACGGTGCGAGCTATTATCGTTTGGAACAGTTTGACCAGGCCATTCCCCGTTACCAGGAGGCCTATCGCTACAATCCCTCGTATATCCAGGCCATCTCCACCATCGCCTACTGCTACGAGCGGCTGAAGAAATACAAGGAAGCCCTCGCATACTACGAGCGCTACCTCAAACTCGCCCGTCCCGGCTCCCGCGGCTACGAATTCGCCAAAAAGAGCATCGACTACATCAAAGGCGAGATCTTCATGAACGAACCCTGACAGGGCCGCTTTCCCAATCATCCACAGGACAGCGCACGCGCGACGCACACGAGGGCGCCGCTTGGTCTGCGTCGCCCGCAAGGAATGGGATAAAGGCAACGGCAGAGGATAACTAATAATTTTAGTTGTATATTTAGAATTATTAGTTTATCTTTGCAAAAAGCAAGTCAGATGCGAAGGTTGACTAATAAAGAAGAGGCGATCATGAGCCGGTTCTGGGAACACGGGGCTTTGTTCGTCCGGGAACTTCGGGAATCCTATCCCGATCCCAAACCGCATTTCAATACATTGTCGACGCAGGTGCGGACACTGGAGGCCGACGGGTTCCTGAGCCACGAGGCCTTCGGGCCGACGTACCGCTATCAAGCGGCCGTCTCGCAGGATGAATACCGCGAGGCCACGCTGACCAATGTCGTGGACAAGTTCTTCGGCAATTCGTACCTGCAGGCCGTATCGGCCCTGGTCAAGGATGAGAAGATTTCCATCGAGGATCTGAAAGAACTGATCCGCGAGATCGAAAAACAATGAGCGCACGCCGATGATGCCTTTCCTTTTATATCTGCTGAAGGCTTCCCTCGCGCTGGCCGTCTTCTACCTGTTCTACCGGGTGGCGCTGCGCAACGGAACGTTGTTGCGGCTGAATCGGGCGGTGTTGCTGGGCGCCACGGCCGCCAGCTTTGTGCTGCCGTTCGCCGTGATTACCTTCCATCGCGGCCGGACACTGGCCGAAGTGACACAGGTGACCGACCTGATGACGGCCAGCCAGCCGCTGTTGACCGACGTGCTGAGCCTGCCCGCGCCCGTTGTCAAGCCGGCTCTCTGGCATAATCTGGTGGCGCTGCTCTATCTGGTCGGCGTAGTCTGGGTAATGGGGCGTCTGCTCTGTTCGATCTGGCAAGTGCGGCGGATTCTGCGCAGCGGGGAGCCGGTCTCTCAAGAGGACGGCATCCGCGTCTATGTCGTCGACCACGACATCATCGCGTTCAGCTGGATGCGGAATGCCGTCCTCCCGCGTGCGGACTGGCAGTCTGGCCGCCGAGAGATTCTCGATCACGAAAGTGCGCACGTTCGGCTCCATCATTCCCGCGACTTGCTGCTGGTGGATATCGCCGCCGCCCTGCAGTGGTTCAATCCTTTCATCTGGATGCTCCGGGAAGACCTTTGCGCTGTCCACGAGTTCCAGGCTGATGCTGCGGTTCTCGAGCGGGGTGCCGATCGGAAAGGCTATTTGTTCCTGCTGGTACAGAAAGCCGCGGCACAGCGTGGTTATACCATTGCCAATAGCTTTAGTGACAGTGTTTTAAAAGACCGCGTCCGGATGATGTCGCGTCCTGCTGCCAAAATGGCGCAGGCCTGGCGCTTGCTGGCTTGTGTGCCGCTGCTGGGGCTGATGCTGCTGGCCAATGCCCAGGTGCAGATCGACGGTTTCTCGCTGGGGCACCAGCCGATTCTCCTTCTGGACAACGAATCCGTCTCCTGGAATGATTTCTCGATCCGCCGGGAGCAGATCGGTGATTTTTCCGTCCTTGGCCCCGAAGAAATCGCCCGGGCTTTCGGACGTCCCGTTCCCAGGGGCTTGATAAGCATGAAGTCCCGCCCCGAAGCGCCTGATGAATCGGGAAGGGTTTCTTTCCGGCTGATTCCCGGTTTCAATGTGAGCGATCCCGACCAATTCCCGCTGATGCTTGTCAATGGCGTAGAGTTCCCATACCAGCGCCGCATGGAGCTTGGTTCAGGGCGGTGGAATTGGAAGTGGTATGCCTATATCCACGGCGAAGAAGCCATGACCATATTTGGAGAGAAAGCCTGCAACGGCGTGGTGCTGCTCAACGTAATCCGATCGAATCATTAGTGAACCCCATGAAACCACGCCTACTCTTCATCATCCTGATGCTCCTGCTTGCGGCCGTTGCTTGCCGGAAAGAACCGGTCGAGGTTCATTCTACGGAAGACGAATATGTGGCGGCTGAGGAACTTTTTCACGACAAGCAGATCGACATCTATTCGCCGTACGTGTCCAAACAAGAAGAGAACCGGCGGCTCATTGCCCTGGAACAGGAGCGGATCCGGCTGGCGCTCCTGCACGCGGCTACGTCGCCCAGTGCCCTCGATAAAGTGACCCGCAGCGCCGACCACGTGTCCCGGCAAGACCTGCGCCAGGTCTACGAATCACTGAATCCCGGCATGCAGAAGACAAAGCTGGGCCAGGCACTCCGTAAGCATATTGAAAAGAAAACGCCGGAGGTGGGCGACCCGTTGCCGCATTTCGAGGGCGTCGGTATCGACGGCAAGCCCTTCGACTGGTCGGTCACCGATGGCAAGCGCGTCCTGCTCATCTATGAGGGATGGGGCTGGATCAAGCGGAGCACGCACTTCTGGTTCAAGGACCTGCTAGCCGCCACCGACCGTGACAGCCTGGCCGTCGTTGCGTATGTCTATGCGGAAAACATGGCCGACTTCCAGAAGCGGGTCAAAGCTTTTCAGCTGGAGCCCTATCTGCTGATCTCGGATTTGCAGGGAAAGGAGGGACCGCTCGACAAGAAAATGGGTATCCGCGGGATTCCGACTTATTATTATACCGACCGGCAGGGTCGCATCCGCCGCATCATCGGCGGATTCCAGCCCGAACTGTTCGTCGCCTACACCGGGCTTTCGCCCGAATGGGGCGAAAACTGGCCGGAAGAGTAGGAGTCTTTAACTTTTGGGGACTATTTGCGACTAAAAGATATGGATTGGAAGAACATACGATTTGCGGGCCTGACGGCCCTCGCGTTGATAGTCGCGCTGACGGCCTGGCAACCGGCGACGGCACAGGTGATTGTCGTGTCGGGCCGCGGCGGCTTCGACGGTCCCAACGTGGGCACGGTAAAGCTCAAGGTGGTCGAGGAGAAGACGCAGGCGCCCATCCCTTACGCGTCGGTTTATCTGACGGCCAGGAACGATACGCTGATCACGAACTTCACGGTGACCGATACGCTGGGCGTGGCCCAGCTCAAGAAGGTCACGCTCGGTACTTACAACGTCTTCGTAGAACTGTTGGGCTACAAGAGCTACCAGGCAGAACAGTATTTCGGCTTTTCCTGGAGTAAGCAGGAAGTCGATCTGGGTACGGTCGCCCTGGCGGAAGACACGGAGCTGCTCGATGCCGCGCGCATCACGGCCATCGGCAATCCCATCGAGATCAGGCAGGATACCGTGATTTTCAATGCAGCCTCGTTCCAGCTCGGGCAGAATGCCGTGCTGGAAGACCTGATCAAGCGCATGCCCGGCATGGAAGTCTCGGACGACGGCACCATCAAGTATAATGGCGAAACCATCCCGCGCATTACGGTGGGCGGCAAGACCTTTTTCTCCGATGACCCGAAAATGGCCTTGAAGAATCTGCCCGCCAAGGTGGTGGACAAGGTGAAGGTCATCGACAAGAAGACCGATGCCGAGGAATTCACCGGCGTGGCGGAAAATCGCGAGAAGGTGATGGACCTGGAGTTCAAGCAGGAGTTCAAGGAAGGCTGGTTCGGCAACGTGGAGGCGGGGCTGGGCAGCACGCTGGCCGGGGACCGGGCGGCCGAGATGATTGACGACCGCGGCCTCCTCTACGCCGGCAGCGTCCTGGTGTCGGGCTATACGGAAAAAGACCAGCTGACGCTCGTGGGCAATGCCGGAAACTCGCCGATCGGTGTCGGTGGTGTCGTAGTCTTTTTCTCGGAAGAGGGAGCTTCCGCTTCGATGGGCCTCGGTCTTACGACGCAGGAGCAGGCCGGCGTGAATTACAATACCACCCGGCTCAAAGGCTTGGAAACCTCGGCTTCCGCCCAGTTTAACCACGGTTTCGTGGACAACCGGAGCAAAGCATCCCGCACTACCTTCGTGCCCGGGGGGAACGACAACCTTTCGGATACGGAGACCAGGACTTTCACAAACGACCACTCGCTGCAGGCCAATCTCGAACTGAAGAACACCGACCGCAAAAAGATTCTCTTTACCTTCAGGCCCCGTTTTACCTACACGCGGGGTCAGCGGGAAAGGTACAACGATAACCGCACGCAGGAGTCGGGCGGGGAATTCCTCAACAGTTCTTCTTCCAGCACGTTTTCCCTGTCTCGCGAGGCCGACCACAGTTCTTCTGTCGAACTGGGATTCCGCAATCTGGGTGGCAACAAACGTCGCAGTCTCACCCTCAACGGACAGTTTGCCTACACAGACTATGATGCGGACAGCCGTGAGTATTCCGAAACGTGGTTCAGCGGCGCCGGCGCAGCAGCGGTGAAAGACCTTTTCTATGATACCGACAACCGGAGCGGGCGCGGAAGTCTCAACTTCACATATGTCGAACCCCTTTCTGCAAATTGGGTGCTGTCTGCCCAAGGGGCCGGCTTCATAACCTGGCGCAACAACGTAAAAGATGCTTTCGACCGGACGTCCGGTGCCGCCCATTTCGACGCCTCCGTCATCGACCAGGGAGATTATCGCACGCCCAATGCCTATTATTCCACTTCCACTAAGAGCCGCTATGTGTTCTTCCGGGAACTCGTCCAACTGCAGTACCAGAAAGGCTATACTTCCGTTCAGTTTGGCGCGAATCTGCAGGAGTCGCTCAATGAAGTGACCTCCGTTTCGCGCGGCGTGACTACGCAGAGCGGCATCGGAGAGTGGATCTTCGACTGGAGCCCTTACCTGCAGTTGCGCTGGCGGAAGGGGCAGCAGGCCAATTTCTTCATCTTCTACAATGGAAACGCTTCGCAGCCCTCGGCCGCCAATATGCTGCCCCGGCTCAATCTGGCCGTTCCGACCCGGCTTTCGCTCGGCAATATCTACCTGCTGCCTTCATACCGCCACAATACCAGTTTCAGTATCAATGCGAACAACGCCGCGGCGCAACGGTCGCTCTCGTTGTCCTTCAGTGGCGGAATGACTTTGCGCAGTTCCGTGTCAGCCAGCTGGTTCGATGCGGACGGCGTGCATTACAGCATTCCTGTCAATGCGGCCAAACCGGCTTTGAACGCGTCGGTCTTCTCGTTCTTCAATACGCCGTTGACGGCCGATAAGCGTCTGACCACGACAATCAACCTGATGACGATGTACACCCGTTCGGTCAGTTTCCAGAAGGTGCGGCGCCTCGACCCGCTCGACATCGATGCCTTCGACTATAATGCTTTCATGGCCGGGTTCTGGGGATCGGACGAACGGGGTGAAAGGTTCTATTCCGGTGCGAGCGGTTTCAACGAGAGCCTGACGCACTCGTTGCGTCTGGCTCCTTCGATGTCATTGCGTTACCGCGGCGACCAGGTCACGGCAAGCGCCGGTGCCTCTACTTCCATGCGGTCGTCCCACTATTCGCTGGATAGCGATGCCGACACGCGGACGTGGACCAGTACGGTAAGCGGCTCTTTCGACTGGACCACGAAACACGGCTTTGAGTTGAACACCGGTGCCCGCTATTACTTCTTCGCCGGCTTCCCGCAGGGCTACAACGAGCCGTACATTCGCTGGGATTTCAGCTTGACCAAGAACATCAAAGCCTGGGCTCTCCGCTTCAGCATCGACGATATCCTCAATCAGTCGCGCTCGACGTTTCACGACGTGACGGCCAACTACGTGGAAGATTCGATGCATAACCAGACCGGCCGCTGCTTCGTCTTCTCCGTGAAATGGAATTTCGGCAAGCTCAATGCCGCTAAAAGCCGCAATGCCGAAGGCCTCCGCCGTGACCTGGACCGGATGAATTCGAATCTTCTGCTGCGATAGCCCGGTCAAGATTTCCAGACGGCCGGACCCGAGGAGAACCATCTCCCACGTCGTCCGCGCAGACATCATTCCTGAAGCCAAACTCAACGCTGTCGTGGACGCTGTCCTCCACATCATCCCCGGCAAACTCCTCGAAACCACCATCCGAAGGGGACACCTGACGCTTTGAGACGCAATCCAAGGAATATTTTATATATTTGTCTGCCATCTGATTCATACACATTGTCGCCATGAAACATTGCTCCTTTTTGCTGCTGACCGTATCCCTGATGATGCTTTTCCCTTCCTTCTGCCCGGCCGCAGAAGAAGAGGCCGCCGAGTCCCTGCCCGTGCGGGGGCTGGCCATCGAAGCACCCAAACCCGGAGGTCTGGATCGTTTCCTTACCTTCGTGGAAGAAGAACTGGCGCCCGCCCATTTCAACCTGCTTATCCTGCGGGTGGACTGGAACTATGCCTTTGAATCGCATCCGGAACTCCGGGACCCCAATCCGCTGACCCGGGAAGATGTGGGGAAAATCGTAGCGGTCTGCCGCAAGCACGGCATCCGCGTCGTGCCGCAGATCAATCTGCTGGGGCATCAATCGTGGGCTGAGCAAACGTATGCCCTGCTCCGGGAGTATCCCCAATTCGACGAAAACCCTTCCGTCAAGACAGCCAATTATAAACCCTGGCCCAATCCCGAAGGTCTCTACTGCAAAAGCTATTGCCCGCTCCATCCGGGCGTCCACGACGTCGTCTTTGCGGTAGTGGATGAACTCTGTGATGCATTTGAGTCCGACGGCTTCCATGCAGGAATGGACGAAGTATTCTATCTGGGCGAAGCGGAATGCCCCCGCTGCCACGATCACGACAAAGCCGAACTGTTCGCCGGTGAAGTCACCTTGATCCGCGACCACCTGGCGGAGAAAGGCCGCCAGCTGATGATCTGGGGCGACCGCCTGCTCGACGGCCGCACAACCGGACTCGGAGAGTGGGAAGCCAGCTACAACGACACCTGGCCGGCCATCGACATGATTCCGAAAGATGTCTTCATCTGCGACTGGCACTACGAACGGGCGGACCTGACCGGCGTCTATTTCGCCACGAAGGGATTTAACGTCGCGTCCTGCGGCTATCGGAACCCCGATCTCTGCCTGCAGCAGATCAGCGACATGGTCCGTTTCCGCAAACAATCCGCACCGGAAACGGCTGCCCGCCTGCAAGGCTACATCCACACCATCTGGTCGGACGCCAACAGCTTCCTCAACCGTTACTACACCCTCAAGTCCGGCAACGACGAAGGCACCAGCCGCCCCCGCGATGACGCCCGCGCCCTCCAGGCTGTCATCGCCGCCTTCTCCCCCAGCGCAAGTCAATAATCAGAGCACGTGTGAGATCTTCTCGTCAAATTGGGCCAGATTGTGGTGACCTTCCAGGATTATTTCGCCGGAAGGGTCGAGGAGGAAAAAATGCGGGATGCCCCGGAGAGGGAACTTGTTGCAGAAGATGCCTTCGGTATCGAAAATCTGGTCATAGCCGATGCCCATCTCCCGGATCGTCTTCAGGGAGTTTTCGGGTTTGTCCTTGACGGTGACGCCCACCACTTTCAACCCTTTGCCGGCATATTTCTCCGCCAGCCGGATGACACGGGGTATCTCTTCCCGGCAGGGGCCGCACCAACTGGCCCAGAAGTCAAAGAGGACATACTGTCCCTGCCCGACAATGGAATCATAGAGCGTGGCGACATCGCAGGTTTCTTGGGAAAGAATCGCTCCTTCGCGGCTGATCCGGACCCATTCGGCAGATCCGGTTTCTTTGCCCTCATTTTCCATGTAAAGCAAGGCCATCAGAATCTCGTCGTTTTCCTGGATGAAGCCCGCCCCCTGAGCGAGCAGATTGCGTAGTTCCTCAGGATTGACCCCCATACCGGAAAACAGGCGCAGCGCCAGCAGGCCGACGGCGTCATCCGTATGGGACAGATAGGTCTCTTTCGTCAAGGACAAGATACGCTGCTTATTCCATGCTAACAGTCCGCTCATTTTCTCCGGGTCGTCACCGATTGCCGCGGCCTTTTCCTGAAAGGCCGCATCCCCTTCAAAATAACCGTTCAAGGTGAGCAGAAACGCATTCAAGACGGCTGTCAGCGGACTTCCTTCTGACGAAGCGTCATCGATATTCACCGACATCCTGCGTGCATCGGGTACGATTTCCATCACTTGATCGAACAGACTGCCGTCGCCGATCCATTTTCCCGCCGCGTCGTGAATTTTTATGTTGAGGCTTTTTTGCGGACACTGCCCGGTGGTCAGCGTAAAGGAGCCGTTTTCTATGGAACAACTGTCAAGGGCGACACCCGCATCCGTCAGGACGGCATAATATGGTTGGCTACTGTCCGGTACAGAGACTTTCCCCTGGACTGTACATTTCTTCTCCTGCCCGCAGGAAAGGAGTGACAGCGCAAAGGCTGCGAAATAAAGATACTTTTTCATAGGAATCAGGCCCTGGGTTTTTGGATGACACGTATGATAAGAGAAATGAAATAAATGATCAAGCCGTACAGGAACGGAATCAGGGCAAGCCTCAGACCGCCGAAATACAGGCTGGCTTCGCCACCGAAACGTTCGTAGAGTTCGCATATCCGGAAAATATCCTTCCCGGCCAGGATCGCCGATAAAACCAGGGCTCCCAGACCTGTCTCCTTGACCCAGTTCGGCGCTTTCCAGGCAGCCAGCAGGAGTGCGATGAGGAACAAGGAAAGCAGGATCATCCCGACCATGCCGCCGTCAATGAAAAAGCGGGAAAGCGACCAGTCGGGCATATCAAAAGCCTCGGGGCGAAATACCCCGGCGGAATCCTTTACCAGGTAAGTTTCTTCGTTCATAACTTCTTGGTGTTTTTCTGCAAAGATACGCTCGAACGTGGCACTCTCCAAAAATAAATCCCGTCATAGCCCTGTCAAAACCCACTCCAGCCTCGCGGGTCTTGCCCGGCTGCCGGTTTTTCGCTATTTTTGCAAAAACGATGAAGCTTGCTTTTCGTATCGGATATTGGATGATTGCGCTGGCGCTGATCACCGCCATCCTGCTGAGTCTGGATTATTCATTCACCCAGGCCCTGCTGATCAGTCTGGTATTCTGTCCCTGCGCTATCGTCCTGGAATGGCTGATGCCCAAGGCTGAGCAGCCTGTCCACAAGCTGTATGTCTTCGCGCTGGTCCTCGTGGCATCCGTCCTGCTGATTCTGCTCATCCATCGCCTGCTCTGGAGTCCCTTCATGAAAAGCCAGGTCTGGTATATCCTGGACGTGCAGCCTGTGTTGGTCAATCCGGTCTTCCTCGGTCTGCTGCTGAGCGCATTGGCGCTGGGGGACATGGGCTGGCGCAGATGGCTCGACAAGCGATTTCCGGCCGATTCTCCCACCATCCGTTTCTTTTCGGACCGGAAGATGGTCACGCTCGCTGCGGCAGACATTGCCTACATCGAGTCCAACGATACGGAAGTCCGGCTGGTAACCGTCGCCGGACAGTCTTACCGCAACAAAACCCGCATCGGTCAATGGGAAAACATCCTCGGCGAAGACTTTGTCCGGATCCACCGTTCCTACCTGGTCAATCGCGCCTGCATTTCGTCGGTCGAGGCCGACTCCCTGGTCGCTGCCGGCACGACCCTCCCCATCTCGCGGAAATATCGCAAAGCCAACAAATAGCCGCATCTGCCGGCTATTCCCTTTCGCTCCGCTGGTCTGGCAACGAAAGGAATGCCGGCGCCGCTTGATGCCTTTCGCTGCCAAAAACTGGCGATTAGGGCCAAAAAGTGGCAACGAAAGGGATGAGATAGATGAACTATACCTTTCGTTGCCGGAAAATGAGATAAAGCAGATGTACCGCCATCGCAGCAAGCAGTGTCCAGGTAACACCAGACAGTGGCTGCGCAAGTTTCCCGACCGCCATCAGATAGAGACTCAGTGACAGCCAGGCAAAGACGGCAATCCCCCACATTTTTATGGCGCGGCCGATCGCAGCCGCTAAAACTGGATTGTCTTCTCCCGCTTGCCGGGGCAGATTGATCAGCCGAGGGTGTTTTTGGACAAAGAATAGCAGTCCATACAAGGCCGCAGCGATGAGGGCCAGATATAAGAAAACCGTCCGGTCTCCCCAGGCGTCAATTTCTCCATGGAAGAAATGCCTGGGAACAGGTATCCCTGCCAGTTCGCCATAGTGTACTAGCGGGAAAAGTGTCACCAGCAGCAAGACAGCAGTTATGATTTCATCGAAGAGGCGGATTCTCTTGTTCATAATGGCAGCGTTATATGCAGTAAAGTTAGCAAATAATCCCTATCTTTGAGGAAAGCATTTCGTCGGTGCGGCGGGCCGTGGCGAACGAAGCGTGCGAAAGATTTGTGAAACTGTAGTAAAACGAAATGCCATGAGAAAGACCTATCACCTCTGCCTCTCTTCCCACGAGGAAGTGATGTTCCGGAGTGAAGCCGACTTGTGTCGCGGCTTCAATGCACTGGCACTTGCCATCCTGGAAACAGATTCCCGTCTGCTGGCAGAAGGTTTCTTGACCACTCATTTCCATCAACTGGTTCAGACAGACTGTCCGGAAGAAGTCATCCGGCGGACACGCTATGCGCATGCCCGGTTTTTCAATACGAAATACAAGCGACGGGGAAGCCTGGGCGAAAGGCGCCCCTTTTCGCTGGAGGTGGAAGGATTCCACCATACCGTGGCTGCCCTGAACTACGTAAACCGGCAGGGTCTCCATCACGGACTTTCACAGACGCCTTTCGGTTACCGGCACTGTTCAGCCGGCGTGTTTTTCCAGCAGGACTTCGGGCATCGGCAACCGGTGGCATTGATACCTGCCGACCAACGCTATAAGTATCTGCCCAAAGGAATCAACATTCCGACAGAATATAGGATGGATACCAACGGGCTGCTGCTGCGGGAAGACATTATCGATACTGCACAGGTGGAATCCTTCTACGCCACTCCGCGGAATTATCTTTACCAGATGAACAAGATCGGCGATGAAATGTCGGTAAAAGAACAGCAACAAGAAGAATCCACCACGCCCATCATTACGATGGCCGTTATGGAACCCGGTTATTCTCCTGAAGAGATTGGCCGGCTGCTGCAAAATGAAAAAGGGCGATATGATCCGCAAAAGATTACGGACCTGGAGTTATGTGCCGTCATCGACGATGCCTGTCTGCCCAAATACTTCAAAGGCGCCACCCTTTACGAACTGTCCCGGCAGCAACGGATCTGGCTCTGCAATCTGCTCTGGAAAAACCTTTGGCCCCGCCGTCGGAAAAGGACCACGGAAGCCCAATTGAAGCGATGCCTCTGGCTATAAAGCATCTTTCGCGAGAGATGTGGGCCAGAGGCCGATTCCTTTATCCCATTGTTTGGCAACGAAAGGGATCATTTATCTATCTCATCCCTTTCGTTGCCACTTTTCGGCCGAAATCGTCGGTATTTGGCAGCGAAAGGCATCAAGCGGCGCCGTCATACCTTTCGCTGCCAGACCGACTGCGCAGAATCTGCTTGGACATGTCGTTCCGCGAGGATAATTGCCATAAAATGCGTACATTCGCCGTATGAAACGTTCACTGTATCTCTCTTTTTTCACACTGGCTGCGCTGGCCAGTCTGATGCTGGCCGGGTGCCAGAGTCCGGAACAAAAATATGTCAAGAAAGCCGTCAAGTTGATGGACAAGCACGGGCTTTTCGCTGAGGGGCCGGCGTGGGAACAGACCCGGGCGGCGGCGCTGGAAGCCAGGCCGGGGACGAAAGAAGAGGCTTACGAGATTACCCGGACGGCGATTAAGGTAGCCGGGGGCAAGCATTCTTTCATCTGGACTGAGGAGCGCCAGCAGGAGTTGTCGGCCGAGGACATGGCAACCGAGCCTTCGGTGACGACGCTCGATGACGGCATCCTGCTCATCGTTCTGCCGCATTTCAGCGGCCAGTCGGCCGAGGAGAACCAGCGCTATGCCAAGGCCGTGCTCGACGCGCTACCCGAAGCCGATGCGCTGAAAGGCGTCGTCATCGACCTGCGCGGCAATACCGGCGGCAATATGTATCCGATGATCGCCGCCATTCATCGTTTCTTGCCGGACGACAATATCCTGCGATTCAAAACCCGGAAGTTCACGATGCACGTGACGAAAGAAATGGTCCTGCGGAATGTGGGACTCGCGGCCCGGCCGGCCCTCGACTGCCCCGTCGCCCTGCTGACCGATGATAAAACAGCCAGCTCCGGCGAAGCGACCCTGCTCTGCTTCCGGGGACTGGAGAAAGCCCGCACCTTCGGCGCTCCGACAGCCGGCTACGCCTCAGCAAACGCGCCATACCCTATGCCCGACGGCTCGCAGCTCATTCTGACGACCGGCTGCGACATGGCCCGCACCGGCGAAATCTTCTGCGACGACCCGATCGCCCCGGACGTGACGACAGACCAGCCGCTGGAGGAAGCGACGAAGTGGATGAGAAATCTGTAAGCGAGATGCCCGGTCAAGCCGGGCATGACGAATAGACGACTGGACGACCGGACGGCCGGGCGGCTAAAACATCATGTCCATGGCGGCGTTGCTGGCCTTACGGCTCTGGGCGGCGTTGAGTTTGCCGAAGTTCCATTTCAGGGTGATGAAGAAATGGCGGCCGAGCTGGTTGTACATCGCGTCTTCCACATAGTTCTCCGTCGTGATGTGGCGCGTGGTGCGCGTACTGTTCAGGATGTCGCTGGCGTGAATACCGATGGAGAATTGTTTGATGTTCTTGACAAGACCGGCATCCCACATCAGGAACGGCTGGTTGTAGCCTTCCGGGAAGCCATGAAAAAAATTGTAGTATGCGTCTGTCTCCAACTCCCATCCCTTTTTCGTCTCCCATTCCAGGTTCAAGGCGACGCTGCTGGACCAGGTCTTCGTATCCGCAGCGCTGTCAAGGGAATAATGGGAGGACTGGTAGTTGGTCGCACCGCTCAGATAGGCAGAGATCGACTCACCCCGATAATCCAGGCTCAGACCCGGCCTGAACGACAGGCTGTTGGTAACACTTTCGCTGAACCCGCTCTTTCCGGAATAAAAGAGATGCCCGGCGGCATCACCCCAGAACCCTTCCATGAACTCAGCATAATCAAACGCATCGACTTCGAGGCCCGCCAGCCGTCGTGTGTTCTGATAGCTGACAGCCCGGCTGTCCGTCAAGGTGAAAGCGAGCGACATTTTGAGCTTCTTATCCTTGGTCATCGGGATCGAAGCACCGGAATACACCATCGCTGTAAACGCCGGCTTCGCCGAGTTCACCGGGATGCTGTACTGGATGCCGTCCTCATCGAACCAGCTGGCCGTCACTATCTGCCTCATGTTCATGCTGGTATTCATAAAGAGGTTGAAATTCAACTGTTTCTGCGGATTATTAAGGAAAATGCTCCCATTCAGCAGATGGCCATACGCGGGCTTCAGGTAGATGTTGCCCATTTGCAGTCGCGTAGGCACTGAGATGTCCAGCACAGGCAGTTGATTCGCAGCGGAAGGACGAGTGGACCGGCCATTATAGAAGATACTGACATTCTTCTGATTCTTCATCCAGCGGTAGTTGAGATACGGGTTCCAGTCAAACAGCCACTCGCCCATTCCGGTCTCGGTCTCCCGGCCCAGCGACTTGGCCCGCGTCTCGTTGAGCGTCTCTTGCATCTGGGCGCCAAACTGCAGGGAATGCTGGTCCTTCTTGTACTGGAGCTGGACGGTTTCGTTGAAATAGATGTAGCGGTTCTTCGTGAACGAGGAATAATAGTCGTTGTGTTTCGTATAATTGTTCCGGTCAACGACTGAAGGATTGAAACCGGCCGTCCCCGATGTGCGGTCGAAGGCATCTTTACCGTTGTTCCGCCAAGATCCGTAACCGTTGGCATTGACCGTGAGTGTCCAACGTTCCGCAAGGGGTTCGTTGTAAGCCAGCCGGATGTTTCCGTTATAATTGCGATTATCGGTTTCATAGAAAAGGTCGCGGGTCACGGGATCCTGCACGGCCTGCCGGAACGTCTGCGAAAACTCACGGCTGTCCGCGTCATAATCAGCCAGGGAATAGTTCCCGGAAAGGGTCATGCTGCGCAGTTTGTTGCCCCCCAACGACTTGATACCCAAACTAAAGGAAGCATTGTGCGAAAACTGTCCGGACTGCATGTAATTGCTGGATGAGGAACTGTTGAGCTGTTGCCCGCCGTTCACTTGCTTGGAGGCATTGTCATTATATCTTTCGGTCTTCCCACCGGCATAGCGGAAGGTCGGTACAAAGGAGAAGAGAATTTTTTTCCGGTCGGTATTCTTGAATTCGAAATTGATCTTCACATTGTCGCCCGCCGTGAAGGTCTTGTTTTCAGTCCCCGTGAAGATGTCGCTGCCGGTGGCGTCGAAGGTCGTCCGCTCCGACCGGCTGCGCGAATCCTTGAAGGAATGGTTATAGCTGGCCGCCGCCGTAGTTTCTATTCCTTTGATGCGTGTCGTATTGTAATTGGCGCCCAGCTGCCGGTACGTCTGGATCCCGCCGCCACTGCCCCCGACAGAGATGGAACTGATATCCCCTCCGTCATCAAACGCGAACACGATGACGGCATCATCGCCCGATATCGGCGCGTTGTAGGCTCCGCCCACCAGCGTAATCTGATCTTTTTCGTTGTAGCCCGACACCATGGCATTGCCCGTATAGAGGAAGCCGCGGTTGTCGATCATCTCGTCCTTGCGGTCACCAGCTACCGTCGTACCGGCGCCGACCGTGGCGTTGCCGAACCAGCCCTGTTTGAATTCCTGCTTGAATTCCAGATCCATCACCTTCTCGCGGTTGGTCGAAACGCCCGTGAACTGTTCGGAATCGCTTACCTTGTCGATAACCTTCACCTTGTCCACCACCTTGGCTGGCAGGTTCTTGAGGGCCATCTTCGGATCGTCGAAAAAGAAGGTCTTGCCGCCAACCGTGATCTTCTGGATGGTTTCGCCGTTGTACTTCACCGTGCCGTCTTTGGAAACCTCCATGCCCGGCATCCGCTTGAGCAGATCCTCGAGCATCTGGTTCTGCCCCATCTGGAACGAGGCGGCATTGAAGATAATGGTATCCTGCTTGATTTCGATCGGGTTACCGATCGCTGACACGTGTGCGGCATCCAGCATTTGGGCATCCTCCGCAAGATGGACGACACCCAGGTTCACGGAATCCCGGTCCCAATCGAACGAGAAATAATGCTCCTTGTTGTAGGTCTTGTAACCCAGCATCTCGACGGTCAGCACGTAATTGCCCCGCGTCACCTTCGTGATGCGGGCCAGGCCGGTCGTGTCGGTCAGCGCGAAGTTGGTAATCAGCGTATCATTCTTGGCCGTCAGGTAGGCCGAGGCAAAGGGCACCGGCTTCTCGGTATCCTGTTCCAGCACCTTCACGACGACGGTACCTTGATTCCTCTCGAACAGGCCTCCTACAAAAATCTGAGCCCTGGCCGGCAGCAGCCAAGCCAGGACACAACAAAGCGTCAAAGACAGTTTATTTCGCATCAAGTAGATCTTTTCTTATTTAGACGGAAAAAGACGGGAATAGTTACAAATACTATTCCAATAAAAAGGACTCTTTTGTACGCTTGGGTAAGAGAAGGCCGAGGGCGATGGCGCAACCGGCCACGGGAAGAAGCAGATAGTATCTCCAAGGGTGCAGGAATTCCAAGGTCCGGGTCAGCGCCGTTTTGTCCGGAAGAGCAGAAGCCGGAATGGCAGGCCAAAGAAGGACAATGGTAGCAAGCAGGGCACCGACGACCAGGCCTACGATGAGCGCCGCGAGCAAGGCGACCCGGCCGCGGCGGCGTTCGTCATCCACCGTCTGCTTGATGCCCTCGACGGCGTTCAGCCGGGCATTGGTTTCAATCAGGAACTGATCTTCAGTCGGGGTATCCGGCCGGTTGTCCCGCAGGTATTGTTCGAACTCGTTCATTTGCGAAGCAGGGTTTTGAGGTGGTCGCGTCCCACCGAAAGGTAATATTTGACGGTACCGGCAGGAATCTGCATCACCGATGCAATCTCCTTGACGGAAAGGTCTTCAAAATAATGCAAGACGATGGTGGTCCGCTCCTTTTCAGGAAGACGGGTCAACGCCTGCCGGAGCGCTTCGTGCCGGAAAGCATCATCCGTAGCCGCGGCGTCGGCCAATCGCTGCGCCTGCGGTGCATCGAGGTCAACCGCCGGCTCCGGCATCCGCCGGATCTGATCGATGAAACAGTTGTACGCAATCCGGAACAGCCAGGCCTTGAAATTACCGATGAACCGGTCGGAACTCACGTAGGCCCGTACAAGGGCATCCTGCGCAATGTCGTCGGCCCGCGCAGTATCACCCCCGCACAACGAGGCCAGGAACCGTCTGAGCGGGCCCTGGCACGTGCGTACTTCTGCGATGAACCGGTCGCGTGTCATCGGTTACTGCTGTTCGTCCAGTTTCTTCTCTTCTGCATCGATCTCCTTGGCAAGCATCTTCTTGCCGACAAAGTAAACGATGAAGAGCGCGATACCAATGGCCAACATGACTGCACCCGCGACGGGAAGGAATCGGCCGAAGCCCATGAAATCGACGCCGAAAAAGCTGAGCAACAAGAAGGCGGCTCCCATCAGGCTCGTGACGCAAGCACCGTTCAGACGGTCGAGCAGGTCTTGCTTTACAGTCCGGTCCTTTTTCTGCGGTTTGAAGAATGCAGGATCGACCGGCGTTCCCGATTCGATGGCCTTGATCATGACTTCTGCCTTGCGGTCAGTATCCAGCCGCCGATAGTGGCTGACGATCCAGACAATGGCGACGGGAAGGACTACACAGATACAAATGGGCATCAAGATATCAATCAGCGCTTCCTCAGTAATGGAAAGGATGGTAAAGTTCATCATGGTTTTCATTCTTTAATTCGTTAGACATGGCCTCCTTGCGAGGCGTTTACATCTCTATAACGAAAATGGGAGCCGAAAGGTTGGAAAAAAATCAAAAAAATGTCAAATTCCATCTCCTTCCAGCAAAAGGACCTTCACAAATTCGCGGGTCAAGGTATTACGGCCTAACTTTGCGGCCAGGGAAGCCATCCCGGCTTGGGAGTCGGCAATCAACAGTAAGCAACGCCTTCCATCGGGAAGCCGGGGCCCCAGACACATGCCCTCATAATTCGCCAAAGCGATGTCAATGCCCGCCATCGTCAAAACGATCCGTGTTTCAAATTCGCACAGCAGTTGCTTGGGAAGGACCGCCGTCGGGCTGCCCGAAGGATTGACAAGATAGAGTTTGGTATTCGTAAACGCACGGGCCAGCACCTCCTGTGGCTCGGCCACCGGCACATAAACCTCCCTCTCCAATACGAGCAGTCGGCCGTCATCCAAAGCCGTCATCGCGGAGATGCCATGCACATAGGCCATGACCGCTCCCCTCTCCTTTTCAGCCATCAAGGGCTCATCCATCTGATAAAGCCATCGCCCGTCGGCTTGATGACCGACAGCAAAACGCTGGAGCCGGTGCAAGCGGGAGACTTTTCCGTCGGCTTTCAAAGGGAATTCGGTCGTGGTCCAAAACTTGCGTGTCACCGGATTCCAGGTGAATGCCTCAAAACCGCCGTTCTTCTCAATCGCCCGGACGCCCATATCGGCCGGTATTGAAAAAGAGAAACCCGTCGGATTGCCGTCCAGCTCATATTCCCGGATTGACTGGTCCCCTTCCGCCGACACGTACAGCTTCCCATCCGCATACACCACGCCTTCGTTGTCCCTGCCCGCAACGGAAGACGCCCTTGTCGCTTCAGGAACCGTCCTCCGCACTTGCGCAGTCCTGACGGATCCGTCGTTCCGCAAGGGAATGTCGAAAAACACAATTCCGCCGCCCGGCAGCTTGTCGTCCACGACCGCATACCGGTCCCAGGAAACCCAGGCGATGCCGGAATACTGCCCCGGTGTCACATAGAACTGCTGCTGGGGCAATTCCGTTACACGAAGGGATTGTCCGAAAACAGAAGTCAAAGTCAGGCTGACCAACCAGACCGTCAAAAGGAAGCGTCTGTCCATTGCAGCCTTAAAGGTAACTATTTTTTGACTTTTGTAAAAAATGCGTAAATTTGCATCCTGCAAAAACGGGGTATTAGCTCAGTTGGTAGAGCGATAGGTTCGCAATCTATAGGTCAGGGGTTCGAATCCCCTATGCTCCACAGAAATCCCTCTCAGAGTAGTCTGATGGGGATTTTTCGTATATAGTGTATCAAAAAGTGTGACAATCTTGTCCTTTTGTCTTTTTGGTAGTTTTGTCTAAAAGACTTATGATTGGTTCATCATCTGTTTCGATTTTAGCGTTGAGGTATTCTTTGTGTTTGATCAAGCAGAGATAGTTCAATAAGATTGTCTCTGTATCGTTCAACAAGCATCCAGCATCTTTGTATGTCCTGTTTATCTCTTCCTGATAATCGTAATCGCTGTTACGGCGTGCTATCTTCAAGCATGTTGATACTATTGCCTTCTTCCTGTTGAGTCGTTCTACGGTCTTCTTATACCATTCAGGAGCGTTCCTTTTGATGGCTTCATATAATGATTGACTTTCTTCTTCTGTCATAATCCAGATGATGTATCTTTATTAATAATAAAGACTATTTACGACGTTTTGTCAACTGGAAATGTTGCCCTGAAGCTATGTTGAACGGCTTGTGCGGTTTACAAAATCTTGTGGTGTTTAGGTAAAATGACTCAAGAAACGCCCGGTTGAGCCTTTTTATAACCTTTTTCTTTCTTTCTAAACATATTGTTTATATATAAAATAAGTATTATCATTCAAAAAAACACCATAAAACGCACCGTATGTGCAGTTATGTGTTTTATTTTTGAAGAAAACTTAAATTTAATTTAAATATTTTTGGAAATAATAAAAATTGTACATACTTTTGCACCAGAAACAATTTATGAACTATTTAAATAACTAAGCCATGAGAGCAAATCGAGACAAGCAGCGTGAAGTAATCGTTAAACTGATGAAGTATTTCAACATCAATGACGCTAAAGGGCTTCAAGAACAGTTCGGTGTAACTGAGAAAAATGCCCCAGGATGGTTGGCTGGATTCTATGATCCAATTCTCCTATACCGCATTCCTGCGGTTGCGAAGGACATTAATGCCGAATGGCTTCTCACAGGAGACGGTGAGATGCTTAAGGTCAAAGAACCCGAAGTCATCAACACATCGGTAATCGAACTACTTAAAAAAGAGAATGAACGATTGGAGGAAGCCCTTCACAGAGCAGAAGCCCGATATGACAAGTTGCTCGAAAAGTATTTAGAAAAATAGTTGTGTGGTTTTATTATTCATTGTTTGCATTGGTTTTTGTTGGGAGAATGATGTGATCTCGTTCTCCCTTTTTTAACATAGCTGATATGGTTTAGCTACATACAATTTTTTATATATTTGTAAATTACAAGACTTGGGACGTATACAAAGCAACATGAAGAGAATAATAGCGGTTTATATCATATCGAGCCTTATTCTTTCAGTGTTGGTCTGTTGTTCATCAGAAGACACAAAGATTATGAAGGCGCTTAAGGAGACAATCCCTACAGAATCATTGAAGCATTATAAGCACGTTTCTCATCAAATCGTTTCCACCACATTGCGACAAGGAGTTGAAGATTCTATTTCTACTATTGGCTTAGACAATATGCTACTTGAACAATCAATGAAGCGAAAAATGGATAGACGAAATAGCATACTTCATGATATAAACGATGCCAAAGATCAACAGAGAAACACCATGTATTGGTTACGTGGATTCTATAATAATGCGATATCTGGGTTTGAAGATTTACTTGAAGATATAAACCAGGAAATAGCACAAGATAGTATTGCTATCATTATGAATAATGATAACATTAATCATTTTCAAGACATTCTAAATAATACGGATTCACCCATTCTATTTTATAAGGTAAAGCATGAGTATAAACTCGCCGGTGCCTATCGTTCTGATGTAATTACTCTTGATCATAACTATAATATTGTCCAGTAATATGAAACGCTTTTTTCTGATTGTAGTTGCCATTATCCTCGTTTCCTCCTGTTCTAACGGGCTGAATAAAAGCATAATAGAACCCTTGTCCGTTGATGAGCTAAAAGCCAATATGAAGGATTCCACATTTGTAGATTTCTACTCCCTTGTGCAAGAGATGAGTGATTGGATCAAGGAATCTGATATACGGCAAGCACAATATGGCGATATTACATATCGACAAGTTAGAAAGTTCATGAATCATTATGAAGATACTGCTTATTTTTCTAAGAAGCGCAAGGTCTGGAAAGAGGAATACGACAAAGTCTATCCAAACTATGATCAGCAAGTTGATTCAATAATGAATTATTGGAGAGACTATACCGAGCAATACAATATGGATTCTTTGGTAACTATTGAGTTCTCAAAGCTATGGAAAGAATACTATTCCTATTCTGGCGGAATTAGAGCCGTTAATATAGGCTTTCTTATTACTCCCCTTAAAGGAAAGATTGATCAACTAGTATTTAGGTATGAAATGAAGACGAAGGTTAATAATGATGGTTCTATTAGTGTTTGGAATGGTCATCGTTGTGTCGCATCCGCACCTGTTTCTTCACCAAAGGTCTTATACTGGGAAGCAGATTATTCTGATGAAAAGAAGCTGCAACATTTATCAAATGAAGAAGTTAAAAGAGACTATGACTTTAACTTTGAGATAGTTAATGTTAGAATTAATGGCGAAAATTATGAAGATAAATTAAAATCAGTCCCCGAACCAGTATACATGGCAATAAAGTATTGCAAGCCAGATAATAATTATTATGCCGATGATATTATTAAACTGCTGATTGACCCTAACTATCAAGATTTTTATGATTATATCCAACCTTTTATTGAAGAAGATATGAAAAAAACCGATTCAGAAGTCTTCACACTTTTCAAGGCAATGGAAAAAGATAATGATGATTAGGACTTTCAGACCCGTATCATAAAACATAGATTTCATATTGTTTGTAAAAATATTCTACTATGAAAAAATCTTTTGTTTTGTTGATCTCCCTGTTTGTTGTTGCAACAGCTTTTGCTCAAACACAAACCGATGAGGAAAAAACGACAAGTAAAACTCTTGAATTCTTGTCTAAAGATGGTTCTTTTATCGTAAAAGAGTTCTATGATGTTGGGAAGGTAAAAGGAGTTGAATGTCAAGTTCTTATAGCAACGGATGTTGTAAAAAAGGAAAAAATGGGATGTCTTAGATTAGAAAAGACATATTATTCGTCATATTCCTCAAGTGGTGACTCATATATTGGGACTCTTGATTATGATGAGTTGGATGCATGTATTAAGTCGATCGACTATATTATTGAGACCCTTCTACCTTCGGGTCCTTCAGTTTATACTGAATCTGAGTATAAAACTAGGGACAATGTGAAAGTGGGGGCATTTTATGATGAGAAGAAAAACACCTGGAGTGCTTTCGTGTATACAAAAGGTCATACTAGTCGGTCGGCTGCTTTCTTTGACTCAAGCAGCTTAAGTGATTTAAAGAATGTAATGATTAAGGCAAAAGAGATTATCCGAGAAAAATTAGGCAAATAATCAGGCTCATCTGTAATAAAGGAGGACGCCCTATTAAAGCGTCCTCCTTTATTATGTTTTCCTTCTATTGCATTTCTACAATAGTCCCGGCGAGTAGGTAGTGTTCCAATTTGTGTGTCCAGAACGGACTCTGCAATTTAAAGAACGTACAAATTTACATTTTTCCAGCCAATCAGGCAACTGATGAAAAACTTCCCGGGGGTGTGCCTGGCGGCAGGGGCCGGAAGCCCCTGAGAGCTTAACCGTTCGGGAAGAGAACCTTTTCCTCTCTCATTCTGGGTATAACCCTTCTGTAAGACTCCTTGTCCATCGCTGTTTTGCCCATCAATACGATGACTGAGAGTTCGTCCGGCATCGCTCCGCGCATCCGTGTGACCCGCCGGAAGTCCTTCTGCAGCCGCTCAATCCAGTTCGTCGTATAAATCATCGCCTGTATATGATGCGCATAGTTCAAGTACGTGAAGTGAAAACCGATGTCTTCATCTTCGGCCAGGTTCCGGATGGAGCGGTAGTCCTTGCCCCACTTGAGGCACATCTCCTTCCACGCCGCCACGCCTTGTTCGACCGTATAGTTCTTGTCTCCCGTACGGAACACCTCCCGCATATCATCAGCCAACGCCTTTTTGTCGCCGTGGCGTACTCGGGCCAGCATATTGCGCTTAAGATGCGTCGTGCAACGCTGGAACGCCGTACCAGGGAACTTCTCACCGATGACCTTGTCAAGCCCAGAAAGGCCGTCGGCGACCATCAGGCCGATGCGCTCCACGCCCCGATCCCGAAGGTCATCGAACATGTTGCTCCAGCCGGAAGCGCTCTCTATGGGACTGTTATATAGACCCAACACTTCACGTGTGGCATCCTCATTCACTCCGAGGATAACATAAAAGGCTTCCGTCGCTGCACGCTTCTTACGGAACACCTTGATATGGACACAGTCGACAAACACAATCGGATAATACTCGTCCAGCCCTCTTTCCAGCCACTCCGACACGTCGCGGCGGACGTACTCAATCATCCTCGAGATGCTCGTCTTGCTGTAGTGCTCGCCATATATCTCGTCAAAGACCTGCCCCACCTGCGACTGGGTCAGCCCTTTGGTATACAAGCTTCCTGCAAGCCGCTCGCATTCCTCTTCCTGATCCTTCAGAATGGCCAAAATCTTCGGA
>JAFWOY010000010.1 GCA_017509755.1 Bacteroidales bacterium
AACTATTACAAGGCAAATAAACCTGAAGAGATGGCCCATGTAATAGCAGAGTTGACAAACGGATGCAGGACATCCGCAACGTATTGAGATAATGAACTTAAAAATAGACTCAGAACTGTAAAGAAAAATCAGGACGGGTCACTTCGCGGCCCAGCGCTGCCTGAAAGCCAACCCGGATAAGACCGCGGCGGTCAACTTCTCGGGCGGCGAACGCAACGGCGTACTGAAGCTCTTCGAGAAGGCCGGGGCGGAGAACGCCTTCCTCTTCCCCGTCCACAACATCAGCGACGGCTTCGTCAGCACCGGAACCTCCGTCGCCTGGTTCTCCCTCCTCGCCCGGGCGTTCCAGCCCGGCCTGGACCTGGATAAATACCTTGACGTGCCGGAGACCCCTGTCACGATGTGCCGCAATGACGGCACTCCACTCTCGGCGGCGGACTTCGCCGGCGTGAAGAACTATGTCGTCCTGCACGGAAGCTGGGGCATGCCCGTGGCCCACAACTTCGAAGGAGATGAAAGTCTTCTTCAGCGGCATCTGCGACGCCGTTCATGGACGACATGAAGCGCAGCGGCCCGCTGACCCTGCTGCCGTAGAGACAAAAAAACCGCCGGACCTTTTGCAAGATCCGGCGGTTAAGCCGTGAGTGACACCTATGCCGCTATGCCCATCTCCCTGAGGGTTCCGCCGAGCTGTCCAGCGAGGTCCTTGCGCCCTCTGCACAGAAGGACGGAGACCTTGTTGGCGTCCCAGCCGGTGATCTCTGCGATCTCACGCGGCTTGAACCCCTCACCTGCCAGCCTGAGGACCATCCCGCGACTCCCGCAGAGCTTTGCGAAGGCACCGTCGATTTCGTCGAGGGTCTCCTTCATGCGAAGGTCGCGGTCCGTCTCAAACTCGTCGCCCCTATAGCCAGCGATCTGAGCAGAAACGTACTCCTGGCCATCCTTGTCCTCCCAGGTGAAGGAGTCGAACATAGCTGTCCGCTTCTTTTCGCGACGCTGAAAGTCAATCAGGTAGTGCAGCGCAATCCTACTGACCAGCGTCTTCAGGGAAGCCTTCCTGGAGTCGAACCGGTGGATTCCCTCCAGGGATCGGCACACCGTCTCGTTGAACAGGTCATCCAGCTCCAGCGTCGGGAAATGTCTTTTGCTTGTGCGATAGAGTACCTCAGCAGCGGTACGGGCTGCGTTGATGACGTCCTGCGAGCGGACGGACTCATCGTTGGTGGTCTTATACGTGGCGTTGGTGTTGTCGTAGAAATTCTTCATGTCTCATCTGTGTTCAGGTTGATGTTGCTGCTCTGGCCCGAAGCTGGGCGTTAAAGCGTGATCGAAGGGTTTCGTCCGCAATAACGTGAATAAAAAATGTGCATCGAAACCTTTCGGCGGCGTCAACCACGTCGCAGATGATGGCTGTCAAAGAACTATTCCAACTCTCTCACTAATAAACTTACCGGCGGATGGCAGAATCCTTTCACTATCCCGTCCAACCGGAATTAAAATAGTTACAAATTCTATGCCTTTCAGTGGCAGTCCATCATTGATTTGGTGGCAGACAAGCACACCATGCGCAGGATGGCAGAATACCGTATGCATTCGGGCATAACCTATATGCGCGATGAACTATTCCTTTATCTGGCGGACCACTGGGTAGTCAGATCCGAGCTGAATCTGGACTATGCTAACTCCGTAGACCGGGGTCGTCTGGAAACCCTGCTTCAGGAAGCGGTCTTCGATGTAAACCGGCATGGGGACAGATGCCTGACAGTCGATCTGGACGGATACTCCATCCGTCTGAAGATGGAAGAAAAGGGCCATACGCGTATCTGCCCCAACACTCCCCTGCTCCAGGGTGTATGTGTCAACCTCAGGGAAGAGTCCATCGTCGTGCTGCTGCGGTTCATCGGGGAAGCGATGCCCGTTATGGAAGATATGGCTGAAGACATCGTCTTGGAGAAGCAGCAGGAAACTGCGGTATCGACAATCTATGGGCAAGTGCTGCGCATCAAGTTGGACGAACTCGGCGCGCAGTACTCCATGGAGGCCGACGAGAAGTTCATCATGGTCAACGTGCGGTTGAAGCCGGACCACCAGCTCCGTTTCTGCGTTCGTTCGGAGCAAGCACGGGAGATGGCCGACAAGGTCGAGGGACTCATCGCCGCCGCCAACCTGCTCAATGGCGAATACTGGACTACCGGCATGCGTATCGTTTAAGCGGAACCGGCCTGGATCGCAAAGAAGTCACGATTTCTGAAGGAAGGATGGAAAAATAATCGTATCTTCGAAAGTTTTCAGCTATTGCCATGAATTTTTCCATCCGATATCCGGCCAACGACGGCGGCATGAACGAGCGCGTCCGGCGCCTGCGCCGCGAGAGTGTCGAAACACCTGCCACACTTTCCATCGAGCGGGCGCTCATCGAGACCGCTTTTTATAAAGAGAATTACGGGAAATATCCGATTGCGATCCTGCGAGCCCGGAACTTCTATGAAATCTGCGCGAAGAAGACCCTGTATATCGGGCCCGACGAGTTGATTGTCGGCGAGCGCGGCCCGCGGCCGAAGGCCGTCCCGACCTTCCCGGAACTGACCTGCCACAGCGTAGAAGACCTGCACGTGCTGGATACCCGTGAGCTCCAGACTTATCACATCAGCCAGGAAGACATCGACACGTACCAGCGGGAGGTCATCCCCTATTGGAAGGGCAAGACGCAGCGCGAGCGGATCTTCAACCACGTTTCCAAAGAATGGGAGGAAGCCTACCACGCGGGCGTATTCACAGAGTTCATGGAGCAGCGCGCTGCCGGCCATACTGCCATGGACGGGAAAATGTACCGCACCGGCCTGCTGGACCTGAAGGAACGCATCCGCGCAAGGATTGAAGCGCTCGACTACATCAACGATCCCGAAGCGACCGACAAACAGCAGGAACTCGAGGCCATGGACATTTCCTGCGACGCCGCCATCCTGCTGGCCGAGCGGCATGCCGCCCTGGCGGAGGAGATGGCAGCCGCCGAGACCAATCCGGTGCGCCGCGCGGAACTCGAGAAGATTGCCTCCGTCTGTCACCGGGTCCCCGCCCACGCACCCCGCGACCTCTGGGAGGCCATCCAGATGTACTGGTTCGTCCACCTGGGCACCGTGACCGAACTCAACGGCTGGGACAGCATGAACCCCGGACATATCGACCAGCATCTGTATCCATTTTACAAGAAAGGCCTGGATGAGGGCACGCTGACCCGCGAGCAGGCGAAAGAGCTGCTCAGCTGCCTGTGGATCAAATTCAACAACCAGCCCGCCCCGCCGAAAGTGGGCATTACGGCCCGGGAATCGGGTACCTACAACGACTTTACCAACATCAACATCGGCGGCATCGACCGCGAAGGCCGCAATGCCGTCAACGAGCTGTCGTACATGATGCTGGAAATCCAGGAGGAACTGCACGAACTGCAGCCCGGCCTGTCCATCCATATTGCGGAAAACACGCCGGACGAATTCCTGGAAGCCGGCATCAAAGTCATCCGGCAGGGCAACGGCTACCCGTCGATCTTCAATCCGGACACGTATGTACAGGAACTGGTGCGGCAAGGCAAATCGCTGGAGGACGCGCGGGAAGGCGGTTGTTCAGGCTGCATAGAGGTAGGTGCTTTCGGCAAGGAAGCCTATCTGCTGACCGGCTACCTCAACACGCCGAAGATTCTGGAAATCACACTAAACAACGGCGTTGACCCCGAGACGGGCAAGAAGCTGGGACTGGAAACCGGCGATTCCCGCACCTTCCGGTCCTTCGAGGAACTCTACGAGGCCTGGCGGCGGCAGATGGTCTATTTCGTCAATTTGAAACTCTCGGTCAACAACTACATCGAGCGGATGTTCTCGCTCTATGCGCCGGCGACCTTCCTGAGCCTCTTTATCGACGACTGCATTGAGAAAGGACGCGATTATTACAGCGGTGGCGCCCGCTACAACACGACCTATATCCAGTGCACGGGGCTGGGAACCATCACCGACTGTCTGGCCGTCCTCAAGAAGCACGTTTTCGAAGAGGGCCGCTTCACGATGGATCAGCTGCTCTCGGCTGTCGCGCGGAATTTCGAAGGCGAAGAGAAACTCCGCCAGTGGATCCGCAACCATACGCCCTTCTTCGGCAACGACGATCCCTATGCCGACCAGATTGCCGTCCGCGTGTATGACGACCTGGTGAAGGCCATCGAAGGACGGCCCAACACCCGCGGCGGCAAGACCTGCCTGAACATGCTTTCGACAACCTGCCACAACTATTTCGGCCAGGTCTGCGGCGCTTCGGTCAACGGCCGCTTCGCCCATTTCGCCATCAGCGACGGCACCTCCCCTGCCCACGGTTCCGACACCCACGGTCCCACCGCTGTCGTCCGCTCGCTCGGAAAACTCGACCAGACCCGCAGCGGCGGCACCCTGCTGAACGTCCGCTTCGTCCCGTCCCTGTTGAAGACCGATGCCGATGTCCGCAAACTGGGCAGCCTCATCCGGGAGTATTTCCATCTGGGCGGCCACCATATCCAGTTCAACATCGTGGATACGGCCACCCTGCGCGAAGCCCAACAGCATCCCGACGACTACCGCGACCTCCTGGTCCGCGTCGCCGGCTACTCCGACTACTTCAACGACATGACCTGCCAGCTTCAGGAAGAAATCATCGCCCGCACGGAGAACGACGAACTCTGATTCATTGGACAATCGTTTCCGTCCGGGAGGATATAGGCTGGTAAGACCTTAGCCACCCTCGGCTATTAGAGGGAGGGGCCCGCCGCTTTTGCGGTGGGAGGGGTCTCGCCCAAGGCGAGACGGTCTTACCAGCCTATATCCTCCCGGACGGAGTGGTGCAGAATCAGAAGCTGAACTTGTAACCGATGCAGATGTTCGTCATGAAGGATCGGTCGTAGGAGAGCGACTTGAGTTTCGTGCCTTCGGCGTTGGTGTCGATGTTCTTGTCGTAACAGTAATCGCTCAGCAGCGAGAAATCGATGGCGTGCTGCTTGCTGAGCTTCCATTCAAGTCCCACGACCCCGCGGAGACGATTGAAATACGCATCCGTGTAACCCGTGAAACTGTAGTTGGAGAAAGAAGTGCCGTTCCAGCTGGCCGTGCAGGCCGGATCGTTGAATACCGTCCGCGCCTCAATGTATGCATACGGAGAAACCGAAAGGAAGCCTTTGTATTCCACCTTCAGCCGGCTCTTCAGCGTGAGAGCATTCGGATTGTTCTGATAGATGTTCATGTCATCGGGATTGCGGTGCGTCAGCTGCAGGCGCTCCTTCAGGGAAAAATTCCAGTCCCCGACCCGGAAACCGCCCCGGACATCCGCGTAAACGCGGTGCCGCGGCGACCAGGCGCCGGAAGACTTGAGCTTGTCGATGAAAAGATAACCGCCTCCCACCTTCAGGTAAGGATTGACCTTGTAGGTGATGCTGGCATCCGCCTGCCAGCGGCCGAAGGTCGCAAACTGGTCACTCATGCGGATTTCTGCGTCGACGGCCAGATGAAGACCCTTAGCCAGTTTCTTGTCGGCCGTCACGGAGAAACGGCCGCCGAGATCGGTGGTCAGTTCATTGACCGGTATGGTATAGGACTCCTGTCCCCAGGCCAGCAGCGGCAATACCGCCGACAGGCAAAGAATCCAAATCTTTTTCATACGCTTACTGTTCTACGAAATCCCTGGCCTTGGTCAGGGTGTCGATCGAAGCGGATTGCCCCTTCTCCAATGTATAATATACTTTGATGAATGCCGCATCCCGGAGGAAATCCACGTGACCGATCTCCACGCCGTCCACTTTCAGGCCGGTACGTTTCTCCAGGTCGGCAATCAGTTCGGCACGGCGCTCCGGCACGATGAGTTCAATGCGGTCGTAGAGCACGAGCTTGGCCGAGGTATGCTTAAGCAGCCGTTCGCTCTCCAGCACCCAGATCAGGCAGATGACCAACAGGTTCGAAAGGACCGTGACGCCGGTGACACCCAGATTGAGCTCGTAATGCGGGTCGGATCCCGTCGCACCGACCAGCTTGTAGATTGGCGCCAGGCCGTTGACGGCAGCCAGGGCGATGATCACGAACAGATAGGTCATCTCGCGGATCGGGACTGTCTCGGTGCGGTAGCGGATTACGCCGAAAATGGCGAAAAGGCCCAGCGTCAGCCCCACCCCGACTTCCACATTGCCCATGACATAGAGCAGCATCAGCATGGCGGAAGAGAAGACCATGAAGGTGAAATAATAGTCGCGGCGGCGGCTCTTCCGATAGTAGAAGAACTGGACCAGGATCCAGCAGACCACCAGGTTGAGCAGGAAACGGATGGCCAGTTCGGCCAGGCTTTGGGGCGTGGTCATCATCGCATCGGTGATGGACTGTACGTCGAACAGTTCTTCGTCGGCGAGCGTATAGTCGCCCAGATCTTGCAGAGGTATCATAGTACGTGGATTTTATGATTGATTGTTTTTTCGATGTTACGGATTTTGACTTTGAAGCGCCCGCTGCGGGCAGCAGGGTCCGTGAGGGTGACGGCCACGCAGTACTTGCTGATGCGCGCCTGCTTGACGCGGTGGTCGAGCAGGATGCCGCGCATCTGGCTGTCAGCGCGTCCGTCCTGCTTGAGTTCGATGATGACCGCGTCGCGGAGCGAAGCCTCCCTTCCGGTCCGGAAATTCCGGAACTGCAGGCAGGTATCGATGGTCAGTCGTTCGGTCATGGCAGGATTCACGAGTGTAATGCGGCTGAACAGCGTTTCCAGGACCGGCGAGAGTTCATCGGCCGTAAACCAGGATTTCTGCGACAGGTAATCGCAGGCGGCCGCGTCGCCGTGGAAATCCTGCAGTTCCGACAAGGGGATGGCAATCCGTTTCTTGCTGGTGCGCCCTTTGTTGTTCTTGCGTTTGATTTCCAGAAAAGTCAAGCCGGAATTCACATAGCTGCGCGTCCGGACTTTCTGGCGTTTCAGCCGCCGGTTGTGATGGTCGCTGAACATCTTGAGCGCGGCCGTGTCAAAATAGACGGAGTCATAGGGAGCGATTTTCTCCCCCTCTGTCTCCAGGGCCCGATAGCCAGCCCGGGCCGCATCCCGAAGTATCTCCACCAGATGGGCCTCATCGGTGAGATACTTCGAATCGACACGGTTCATCAGCTTGATGGCATCCATCTCGTCGAGCGATATGGGGGCCAGGGCCGTGAGCGGTTCCTGTAGGGAAATATGATGGATTTCAGGCATACTTGTCCGCTCGTGTGATTATGGACGGCCGCCCGGACCGTTGTTGCCGCCGGGGCCACTGTTGCCGCCGGAATAAGTTGATAGAGAGACGGAGCTGCCGCCGGAAATGCCGGAAGTTGCCCAAATACCGTTGCAGTACGTCGCACTGCCGACACTGACGCCCTTGTAGCCTTTAGAAAGCGACGGGGCCGAAACCACGACACTGGAGCATCCGCTCGGCGCCTTGAAGGCCGCGATGTAGGAACTGCCGTTATGCAGTGCATTCCAGTTGCCGGCCGTACAGCTCATCGTATAGCAGGTCTGGGAGAGGGATGCTCCGCTTTCAATGCCGCCATAGGCGACAACCGTCGCACCGCTGTTGATATACAGCTTGTAACTGTCCTCCGTATTGGCATCCAGGGCGACTTCGGGATTGCCGGCCGTCGTGACGGCGAACACATAACCGCCTGAGATCTTGAAGTCATGGTTGGCGTCCATCGCGTCGTTGGCCGATGAGAACGCATACACGTAACCGCCGGTGATATTCATTTCTCCCTGGCAGTTGATGGCGTCATCGCCGGTGGAGTAGGAATACAGTTCTCCGCCGCTGATTGTCAGATTGCCTTTGGCCTCGACGCCTTCACTCTTGGCTGCGGAAACGACAATGCTGCCGCCGCTGATCTTCAGATTGCCGGCATAACCGGTGACGCGGTTGCCGCTCTTGGTAACCCAGCCGATTTTGATGCCCTTGCAGGAGACATCGTTCGACTCGCTACCCGTCGTCGTAATCTTGAGCGTGCCGCCGCTGATGTAGCTGTCGGAGAGCGTGTGGCTGGTCGCGTCGTAGTCATAGCTGCCGGCGCTGATGCCCTTGCCGCCCTTGCCGGAATTGGTGATGGTCACGTTGCCGCCGGTCATCGCAAAGTAGTTGTCTGCCTTGATGCCGGCCGAACCCTTGTACTCGCTGTCGTCGCTGTCGTAAGCCACGCCGCCGGAGACCGAAATCGCCGTCGTACCGCCCTCCACGAGGACATAATCATCGGAACCGATGCCTTTTTTCATGGCCGCCTTGGTCGTGATGCTGAGTGTTCCGTCGGAGAGCTGCACGTATTCCTTGCCGCGAAGGCCGTGTCCGGCGCTGCTGCCGGCCGTAACGGTTACGCTGGGGCTGGCCATCATCCGGACATAGTCATCGGAAACGATACCCGATTTGCTCTGGGCATTGTTTGCCGTCACCGTCAGGGAACCGCTTCCGCTGAAGACAAGTTGTCCTTCGGAGAAGAAGACGCCTTTCATGTCTTCGTCACTGCTCGTGGAGTAAGCGGCCGATGAGCCGTCGGCGAGGCTGTTGGTCCCTTCCACATAGACGAAGGTCCGCTTGCCGCTCTGATTGTTGATGGCGGCACCTGCCGTATTCGTCAGCGAGAGGCCGCTCAGCCAGATGGCCTGCTTCTTCGGACTGTATAACTTGAAGAAACCGTCGGAAGCCGTACCCGTCAGCTTGTAGGCCACATTTTCCGATCCGGAATACGTGATGGTCACCTGATTGCCGCTGGTCGTAACCTTGAAGACATCGGACACGGCGGAATAGCCGCTAACCGAAGCGCCGCCGGACGAATAAGTGACCGTGATCAGCCGGGTAAAGCTTGTATTGGAGATATCATCGTCCGATGCGCTGTCGCCGGCCGAAGGGAAGGTGGTCGTCACGGCGCCGTCGTCGGCCGATGAGGTAACGTTAAGCACATAGGAATCCGAGGCCGCCTTGTAGTTGGAATCTCCTTCGAAAGTGGCGGAAATCGTCGTGGAGCCCGCCGCCTTGAGCGTAATGGCCCCGGTAGAAGCATTGACCGTCGCAACGGAAGTATTGGACGAAGCATAGGAAATGCTGATGCCCGCGTCGGAAGGATCGATGGCCAGCGTCGGGAACGTGTTGCTGTCTTCCAGGGAAGCCGTGAAGGTAGCGGCCGACCAGCTCAACGACAGCTCGTGTTTGACAACCTTGAGGGTATAATATGCACTTCCGGCCTCATAGACATCGCTCGCCTCCGAAGTCGCGTAGATGGCCGTCGTCCCGGCGCCGACCAGCGTGATCTTTCCGTCCGCATCAACGGTCGCCACATCCGTATTGGAAGAGGAATAGCTGACGCTCAAGCCATTTGCATTATTGAGCGTGGGATAGCTGTTTTCCGAAGAAGCCAGGGTCGCCGTATAACTGGTCTCCGACCAGCTCAGGCCAGCCGCCACCCGGCTCACCGTAAGCGTATAAGCTGCAGTTCCTGCCGCGTATTCATCGGTCGCGGCGGACGATGCCGTGATGGTTGCGGAGCCCGCGCCCTTGAGGGTAATGACGCCGTCAGCCGCAATGGCGGCCACATCGCTGTTGCTGGACACATAGGTAACGCTCAGTCCATGGGGATTGTTGAGGGTCGGAAAACTGTTGCCGCCCCCCATCGAGGCATTGTACGAAGCGGCGGACCAGGAGAGGTCAGCGCTCTTGAGCGTACTTTCCTTGGTCACGACAGTCAACGTATAGAAGGCGCTGCACGCTTCATGCGTCTCCGTTGCTTCGGATGCGGCCGTAATCGTAGCCGATCCTTCACCGATGAGGGTGACCGTTCCGTCCGTCGCGATGGTCGCTACAGCCGTATTGCTGGACGTATAGGTAACGCTCAGCTTTGCAGGATTGTTCAGCGTCGGGAAAGTATTGCTTTCTCCCAGGATGGCCTGACAAGTTTCGGCCGACCAGCTGAGCGTCACCGTGGCTTTGTTGACTGTCAAGGCATAGGATACACTTCCAGCCTCATATTGGGCGCTCTCTGCTGCGCTTGCCGTAATCGTGGCCGTTCCGGCTGCTACCAGGGTTATGGTGCCGTCCGTCGCGATGGTCGCGACGGATTCGTTGCTGGATGCGTAGGTGATGGTCTGGTTGCCGGGATTGCTCAGCGTCGGGAAACTGTTGTCGGCGCCGATGGTGGCCGTACAACTTTCGGCCGACCAGGCAAGCCCCGACGCGGCTTTTACGACCGTCAGCGTGTAGGACGCACTGGAAGCGGCATAGGCGGATGTCTCCGCAGAGGATGCCGTGATCGTGGCCGTACCGGCGGCCACCAGGGTCAAAGACCCGTTGCCGGCGATCGTGGCCACTTCCGTATCGCTGGAAGAGAAAGTCACCGCTACGCCGTAGGAATTGGTCAGGCTAGGGAAACTGTTGCTCGCCCCGAGCGTCGCCTCGCAGGAACTCGCACTCCATTTGAGTTCTGGATCGACCAGCGTCGTGCTTGATCCGCCTTCCGAATCCGAGATGACTTCAATGACATCTCCGACGCAGTTGCCGGCCAGCAGGGCCGCTGCCACGATGGACAAGGCAAATAGGATACGCTGCTTCATCTTACTCTTCCTCCATCAGATATTCGTATTGTTTGGTCGTGATCAGCTTGCCTTTCGCGTTGTAGGTATAGGTGACTTTTTTGCGGCCGAATTCGTTGAACTCGGATTTCTTGATGTTGACCAGACGGTTGCGCTCGTCATAGATCAGTTCGCGGGTCTGCCGGCCGGCGGCATCGTACTCCCAGCGCTTGCGCCATTTCTGACTGGAGCCGCTGTACTCGATCTCCTCGATCTTCCGGCCGGCGGCATTGAAGGTGGTGACGTGGTCGAGGACTTTGGCATTGGTCTTCATGTCCGTATTCCATTCCTTGATCACCAGGTTCTTTTTGTTGATCGGTTTCTTCTCCTGTGCCGTCAGCAAAGGCATGGCTGCCACAAGTAGCGATGTCAGCAGGAATGCAATTTTTATCTTTTTCATAGTCAGATATTTATAAATGTCTTTCTGCCCCGGATGGAACAGAAAGACTGTTTTGTTTGTAAAATTTTACCAGCCGACGGGGCCGAAGCCGTTGCCGTTGCCGCCGCTGTAGTTGGAGAGTTTCACCGAGGAGCCACCGCTTAATGCGGGGCCAGACACCGCGTAGCCACCGAACAGTTCCGTTCCGCCGCTTGTCTTGACGCCCGAACTGAGCGACGGGGTCGAAGGGCCCGAAATGATGAGCGAGTCACCCGCCCGGGCCGGCGTCTTGAAGGCGAAAGTAGAGGAACCGACAGTCAAGCCGTACCAGGTATTCTGGCTCCAGGACGCGGAATAGCACTTCTGAGAGAGCGAGGCGCCACGCTCCAGGCCGCCGATTGCGACGAGTGTCCCGCCTTCGACATAAAGTTTATAGCCGTCTTCGGTATTGGCATCCACCGCTACTTCGGCACCGCCGGAACCGATGGCATAGACTACCCCGCCTTTGATATAGCAATTGCCATTGGAGTCCATGCCGTCGTTGCCTGTGGACCAGGCGAATACGAATCCGTCGGAGATGGTCAGATGACTGCCTGCGTTGATGGCGTCATCACTGGAATAGCTGTAGATGACCCCACCTGTGATATCCATGGTTCCCTTCGACTCGATGCCTTCGTGCGACTTGCAACTTACGCTGACCGAGCCTCCCGAGAAATAGAGATTTCCGTCAAACTTGATGCCTTTGGCTGATACGGAATTGTCGCTGGAAGAACTGCTGCCAGGGCGTCCGCCGGGGCCGAAGTTGCTGCTCTGGCCGTAATTGGCACCGGTCGTGACCACGGTAACGGAACCGCCTTTGAAATAGCCGTCCGCGTCGCCGCTGATGCCTTTGCCGCCTGTACCGGAGTTGGTGATCACGAGCGTGCCGTCCAACATTTCGAACAGTTTATCGGCTTTGACACCCGCCGTACCCGTATATTCACTGTCTTCGCTGTCGTAAGCAGCGGAGCCAGTTACGCTGATGGTTGTCCGCCCGCCTTCAAAACGGACGAGAGAATCGGAGGTAAAGCCCTTCTTCATGTCGGCTGCCGTGGCTGCCGTAATCTCGCCGGCTGACACGATGATGGCATCTTTGCCCCGGACTGCGTGACCGCTGCTGGATTTGACCTTCACGGTCGGACTCGACATGAAGCGGACGTAGTCATCGCTTGTAATACCGGCCTTGCCGCTGGCTTTGACGACCAGACTGCCTTTACCGCAGAAAATGAGCTGTCCTTCGCTGAAGAAAGCGGCCTTTTCATCTTCGTCATCAGGCGTTGCCGTATAAGAGGCTCCGTCGGCAAGGGCATTGGCACCCTCAACGATGACGAACGTACGCTTCTTGCTCTGGTTGTTGATGGCTGCGCCCGATGGATTGGCAAGGCCCAGGCCGCTCAGCCGGATTGCCTGTTTTTTGGAACTGTAGAGCTTGAAAAAACCGTCAGAAGCCGTTCCACTCAAGTCGTAAACGATGGCTTCCTTGGTCGTGTTGTTGACCGTGACGTGATTGCCGTCCACGGAAACGATGCCGTTCACGTCACCGCTCACGCTCGCCTGGCTGCCGCCGAAGACGATGGAGATGATGCGGTCGAAAGTCGTCCCCGCAATGTTGTCATCCGAAGGGTCGGCATCGCCGAAATCGTAGGTTGTCGCCGCTGCCGTACCGGCAGCGATGATGCTTGTTTCAAAAGTCGATTCACTGACCGGGTCCACGACGAGCCCGCCAGTCAATGAGCCCTCATCGGGCAGGATCTCGTCCCCGTCTAAATCGATGCATCCGACGGCCAGCCAAGCGGCCACGGACAAAAGGGATAAAAACTGTTTCATATCGCGTTGTGATTATTCTCTGCATCATGTTTTTTTCAAGAATTCAGCCAGTCCGGGAGGTAATTCAACGAACCGGCGGTTTTCTTCAACAAACCGGAAGGAAAGCCCGGGAATTATCCGTACATTTGCAGAAAAGAAGCGTGATGAGCAGCGAAACAGTCTTGCGGATCCTGCCGTTTGTGGTCCTGTTCCTGGTCCACCATTTCGTGCTGGCGCCCCTGCTGCCGAAACGGAAAGTTCTGTATGGAATCCTGACGGCGTTGCTGCTGGGCCTCTTCGCTTTCTGGTGTTTTTGGGGCGGGCACAAGCCGCCGATGCCGCCCGAGTTACGGGGTCCTGATCCGGGTGGTCACGGGCCTCTCCGGCCTGAGTGGATGGAGCTGGCGCTCGGCATCCTGCTTGTCGCCGGTGACTGGGGCCTGGTGGCCTACCGGCGGATGAAGCAAAACGAACGGAAACTGGAGCAGCTCCGGGCGGAAAACCTGCACCAGCAACTGGAAGCCCTCCGCTTCCAGATCAATCCGCATTTCTTCATGAATACGCTCAATAATATCCAGTCGCTCATCCTCACCGATCCGGACAAAGCGACCGAGGTTGTCAACGAATTCTCCAAGCTGATGCGGATAGTCCTCTATGAAGGAAACGGCCCCACCATCCCCCTCTCCCGGGAAATCGAATACCTGAAGCATTATATCGCCCTGATGCGCCTGCGTTATCCGGAATCCGTCCGCATCGAGACTGAATTCCCGGATAAAACCGGCAGCGCCGTCGTTCCGCCGCTGCTGATGGCATCCTTTGCTGAAAATGCCTTCAAGCACGGCATCAGCTACGACAGCGCCTCGTTCGTCAAGTTGCGCGTCACCGAAGAGGAAGGGCACCTGATCTTCCTCTGCAGCAACAGCAGCCATCCTGGCAAAGCGGAAGCCCAACATGGGCTGGGACTGGACAATATCCGCAAACGGCTGGAACTATTGTACGGAACCGACTACACGCTGCGTACCGAAACACAGGACGGCACGTATGATGTCGTCCTGGCCATACCCACAAATCCAACCCAATTGATGGCTACCGAATGATCCAGCTCATCGCTATCGACGACGAACCTCTGGCGCTCCGCCTGCTGGAAGTCTATATCCAAAAGACGCCGGGACTGACGTTGCTGGCATCCTGCCACAGTGCCCGCGAAGCCGTGCCCTGGCTGGACAAGGCCGATGCGCTCCTGATCGACATCAATATGCCGGACCTGAGCGGCATGGACTTCGTCCGTTCGCTTGAAGAGCCTCCGTTGGTCATTTTCACGACGGCTTATGCCGAATATGCTGTGGATGGTTTCCGGGTGAATGCGGTAGATTACCTGCTAAAGCCATTCACGCTGGCCGAATTCCAGCAAGCCATCCGCAAACTGGAAGAGCGGATGGCGGTCCGTCAGCTGGACAAACGGACCGATGACGGGATCCTGCGGCTTTCTTCCGCCCACCGCAGTATCCAGCTGGACACGAACCGGATCCGTTACATAGAAGGCATGGGCGAATATCTCAAAATCCATCTGGACGGGGAAGCGGTGCCGATGATCCTCCTGTACCGGATGAAGAATCTGCAGGAAGAACTGCCCAAAGACCGCTTCCAGCGCATCCACAAGTCATATATTATTCCCGTATCCCGGGTACGCGAGGCGAAGCGCAATGCCGTTACGCTCGCAGATGGAACCACACTTCCGGTCGGCGAGTCGTACCTGGAAGCGTTTCGGGCACGATTTTCCCTGTAATTGTGCTTGTTATGAAAAGGATTGCCGTCTTTATCATGTTTCTGCTGCTGGCCGGATCCCCCATCGGTGCCCAGCAACTTTACAACATGAGTTTTGACCACTGGTCGAAGAAGGGACGCGAATGGCTCCCCTGGGGAAAAGATGCGCCGGCCAGCCAGCAAATCTGGGGCTCGGCCAATCACGGCCTGAGCCTATTGGGGGTCAATGGAGCTGAGCCGGAAGATGAAATCGTGGCGGTCCAGGGACCCGGCAAGCGGGCGGCCAAACTCCACAGCGAAAAGGTGGTCTGGGCCTTTGCGGCAGGCAGCATTTTCGTGGGTTCTTTCGTGAAACTGATCGGCTTCAGCGGCGCGGAGATCACGTGGGGGACACCGTTCACGGCACGACCCTCCTCGCTAAGCGGCTACTGGTACTATCTTCCCCAGCCTATTGACCATGTGAAACCGCCGTATGAGGCATTAAAAGGTCAGATGGACATAGCCCGCGTCGAGGTCCTGCTCACTGACTGGGACGAGGCCATCCATTTGCGCAGCGGCAAAAAAGATCCGTTCGATGCGGAGAACGATCCCAGCGTCATCGGACGGGGTGTCCTGCTCATCGAACGGAATACGGGCGGTTACGTGCCGTTTACCATTCCGATTGTCTATCGGGACAACCGGACGCCCAAACAAGTAACCATTGTCTGCACCGCCAGCATTTACGGCGGAGCTTTTACGGGCGGGGACGGAAGTATCCTTTATCTGGACGAATTCCGCTTCAATTACTAGTACGCTAGCGCTTGAACCACTCCAGGCACTTCGCGCAGAGGGCGGCGATGCTTTCCCAGTCGCCGGCGGCGACTTTGTCTTTCGGGAATAGTTTCGAACCCATACCGACGGCGGTAACGCCGGAGGCAGCCCATGCCGAAAGGTTCTCTTCGGTCGGCTCGACCGCGCCAGTAGCCATGACCATGGCCCACGGCAGCGGGGCCAGGATGTTCTTCACAAAAGCGGGACCGCCAACTGTACCGGCGGGGAACACTTTCACGAGGTCGCAACCCAGTTCCATGGCATGCACGATTTCGGTTACCGTGCCGCAACCCGGGCTGTAGGGAACTCCCCGGCGATTGGCCACTTGGACGACTTCCTCTGACATACAGGGCGACACCAGGAAATCGGCGCCCAACTGCATATACAGGACCGCTGTCGGCGCATCGAGGATCGTCCCGGCACCGAACGCCATCTCCGGGCATTCTTTGCGGGCAAACTCGATGACATCGCGGAACACCCGATGGGCGCCGTCTCCGCGGTTGGTGAACTCAAAGGCGCGGATGCCGCCGTCGTAGCAAGCCTTGACCACCTGCTTCGTCACTTCCGCATCCGCATTGTAAAACACCGGAACAATCCCTGTCGTCCGGATCAGATTGATCGTATCGATCTTCTTGAACTTTGCCATAGGAATCAATTATTCTTATTTATAAATGTATGCCTCTTATGAGCCGAGGGTGGCTACATCTTTTTTTAAACATACATTTACAAAAACAAGCATTTCAAATGAAGTACAAAAAAGGCTTTAAAGCAGCGCCCAGAATCAACGCGAGACGCGGCCGGAGCCACCGCCGTTCATCAGGCCTTCGACTTCGGAGACGGTGACACGGTTGTAGTCGCCGATGATGGTGTGTTTGAGAGCCGAGGCAGCAGCAGCGAATTCGATGGCCTGCTGGTCGGTGTCATAGGCGAGCAAACCGTACAGGAGGCCGCCCATGAAGGAGTCGCCGCCGCCGACGCGGTCCACGATGTGTGTGATGTCGTAACGACGCGATTGCCAGAGCGTCTTTCCGTCGTAGAGCACGCCGCCCCAGGTGTTGTGGTTCGCGTTGATAGAGCCACGAAGCGTCACCGCCACCTTCTTGCAGCGCGGGAACATCTGCATCAGCTGGCGGCAGACACTTTCGAAACGAGACTGGTCGATCTCACCGCCCGTTTTCTCCGCGTCGAAGCCTTCCGGTTTGATGCCGAATTCCTTCTCCGCGTCCTCCTCGTTGCCGAGGATCAGGTCGCAGCCCGCCACGAGTTCCGGCATGACCTCCGAAGCCGATTTTCCGTATTTCCAGAGTTTCTTGCGATAGTTCAAATCGCAGGAGACTTTGACACCCATCTCATTCGCGACTTTGATTGCTTCAAGGCAGGCATCCGCGGCACCCTGGCTGAGAGCCGGCGTAATGCCGGTCCAGTGGAACCAGTCGGCACCTTCCAGCACCTTGTGCCAGTCCACCATGCCGGGCTGGATCTCCGCAATCGCCGAATTCGCGCGGTCATAGACCACCTTGCTGCCGCGGGCCACAGCACCCGTTTCCAGATAATAGATGCCCACCCGGTCGCCACCGTACACAATCTCATTCGTATTGACGCCGAGGCCACGCAGCTCCGCGACGCACATGTCCGCGATGTCATTCTTCGGAAGACGCGTCACGAAGCAGGCATCCACGCCATAGTTGGCCAGCGAAACGGCCACATTGGCCTCGCCGCCGCCGAAGGTGGCATCAAACTGACGGGCCTGGGCAAAGCGCAGGTAGCCCGGGGTCGAAAGGCGAAGCATCACTTCGCCGAAAGTAACAACTTTAGCCATAGTATCTTTTTGAATCAGTTAGCGTAAATCCGGTGTCGCGCACCAGTCCATGTCATTGTAATCATCGTTTTCGCCGCACATACCCCAGATGAAGGTGTAATTGCGGGTAGCACAGGCACTGTGGATGCTCCACTGAGGGGATATGACCGCCTGCTCGTTGTGCATCCAGATGTGCCGCGTTTCCTGCGGTTCGCCCATGAAGTGGCACACCGCAGCCTCGTCCGGGACTTCAAAATAGAAATAGACTTCCATGCGTCGGTCGTGCGTGTGGGCCGGCATCGTATTCCAGGTGCTGCCCGGCGCGAGTTCCGTCATGCCCATCTGCAACTGGCAGCACGGCACCACTTCCTTGACCAGGAGCCGGTTGATCGTGCGTTCATTGCTTTCTTCCAGACTGCCCATGTGCATCACCACAGCGTCCTTCTTGCTCACCTGCTTGACGCCCGTCTCGCGGTGCGCCGTGGCCGAGCAGAAATAGAAATGAGCCGGGTGCGCGGGATCCACGCTCTTGAACGTGACGTGGCGGTTGCCGCGACCTACATACAGTGCCTCTTTATAAGGGATGGTATAACATTCCTCCCCTACCTGCACGATGCCTGTGCCGCCGACATTGATGATGCCGAGTTCGCGGCGCTGGGTAAAGTAATCGGCCCGCAGGATCTCCGGCGCACACAGCAGCAGGTCTTCCTGCACGGGGACGGCGCCGCCACAGATGATGCGGTCGAACATGGAATAGACCATATTGATCTCGTCGGCTACCATCAGCGTCTCCACCAGGTATTCCTGGCGGATGCGCTGGGTGTCGTAATGCTTCGCGTCGAGGTTGCTGGACGCCTGCCTGACTTGACAATTGAGTTTCATAGGCCTACTGCGGTTGTTTGCCGATATATGCCAGGATACCGCCGTCCACATAAAGGATGTGGCCGTTCACGGCGTCAGAGGCGTGCGATGCGAGGAAGACGGCAGGTCCGCCGAGTTCGGCGGGATCAAGCCAACGGCCGGCCGGTGTCTTGGCGCAGATGAAACTGTCGAAAGGATGCCGGCTTCCGTCAGGCTGACGTTCGCGAAGCGGCGCGGTCTGCGGCGTAGCGATGTAGCCGGGGCCGATGCCGTTGCACTGGATGTTGTATTCACCGTACTCGGAGCAGATGTTGCGGGTGAGCATCTTCAAACCGCCTTTGGCTGCGGCATAGGCCGATACGGTCTCGCGGCCGAGTTCGCTCATCATCGAGCAGATGTTGATGATCTTGCCTTCGCGGCGCGCCATCATCTCGGGCAGGACAGCCGAAGAGACGATGAACGGACCCACAAGGTCGATATCGATGACCTGCTGGAATTCAGCACGTTTCATCTCGTGCATCGGGATGCGCTTGATGATGCCGGCGTTATTGACCAAGATGTCGATCTGGCCGACTTCCGCGTGGATCTTCTCCACAAGGGCCTTGACGTCGTCTTCCTTGGTAACGTCACAGACATAGCCTTTCACATTCGTGATACCGGCTTCCCGGTAGTTGTCGAGGCCGCGCTGCAGCGCCTGCTCATTGATATCGTTGAAGATGATATTTTGGATACCGGCCGCCACGAAGGCCTTGGCGATGTTGAAGCCAATGCCGTAGGAAGCCCCGGTAATCCAGGCATTCTTGCCTTCCAGAGAGAAAGGATTGTTCATAACGGAGTTTTATAATTGTTTTTCTACTTCATCAAACCAGGACTTCCCGTCTTTGATCCGGCCTTTCGACCAGCAGGAACCGAACTTGTAACGGAACGGCTCGCCGCTGCGCACTTCCTTGACGCAGATGCCATGGATGCCGTCTTCGGTCAGGAAGCTCGATTCGGAGCCAGGAACGACGACCGCCACACCCAGCATGCCGTCTTCAGGCTCAATGCTTTGGTCGGAGGCAGGTTCCCAGAGCGCATAGCATGCGGGAGACATCTTCTCCTCTACATCCGGATTCTGGGCGGGATGCCGGTTCACGCCCGCGGCTATGCAGAGGGTCTCAGCCCCTTCAAAGCGGTAGATATCTTCGACATCGCAGAAATAGGTGTCGGGGGTAACCGTCACTTTCTTGTCGAGCGACACGCAGACCTCCCCGCCGACCTGCCACTGGGGATAATGCAGGATAAAGGAGACACGCTCAGGCGTTTCCTCCACCATCTCAAAGGAACGATAGTTGGTCGGCGGATAGCACAACTGTCCGTCGACAAACGGAGCCGAAGCGCCACCACCCAGCGACACAGACACCTTGTAGCAGTCTTTGCCGCCATGGTTGTGGTGGTAATAGTCCGGATCTTCCAGGGCACCCTTATACCAGTCGTCCGCCACGAGTTTGCCAGGCAGTTTCACCCAGATATCGATACCGGGAGACGTGGGATTGCCTTCCAAAGCCTCGCCGTAGAAACGGCCGGCAATCAGGTTGTTTTCAAATACGAAATCGTCGGCACGCTCCGGCACGTAACGGGCCATGACCTTTGCTTCCTGCGCAGGCTTGCAGGCCGGGAGGGCCAGCAGGACAAGCGCCAACGCCATAATCTTTCTCATAGGCTTACGATTCAATCGGTTTGTACTTGGGCACGAGCGACTTCATGATCGTCCAGGCAATCAGGTAGGCCAGGCCGCAGAAGCAGAACATCACGAAATAGCCGGCGGGTTTGCCCGTAAAGCCGAGGAAACGGAAGGCTTCGCCGGCATTCTCGGCATAGGTGAAGAGGTTGCCCGCCACCTTCTGGATGATCATCGATCCGATACCGCCGGCCATGGCACCGATTCCGGTGATGGTCGCGATCGTGCTCTTGGGGAACATGTCACCGATCGTCGAGAAGAGGTTGGCACTCCAGGCCTGGTGACCTGCACCGGCCAGACCGATCAGGATCGCCGGCCACCAAGGGCTGTCAAAACGGATGCCCAGCGGCTGGGCGAAGAGCGCAGCCAGCGGGAAGAAGGCGAAGATCAGCATGGCCAGCATACGGCCGGCATACGGGTTCATTCCTTTCTTGTCGACGAAGATCTTCGGCAGATAGCCGCCGAAGATGGAAATGACCGTCACGATGGCATAGAGGGTAAAGATCAGCCACTGACCCAGGGCTGACGTGGCCGGCGCATGGAATTGGTTGCTGAAATAGGAAGGTGCCCAGAACAGGAAGAACCACCACACACCGTCGGTGAAGAATTTGCCAGCGATGAAAGACCAGGTCTGCTTGTACTTGAAGCACTGGATGAACGGAATGGCTTTTTCATTCTCTTTGGCAGCGGCTTCGGCGGCTTTGGCGGCCGCTTCTTCCGCATCGTCCTGGTGGATATACTCCAGCTCGGCGGCATTCACATGTTTGCTCTTTTCGGGTTTGTCGTACATGAAAGCCCAGAAGAACATCCAGATGAAGCCCAGGCCGCCGATGATGATGAAAGCCATTTCCCAGCCGAATTTGACGGCGAGCGGCGGGATGAGGAGCGGCGCGGCAAGCGCACCGACCGAAGCGCCGGCATTGAAGATGGAGGTCGCGAAGGCGCGGTCCTTTTTCGGGAAATACTCCGCCGTCACCTTGATGGCGGCCGGGAAGTTGCCGGCTTCACCGAGGGCCAGGATACCGCGGCAAAGCAGGAAGAGATACACAGAGGTAGTGGCGACAGCCAGGGCCGCTTTGGAACCGACTTCGACCGCCCGCATGGCAGCCACGGATTCCATACCCGTGAAATGAGCAGTAGCCCAGCCGCAAGCGGCATGCAGGCAGGCGCCGGCCGACCATACACCGATGGCGATCAGGTAGCCCTTCTTGGTTCCCATCCAGTCCACGAACTTGCCGGCGAACAGGCAGGCGATGGCGTAGAAGATGGAGAAAAAGCTGGTGATGGTGCCGTAGTTGGCGTCGGTCCAGTGGAATTCGGGTTTGATGAACTCCTCATAGGTGAGCGAAAGCACCTGGCGGTCCAGGTAGTTGACAGTCGTCGCCACGAAAAGCAGCGAGCAGATCCACCAGCGCCAGTTGGACATCAATTTCTGTTGGGTAGTCATGGCTTACAGGATGTTTTGGACGGCGGCACGCATGCCGGCTTCATGAATCATGGTCAGATACGTGGTCAGCAAAGCCGTCAGGCCCGGAATCTGGTTGAGGTCTTCACCCCAGATGAAATCGTCGGCGAGAACACCCCGCGCCACCGTAGCGATGTCGCCCGTCGCCCAGAGTTTCTGCAGCAGTTCGATGATCTTCGGATCGTCGTTCGGGACAATCTCGTCCTCGCCGCGCTTGCCGCCCTTGTAGTAGGTGCAGATGGCCGCAAGGCCGAGCACAATGCCTTTCGGCAGTTCGCCCTTGCGTTCCAGATAGGTCTTCAGGCCAGGGAGGTCGCGCGTCTTGAATTTCGGGAAGGAGTTGAGCATGATGCTCGTCACGAAATGCTTCACGAACGGGTTGCGGAAGCGTTCCATCACGTCGTCAGCAAACTTCACCAGCTCTTCCTTCGGCAGATTCAGGGTCGGAAGGAGCTCCTCATACATGACGCGGCGCACGAACGGGCCGACGAGTTCATCTTCGCAGCATTCCTTCACGGTATCGAGACCGCTGAGGTAGCCGACCGGCGAAAGCACGGTATGCGGGCCGTTGAGCAGGGTAACCTTGCGCTCGTGGTACGGCGCTTCGGACGGGACAAAGAGCACGTTCAGGCCGGCTTTGTCAGCGGGGAATTCGTCCGCGATTTCAGCCGGCGCCTCGATCACCCAAAGGTGGAAGATCTCGGCTTTGTCGAGCAGGCGGTCCTCATAGCCGGCACGCTCGCAAAGTTGCGCGGCGGTATCACGGGGATAGCCCGGCACGATGCGGTCCACCAGCGTGCTGTACACGCCGCAGGCGGTCTCGAACCAGTCGCGGAACTCGTCACCAAGGTTCCAAAGGTCGACGTACTGGCGGATGCATTCCTTCAAATGCTTGCCGTTTTCGAAAATCAGCTCGCACGGGAACAGGACAAGGCCATAGGACTTGTCACCCTGGAAGTGCACGAAGCGGTGATACAGGAGCTGCGTGAGCTTGCCCGGATAAGAGGCGGCCGGACGGTCTTCGAAGCGGCAGGCCGGGTCGAAAGCGATGCCGGCTTCGGTCGTATTGGAGATGACAAAGCGGATTTCGGGCTGTTCAGCCAGTTTCAGGTAGGCATCGAAATCGGTGTAGGGATTCAGGCCGCGGGAGATGACGTCGATCAGGTCCACGCTGTCAACGGCTTCGCCGTTCTGCAGGCCCTGCAGGTTGAGGTGATAGAGGCCGTCCTGCTCATTGAGCCATTCGACCATGCCCTTCTCGATGGGCTGGACGACGACGACGGATCCATTGAAATCGGTCTTCTGGTTGGTCTTCCAGATGATCCACTCGATGAAGGCACGCAGGAAGTTGCCTTCGCCGAACTGAATTACTTTTTCCGTGTACTTTTTCGCCTGGGGCGCTGTCGTACGATTGAGTCTTTCCATATATCGAAGTGTATTAATAATATTCAAATCAAAGCGTCACACCGGACTTGAAAATGGCGATCTCGCGATAGCCGCTCTTCTCGTTGTTGACCGGCCCGCCGCTGGCGGCGTCGAGGACTGCGTCGATGAAACGGGCGGAAACCGCTTCCATCGGTTCATCCTCGGCAAGGACGCCCGCGTTGAAATCGATCCAAGTGGGTTTGCGCTGGGCAAGCGGTGTGTTGGTCGCGATTTTCATCGTCGGCACAAAGGTGCCGAAAGGAGTTCCGCGACCGGTCGTGAAAAGGACAATCTGGCAGCCGGCGGAAGCCAGGGCCGTAGAAGCGACCAGGTCATTGCCCGGTGCGCTCAACAGATTGAGGCCTTTCACGGAAAGACGCTCTCCATAGCGGAGCACGTCCCGTACGGGACTCGAGCCGCATTTCTGCGTGCAGCCGAGTGATTTTTCTTCCAGCGTGGAGATACCGCCGGCTTTGTTGCCGGGGGAAGGATTCTCATACACAGGCTGGTCGTTGCGCATGAAATAGGCCTTGAAGTCGTTGATCAGACGGACGGTCTTCTGGAACGTCGCTTCGTCCTGGCAACGGTTCATCAGGATGGTTTCGGCGCCGAACATTTCGGGGACCTCCGTCAGGACGGTCGTCCCGCCCTGGGAGACCAGCCAGTCGGAGAATACGCCGAGCAGCGGATTGGCCGTAATGCCGGACAGGCCGTCGGATCCGCCGCATTTGAGGCCTACCCGGAGTTCCGACACGGGAACTTCCACCCGTTCGTCACGGGAGCAGACTGCGTAAATCGCGCGGAGCTGCTGCAGGCCGTATTCGATCTCATCCTCCACTTGCTGGCAGACAAACATCTTCACCCGGGCTTCATCCACAGGGCCCACGAATTCCCGGAAGGCATCGAGCTGGTTGTTCTCACAGCCCAGGCTGACGACGAGGACACCGCCGGCGTTGGGGTGATGCACCATGTCGGCCAGGATGGTCCGGGTATTCTGGTGGTCGTCGCCCAACTGGGAACAGCCATAGTTGTGCGGAAAACATACGACCGCATCTACATTCCCGGAGGGATCGATCTCGGCACGGAAACGGTTGGCCAGCTGCTCGCAGATGCCGTTGACGCAGCCTACTGTCGGGATAATCCAGATCTGGTTGCGGATGCCTACCTGGCCGTCGCTTCGGCGATAGCCGCGGAAAGTAGCCCGGGGCCGTTCCGAGGTTGCATTTCCGACAGAAGCAGCCTGGCTGACCTGCGCAATCGGCTGGTAATGGTATTCCAGCAAGCCTTCGAGATTGGTCTTGATGCACGAATGGTCGATCATCGTGCCAGCCGCAGCCGCGCGCGTGACATGTCCGATCGGATAGCCATATTTGATGACATTCTCCCCTGCTTCGAGGTCCTGCAGTACGACCTTGTGGCCGCGCGGAACATCGGTCTGGAGAATGACGCCGCACACGGCCTCACCGGCCCTAAGGTCGGTGAGCGCCACGGCGACATTGTCGGAAGGATTGATCTTGATGTATTTCATCAGAAATTGAAATAATTCTTCGCGTTGTTGTAGCAGATGTCCTCGACCATCTGGCCGATGAAGTCGAGTTCGGAAGCCGGCAGGCGGCCCGTTTCCACGTCACGGCCCACTACGTCGCACAGGATGCGGCGGAAGTACTCGTGCCGGGGATAACTGATGAAGCTGCGGGAGTCCGTGAGCATACCGACAAAGCGGCTGAAGAGACCCAGGGCCGAGAGGGAATCCATCTGGCGGCGCATACCGACCTCCTGGTCGAGGAACCACCAGCCGGAACCGAACTGCATCTTGCCGGGAACCGTGCCGTCATTGTAGGTGTAAGCCATCGTCATCATCACTGCATTGTCCTTGGGATTGAGGCAGTACAGGATGGTCTTGGCCAGTTTGCCGGCCCGCGTGAGCCTGTCGAAGAAGCGGTGGCCGGCCACGGCGATATCCAGGTCGTGGATGGCATCGTAGCCCGTATCGGCACCGATCTTCTCGAACATCTTCGTGTTGTTGTTGCGGATGGCACCGACATGGAACTGCTGCACCCAGCCTGCCTCGGCATCCATCACAGCCTGGTCGAAGAGGAAAGCGCTGCGGAATTTTTCAATCTCCCGCGGGTTGGGCGCGATGCCCATCAGAACCTTCTTGAAGATCAGCTCGATCTCGATTTCCTTGTAGTCCGCGGCATAGAAATTCTCCAAGCCGTGGTCGGAGAGCTTGCAGCCCATCGAGGCAAAGAAATCGTGCCGCTTCTTCAAGGCTTCCTGCAGGTCGGCATAGGAGTCGATCTCCGTATCGGCCGCTTCGCCAAGCTGGCGGAGATAGGCTTTGTAGGACTTGGGATCCTCGATGGCCATCGCCTTGTCGGGACGCCAGGCCGGGATGACCTTGGTTCCGAACGGATGTTCGGCAATCTGCTTGTGCCAGCGCAGGTCGTCAGCCGGGTCGTCGGTAGTGCAGACCACCTCGACACCGAAGCGGCGGATGAGGGCCTGGCCGCGGAATTCCGGCGTGGCGAGCTTCGCGTTGCATTCGTCGAAAATCTCGCGGGCCGTCTTGGGAGAAAGGAGCTTGTCAATGCCGAAAACACGGCTCAGCTCCAGATGGGTCCAGTGATAGAGCGGGTTGCGCATCGTATAAGGAACGGTCTCCGCCCATTTCTCGAAAGTCTCCCAGGCGGATTTGGTTCCGCCTGTGAGGTATTCTTCCGATACACCGTTGGCCCGCATCGCACGCCACTTGTAGTGGTCACCGTAGTGGCCGTCCACCAGCCAGAGCTGCGTGATGTCGCGGAACTGGATGTTCTGGGCAATCTGCTGGGGCACCAGGTGGCAGTGGTAGTCGATGATGGGCATCTTCGCTGCGTGGGAGTGATACAGCACACGCGCCGTATCACTCTGCAGCATAAAGTTATCGTTGATGAAGTTCATGGTGTGTGTCTGTTTTTACCAGCGTTTGTCACCATAGCCCTTGAACGCAGCCTTCAGCGTAAACTTGCCCATAGCAGGATCGCCGGAGAAAGGCGTCTCTTCGACCACCGTACCGGCAGCGGCAATGTCGTCTTCAGCCATCGTGTTCCACCAGCTGAAGCCTTCAGCGGTCTCGATGTCGAAGAAGAGGTTGTCGGTGATGTACGGATGGGCGATCTTTTCGGAAGCCGTGCTCACGAGTTTCGGGAAGCCGTTCGAGTTGGACGGGGCTTCGGCGGCACGGTGCATGGCGGCGAAGATGTTCTTGCGGACCACGATACGACGGGCGGCCGCTTCGAGCGAAGCCGGTCCGACCGAGGTCGTGGAACGCACGTGCATGATGCCGTTGTTGTCCTTGCTGTCCACAGCGCAGAGGTTGTAGAAGGTGTTGTTTTCTACGTTCACGGCGCCGCAGAGAACGCCGGCGTCGATGCGGACGAAGGTGCGGATGCCGTTGTAGAACGTGTTGTTCTTCACCTCGACCCGACGGACAGCGCCCTTGCGGAAGTCTATGAAGTCGCCGCTGGTGCCGTAATCGTGCACCAGCAGGCCGCTGACCTGGAGCGAAGTCACATCAGACTCGCCGGAACCGCTCACGAGACGGTTGTTGAAGCCGGTGACCTCGCAGTCTTTCAAGATGATGTCACCGATCACGGCGGCGCCGTCGATGTCAATCATGTTGCCGATCTTCTTCTCGGAGCCGTCCACGGTATAAGTGCCGTTGATCTTGAGGTTCTCCAGTGCGAAGTTGCCTTCGGTCATGGCGAGTTTGAAGCCGCCCACGAATTCGGGCTGGAGGCCGTTGCGGCTCAGACCGCGCAGGTACAGTCCCTGGCTCAGGACAAGGCTGCCCGCATCGGCATCGGCTGCGGAAGTGATGTCATACACACCGTACTGGAGGGCGATGTGCGTCTTGCCGGCGGCAATCGCGCCCAGCAGGCCTTCCACATCGGAGACGGTGAAAATGTCACCGCCGGCCGGCGAGTGCTTGATCCAGCGGGGATCGCCCACTTTTTCGCTCGCCACCAGGTCGTGGACCACCGTAAAGTCACCGGAGGCCGCATCCTTGAAGACGTCGGCCGAAAGGACTACGCCGAAGCCGGCCGTGGCCACGGCTTTCTCGGAGTAGGCCCACCAGCTGTAGTTTTCATTGGTATCATCCACGGCGCTGAAATAGTTGTGGCTGAAGTTCGGCAGCGCGATGGCCGAGGAAGCCTTGCTCACGAGCTTCGGGAAGCCCTGCGGGTTGGACGGTTCCTCCGCCGCGCGTTTCATGCCGGCGAAGAGGTTGTTGCGTACGATTACGGCGTTCGCCCCGGTTACCGAGGTGCTGCGGATGTGGAAAATACCGTTGTTGTCCTTGCTGTCAACGGAGCTCAGGTTGTAGAACGTATTGTTCTCCACCACGATGGAACTGCACACCACAGCCGCGTCGATACGGGCGAAGGTACGGATACCATTGGCAAAGGTGCTCTTCTCAACCCTGAGTGCCGTCAGGCCGCCCTTGCGGAAGTCGATGAAATCGCCGCTGGTGCCCATATCGGTTACTACAGCGTCACTGATGACCAGTGACCCGACCATGGAACTCTCCTTGTCCTGGTAGAACAGGCGGTTCTTGTAACTGCGGATGACCACGTCACTGAGCGTTGCGGATGTCACGGAAGCACCCTCCTGCACATAGAAGGCGTTGTCAATCTCACCGGCGCCGTCGAGGGTGATGCCCTTGACGGTAAAGTGGGTGGTCCCGGAGCCCAGTTCGAACTTGCCTTTGACCGTGGCGCCCTTGCCGCCCTGGATCGTCAACGGATTGTTGAGCACGACGGCGGCGGCAGACAGGTCATAGTTGCCGTCCTCGAGGGTGATGGACTTCTTGCCGGCTGAAATGGCGGTCAGCAGGGCGTCCGCGTCGGAAACGCTGATCTCCGACGAAGGCATGCTGCCGGCGGCCGGATTCCAGCGGGGATCGCCCACGCCGGCATTCATCATCACGCCGTTGGTGAGCGTGAAGTCGCCGTTTCCGGCATCCACGCAAGGATCGGCGGGCAAGATGGCACCACCGTCGGCCATCGACTCTTCTTTCGTCACGTAAGCCCAGAAGCTGTAGGCTGAACGCTCTTCCCTGTCCTCACAATTGTAATAGTAGTTGTTGGAGAAGGTGATCGGCGTGATGCCGCCCTTGCTGCGGAGTTTCGGGAAGCCCGCTGCATTTTCAGGATCGGTATCCATGAGGATCGAATAGAAGAAGTTGTTGGCCACTTCGTAACGGTTCAGGCCGCTGCCGGCCGCGCTGCGGATGTGGAAAATACCATTGTTGTCCTTGCTCGAGGCGTTCGTGGCCACCTTGTAGAAGGTGTTGTTGCGGATGACAGCCGTATTCATCTCGTGACCGGCGTCGGTGCGGATGAAGGTACGGCAGCTGTTCGCCACGGTGTTGTTCTCGAACTGGAAGTTATGGTGGGCACCGGCACGCATGTCGATGAAGTCGGCGCCGGCAGAGCATTCGTCAATGAGGTTGCCCTTGAAAATGACATACTGGATGTTCGATGCGGCTTTTCCGGAGTTGTCGTACAAAGCCTTCGTGCCGTGGAGGTAGCTGTCGTAGATGGCCACCGTATCAGCCACAGGGGCCGCGTTGGTCTTGTCATCCACCAGGACAGAGGTACCGTCGCCCACGAATTCGAGGTTGCTCAGGATTACGCTGCCGCCGATCTCGCCGCTCAGGGTAATCGAGGCCGTGACTTTGGTCTTGGCATCACCGTTGGACTGTCCCTTGAGATGCAGCGGGGCATTGACCGTCATGGCGCCGATTTCATACGGCGTATCGCTGTATTTGAGCGTGATGGCATCCTTGCCGGCTGCAATGGCATTGAGCAGGTCTTCGACACTGGCGACCACGAATTCCTCATCGCCACCGCTGCCGCCTGCAGGCAAGACAGCGAACGTGGCCACACCGGCCGCGGACTCCGTGTTGTAGATGTCATCTTTCGTCGGATTGGCGTAAACCTCGACCTTGTAGCTGCCCGGATCGAGCATGCCGGTGGTCTTGCCTTCGATGGTATAGGAGGTCTCCTCCACCGTGTAGGTCTTGCCGCTGAACACCACGGAATAGCTGCCTGCGTTCTCGACCGGATCCCAGCTCACAACAATGTCCGTAGCTTCGCCCTGCGTCATCGCCGCAGGAGCCGTCTTCGGCTCGGGGGTCGGCATCGCCGTGTTGACCGGGGTCACGTCGGTGGACCAGGCGAGCTGTTCGAGGCTGACAGGGCCGGAAGGATAGATGTAGATCATCGACTCTTCGGTGATCGAGTTGATGACGATCTTGGTCGCATTGTCCATTTCAGACAGTGCGGACACACCGCCCTTGAGCGAGATCTCACCGCCCTCGACCGGGCCGACGCCCACCACGAAGTGGCCGCCCTTACCCTGCGGATCCTGGGCCTTGATGACCACCGAACCCGGCGCGTTCACCTTGAACATCAGATTGTTGACCGTCGGAACGCCCCTGCGGTCGGTCACAGCTCCGGTCTGGAAGTTCAGCATGCCGCCGTCCACCACGATCGGATAGGCGTCGGTCGTATTGATGAAGAGCTGGTCGCGGACCATCTGCTTTTTGATCGTACCCGAGAATAACTTGGCATTGGCCAGGTTCCAGGTATGGTTGCCTTCGATGACGTTCAGCGTCAGGTCTTCCGGCTCTTCCACATAGGGAGACCACCACTTGGAAGCGCCCACACCCTTGCCGGCGATTTCGGAATCAGGCAGGATGTTGAACAGGGCGGCAGCCGCATTGTAGCAGGGATCGTCAGCGAGGATCGTACCGGCCGCATTGGCCTGGGTGAAGTTGGCCGTGAAATAGGTCACGGAACCGTCATCCCCCACGGGCAGGTTGTAGAACCAGTTGTTCGCGGCGCTCACGCCCATGTCCGAAGCCGGAACGTATTTCGCGTTGGCGCTGGCCAGGACGGCCTTGCCCGTCATGTTGAGGAACAGGTTGTTCTTGAAGGAGAACGAGCCCGGCGTGATCTGGAGGCCGAAGACACCCGCATTGTTGGCGTTGTCCACGAAGTTCAGGTTCTGGAGCGTGTTGTTCTCGAACACCAGGTTGCCCAGCGTGCCTGCGTCAAAGCGGACGAACGTACGCATGCCCTGATAGATCGTGTTGTTGACGAAGGCCAGTTTCGAGAAATTGGAAGCCTGGCGGATGTCGAACACGTCACCGCCGACCGTACCGTCGGGGTTGATGTTGCTGATCTCGCAGCTCTCATACACCACGTCGCCGAAATCCATGTTGTTACCCCACTCGTACATCAGACCTTTGGTGTAGTTCGTGATGATACAGTTCTTGAAGGTAACGTTGCCGATGTTCTTGCCCTTGAGCGTGCCCCCGTTCTTGTTCTGCATCGTGAAGCCGAAACCGGAAGGCGAAGCGGCCGTCGGATTACCGTTGAGTTCCACGTCCTCGAAATAGAGGTCGTTGCCGGAAACCCAGGCATCGGAGAAGTGGAACTCGCCCTGCAGGACCGGCTTGCTGCCGTCTGCGGCACTCTGGCCGATGAGGGTGAATCCGTTGTTGATGTCGAGTGCCTCGATGGCATACGGGGATCCGTCCATCGACAGGGCGATCTTGGCGCCCGGCGTCTGGATGGCATTCAGCAGGGCCTCAACCGAGGAGACGACCGTAAAACTCTCCGTATCGGCGGTAGTCCAGGCCGTCACCTGACCACGCTGTGCACTCAGGTAGTAGAGGGTAAATACATACTCCGTAGAAGGCTGCAGGCCCTCAAAGCCGGCAGTAGCCGTCTCTTTGAGGCTATCGTCCAGCGTGAGGGTGCCAAGCGGCTCCTCGGAACCAGGGTATGCATAGGTGATATGGGTCACATCGAGATAGTCCTCGACATCCTTTGACCATACCAGCTGGATGGCGCCGGGAGTGCGGGCGGAAACTTTCAGGAAGAGGTTGTCCTTGACAGCGAACGTCTTGATGGCCTTGTCATAGACCGCGACCTTGGAATCGTTCTTGTGGGACGCTGTCGCCTGCACGGTGAAATAATAGGTGCGGTCCGCATCCAGTTTCTTCTGGTAAGGCACGTTGGACGGGGACACCGATTCGGTGAGATACGTCTGCGTCATCGCCGCATCGGTATAGACCGTAAAGAGGTAGCTGTCTGCGTCCTTGGAGACGTCCCAACTGAAGGTGACCACGTCTCCGAGAGACGAATTCACCTTCGCGTCGAGGTTCATCGGCTCCAGGCAGCGGTTCAGGTCGAGCGTCGTAATCTCGTCGAACGGCGTGTCGCAGGCACTCAGGCCCAGCGCAACCACGACCGCTGCAAGCGCATATTTCAATGATTTGAGATGTTTCATTTTTACTCGCATTTAGATACTGTCGTAGCCATAGTCGTTCTTGATGTAACCCTGGCTGTTGGTCATAGTGTCGTTGAAGATGGGCCAGAACATGTACTGTTCGGGGTTACGATAGTAGATGCCCTTGATCCGGTCATAGTAGAAGCCGCTCTTCTTGCCGTCGTCATATTTGTTGACATAACCGGTCGATACTTCGGCACCGGAAGGAATCTCCTCACCGGCCTTCAGGAAGGTGATGTCGATCGATTTCTCGTCGGCGGCCAGCGTGTAGCAGATGTCACCGGACAGGTCGCTGTAGTCACCCTGCAGGTCGCGGAGGGCCAGCATGTCGTCAGCAGCCTCGTCCAGTTTGGCCTTGAGCAGGTTCCAGCGGATAAGGTCTGCCTTGCGGAGGAACTCGCCGCAGAATTCAAGAGCGCGCTCGTCCACGATGGCATTGAACATCGCTTCTTTGGAAGAGATACCGGCCACATAGGCCTCCGCCTCTTCCCAGTGGTCACCGTAAGCACGCTCACGGACTTCCTGGAGGCAGTTCTTCGCATACGTCAGGTCACCCTGGTCATTGGCGATCTCGGCCGCCATCAGGAGAATGTCAGCGTAACGCATCACGACCGGCTTGATGCCGTCATCGTTGCCGCCCGTATAAGGCTGGGCATCCATCCATTCGAAACGGTATTTACCGAAGAACCATTTGGCAATGCCGGCCGGTTCGATGGAGTTGTCCTTGTTCCACTTGTAGTTGACACAGGTCACATCGCGGCGCAGGTCATTGTCGCCATACTTGAAATACAGCGTAGGGACCGGACCCGCATCACCGCCACGGCTCACACCACCCGAAATGCTGGCGCCCTCGGAATTGATGGCGAAGGTAAAGTTCCAGCGGCCACGGCCGGCGCCGAACGGAATCACGTACAGCGTCTCACTGCCAGGACCCGCCGTGAGGTTCAGCATATTGTTCTGCTTGTACCAGTAGAGTTCGAAGTCCGGTTCAAGACTGGCCGAACCCGAAGAAATGGCGTCCTTCAGGTAGTTGAGCGCCTTCGGATATAGTGCGCTCTTCTGGAGTTCGGCATCGCTGGTGAGGCGGACGGAACCCAGGTCACCGGTTCCGACCATGCCGTCATCCGGACGGAGGGCATATCCGGAAGCCATCAGGGCGATGCGGGCATAGAGACCTTCCGCAAAAACCTTGTTGACCCGGTCGGCACGGGAAGTGGCATCCGTCTGGCCCGGATACGGGATGTACGGAATCGCTTCTTCGAGGTCGGCCAGGATCTGTTTGAAGATCACGTCGCGGCTCTCTTTGGGCGCATAGATCGTGGAACTCTCCAGGGAGGTAAAACGGGCCGGGACGTCGCCCCAAGCCTTGATCAGGTCATAATAGATCATGGCACGGAGGGTCAATGCTTCACCGAGCAGGTACGCCATGTCGGCATTGTTCTCGATGTCACCGTATTCACGGATGCCTTCGATAACGAGGTTGGCCCGTTCGATACCCATGTACATCAACGGGAAAGGACCGTTGGAGAGGTTCAGTTGGGCGTTGTTCGGTTCACACTGGTAGCCGGCGATGTCACTCTTTCCGTCACCGGGCTTGTAGGTGTTGTACCATTCAATATCGGTATTGAAACCATACCACGGAAGGAAACGTCCGCGATAGGAGTTCACTTCGCAGAAAGTCTCGGTGATGCCGAAGATCGTCCCCTCTGCCAAGCCATAGTTCGAGAAAACCGTAGCCGCGTCGAAAGCAGAAGGAGATTCCGCATCCAGAAATTTCTCGCAGGAAGTGCCGAGTGTCAGCAGCACGACGGTGCTGAGGATATAGGTGAATATCTTTTTCATCTTCAGGAACGGATTAGAAAGAAAGGTTGACACCGGCTACGAAACCGATGCTCTTGGGATAAGCGGAATAGTCCACGCCCGGAGTAAGCGGGGTGGCACGGCGTGTATCGACCTCCGGATCATAACCCGAGTATTTCGTCAGGCAGAAGAGGTTGGTACCGGTCACATAGACGCGGACCCGGCGGATGTGGGCTTTCTTCGTCAAGTCTTCGGGCAAGGTATAACCGAGCGTCGCGCTCTGCAGACGGAGGAAGGAGGCATCTTCGACAGCCCAATCGCTGAAGACGGCGGTGCCGATGGCGGGCGACCACATGGTCTTGCCGGCATTGACGCTCTTGAGCTGGGCAGCATCGGTGATGAGTTCACCTGTCGTCCAGTCGATGTTGGTCCAGCGGTTGTCCAGGTTCATCATATCGATGAGGTTTCGGTTGTTGAACTTGCGCGAGGAGGTGAACTCCACCTTGTTGGCGTTGTACACCTGGTTGCCGATCATATAGTTGAAGTTCGCGCTGAAATCGAAGCCATAGGCATAACCGCTCAGCGAGAAACCGCCCGTGAAGTCAGGGCTGGCGTTGCCGATGACCTTGCGGTCAGCGACCGTGACCTTGCCGTCACCGGTGAGATCCTTGAGTTTCATGGCGCCCGGCATCAGATAGGTCGAGCCGATGACAGCGGAATTGTCCACCACACCGCTCTTGAGCACCCATTTTCCGCCCGTATATTCGAAATCGTCGGCAGAATAGAAGCCGTCATTCACATAGCCGTACATGTTGCCGAGCGGCTGGCCGACCTGCACGATGTAGTCGTCGCCGATTTCCGTCGAAGCCCAATAGGACTGCGCGGTGATCGACTCGAGACCGCCGAGGTCGGTGACCCGGTTCACGTTGTAGGCGATGTTGCCACTGATGTTCAGCGAGAAATTCTTCTTTTCGATGATCGGGGCGTTGAGGGTCAGCTCCACACCACGGTTGCGGGTGGAACCGATGTTACGGTACTGGCTGTCGTAGCCGGAACCGGTGATCGGGAAGTTGATGAGCAAGTCTTTCGTATCGTTCTGATAAGCTTCGATGCTACCGCTGAGGGCACCGCGGAAGAAGCCGAAGTCCAGACCGATGTTGTGCGTGTAGGTCGTTTCCCAAGTCAGGTCGGGATTGTTCATCACCTTGCCGGCCATCCAGTAGTTTGCGCTCTGGCTGAGCCAGGCCGTAGTCGTAGAGGAATACTGCTTGACAAGCAGACCGGACGGGATGTTGTTGTTACCGGCGGTACCGAAGGAGTAGCGGAGTTTCAGCTGGTCGATCCAGCGGGTCTCCGACATGAACGGTTCGTTGGAAATCGTCCAGGACACGGCCGCAGACGGGAAGAAGCCCCAGCGGTTGCCCTTGGCGAACTTCGAAGAACCGTCGGCGCGGAGCGTGACACCCGCAGAATAGCGGCGTTTGTAGTCGTAGTTGACGCGACCGAAGAAGGAAAGGAGTTTATCGTCCGGATTATAATAGTTGTTGGTCGAAGCCGGCGTACCGGAAGAGAGGAAATTCCAGGCCATCGGCGCATCGTAGAAGGTCGGCAGGCCGTCCACCATCATGGTGAGCGTGTTGCTCTTGGTGATGGTCATTTCCTCACCAAGGAGGGCCGTCAGGTTATGGTCCTCGCCCAGCAGGTCGGCAAAGCTGTAGTTCAACGTATTGGTATTGCGATAGCGGTCACGGAACGCTTCCTTGTGCTGGTTGGACGGCGTATTCTTCACCGTCGAGTTGTTGGCTACATAATAAGTGGTCAGGCCATAGAAGCGGTCGTCCATCTGGCGGTAGTCTTCGAGACCACCCTCGATCTTGAGGGTCAGGTTGTCGATGATCTGCCAATTGAAGGCGGCGTTTGCGTTCAAGGTCTTGCGGAGACGCTTGGAGTCATTGTCGGCCACCGACAGCAGCGGCGGCGCATTGTCGCCGTAGTCCTGCTCCTCGTCCACGCCCTGGATGGTGCTCTGGAGTGGAATCGGGGAATAGGAAACAGCATGTTTCAAACGGCCGTTGCCGGAAGTCGTACCGGTATCGTTGATACCGTTGGCACCGGAGCCACGCACGTTCGTACGGGAATAACGCACGTTGACATCGATGCTGGTCGTCTTGGAAGTCTTGAAGTTACCCTTGAAATTCAGGTTGTCGCGGGAATAATTGGAGCCGGCCATGATGGCCTTGTCGCCCATGTGGGCATAGCCAAGCGTCCAGTTGTGGTTTTCACCGCTGCCGCTGATGGAGAAATCGGTGCTGAACGATGTCCCCGCCTTGCCGAAGACGGCGTCAACCCAGTTGTTGCCGACCAGTCCGGTATAGAGGTCCATATCGTCAAACGTGCCGAAGAACGGTTCGTAGTAGGTGCTGGTGTTGTTGCGGATCGTCGCCAACTCATACTGGAACTTCACGTAGTTCTCGGGATTCATCGCGACGATGGCGCCGCGGTTGGCCATTTGCTTGCGGCCATAGTAGGCATTGACCTTCACGGAAACGCGCTCGCCCTTGTCGGCGCTCTTCGTCGTGACGATGACGACGCCGTTGGCACCACGGCTACCGTAGATAGCGGTGGAGAAGGCATCTTTCAACACGTCGATCGACGCGATTTCCGAAGAGGAGATGTCGTTGATGGATTCCACCGGGAAGCCGTCCACGATGTAGAGCGGGCTGTTGTCCTGGGTGATGGAACCGCCGCCACGGACGCGGATTTTGATGTCGGCATCCGGATCACCTTCGGTCGTGACGACCGACACACCGGCCATCTTACCGGAAAGGGCCTGGCTGACCGTCGTTACCGGCTGTTCGGCGATCTTGTCGCTGTTGACGGAGGACACGGAACCCAGGAGGTCACGACGTTTGACTGTGGCATAACCCACCACGACGACTTCGTCGAGGAAGGTCTGGTCGGCGGCCATCACGATGTCGATCTTCGTACGGCCGTCGATGGGTACCACCTGGTTTGAAAAACCGATGTACGAGAACACCAGATTGACTGCATCTGCGGGCACTGTGAGCGAATAGTCGCCGTCGATACCGGTGATGGTACCGATCTGCGTCCCTTCCACCATGACACCGGCACCGATGAGCGGCTCACCCGTTTCATCGGTCACGACGCCCGTGATGGTCGTCTGGGCCGAAAGCGACCAGGCGACGCCCAAGCAGAGAAGCGCAAGAAGGAGTTTCTTTGCTGGATTTTTCATAGGGTACTGTTGTTAAAAATGAATAATGGATTAGTTAATTGTTGTGTTTCTTGTTCAGAACTTGAAGATATCTTTGACCAGATAATGGAGATACATTTCCAGGTTGGTGTAACGCCCGTTCTTGTCGAGCGTCTTCGTCACACCGTCGGCTGCGGAGGACTTGTTGAGTCCCGCCGAATCCTCAAACCAGTCCGGCATGCCGTCGCCGTCGGTATCGGTCACTTTGGCCAGTTCTTCGGCCGAAGCGGTGTAGGCGGGCCAGCCACCGGCATCTTCCTGCGAGTCGATGATGCCGTTGGTGGAGCCGTTGCTTCCCTTGGCGGACCAGGATCCCTTTTTCACTTCATCTGCGATGCGGGCATCCACCTTGTCTCTGGACAGGCTGGCGCCCGCACGGGCCAGCACACGCTCATAGGCATCCTGAGCGGACTGCAGGTCGAACTTGCTGCCATTGGACGAGATGTCAAACCGACTTTCCGACTTGATGACGGCTATCTCGACGGAAGTCTTGGGATGGATTCCCTGCCAGTTGTCCTCGTTGACCCCTGCGATCAAGTCGCTGTAATTGGCGTTGGCCACCTGCCCGTCAAAATAGTTGCCGGCCACATAGAATTTGCCCCAAAGGTTCACCGGGTTGATGTCGTCGCTCGACGTACGGGACACGTAGGGCTGGAAGATGCGGTTGACCAGTGATTTCTTCGTCACGGTCGAGGCACCCGGTTTATAATAGTTGTTGATAAAATTGTAAGAGCCGCCCTCCCCGGCATAACCGCCGTCGGTCGGACCCCAGTTGTAGAATACATTGTTGGCAAGCTCCACTTTCTCGATTTCCGGCATCCCCGTATAACGGCTTCCGCAAAGACGGGGCGTACGGGAAGAGTGATGTGCCAGCAGATTGTGGTGGAAAGTCGCCTTGTGGCCGCCCCAGATGCCACCGTAACCGTGGGCTCCTTTCGGGTGTTTCGAATTATTGAGGCTCTCGCTGAGGATGCACCACTGCATCGTAAAATCGTCGTTGTCGTAGAAAGAGGCGCACTCATCCATGCACCAGCTCATCGAACAGTGGTCCAGGATGATATTCTTGTGGTTTCGGCCCCAGATGCAGTCTTCCTGCCCGGCGACTTTGTCGCCCAGGCGGAAGCGGACAAAACGGATGATCACATTGTCCGCCGCATTCTGAACGGTATAATTGGCGATACAGATGCCACCGCCCGGGGCTGTCTGTCCGGCGATCGTCACATCCCCTTTCGAGATGTTCAAGCCGGACTTGAGTTCAATGACGCCGGCCACGTCGAAGACGATGGTTCGTGGTCCTGACTGGCCGAGGGCATACCGGAGCGATCCCTTGGAATTGTTGTCTTCCAGCGTCGTGACATGATAGACCGTGCCTCCCCTGCCCCCCGTCGTGAACATGCCACAGCCTTCGGCACCCGGAAAAGCGCGGACCAGGCCGTCTTCCTCCGAAGCAGGGATCAAGAAGTCCTCATAGGAGATAGTGGCGGGTCCCGGTGTCGGCGGCTGAGGCGGCTCAGGAATCGATTCGGTTCTAGCGGTCAGATTGCCGGACCAGGCCGAGGCCCCTGCCGCAGAAACCGCGCGGACCGCAAACTGATAATCCGTGCCGGCCGTCAGGCCTGAGACCGTCACATTGCGTCCGCTCACGGAACCAGCTTGGACCTGCGAGCCTCCCTGCAGCAATTTCCAGTCATACGATGTCGCACCGGTGACAGGGGACCACTGAAAGGTCAGGGACGTCTCGGTCGCGTTATGCACCAGAATACCGGTAGGAACGGAAGGGGCGGTCGGCTCCGGCTCAGGTTTGGGGCGGTCGCATGCCACAGCCAGCCCGAAGGTTGCGAGCAGCAGGAGCATCCATTGCAAGCCTTGGGTTTTCATCATCTCTCGTATTCCAACGCAGCCCAGATCAGCGGACCGATGCCCTTGGGATCGTTGCTGCGTACTTTTTCGTGAATATAATAGTCGTAATCTCCGCGCCGGTTCTCTTTGCCGCCCAAACCGGCTACCTCACAGCACTGGTTCAGGTCCACAAGTCCTTCCTCGTCCCGCGTGACAAAGGTCTTCAGCATTTTCCGATAGGCAGCCCGGGCGTACTTTCTGACGCCTACATAGCCGAGCCGGGAGCCTTTGAGCATGGAATAGACGAACATCGCACTGGCCGTCGCTTCCACGTAATTGCCTTCAGCGCCCGGACGGTCGAGCACCTGGTACCACATGCCGGTCTTGGAATCGGCATAATGCGGCAGGACCTCGACAAGCTGGCGGAAGATGGCCAGCATCGCATCCCGGCCCGGCGTGTCTTCCGGCATCGTGGGCAGCACATCCACCAGGGCCATCATATACCAGCCCAGGGCACGCCCCCAGGCATGGTCGGACTGGCCGGTTTCGGGATTACACCAGAACATCTCGTGGGAGGAATCCCAGGCGTGACGGTACAATTGGGTGGCAGGATCATAGGTGTGTTCGGCTACGATGAGGAATTGCCTGGCGATGTCTGCAAAGCAGGCGGCCTTGAGGCTGTCAGGGGCGAAGCGGGCCGTGTATTCGGCATAAAAGGGCTGCGCCATATAGAGACCGTCGAGCCACATCTGCTGGGGATAGATCTGCTTGTGCCAGAAGCCGTCTTCCGGGGTACGGGGCTGTTCCTGGATCTGCTCAAAGAGCCGGTCCATCGCGAGGCGGTACTTTTCTTTATGGGTCAGGTCGTACAGCTGGATAAGGGTGCGGCCGGGGCAGATATGGTCGGTGGAATAATTGGTTTTCTTGTAATTGACGCCGATGGTGCCGTCTTCGGATATAATAGCATCGTACCAGGCGTCCACATATGTCAGGACTTCGTCCATCGAACGGGCTCCTTGGCTCTGGTATTTCATTCCAGGGCCAGAAAAATGGCCCTGGCCTGAAATACCACCCGCCATTGCGCCCTTATCACCCACGGCTAAATCCAGAAAAGCTTTGAGTTCCAGACCCGTGGTGTAGTTCCATTTCAGGGCTCCTTCCAGGCCGTCGATGTGGGCGGCGGTGGGATTGCGCTGCATCTCGCTGCACATCACTTCATAAGACAGCGGTGCCTTGGCCGTACATCCGGCCAAGGCTGACAGCACGACGGCTGCTTCAATCAGGAATCGGGTTGTTCGTTTCATCGGTTGTCGTAGGGATTCCAGACGATGCCGTCCTGCGGCTGGTACATCACTTTTTCAAAAGTATAGGCCGCTGCCTGTTTGGCGCTGAGTTGGCGGGCCCATTTCACGCGCTTGCCTTCCGCGCCGGGACCGTAGTTCTGGTATTCAGCGTAATAGGAATTCTTCTTGGTGTCGGGCTTCCCCTCTTTTTCCCAGTCATGCCAGCCTTCCGGCAGGATATGGGAGCCCAGTTCGCAGTGGATGAAGACCGTCTTGGCATACGCGCCCCACGGCCGGCCGAGATAGCACTTGTCGATGCCCGGGGCGGCTGTCAGTCTGCAATCCTTGAAAACATAGCCGTAAGGCTGGCCCTCGAAGGTAGAAGCGGCCGTCACGTAGCTGTTCTTCTTGCTATGGATCGTGCAGCGCTCGAAGTAAGCGATGCTCGGACCGAAGATGAAATCCGTCGTACCTTCGATGTAGCATTCCAGGTAGTAGTTGCGCTTGATGCCGCCGTCCTTGCCGTAGCGGCCGTAGGTATAGAGCGTGTCCTGGTTGCCGATGAAGCGGCATTTGTGGAAGAAGAGGAAGTCGCCGTCGGTGAAAACCGCCACGGCCTGGCCGATGGGTTTTCCCTCGCCTGCCGTATTCTCGAAGGTCAGGTTCTCAAAGGTGATGTAGCTGGCGTGCACATAGAGCGTGGCGCTGCCGGATGTTCCCACCTTGAAATCGAAACCGGGCCAGATCTGCTCCGCATATTTACCGTGGGTAATCACGGTCTGTTCAGCATCCTCGCCCTGGATGTGGATCCGGAACTTGTTGTGGGGAATCGTCACCATCTCCTGATACACACCCTTGCGGACGTAAATGGTCGTGATGCGCTCGTGGCTGTAATCGGGCACGGCATTGATGGCTTCCTGCACCGTGAAGTAATCACCGTGGCCGTCAGGCGAGACGACGATGTCGTAGCGGGTCAGGTGCTGTGCCAGCTCCGGAAGCTGGGCGCGGATCTTGTCGCAAATGATCTCGGTCACTTTGCGGGCGCCGGCCGCCACCGTATGGGTATTGTCTTCCTTGCCATCCGGGGCGCAAGCGTATTTGCCGGGCGCCAGGTGCATGAAATAAGGGCGGGAAGCCTCATCTCCCAATCCTTCAATCCAGTCGAGGGTGGCGGTGGTAATGTCGAGCAGGGGCACATTGAATTCTTCAGCAACCTGTTGCATGGCTGCCGGATAGTCGGTATGGCAGTTCCGGTCGAGCTGGCCATCCTTGAACCAGCGGCGCGCCACCGGGGTCAGGAGCACGGGCTTGCAGCCGGCATCAAGGGCCGTGCGGACAAAGGTCCGCAGGTTGTCCTGATAGGCGCCGAATGCGGGGGCATAACGCTCTGGATCATCCGCCTTGGCGTCATTGTGGCCGAACTGGATGAACACCCAGTCGCCGGGCTTGAGGTTGGCCTTGACCTGGTCCCAGAGGCCGCGGTCGATAAAACTCTTGGTGCTGCGGCCGTTCTGCGCGTAGTTGTGTACCTGGATGTCCTTATCCAGGAAGTTCTGGAACATCATCCCCCATCCGCGCTCGGGGTTCCCTTTCGAAAGGTCTTTTTCGGCCATGGTGGAATCGCCCATCAGGTGCACGGTGGTAAAGGAAGAGCAGAGCAGCCAGAAGGCTGACAGGAAAAGGAGGCTGTAACGTTTCATAAGGTTTCGCCGTTGACGACTACGTGATCGAAAGTGATGTTTTCTGCGAAGTGGACTTCCGCACCTTTATTCGCGGTGAAGCGGCTGTCTTTGAACGCGATATTGCGCACCGGCATTTCCGGGAGGCCATTCACGAAAACAGCCTGGTCGGCACCGTTGCAGAGGATGTCGGAGAAATGCATGTCGCGGAATTCGGGCGTGGTTTCATCCACAGGCTGGATATCGGATTTCCCGTCATTCTGCATATCGGAAGCAGCCACGCCGGCATAATAGAGGTTGAAGATCACACCGTAGGAGACGATGTCCTTCATATAGATATGGTCACACCAGATGTCTTTCACGACACCGCCGCGACCGCGGGTACTCTTGAAGCGCAGGCCCACATCCGTGCCGATGAAACGGCAATCCGTCACGCGGATATTCTCCACGCCGCCCGACATCTCGCTACCCACCACGAAACCGCCATGCCCGTGATAGACCGTACAGTCGGCAATGATGAGGTTGCGGCACTTGCGGGCGTGCCGGCGGCCGTCGGCATCCTTGCCGGATTTGATGCAGATGGCATCATCGCCCACGTCGAAGGAGGAACGGGTCAGGATTACGTTTTCGCAGGCCTCGATGTCGATACCGTCGCCATTGGCCGAATAGTGCGGATTGCGAACCGTGATGTCCCGGATAACCACGTCTTTGCACCAGAGCGGATGGAGATTCCAGCAAGGCGAATTCTGGAACGTGCAATCCTCTATTAATACGCGCTCGCACGCGCGAAGGGACACAAGCACGGGTCGCAGGAATGTCTTGATCTCGTTCTCATCAAGGGAAGGATCGGGATAGTTGAGGCTGCCGGCCGTCGCACGGGCCTTGGCGTACCCTTCATCCGGGAACCACACACTGCCGTCTTCGGAAAGGAGGCCGCCACGGGCAGTGATGGCTTTCCACTGGTCGGAAGAAACCTTGCGTTTCTTCACTTCGCGCCAGGCATCCCCGCTCCCGTCGATGATGCCCCCGCCGGTGATGGCGATATCATGGGCGTCTTCCGCATGGATCGGAGAAAGGCAGCGGCGTACATCGAGGCCTTCGAAGTTGGTATCGATGATTGGATAGAGATCCTGATCGGTACTGAAAACAAGAAGGGCACCCCGCTCGACATGCAGGTCAATATGACTTTGCAGGCCGATCGGTCCGGTCAGCCAGATTCCGGCCGGAACGACCAGGCGGCCGCCGCCTTGTTTCGACAGCGCGTCGATGGCGTTGGCAAAAGCTTCGGTATTGAGGGTGCTGCCGTCACCGACCCCGCCGAAATCAACAAGCGAAACACTGCGGGCAGGGATGGACGGGAGGGAGACGCGGGGCATCTCAAAAGGGAGGCCCTTGTACAGGGAGTCCAGGTCGGTACCTTTTTCGCCCGCACAAGCGGCTGCAAGGGCGATTGTGGAGAGGAGGACGGCGATTTTTCTCATCGGTTGCGGACAGAATAGGATTTTGCGACTACAAATGTAGTAAAACTTTTTAATTTCCGTGTACGGTAACGGAAATAATTTTCAACAATTTATGTTCATAAGTTTCCGATTTCCGTTACCGTGCACGAAAAATTTGCGGATTTCGTTTTTTTTATGTAGACTTGCAAGTGCAAACGTACCCCCATGGCGCAGAAAGAACCCATCACCATCCTGGACATCGCCCGTCATACCGGCCTCTCAAAAGGGACGGTCGACCGTGTCCTGCACAACCGGGGCGAGGTTTCCCGGAAGAGTTTCGACAAGGTCATGCAGGCCATCCAGAAATTAGGCTACGAGCCCAATGTCTATGCCTCCATGTTGGCTTCGCACCGGCATTGTACGCTCGTTGTCCTGATTCCCGCCGCAGAGCCGGGCACATTCTGGGACATTTCGCGCCGGGGCATTGAAAAGGCAAGTGAGCTGACGCACAGGCTTGGTGCGGAAGTCACGCTGGTCACCTACGCGCAGTACGACGTGCAATCGTTCCGAGATGCTTGTGAACGGGTTCTGTCAATGAAACCGGACGGGGTTGTCCTGGCCCCTATGTATCGCGATGAATCGCTGGCGCTGACGGCCCATCTCAAAGAATCAGGCATCCCGTATGTCTATATCGACTCCAAATTGGAAGAAGACGACTATCTCGCCTATTTCGGCATGCCGATGCAGAAGAGCGGGTATTTGTGTGCGGACCTGCTCACCCAGGGCCGCCGCATCCCGAGCGTCCTGGTCGTCCGGATCCAGCGGCAAGATGCTTCGTATTACGATCCCAATGTCACCCGGCGCGCCGGATTCACGGAGTACATGCTGGCCAACAATCCGGAATGCAGCATCCACTACCTGTTCATCGACCCTACCCATCCGGAACGGATCCGGGACTCGCTGCTGGATTTTTACAAGACGCACCCGGAAGTCCGCAACCTGGTCATGTTCAATTCCCGGGTCTATCTGATCGCGCCTTACCTGGAGGAATGCGGGCTGAAAGAGATGCGCATCATCGGCTTCGACAATCTGGACGCCAACGTGGATGCGCTTCGGCGCGGCATCGTGACGATGCTCATCGCCCAGCGCCCGGACGAGCAAGTCAGCCTCGCCATCGAGGCGCTGACCGACTTCATCCTGCTGAAAAAGTTGCCGGAGTCCCGGGACCATTTCATGCACATGGACATCCTCACCCGTTACAACGTCGAGAATTACTGACGGTTGACACTTTCAGGTGCCGCTGTTGGGTGCCGCTGTTGGGTGCCGCTGTTGGGTGTCGGTGTCGGGTGTCGGTGTCGGGTGTCGGTGTCGGACACTGTTCTCGGGCACCACTGCCGAGTACCTTTGTCGGATGCAGATGCCGGACGTCGCTATCGGCCTATCCGCCCGGTTCCGCAGCTATGCGATGTTGTCGGATGTCGTTATCGGACGCCGTTGTCGGAAACAGCTGTCGGACGCCGCTGTCGGACGCCGCTGTAAGTCGCTCCGCTGCGCTCTGGGTTTTCGTTCCAGGGCAGAAAAATGCGCCTGGAACGAAAACCCACCCGTTCCGCTTTGCTTCCAGTAATCATGATGCGGCAAGCGGATATCCTTCGCTTTAACTTTCGCCGCGACAGGATTGCAGTGTGCCATCCGGTCCTGTCGCGGCATCGTTTTGGGCAGATGTGTCCTATTTCCTGCCACGACAGGATCCAGAAGGTCTTCCGTATCCTGTCGCGGCAACTATAGTCTTGTTTCGGACCTTTCTTCATTGCCCGCATACGCTTGCCGACAGTGTAACTTTCGATGTCGACCACAGAATGCATATATTGCTATCTACACGCATTCTGTGGCCACGGATCATGTCATATCGCCATCTATTCGGACACAGAATGCATCTAAGGTCGCGGAGGTTCATTCTATGGCCGACTCATAGTACGTTGCCATCCAGGTTCCATCATGCCCGGCTTCCCTTTTCCACGTCATGCTCCCCCCCCAACCGGACTTCGTATTACAGTCCGATTCGCTTCTCATTGACGATCGTTGATCTATCTGTAGCTCCGATATGCACATTCGGGTCCTCCTTCGACGCTTCGCCTTCTGCATCGGAAAACAGTCTTTTGGCTTAGCCTCATCCTCATCCAGGACTTTATTGGAAGATGAAACCAGCGAAAATCAGTTAGATCAATCCGAATTACTTTAGCGCACCAAGAAATACCCCAACGCCACCAGAGCAATACCAGCAATCACACTGATTGCCACATACCCGGCAAATCCCCAAACACTGCCTCCCTGCAGCATCACCAGTGCTTCTTTTGAGAAGGTAGAGAAAGTCGTAAAACCGCCGCAGAGGCCTACTGTCAAGAACAGGGCCCAATTGCTGCTCTCCGTTCCATTTTTGCTGCATACGCCTCAAAGAAGACCAATTAGAAAGCAACCTACAAGGTTCACCACGAGCGTTGCCCACGGAAATCCTTTACTAATGCCTTTCATCGCCAACGATATCAAGTATCTGGCCGTTCCACCCAGAAAACTGCCGGTACCTACCGCCAGTATGGTTTTGATAAGTTCCATCGTCTAATCTCCTATCCTGATAACGCTTCGGTCTTCCTCCTGCTGCTTCTGCCCGCCCTTGGCCGGTTTGAAAGAATGGAAGTTCCAAGTGATGCCCAGCCAGAACACCCGGCTGCGGTTCTTGCTGTTATTGACCAGCGTAAATACCGGATTGTCGGAATAGACATCCCAGCTACGGGTGTTGAACACGTCGGTGAGCAGGGCCGAGAGGGTAAGGCTGTCCTTCAGGAAGTACTGCTTCACGCCGATATTACCGTAATGGATGAGGCGGGTCGTAAACTGCGGGAAATACTGTGGCGTGGTCACGAAATACTGCGCCTGGATCTCCGTGCCGTTGAAAGGACGGATGGTAAGGCCAGCGTTGCTATTGTTGGTCCAGCCCTGATTCCGAATACCGGTGCCATTGAAGGATCCTCTCGATGCAGAATAAAAAGTATTGCTGGCCAAATCCACCGTCAACCATCTTACGGGCGAATACCGGATAGTATGGTCAATGCCGGTCTTTACATCGGAGTCTGCATTAAGGTAGGTGGTGATGAGAATATCATTGTCAAGGTACGCCACTTGATTGATGAAGTCCGTGGTGTAGGACACATAAGCGTTCCCATTCACCGTCAGATACTTCCCGGTATAGGAATACCCTGCATCCAGTTTATTGGCCTTCTCCGGCTGCAACTGCATATTGCCGGTCTCGTATGTCTGCTTGTCAATCAAGTTGATGTACGGGTTCAGTTGAGGATAGGTCGGCCGGGAGATGCGCCGGGTTAGCGCTGCGCTCAGCGACCAGCGCGGAGCTACGCGCCAGTTCAGCGACACGCTGGGCGCCAGGAACCAGCAGTTGCTATAGTCATCCAGCTTCCCCTTCTCGCTGTGCAGCGAGACATAGCTGTATTCCAGTCGGACGCCGGCCTTGTAGGTCAAATTCTCCGAGAACTTGCCGGAATACATCGCATACGCAGCCGGAATGTACTCCCGGTGTGTCAAGTCATTGCTGAGCGGGATTGACAGCGCCCATTCCTGCGTGACTTCATCCCATTCATACATCTTGTGATCGATGCTGTTCTGCCGGTACGTCATCTTTACACCCGTCTCGAACTTGCCTTTGCCCAGCATCGTCAGGTAATCGGCCTGCAAGGTGGCAATGAGAGGATGTCCTCCGGACTGGGATTTCTGGGCCATCTTCCCGGCTTCATAATAGAAAGACGGCCTGTGGCCGGTAATGCTGGAAACAGAAGCATTCAGGCTCAATTCTTTCTTGCCCGGGTCAAAGAGATGCTTATAGCTCAATCCTCCTTCAAAGTTCTCCCGGTTGAACGTGATATCGGTCTGGCGTGTTCCGTTGAAGTCCTGAAAGTTGTTCATCCTGGGTAGCGCCACCTTGAAATCGGCCGTCAGAAAGTCTTTAGGCGTAGCTTTGAACTGGATATTGATGCCGGCATTCTGGCCGCTGGTCCGTTTGGTAGCATGAATCAGCTGGTCCACCCGGGCACCCGTAGTCACTATCTGCCGATGCAGTTCGCTCTCAATCAGATCCTTCTCGTACTTGCCATTGTAGTTGAAGCGCACGCCCCATCGGCTCTTGTTATAGTTCAGCGCCAAATTCCCGTTCAGAAAGCCGTTGAAGCCATAGTTGAACGCAGCCATTGCGCTGAACATATTTAGCGACTGCTTCTTGGAAATGATGTTGACAATGCCGCCGGTGCCCTCCGAATCATATTTCACATCCGGGCTGGTCACAATCTCGATGCTTTGCACATTCGCTGCCGGGATGCTCTCCAGGCCGCCCAGCGTAGTGGGAAGCCCGTCCAACAGAATGAGCACATGGCTATTGCCCCTGATAGAAAGCCCGCCGCTTCCATCCACACTTACGGCAGATGCCCCGCGGATCACCTCCAGAACAGACCCTGTTGCTGCAGCTGCGCTGGAAGCCGTGATAATGCGCGTCTTTTCCACGCTCACGCTCTTGGGTGTCTCACCAGCCACCACAACCGCCTCGTTCAACAATGTAGCATCCAAGGCAAGAATGATATTGCCCAGATCCATCACGCCCTTGTCGGAGCACTCCAGTTCCCGCTTCAGGTCCTTATAGCCTATAGCGTTGATTTTCAGCAGATACTTCCCTGAATACTGCCCGCTAAGAAAGAATGTGCCATCCTCTCCCGTCATGCCTCCGGCCACCATCTTCTTGCCCGATTCCAGCATCACCGCCGCATAGATGACCGGTGTCCCATCGGCTTCCACAACCCGACCCTTTACCCCGTTCTGGGCAAAGGAAACCAACGCGTTGGCCAGAAGAAAAAACTGTATGAGCAATCTGCGCATGCGGTCATAATCTGATGGGAAGAAACAAAGTTACGCATTTTCTGAGACATGCTTCCCTATCGATCCGAGCTAGTGCATGAGAACTCATCATTCTGATTCTTTTTCTCACCCGTTTTCCGCCAATCATCTATTTGAGGCATGAGGAAGCACCTACTTCTTTAGATACTCGGAAGGGGTACAACCAGTCCTGGTTTTGAAAAGCCGGCTGAAATGATGGGGATACGCAAAGCCCAGCAGGTCGGCAACTTCGCCGACAGTGAGTCCTTTCATCAGGAACGTTTTCGCTTGGTCAATAACGAAATTATGGATATAGCCGATGGCGGTACCGCCTGTGGCTTGATGGATCATGTCACCGAAGTAGCGGGGCGAATAGGCTAGTTCGGACGCGCACCAGGCAACGCTAGGAAGTCCCTTCGTATGTTGCAATCCCTTTGAGAAATAATCAACGAGCAGGCGGTGGAAGCGTTTGAGAATGTCGCTTTCGCCGTTTTCTTTTTGGGAGACCTGTCGCAGATAGATACGCTGGCAGTAGTCCAGAATCAGTTGAAGGTAGCTGGTCAAAACCCTTCGGAGCCCCGGTGAATCTGCGTTTTCCTGCATTTCCTTACGCATCATGACAAGGATTGATGAGATCCGCTCATATTCGACTGGAGTCATCCGTAGCCAATCCGTATCAAAATAGGAGAAAAACGGGTAGTTGTCCATCCGGCCTTCCAGTGGGGACCCCTTGAGTAATTCCGACGCCCATAACAAGGCCCATCCATTGATGTACAGCGGTGTCCCATTATCTTCTCCGCCGCCTATCTGTCCGGGCGCCACGGCAATGACCGAACTGTCCCCGACCAAGATCGATTTAGTGCCATAAGACAGATATTTAGGGAATTGCTGCTGAATAAAAAGGCCAAAAACGCCATAATCGTTCAGGCTGTTGCGGAATGGCGACACCTCGTCATAACTGATCAGCGCCAATTTGGGATGCAGTACGGGGGCACCCACATACGCTGCATACACATTGGGATTATCGACTTTGAGTATCTTCTTCATGATCTTACAAAGATAGCAAAATCTGCGAAATTGGTATAAAGTCAGCGAATATGAGTAAAAGGAATTGGTCTTATCGCCCTACCTTTGCATCATGAAACGAATCCTAATCATAGCCCTTGCAGCCCTGATGCTGCTCGGCTGCAAGCAGAACAGCAATCACGAAATGAATATGAGCACTCTGACTCTCACACAGGAATGGGACAAAACGTTCCCGAAATCCGAATTGGTAAACCATCGCAAGATTACCTTCCACAATCGTTATGGCATCGAACTGGCCGCCGATATGTATATTCCGAAAGAGATTCCCGGACAGGCTGGGAATGACGCCACGCCAGGCTCGGTCGGGCGCCTTCCGGCAATCGCGGTAAGCGGTCCTTTCGGCGCCGTAAAGGAGCAGACCAGCGGCATCTATGCGCAGCACATGGCCGAGCGTGGCTTCCTTACCCTTGCTTTCGACCCTTCCTTCACCGGTGAAAGCGGTGGCGAGCCGCGCCGCATGGCATCTCCAGACATCAATACGGAGGATTTCTGCGCCGCTGTGGATTTCCTGAGCACCTGCGAATGGGTGGATCCGGAGCGAATCGGGATCATCGGTATCTGTGGATTCGGCGGTATGGCCATCAATGCGGCAGCCCTGGATCCCCGCATCAAAGCAACGGTAACCTCCACCATGTACGACATGTCCCGCGTGGCACGGGAAGGTTATTTCGGCAGCACCGACAGCGAAGAAGCGCGCGACGCGCAGCGCCAGGCCTGGGCCATGCAGCGCACGGAGGATTACCGCACCGGCACCTACAAGCGTGCCGGCGGCGTGGTCGATCCGCTTCCGGAAGATGCGCCCTGGTTCGTAAAAGATTACCATGCTTACTACAAGACCCAGCGCGGTTATCACGCACGGAGCGGCAACTCCAATGACGGATGGAACGTGACCGGAACCATCTCTTTCCTGAACCAGCCGCTGCTGGACATGGCTGGCGAGATCAAGACACCCGTGCTCTTGATCCATGGCGAAAAGGCCCATAGCCGTTACTTCAGCGAGGGTGCATTCGCCAAACTGAAAGGCGACAACAAGGAACTGCTGATCATCCCCGGAGCCGTGCATACCGACCTTTACGACGACGTGGCCGGGGTCATCCCCTACGACAGGATGGAAGCCTTCTTCAAAGAGAATCTGAAATGAAATATCTTTCTGCTTCTTTAACCTGGCTGCTGGTGATTGTTTTCACCGCTGCCTGCTCCGAGATAGATTCCCTTTCGTACCGGAGCAGCCCCAGAGAGAACAGAAGGAACAAAAAGAGCAGCCGGGAAATACCCCCGGCCAGGAGGCGCAAACGATGACTATCCAAATTACCGTTGGCAATAAGGTTTTCAAAGCCGGCATAGAAGCCAGCGAGACCGGAAAGGCTTTCATCGCCAAACTGCCGCTCACTTTGGACATGTCCGAACTGAACGGCAACGAGAAATACTGCTACGGAGTGGAACTGCCCCATGCGGATAAACGCTATGATTCTCTTTCCGCAGGAGACCTCATGCTCTTTTCCGGCAACTGTATTGTGCTGTTCTATGGCAGTGCCGGCGGCTACAGCTACACCCGCATCGGCAAGTTGTCCAGCACTGAGGGTTTGAAGGAAGCCTTGGGGAACGGTAGAATTCATGTAACATTTGCAAAACTTTAAGTGCGCTATGAAAAAAGTATTGATTATCGCGGGCAGTCCCCGCAAGGACGGCAATTCCGACCTGCTGGCAGCGCAATTCGCTGCCGGGGCCCAAAAAGCGGGGCATGCCGTTGAAACGATCTATATCCGTGAAAAGAAACTCGGCTATTGCCAAGGATGCCTGGTGTGCCTCAAGAAAGGCGCTTGTTTCCAGAAGGATGACGGGAACGTCCTCCTTTCCAAAATGAAGGAAGCCGATGTGGTATGCTTCAGCAGCCCCGTCTATTACTATAGCGTCACCGGCCAGATGAAAACCTTTATCGACCGGATGAATCCTCTCTACGGAAAAATGAAGGACAAGGACTTCTACTATATGCTCACGGCCGCTGAGGAAGACCCTGCCCTGCTGGACCGGGCCTTCGAAGTATTTGAGGGCTTTGCCGACTGCTTCGACAACATCCGCCGCTGCGGCCGCATCTATGGTGGCGGCGCCGACAAGAAAGGCGACATCTTGAAATTGCCCGCCTACCAAGAAGCTTTTGAGAGGGGCGCCGCCATTCGGTAGCTGCCATTCGGTAGCTCCATTCGGTAGCTCCATTCGGTAGCTCCATTCGGTAGCTGCCATTGTAGCGGCCATTCGGTAGCTCCTCTTCGGGAAGCATCGGCTCTCTTGACCGGCAGCCCACTATTCATATTTGCGAGCCCGGTCATCCGGCGCTCAACCACTATCAAACGCCATTCCCACGGGCTCGCGTTTCTCTCTGGGTCTCGCGAGCCGGTGAATTACGTCTCTGAACACCTTCAGTCGCTACTCCCGCCGGCTCGGGCCGATCGCAGATACTCGCGAGCCGGTGAATTCCGTCTCTGACTGCCTTCGGTCGCTACCCCCACCGGCTCGGGCCGGTCGCAGATACTCGAGAGCCGGTGAATTACGTCTCTGAACACCTTCAGTCGCTACCCCCGCCGGCTCGGGCCGGTCGCAGATACTCGCGAGCCGGTGAATTACGTCTCTGACTACCTTCAGTCGCTACCCCCGCCGGCTCGGACCAGTCGCAGATACTCGCGAGCCGGTGAATTACGTCTCTGACCACCTTCAGTCGTCACCTCCGCCGGCTCGGGCCAGTCGCAGAAACTCGTGAGCCGGTGAACACCGCTTCTGACCACCTTCAGTCGCTACCCCCGCCGGCTCGGACCAGTCGCAGATACTCGCGAGCCGGGAGACCGTGATCGAGAACGTACTCAATCATCGTTTCAGCCGGCTCGAGCCATCAAATAGTGCCGCGACAGGATCCAGGAGATCCATGGAATCCCGACGTGGCAGGGAAACGGTCTGACTCGCCAAAAACCAGTTCGCGACAGGACCCAAGAACCCGTTGGAATCCTGTCGCGGCAAATGATACGGCGGACAGGATGCTGCCAATACTTTATAGCTTGGCGAACATCGAAAGCCAGAAGCGAAACAGACAGACTCATGTTCCAAGGCCTCTTTGTGCCTGGAGCACGAATTAATCGCGCGCGAAAAAGGAGCGTATTCGACCGTCAGGCTCGAAGGTCCCGGAATACACCTAACCTATAGGAAGCGGTCGGCGAAGGCGATGTATTGCTGCCAGTCGTAAAGGAGGATTTCGTGTTTGCCGCGGCGGATGTGGTGGCCGGTGCGGCCTTTGATCTGCGGGGTTTCTACGGGCGGGAGCTGCGGGTCGGTAAATGTGTCGTAACCATAGAGGTGGTAAACCGGAGATGCGGCGACAAGAGACAGATATTCACCAAAAGGGTCAGACCAGCGGTCTTCACTGCCGCTTTCGACATAGAGGGGACGCGGGGCGATGAGGGCCAGCAGTTCGTGCTGGTCAAAGGGCAGCAGGGCTTCGTTGTCGCCGTACTTGTGGAAGTTCCCGCAGAACCAATGAGGAAAACGGATGTTGATGCGACGCAGGGTCTCGCCGTAGCGACGGCGAGAAAGCGACGCGCCACCACAGCCAGATGCGTTTGAGATGACCATGGCGAAGCGGGTATCGCGTGCTCCAGCCCAGACTGCGGTCTTTCCCATCCGGGAGTGCCCGAACACGGCGACACGATCACCGGCGATGTCCGGATCGGTCTGCAGGTAGTCCAGTGCGCGGGAGAGACCCCAAGCCCAGGCCGCCAAGGTGCCCCAGTCGGCACCGGTGCGGGACGCCGGGCCAAGAAGGCCGTGAAGTCCGTTCCGGAACCCATCGTCCACATCGGGATCGACATCTTCACAACAGAAAGTGGCCACGGCATAACCGTGTTCAAGAATGAATTCAAGCGGCCAGCGTTGGGCCTGAGATCCACGGGGATCCAAGGTGAAATCGGAACGGTACCGGGAAATATCCGGCAGAGAAACGTCCGGGTCTTGCGTGATGGTGTGGTTGCCGAAAAAGTTGATACCCAAGAAGCATGGGGCCGGCTTCGTGCGTTGGTTGGGAACGTAGAGCAGCAAAGTAAGGTACTCTTTTTCAGCCGCATCAAAACAAACTTGGATCTCCTTGCGGGTAGCCAATCCACCGAAAGCATCCGACTCCTCGGACAACAACTTGAAATGCAGGGAAGCAGGTGCATCCGGTGCCTTGCCATACATCTCTTCCTCAAACAATTTCAGCAGTTCCGGACGCCGTTTCTTTTCCCACGTTTTCACATCCTTAACATCCTTGCCGTCTGCCAACTTGAGCAAAGTCGGCAGTTCATATGCCGGGACTTTGTCTTCATCGTAGTTGAAGCCTTCCAGCGGGTCAAATTCGGGAACGACACGCAAGTCGCAGATATCGAGCCAGCCGCCATCGTTTTTCGACGCATAGCGGTTGCAGTAGAAGCCGAACTTGGCACCGATCCAGCTCTCGGGACGTGCCGTGAAAGAATCACCTGCCCGCTCGAAATGACGTCCGTCCAGGCTGTAACTGAAACGGCAGACGGCCTCGGGTACAGGCGTTTCCGTCGCCTTGGCACGAACCTCCAATTTCACCCAGACCGCCACTTCCCGCTCCGCACCATAGGGCAGAGAGACAAGGTCTTGAACGCTTTCCGCCGCGTCTTTTCCGGCATCACGGATCACGAAATACTGCAGGGTGGCGGCAGCTTCCCCATCCACCAGCCGGAGACCGGCCATGTCATCGCCGGATACCAGGAAGCCAGCGGTTTCACCCCGCTCTTTCAGTTGGGGATTGGGATGGAAAAGCAACCGGGCCGTCACGAAGAAACGCTCCGCAGGGAATTTTTGCAGAAGCAGATTGGGACACTCCCACATCTTGCGGGACGGCTGTTCAACTGAAAAAAGACGGATACTGCCATCGGGCAGGAAGTAATGCCAATACGGAGAAGGAACGGTCGGGTACTGCCATTCGAAGGGAAAGCCGGAAACGGAATGCGCTGCTTGCGGCACTCGATTGGGAATGCCGTACGGCGCGAGCCATTCTTTGACCGGCTGCCCCACGCCATCCCCGTCCGGGTCGTCCCCAATCACGGGCCAGCCATCCTTGTTCCAGACCATGGGTTGCAGATGGACGATGCGGCCATAGGCGCCTTTATCCTGAAAATGCAGGAACCAACTCTCTCCACCCGGCGTCTCCACCCAAGCACCTTGGTGCGGACCGTTGATAGTCCCCTCGCCGGCAGCCATCACAATGCGTTCTTCGTAAGGCCCATACGGGTGCCTGGCCCGTAGCACGGCCTGCCAACCGGTCGAGACCCCGCCGGCCGGGGCGAAAATATAGTACCAGCCCGCACGCTTATAGAGTTTCGTGCCTTCAATGGTCGGCTGGGTCCGGTGGCCATCATACACGATGCGGGAAGAACCGAGCAACCGGGTTCCGTCCGGGGCCATCGGAGCAACGAAAACAACACTCTTGAGTCCGGCACGGGAGCCGGCCGCCGCATGGGACAGCCAAGCCTTGCCGTCCTCATCCCAGAAGGGACACGGATCGATGAATCCCTTGGCTTTCACCACCCAAACCGGCGCTTCCCACGGACCGCGCGGATCCTGCGTCCTGACCATGAAGATGCCCCGGTCAGGGTCGCCGCAAAAGATATAGAACCAGCCATCGTGATAACGGATGGCCGGTGCCCAGACACCGTTCGCATGATGCACCTTCGTCCGGAAATCATCTTCCGGGGAATTCCACCCCGGTCCGGGATAGTCCGCCAGGGCTGCGCCTACCAGCGTCCAATTCACCAAATCCCGCGAATGCAGGATCGGCAATCCCGGAAAACAGTTGAACGAGGAAGCCGTCATATAATAATCCTCCCCCACCCGGCACACGTCCGGATCGCTGTAATCCGCGTGCAGGACAGGATTAAAATACTTGAACTGAGACCAGGCCGCAAACGGCATCAGCAACAAGAAAGCCAGGATCAAGACGAAGGAGCGCTTCATAAACAACGGGATTTTCACAAAGATAATCATTTTCCCTATCTTTGCAGAGATGAGACGGATTGCTTTGTTTCTGATGCTATGGGGCCTGGCTGCATGCGGAAAACAGGCCGCTATCGACACGATAACGGTTTATGAGCCCACGGCGGAAGGGGACCACTATGTGAACAATGCTGTCCTGACGCATTTGCAGGGCCATTTTTACTGCATGTGGCAGAGTTCGGCAACCGATGAGGACGCGCCGGATACACATCTTGTGTATAGCCGCAGCCGGGACGGACGAAAATGGTCCGAACCGCAAACCCTGGTTCCCTGCACCGATAGCACGTTTGCATCCGCCGGCGGCTGGATCGTTGCCGGCGATACGCTCATCGCCTTCGTCAATCTCCTGTCCGACATCCAAGCCGGCGGCACCGCTCACTTCCTTCTTTCGACAGATGGCACTATCTGGTCTGATCCTCAACCCGTCACGATGGCCGACGGTACGGCCATGAATGGGATTCTCGAACAGGATCCCCATCAGCTGCCCGACGGACGGCTGGTCGGCGCGGCCCATTTCCAGCCCGGCCTCAAAGCCCGTCCCATCTATACCGACGACCCGTCAGGCCGCACAGGCTGGCATACCGGACAAATCGAGATGGAAGACAGGGGCAGCCAGAGCCGCGGCATCGAACCCAGCCTCTATCTGCGGCCGGACGGCGCCATTGTCATGCTTTTCCGAGACCAGGCCTCCTCTTTCCGCAAACTGGCCGCTGTCAGCACAGACCGCGGCGAAACCTGGACCCGGCCTGCACTGACGGATCTCACAGACGCCCGCTCGAAACAGTGTGCTGGCAATCTGCCGGACGGCCGTGCCTACATCGTCGGCAATCCGACTCCCGCCAAGGACCGCACCATCCTTGCCATCCAATGGAGTACAGACGGCGGATCCTTCACGGAACCCATCCCGCTCCGCACCCCAGCCGACCTCCCGCCCCAGCAATACGAAGGCCGCTACAAAACGTTGGGCTACAACTATCCTAAAGCCTACTACCACAACGGACGGCTTTATATCTCCTACACCGAAAACAAAGAACGCGTCGTCATTACGAGCGCCCCCATTCCCCGCTTTGTTCCGTAGAGTTGCCAAAACCCAGAGCGCAGCGAAGCGACCGATGAAAGCGAATGAGAGGCCCGGCCGAAGCCAGGTATGACTAGGAGCGCAGATCGGCATGACGAAAAATGATTATCTTTGCAGCACTATGTGGAAAAAACCTCACAACTGGCTGATCGCCGCGGCTGCCCTGCTGGTTATTGCCCTTCTGGGGATGGATGTCTGCCATGCCGTCAATCCGGAGACAGGCGTGCACTACGCCGTTGCCTTTAAAGAACGGCTCATCTACATTCTCTTCATCGTCCTATCCTTCATCATCTCCGACGTGACCCTCCTTTCCGCCAAAAAGCCCTTCTACCAAGTCTTCCTGGCCATCGTCAACGCCATCGTACTGCTGGGGTTCCAGATCTGGGTCCTCGTCGACTTCTTTACCACGAAACTCCAGACCGGCCTGAAAATGTCGTCGGTCTATACCCTTTCGGTAGGCGCCGTCTTCCCGCTGGTGGCCATCATCCTTCTGGTGCTCGCCGTCCGCTTTGCAGCCGACGAAGGCACAGCCCAGCGCATTGCGGGCGCCTTTGAGAAACGCAATCTCTAACTAGCTGGCAAATACCAGGATCGCCATGCTGATGAGCAAGATCAGCAAGGCAAGGCCTTTCTGCCGCAAGTTCCGTTCCCTGAATACGATGGCACCGCACACGAAGGTGATGATCACCGAACTGCGGCGCAGCATCGACACGACGGAGAGCATCGAACCCGGGCTGCTGAGCGAAAGGAAATACAGGAAATCGGAAGCCGTGATGAACAAGGCGATGATCCAGATCGCCCAGTCGTGCTTATAGGGTTGATAGAACTTCTGCTTGGTAAAGCGGCCGAAGAGGATGATGGCCGCCATGATCAGGGTAATGTAGAAATTGCACCATCCCTGCACGAACATCGGCTCCATCGAAGCCATCAGATGCTTGTCGAGCAACGCGCTGATCACACCCGTGATGACAGCGACCCACATGCAGAAAATCCACTTGTTGCGGACGAAATCCACGCCCTCCTTCTTGCTCGTATGTCCCAGGAGCCACAAGGCGAAGAGCGCGATGATGATCGCCACCCATTGCCAGAGGTTCAGCCGCTCGCCGAAGATCAGGATGGAGCCCAGCAGCACGAATACAGGGCGGGAAGTCTTGATCGTCCCAGCCGTCGTAATCGGCAGGTTCTTGAGTCCCATCAGGCCCGTCGTCCAGGAGAGAGCGACAATGACCGACTTGAGCAGGACCAGCAGATGGTCGCGCAGGGATCCCGGCCCGGACGTAAAGACAGAGCCGTCCAGCCAATGCCAGCCGAAGACGGAAGTCAGGATGAACGGAGAAAGCAGGACAGTCGAGAGCGCCGTCGCATAGAGAAGGATATGGAGCACATCGTTGCGGGTCGATGCCTGTTTCTTGAACACATCGTAGATACCCAGCAGAATCGCGGATCCGACCGCAGCCCAAAGCCACATAGCAGATAAGTTTATAAGTCTTCTTCGGTTTTACAATATTTCTTGATGACGCTGTAGGCGTCCTGGATGCCGAGTTCGCCGGCCACGCTCAGGTCGATACAGCCCTTTTCCTTGTCCTTGACATAGATCAGGACAAGACCCCGGTTGTAGTAAGCCTCCCCGATATAAGGATAAAGGTCGATGGCACGGGTATATTGGACAATAGCCTCCGGCAGGTCGTTCGACAGGCAGTAGAGGTTGCCCAGATTGTAGTAGGTGTACGGGAAACCGGGATTAAGTTCGGCAGCCCGTGTCATGTCGTGGATGGCGGAGGTATAGTCATAACTGCGCGTCACCTGGTCCTGGACCCGGGTCCGCACAGTCCGGTCGTTGTCGAGCGTGAGCACCTGCACATTGTTCTCCATCGAAGCGATGAAGTCAATCATCTCCGCCTGCAACGCGCCACGGTTGATGTAGTAAAAGAAGGTTTCGGGTGACTTCTCGATGGCTTCATCATAGCAGACCAGGGCGGTATTGAACTGTTTGTTCTCCGCCTCGACCAGGGCCTTGGCGAACAGGTTGTCACTGCTGCGGTTGACACGCACCGCCCGGTCCACATCCTCTCGGACGCGGGTCCCGTTCCGAATCCCCTCTCTGGCACTCGAAGCGAACTTGACGGCCAGGGGGCTGCTGGCGATAAAGGCGTCAAGCAGCGCATCATCGAACTTGCGGGCGATGGAAGAATACCCCCGGATGCTGTCGGCAGGCTGCACCTTGTAAAGCGGCTTGAGCCGGATATCCACATCCCGGTACTGGAGCAATTCGTTGTCGAAGTCCTTGCGCGCGAACTCGGCATCCAGGGCGAGCAGACGGTCGTACTTACGGGCCGTATCCGCAAATGCGGCATGGCCCGTGGAGTCGGCGGTCAAAGCCTGATACTCCCGGATCTTCCGCTGGGCGATGTCATAGTCCTGCTTGGAAGAAGTGAACTGCCCGAGCTGGCTTTTGGCGTATGCCCGGTTCATGTAGGCTTTCGCGAAATCGGGATACAGGTTGATGGCCTGCGAATAGTCGTCCATGGCTTCCCGGAAACGGCCCAGTTCCATAAAGACGGCGGCGCGGTTGAAATAGGCCAGCACGTTGTTCGGGTTGATGTTCAGCACGCGGTCATAATCGTCCAGCGCGGCGCGATAGTCACCGACCTGGGCGTAGATCAGCGCGCGGTTGTAAAGCGTCAGGGCGTTGCCCGGATCCTCGTCGAGCACGCGGTTGAGATCGGCCATGGCGCCGACAATGTCTTTTTTCTCGTATTTGAGGATGGCCCGGTTGAAGAAGGCATACGTGTTGGTCGTGTCAAGCCGCAAGGCGGTATTCAAGTCTTCGATGGCCTCGTCGGTCCGTTCCTGCAAGGCATAGACACGGGAGCGGCGCACATAACCTTCGGGATCGAAGCGGCTGAGCTGGATGGCTTTGTTGTAATCGGCCAGGGCCTTGGTCGTATCGTTTAGATACAGATAGCAGGCACCGCGGTTGAGGTAGGCGTCGCTTTCCTTGGGCATTTTCCGGATGAAGATGTTGAAGTCCTGGATGGCCTTTTCGAACTGCTGCGACAGGAAATAAGTCACGCCGCGGCTGAAATAAAGGCCCGTGTAGCTGGGCCGCAGGTCCACGGCCTCTTCCAGATCCTTGAGTGCCTGGTCGTACTTGCCGATACGGCTCAAGGTGATGGCCCTGTAATGGTAGGCAGGCGTATAGATCGGATTGAAATGCAGGGTCCGGTCGAAGTCGCGCTGGGCGCCGACATAGTCGCCCAGGTTGTATTTGGCAATGCCCCGGAAGAAATAGGCTTCGTACAGGGTACTGTCGAGCCGGGAGAGCACATTGAAACTCTCGATAGCCTGGCTGTATTTCCCATCGATGAGGGCCTGGCGGCCGCTGTAATAGAAGTGGTCGAGGTCGTACTGGGCAAACGCCGTCCCGAAGGACGCGAGCGTCAGCAACAACAAAATGAAGCCCTTTTTGAACATCTTCGCAAAAATACTATTTTTGCAATTCATTTGAAATGGAATGAGGAAAATTTGTGCCATTCTGCTCTTGCCGGCCCTGTTCCTGCTGCTGGCCGCGCCGGATTCCCGGGCGCAGAGCCTGCGGAAATATGAGAATGTCCTGACAGAGACCTGGATGCAGGAGACCTTGTCCCATCTGGCACACGAAATGACGGAAGGCCGTGCTTCCGGCACGAAGGGCAAGGAACTTGCCGAGCACTTCCTCGTGGAGCAGTTCCGGGCCATCGGGCTCAAACCGTGGAACTGGTCCTATACCCAGAGTTTCAGATACAAGGATTCCATCATCATCCGCAATGTCGTCGGTATTCTCCCCGCCTCTACCCAGACGGATGAGTATATCGTCATCGGGGCGCATTACGACCATCTGGGACGTTTGGGCCACACGGTCTATCCCGGGGCTGACGACAACGCTTCCGGGGTGACGGCCCTTCTATCGCTGGCCCGTATGTTCGTTTCGATGAAGGCAGACGGGACGGGGCCTCGGAAAAACCTGTTGTTCGTGGCCTTTGACGGCAAGGAACTGAACCTGGCCGGCAGCCGGTATTTTGTGCGGCATCTCTCCATTCCGCGCAGCCATATCACGGCGATGGTCAACATGGACATGCTGGGAACAGACCTGGTCCCGCCGCGGCACAACAGGGAGTATCTGTTTGCAATCGGGGAAAATTCGTTGCCGGAGGGATATCAAGGCTACCTGTCCTATATCTGCGGAAGGGCTTTCTACAAACTGGACCTGGATTTAACTTTCTATGGCAGCCGTAGTTTTTCAAAAATGATGTATGAGACGAGCGACCAGCATCCTTTCGTGACGGCCGGCATTCCGGCTGTCCTGTTCACGTCGGCGTTCCACGAACATACCTACAAGAAAACGGACACGCCGGCCATTATCGACTACCCGCTCCTGCGCAAGCGTACGCAGGTAATCTTCAATTTCGTCAACCGCCTCTGCGCGGATAATTGAGCAGTACTCCGGTCAGTCTTTGATAAATGAACGGGAAAGACCCGTCATATCCAAGATGTCCAGCACGGACGGGGAGACCTTCGTGACGGTCAGGGAACCGCCGCTATCCATCAGCCGCTGCATCAGGGAAATCAAGACCCGGAGCGCCTTGGAGGAGATATAGGTCAATTTGCTCAGGTCCATTTCCACTTTCGCAGCTTTCCGTTCCATCAAAGGTTCAATCTCTTTCTGGAAAACAGGACAAGTATCGGCATCCAGTTCTCCGGAGACGGAGAGAAGGATCACGTCATTTTGTTCTTCAAGGGTTATCTTCATAATATTTTGATGCACATAACTGCAATATCATCATTCTGAGGCGCCTTGCCCCGGAATCGGGCTATCGTATCGAGTAAGGCCTCACACGTAGCCGCACAACTTTCCGCGGCCGGACGCGTCTGCATCCAGTCGCGCAGGCGCTTCTCGCCGAAAAAGACACGGTTTTCATCACGCGCTTCCGTCACACCATCAGTATAGACCAGGATACGGTCCCCGGACTTCAACTGGACTCGCTGGGTATGATAATGGAAGCCGGAATCGATACCGACGATCAGCTGCGGGTCCTGCGCCAGGAAATCGCCGTCAAAGAGCGTCCGGGTATGGCCTGCATTGCAATACTCCAGTTCCAGCGTATCCAGATCCACGGCACCGAGGAAAAGGGTACAGAACATTTCATAATCCGGATTGTCACACAGCAGGCGATTGATCTCCTTCATCAGTCCGGCGAGCGTGGCACCATGCCCAACCCTGGAATGGATGGTACTGCTGATCAGGAACATCACGAAAGCGGCCGCCGCCCCCTTGTCGGAAACATCTCCTACGACGAAATACAGTTTCCGGCCGACGAGCCTGCAGCGGTAGATGTCGCCGCCCACTTCCTTCATCGCCCGCAGCACGGCGGACACTTCACAATGCGGATCGTCGGGGAATTCACGCGTCAGGGCTTTCTCCTGGATTTCCCGCGCAATCATCAATTCCCGCTCGGCCTGTTCTTTCCGCGCCATGATCCGTTCTACGGCCGGAATGACGAAAAACCAGAAAACCAGCAGCATCAGTCCGAAAAACAAGGCGAGTACCAAAAGGAAAGAAGCGATGGTATAGCGGACATCGGCGAAAAGGTATTTCACGTCATAGACACCGGCCAGTTCCAGCGGCCGGTCCGGGAAATGGTACCGGAGCACAAGACAGTCTGCTCCCCACACTTCCGCCAAATAGGCCGGAGTTTCCGTTTCCACCGGCCGTATGTCTTTCATGACCAGCTTTTTCCCGTGCATGAATTCTGGGGAGATGACAACACCGGTGGAATCCATCAGAAGATAGGAAAAGTTCTCGCCTTCGGCCTGCACTTTCGCTGTCGTCTCCAGGAAAGAATAATACTCAGGATCACCTGCATCGAGATTGCTGCTTATATCATCGGCGATAATCTGAAGGTCTTCCATCAAATTTTCGTATTCATTCAAAAGGCTGACCTTCCGAGACTTATAGACAGAAAAGACCGACAGCGAGACAATCAGCAGCCCCACGGCCGCTGCCAACAACAGGAAAGCCCGCCGGGGCGAAATACGCATCAGTTTATCGGACGATAAGAGTTTCACACCCAAAAATAGCCATAATTCCGAAAAAACAGCCCCAAAAAACCACTATATTTGTGAAATAAGACGGACATTTATGACTTATCCCCTCTCCCAATCCCAACTCAGTATCTATCTGGCCTGCCAAAGTCTCGGTTCCAATGGCGGAAACTATCAGCAGGCTTCTCTTTACAAACTCCCGGCGGACATTGACACGGAACGTCTGGCAAGGGCATTCGAAGCTGTCATCCAGGCACATCCCTATGCCTTGTCACGAATCGTCCTGGAAGAAGGTATGCCGCGCGTGGAAGACCACCGCGGCGAAGCATGGCATCCCCTGATCCGGGAAGTCGCTTCCATCGAAGACGTCCGGAAAGATTTCTGCCGGACCATGGACCTGCTCAAAGATCCGCTTTTCCGGATGGAGATCTACCGGACCGGAGAGGGCAATTACGCCTATATCGATTTCCACCATATCATCTTCGACGGTGCCTCTGCGCTCCTGTTGACCGAGCATCTCGCCCGTGCCTATGCCGGCGAAACGCTCCCTCCCGAGCCGCTCAACGGTTTCGACATCACCCTGCAGGAAGAACAACAGCGGCAGGGAGACACCTATGAAGAAGCCCGTAACTGGTATGCCGGGACATTCGGAGAAGCAGCCCAACTCGATTCGGGGCTTCTACCCGACGTTTTCGGCCAGGAAGAAGCACCCTACCGGGAACTCCTCCTGCCACTCCCGCTCAAGGACGGGCTGGTCAAAACGCTGCTGCAGCAATACCGTTGCGCGGACAGCGTGCTTTTCACGGCTGCCTTCGGAGCTACGCTCGCAGCCTGGAACGCCGACACCCGCGCTGGCTTCACCACCATCTGGAACGGACGCAAAGGAGCGTCGATGAATGCCCTGACCATGAGCGTACACACGATGCCCGTCTTCGTGGACGCCAACCCGTCCCTGACGGTCGCCGAGATGCTCGAACAGCTGAGGACTCAGATCAGCGGCGCCAGGTCCCGCGCCTTCTACTCGTTTGCCGACTGCTCGCGCGACCTGGGTTTTGGCAACGGCATCAATTTCGGCTACCAGGGTCGTTTCGTACCCGATACGCTTACGCTCAAATTGGGCAATGACATCATACCGGCCGAAGACCTCCGGACCAATCCGCCGGGCATCGGCCTCTCGGCAGAACTTTTTGGCCGCGAAGACGGAAGCCAGATCCTACGTTTCTGGTACAGGCCGGACAAATACAGCGAGCAGATCCTGCGCAATTTCGCGGAGAGTTTCGCGACCGTGCTTACCTCGATGGAAACGGCAGAAACCCTGGCGGACCTGCGATACGCAAGTGACAGGCAACTCAAGAAAACGACTCGTTTCCTGCCCGGCATGCCGGATTTCGACCTGGACACGAACCTGATCGACCTGTTCCGCGAAAACGTAAAAAAAGCCCCGGAAGAGATGGCTGTCGTTTCCGGTCAGACACGGATCACGTATGCGGAAGCGGACCGGCTCTCCGACAAGCTGGCCGTTCGCATCCAGCAATCCGTCAAGCCCGGTGGTGTAGTGGCAGTCATCCTGGACCGGAGCGAACAGATGATGATCATTCCGCTGGCCGTCGTCAAAGCAGGCTGCGCCTACCAGCCGCTGGATCCCTCCTATCCTGCCGAGCGGCTCGCCTTTATGGTCCAGGATGCCGGCGCCGCGCTGCTGATCGCCGATCCAGGCCTAGAGACAAAGGTGGCCGGTTATGAAGGACCTGTGCTTCTGACGGACAGTTTTAACGGCCTGCCCGAAGGGAAGCCGTCCGGCACGCCGCATGCGGACGACCTGCTCATCCTGCTCTATACCAGCGGAACAACCGGCAATCCCAAGGGTTGCATGCTGACCCAGCGGAATGTCGCTGCTTTCGCCCGCAACAGTGCCGCCCGCCTCGGAATCGGCTCCGGCTCCCGGATGACGGCCTATGCCAGTTTCGGCTTCGACGCCTTCATGGGCGATCTGTGGACCTGCCTCTGCGCCGGAGCCACGCTCCATATCATTCCCGAGCAGATCCGGCTCGACCTGGTGGCCCTCAAAGACTACTTCGAGACGAACGGCATCACGCACGCTTTCATGACCACGCAGGTGGCCACGCAGTTTGCCATGACATTTCCTCGCTGCAAGGGACTCAAGGTCCTTTACACGGGCGGCGAGAAAATGGCCAGCTTTGCGCCGCCTGCCTATCATCTCTACAATTGCTACGGTCCCACGGAAACCACCTGTTATACGGTGAGCAAACTCGTGGAACGGCAGGAGGAGAATATCCCTATCGGCCGTCCGCTGCCGGGCGTTCACGTCTATATCGCCACCCGCTGCGGAAAGCAGCTGCCAGTCGGCGCCGCCGGTGAATTGCTGCTCGCCGGCCCGCAGGTGGGCTGCGGATACCTGGGACAAGCCGAGAAGACAGCCGAGGCATTCATCGCCAATCCCTACGAGAAAGACCCTGTCTACTGCCGCATCTACCGCACCGGCGACGTTGTGCGCTGGCGCGAGGACGGGGACATCGAATTTGTAGGAAGGAAGGATTCCCAGGTCAAGATCCGCGGCTTCCGCATCGAGCTCAAGGAAGTGGAGACTGTGATTCTCGACTATCCGGGCATCAGCGACGCGACCGTCCAGGCCTTCGACGAAGAAGGTACCGGCGGCAAGTTCCTGGCCGCCTATATTGTGGCTTCCGAGCCGGTTGACATCGAAAAACTGAACGCCTTCATCCTGGAGCGCAAACCGCCGTACATGGTGCCGGCCGTCACGATGCAGATCGATCATATCCCGCTCAATGTCAACCAGAAGGTGGACCGGAAAGCCCTGCCGAAACCGCAACCCCAGCAAAAAGAGAACCGGACCGCGGACGCGCCCTTCAATATTCTGGAGCAGGAAATCGCTGACCTGATCCGCGATACCGTGCATATCGAGGGTTTCTCGCTCACCGAACCGCTCATCTATTATGGTCTCAGTTCGTTGTCCGCGTTGCGCCTGGCCACGGAACTCTACAAGAAATACGGTGTCCAGATGAACATGGACAGTTTCGTCAAGACTGCATCGCTGCAAGGCATCGAAAACGAAGTGCTCAAGGCGCTCATCAACGGACGCACCGGAGACGGCGTTCCTGTCGGACACCGCGCGGATACGCCGCAGCCGCTTTCCTTCCAGCAGGCCGGCGTCTATTTCGACTGCATGAAAGCCCCGCACGAGACCATCTACAACATTCCGATGTGCTGGACGCTGCCCGGCAGCCTCGATGCAGAAAAAGTCCGGGATGCCGTGGAGCAGGTGCTGCGCTGCCATCCCTATCTGAACACGCATTTCGAGATGCGGGACGGACAGGTCGTCCAAGTGCCGGTCGACGCGCCTTTCCAGGCAGGCTGCGAAACCATCGATCCGAAGGAATTCGCGTCATACAAAGATAATTTCAGACAGCCATTCAACCTGGCCGAGGGTCCTCTCTACCGGGCCACTGTGGTCCGGAGCGGGGACAATCTCTATCTGCTGACCGACTTTCACCATCTCGTTTTCGACGGGCGTTCCTACGACCTGTTCATCACACAGTTGACAGAGGCCCTTGCCGGGAAGGCTCCTGTTCCCGAAATCTATACCTATTTCGACTATGTCCAGGACCAGCAGGAAATGCAGCAAAGCGAAGCCTACACGGCCGCCCGCGACTTTTTCGCAGCACGGATGACAGGCTGCGAAGGAGCCAGCGGCCCCCTGCCGGACCGTTCCAGCGAAGAACCTGGCCACGAAGCCCTGCTGACAAAAAAAGTAGGCGCCGACATCGCACAACGCTGCCTCGACCTGAACATCTCCCCGGCCAGCTACTATCTGGCCGCCGCATTCCAGACCGTCGCTGCTTTCGGTGGCAACCGGAAGGTCTATCTGTGCACCATCAGCAATGGGCGCAGCGACCTGCGCACGGCTGACACATTCGGCATGTTCGTCAATACGCTGGCCCTTTCCAGCGAAATCGGACACGGCTCGGTCGATGACTACCTGAAAGAGACGGACCAGCAGTTCACGGAAACGCTCCGGCACGAGTATTATCCTTTCGCCCAAGTAGCTGCGGACTTCGATTTCCAGCCCCAGGTGATGCTGGCCTACCAGGTCGGCGTACTCGCGAAGTATGAAGTGGACGGCCAGGCCCTCCAGAGTGAAAACCTGGAGACCGGTTCGCCCAAGTTCCCGCTGAGCATCTTCATCGACGGCCGGGAAGGCGAAGAATACATCGCCCTCGCATATGATGAGACCCGCTACAGTCCTGAACTGATGCAGCACTTTGCCGACGCGATGGAGACGCTCGTCCGCGCCATGCTGCAAGACGGACCGCTTGACGCACTGCCGCTCGTGGACGGCCAGCGGCTGCAGGAGCTGGACAGTTTCAACCACTACAGCCTGAAAGTGGATACATCGCAGACCATCGTGTCTCTCATCCGCGCCCAAGCGAAGCAGACGCCGGACGCCGAGGCCGTGGCATACGAAAACACTACGCTCACCTATGCCGAGCTCGACCGGGTAACCGACCGCATTGCGGCGCATATCGCCTCCCGTGGATTGGGCCGGGAAGACGTCGTATCCATCCTGATCGGCCGCAGCGAACTGATGGCCGTCACGGCCCTGGGCGTCCTCAAAGCCGGCTGCGCCTATCAGCCGCTCGACCCGTCCTATCCCGCCGAACGGCTCAATTTCATGGTCGAAGACGCTTCCGCCAAACTGCTGATTGCGGAAGACAAGCTGCGTGACCTGCTCAACGGGTACAAGGGAGAGGAACTGCTGACCTCTGCCATCGCGACTCTTCCGGAAGGACCGCTTCCCGAAGGGCCCGCGCCGGACAGCCTGTTCATCCTGCTCTATACCTCCGGTTCGACCGGCGTGCCGAAAGGCTGTATGCTGGAACATCGGAACCTGGTCAATTTCTGCGCGTGGTACCAACACTATTACAAACTGGACAGCGGATGCCGCGTGGCGGCTTACGCCAGCTTCGGTTTCGATGCCTGCATGATGGACCTCTACCCCGCCCTGACCTGTGGGGCATGCGTCCACATCATTCCGGAAGAGACGCGGCACGATATGGCTGCATTGAGTGCCTTCATCACCGACAATCTCATCACCCACAGCTTCATGACCACGCAAGTGGGCGTGCTGTTCGCCCGCAATTTCCCGGGCAATCCGGCCCTGAAGCATCTGTCTGTCGGCGGGGAGAAACTCGTGTCCATCGATCCGCCGGCCTATGCGTTCCACAACGGCTATGGTCCCACGGAATGCACCATCTTCTCCACCATTTTCGATGTCAAGCAGAAAGAGAACAACATTCCCATCGGACATCCGCTCGACAACCTGCGGCTCTACGTGGTGGACGACTGTGGACGGCGGCTGCCGGCCGGCGCTGCCGGAGAACTTTGGATCAGCGGCCCGCAGGTAGGACGCGGCTATCTGAACCGGCCCGACAAAACGAAAGAAGTCTTCATCCAGAACCCTTTCGAGAAGCACGCACCTTATGACCGTGTTTACCGGACGGGCGACATCGTCCGCTACCGGCCGGACGGCAACATTGAATTCGTCGGCCGCAACGACGGACAAGTCAAGATCCGCGGCTTCCGCGTCGAGACCAAGGAAGTCGAGGCCGTCATCCAGGAGTATCCCGGTGTCAAAGACGTCACGGTCCAGGCCTTCGATGCACCTTCCGGCGGCAAATTCATCGCTGCCTACATCGTGGCCGACGAATCCCTCGATCCCCAGGCAATCGCGGCCTTCATTCGCGAACGCAAGCCGCCGTACATGGTGCCTGCGTCCTTTACCCAGATCGAGCAGATACCGCTGAATGTCAATCAGAAAGTGGATCGGAAAGCCCTTCCTGCGCCGGTATTGGCCTCGAATGAAACTTATGTGGAACCCGCCACTGAAACGGAAAGGATCCTCTGCGAAGTCTTCGGCGGCGTGCTCGATATCCAGCGGGTCGGCGCCCTCGACAACTTCTTCGACCTGGGCGGTTCCTCGCTGATGGTGACCAATGTGCTGGTGGAGGCCGAAAAACGCGGACTCAAGTTCAGCTACGGCGAAGTGTTCATCTATCCGACCGCACGGGCCCTGGCCGCCCATCTGACCGGGACGGAACCGGCCGCAGAAACCGAAAGCGCCGCCAGAGAAGACAGCGACATCGCTTCATACGACTATACCGCCATCAACGCCCTGCTTTCCCGGAACACGCTGGAGGCACTCGCCGGAGAACCGCGTCCGCTGGGCACGAACATCCTTCTGACCGGTGCCACGGGTTTCCTGGGCATCCATATCCTGCGGGAACTGATCCGGCAGACGCCGAAACAGACCACCATCTGGTGCCTGTTGCGCGGCAAGGGCCACCTGACGGCCGAACGGCGTCTTTCCGAGATGCTGATCTACTACTTCGAGAAGAAATACCGGCTGATGGTCGGCAAGCGCATCCGGGTTTTGGAAGGTGACATTACCCTGCCGGAATCCTACGAAACGCTGCTCACCTGCGGAACGGCTTTCGATCTGGTAATCAACTGCGCCGCCAATGTGAAGCATTTCTCCAAGGGCGACGATATCGAGGAGATCAACTATGGGGGTGTCTGCAAACTCGTGGATTTCTGTGAGAAGTGCGGTGCCCGGTTCATCCAGGTCTCGACGGAAAGCGTGGCGGGTATGACGGCCGGCGAGACGCCCTGTTTCCTCAGCGAGCAGCAGCTCTGGTTCGGTCAGTTGACCGACAACCAGTATGTCCGCTCGAAATTCCTGGCCGAACGCCATGTCCTGGAACACATGGCGGCAGGAACGCTCGAAGCGAAGATCATGCGCGCCGGCAATCTCTCGCCCCGCGCGGAAGACGGCGAATTCCAGGCAAATCTCAATGCGAACACGACGATGGGCCGCATCAAGGCCTACCGGATGCTGGGAGTCTGCCCCTACCCGCTGCTTGACACACGGCTCGAATTCTCGCCGATCGACGAGACGGCCCGCGCCATCGTCCTGCTGGCCGGTACGCCCAAAGACAATTGCGTGTTCCATGTCTCGAACGACCACCTGCTTCCAATGGACGACATCCTTTCCCGGATCCGGCTCGATGACGGCCGTCCGCTCGAATATGTGGAATACGATGAATTCCTCCGGAAGATGGACCAGGCTAAAGCGGATCCGGAAAAAGCCCGGGTGCTGTCCAGCATCCTGGCGTATGCTTCCACGCCGGGCGGTGCCCCGATGACGATGAATCCGGCTTTGACCTCTTTCACGATGCAGGTACTGCACCGGCTGGGATTCCGTTGGAGCGAGACCTCCAGTTCCTATGTGGACATGATCTTCGAAATGCTCGCAACGCTAGGCTATTTCAACGTGTAGCCAACCGTCCGGTACTTCACGCAAAAGGGTCGTAATAGAGGGCCATCCGCGTCAGGGAAGGTGTGAAAAGCGCCTCGTCGATGACCAGGCGGATCGCCGTAGTGGTAACCGGATCGGTCAGAACGATGCGTTTATAGCCGATGGTCGTTTCGCGGGCGATGGTTTGCCAAACACCGTTTTCGCCGAGGACTTCCAGATGGAAGGCGCTGACGGATTGGCCCAACGGAATGTATTCTTGCAAAAGGATCCGGTTGAAAGTTTTCGGACCGTCCAGTTCCAGGGTCAGGGTGCCTTGGGTCTTGCCGGCAGGAAGTGACCAATAACGGTCGTAGTCGGAGGAGAGGACGTTCTCGGCATCTTTGCCCGACGTTTTGGCACCTGCTGCCAGGTCGGTGGCGAAGACCGTATCGAGGGCGGCCCGGAATTCCATCAGCCGCAGGGAATCCACCGGATCGATGCGGCCGCGGGTGTCGGGCGGGACATTGAGCAGCAGCAAGGAATTACGCCCGACACTGGAATAATAAATCTGCAGCAGTTCCTGAACACATTTGACCTTCGGCGTTTCAGACGCACGCCAGAACCAGCCGGGACGGATCGACACATCGGTTTCGGCGGGCACCCACCGGGAAGCACCCGGCGTACCGGTATTCAGCACTTCCACAGGGGGACTCCCCGCACCGGGATTGTAGCCTTCGATCTCCATGGTGGACCAATTGGTGCGGCCGGCCTCTCCCCTTTCGTTACCGACCCAGCGGCAGCCGGGCCCGACATCGCTGAAAATTATGGCCCGGGGCTGCAGGCGGGCCACCGTTTCATTAAACAACGGCCAGTCGTACACTTGCTGCTTGCCGTTTGGCCCTTCCCCGCAGGCGCCGTCGAACCATTGTTCGAAGACAGGGCCATAGGTGCCATCCAGCACGCTTTCCAGTGTGCGGACGAAAGCCCCGTTATAGGCAGGAGTGCCATACCGGGGATCATTCCGGTCCCAAGGCGAAATATAGACCCCGAACTGCAGGCCTTCCGCAGCACAGGCTTCGGACAATTCCCGGAGGACGTCACCTTTTCCGTCCCGCCACCGGCTTTGGGCCACAGTATGCCGGCTTTCGGGCGAAGGCCAGAGGCAGAAGCCATCATGGTGCTTGGCGGTGAGGATAATGCCTTTGAATCCAGCCGCGCGAGCCGTTGCGGCCCATTGCCGGCAGTCCAGGTCCGTGGGATAAAAGCAATCTTCCGGTTCAGTCCCGTCGCCCCATTCCGCTCCTGTGAACGTGTTGGGGCCGAAATGGCAGAACATGTTCATTTCCATCTGCTGCCAGGCCACCTGTTCGGGAGTGGGGCGCGCGCCAGGACCGGCGGGTTCCGGACGGCAGGAAGCAAAGGCCAGCACACAGGCCAGGGCAACCAGTAGATCAGCGTTTTTCATAGCAGGCGGTTTACGGGTGTGAATTTACGAAAAAAACAGTATATTTGTTTTTTAATACCAGAGACGTATGAGAAATCAGCCTATTCCCAGTTCCGAACTCATCATCAACGATGACGGGTCCGTGTTCCATCTCCATATCCTGCCCGAAGACCTCGCTGACACCGTCATCATGATGGGTGATCCGGGACGCGTCAATACCATCGCCGAGCATTTCGACACCATCGAACTTGACAAGCAGTCCCGGGAATTCCACACTATCACCGGCACCTATCACGGCAAGCGCGTCACGGCCATGTCCCACGGCATCGGGACCGACAACATCGACATCGTGATGACCGAACTGGATGCCCTGGCCAATATCGATTTCAAGACGCGGCTCCCGAAAGAAGAGCACCGGCGGCTGACGATCCTGCGCATCGGTACCTGCGGCGCCGCGCAGCCTGACATCCCGTTGGGCAGTTATATCCTGAGCCACATCTCCATCGGTTTCGACGGCGTGCTCAACTGGTACAAGGACGGCGAGAAGATTTTCCTGATGGATTTCGAAAACGCATTCATCAAGCACATGGACTGGCCGGCCCGCTATGCCCGTCCCTACTTCGTCCGCTCAAGCGCCAGAATTGTGGAAAGGTTCCAGGACTGGACCGTCAAGGGCATGACTGTCTCCGCGCCTGGATTCTACGGCCCCCAGGGCCGCAGCGTCCGGTTGGAACTGACAATGCCCGATCTGATTGAAAAGTTGGAAAGCTTCTTTTACGAAGGCTATCGCGTGACCAATATCGAGATGGAAAGTTCGGCCCTCGCCGGGCTGGCCGCCCTGCTCGGCCACGATGCGGCCACCGTCTGCCTGGCCATCGCCAACCGCCATGCCAAAGAAAGCAATCCCGACTACAAGCCGCTGATGGCGCAATTGCTCCGGCGAGCGCTCGACACCCTGACTGCCTGACCGATGGCGATCAATCCAGAAGAACTCGAACCGCTGGTCGACCTGCTGGACGACCGGGATACCGTGGTGACCGAGCTGGTGAACAGCCGGCTGGTCTCTTTCGGTCCCGAGGTCGTGCGTTCGCTTCGGAACCGGGCGGAACGGGAGAAGGATCCGGTCCGGAAAATGCTGCTGGCAGAGCGGGGAAAGATGATCAATACGGAATTCAAACTGGCGGACCTGCAGGATTTCATCACGCGGGCGCCGGGTCCGTTGTCGCTCTTCGAGGGGAGTTGGATCATCAGTTCGCTGCTAGACTGGACGTTGCAGCGCGAACGCTACGAGGATCTGTTCTATCGCTGCTCAGGAGAATATCTGGTTGAAGGTTCTGACCAGCGCACCGGCGTGGAAAACATCCGGATCCTCAATCATATCTTCTATCACCGGCTGAAGTTCACGCTCTACGACGTGCAGTTGCGGGATCCGGCTTACGCGCTGGTGAGCGATGCCTTGAAAAACCGCTGCGGCAATCCTTTCGTCCTTGCCTTCATCTACCTGATGATCTGTCAGATTTCCGGTCTTCCGGTGGAACTGCTTTGTTTCCCGGGCGGTTTTGTACCGGCGTATGTCGAAGGGGAAAAGATCTTGTTCTATATCAATCTGTACCGGGGCGGTGAACTGTTCCCGCAGGACCGTCTCGACCAATTCCTGAAAGCGACGGGGCTGAAACTTGACAAGCAGGCGTTCCGCCGGCGCGACGAATCGGCGATGCTCACCCTCTACCTCGAATCGCTCCTCTACATCCACGCTGGCCGCAAGAACGAAAAGATGAGCGCCCTCCTCGACCGTGCCCTCACCATCCTCGGTCCGGAACGCTATCTCACCATCGACGAACCAGAGTAGATCAGCACGCCTTCGGAGAAAGGCGCAAACTACAGGAGTCCCCCCTATCGGACGCGCAGGCGTTGGCCGATGCGGAGAATTTTGTTGGATTTGATGCCGTTGAGACGGCAGAGGGCGTTGACGGTCGTGTGATGCTTCTGGGCGATCTTGCCGAGGGTGTCACCCTTTTTGACCGTGTAATACTGCGCGGCCGTGACATTCTTCGACTGCTTGTCCGTCATGCCGTAGTGGGAACCCACATTGAAATAGTGACGCTTGATGGTCAGCAGGGTATCGCGCAGGGTGCCGTTGTCGAAATTGATCACGCGTTCCGGATCGAAAGGCTTGCCCATGTAGCGCGTTTCGAAATGGAGATGCGGACCCGTACTGCGGCCCGTGCTGCCGCCCAGGCCGATCGGCTCACCGGCCGCTACCAGGTCATTCTCAGCGACCAGATGTTCGGACAAGTGGCCGTAATAGGTCTCCAGGCCATTGGGATGCCGGACCACGATGAGGTTGCCATAGCCGCCGGTCGCCTTGCCGCCGCCCACGTAGCGCACCACACCGTCGAAAGGCGAACGGATCGTGTCGCCGACACGCAGCGGAATGTCGACACCGTTATGCGGACGGCCCTTCCGCATCTTGAAAGTCGAACTGCGACGGCCGATGAAAGGCGCGACAAAATGATGGGTGGTATCGACCAGCAGCAGATCCACCGATTCGGGCAGGTCGGACACCTTCACGTCGCGGTAGGCGTGGATCGACTCAATGTCCCAATCCTCAAAGAGACCTGTGGTGTCGATATCAGGACGCTCCAATTCGATGTAATCCCAGGTATGGTCGTTGAAAAGCACGATCTTCACGTATTTGTCCGGCGTATCGATCGTATCCATCGGGCGGACCAGCATCATCGTCGTATCGGAATCATCGTGGATCTCATTCATCTCGCGCAGGACAGAAAGTGAATCGGGTTCCTGCGCGAGCGCTGTGCCCAAAGCAGCCAGAAGGAATACAGAAAGGGAGAGTATGGTTTTCTTCATGGTCGGGTTCAGATTTGTCGTATAACTTGCAAAAGTAATTATTTTTAAAGAAAAAAACTTAATTTTGTTTCTGCAAAACCCATCCCCTGATGAGAAGGCTTATTTCCCATACCTGGCTTCTTCTGTTTCTACTTCTTCTTCCGCTTGCCAGCCCCGCTCAATCAAGGGACAGTTTCTTCGCTGACCTGAACGAATTCCTGGACATGCGGGCTGCAAAGAACTATGCCAAATGGGACACCACTTACATCGACCGCTACCCCTATAAATGGGACGCCCGCCTTTTCCTCAACACCGAAGGCCTGCACCTCAACACGGACGGTGCCGCAGATACCAAACTCTCGACCGGCATGAGCAACCGTGTCGGTGTGAGCCTGAGCTACCGTGGCCTGGGACTCAGCTATACACGCGCCATCGGCCGGAAGCTGAATTTCGGGTTTGGATTCTCCACCTACGGGACGCATCTGGGTTTCGAATATGCGCTGCGCGCTTCGAGCCGGCTCAGCGGCGCGGTCCAGTTACCGGGCGAAGAACGTCGGAAAGCCGATGCCGGCGACCTGACGCTGCTCGCCAGCAACCTCAACCTCTTCTACAGTTTCAATCCCCGGTTCTCCTACGCCGCGGCGATGAAACAGACCCGGATCCAGCGCAGAAGCGCAGGAAGCGTCATCGCGGCCGTATCCTGGACCATATGGGACATCCTGGGGGCCGGTCCGGATATCATCTCGAAACAGACTTCCATCCAGACTTTTCTGGAAGTAACCAACTTGATGTACAACCGCTATTCCCTCGGCGTGGGGTACGGCTACAACCTGGTCGCGGGAGATGCGCACTGGCTGTTCCATGCCTCCCTGATTCCGATGTGGACCTTTTACGACTCGACGCACCTCCGGCAGGAAGGTGAAACGGTCAAATACCGACGTCCTATCGGCCGCTACGGCATAACAGGCACGGCGCGGGCCGGTATCTATTACCGATGGGGCACCCGCTGGTCCGTCGGCCTGAGCAGCATCGTCAACCAAATGTCCTCCAGTACCAGCCTCCGCACCCAAACGGAAGGCTACTATCATTTCGAAGCCCAGGATTGGCAGGCGCACCTGTCGGTCGGGTTCCGGTTTTAAAGGCAACGCATTATGAAAGACTGGCGCAAAAATCTTTTCGACTGCATCGAGCGTCCCGACGGCATGCCGCCACGCTACCGCATCTACGACGTTTTCATGATGGTGATGATCGTGGTCAGCATCATCCCGCTGATGTTCACGGAGACCAATGCGGCTTTCCGGATCATCGAACTGGTGACGGTTTCCATCTTCATCATCGACTACATCCTGCGGTGGATGACGGCCGACTACAAATTGAAACGCGGAGCACTCTCGTTCGTGCTCTACCCTTTCACGTTCATGGCCATCATCGACCTGCTGTCGATCATCCCGGTGTTCTCGGCCATGAGCAACAGCTTCAAGCTCTTGCGAATGACCCGGTTGTTCCGCATCGCCCGCCTGCTCAAGTTCATCCGCTATACCGACAAACTCGACATCCTGCTCAACGTCTTGAAAAGAGAGCAGAAGGTCCTGGTATCCGTCCTGGTGATCGCCGCCTTCTATGTCTTCCTTACTGCGCTGATCATGTTCAATGTCGAACCGCAGATCAACCCGAACACCGGCGAACCGACATTCCGTTCATTTTTTGATGCCCTCTATTGGGCAACCGTCACCCTGACGACTGTCGGCTACGGGGATGTGTGCCCGGTTACGAGCATCGGCCGGTTCGTGAGCATGATATCGTCCCTCTTCGGTGTAGCCATCATCGCCCTCCCTTCCGGCGTCATCACCGCGAGCTATCTGGACGAACTGCGCAACCATACCAAGAACCGGAAGAAAAAGACGGAGGATAACCCGCAAAACCCTGCAGCATGAGCGATTTCATCATTTCAGAGCCCCTTCTCGTTTCGCTGGCTGATTACGTGCCGGAAGGCGGAGGGGCCACAGGCGACAGTTTTTACCTGAAAACGGACCCGACGGTCCTTCTCAAACTGTTTCATGAGGGCAAGACGCAGCAGTCGATGGACGAGCTCCGTCTGTCCCATCTTGTGTACAGCACAGGCATTCCTACACCCGAGCCGGGCGACTATGTGACCACGGCCGACGGGCGACGCGGGATCCGTTACCGGCGGATCATCGGCAAGAAATCCTACGCCCGGGCTGTTTCAGACAATCCGGAAAAGGTACAGTTCTATGCTGAGGAATTCGCAGGGATGTGCAAGCGCCTGCATTCGGTCCACCTGGATACCACGCAATTCGAGAACGTGAAGGAGCGGTATGGCCGGATGCTGGAGGCCAACCCGTTCTTCACGAAAACGGAGAAGGACAAGCTGGCGCGTTTCATTGCCGACGCCCCGGACCGTGATACGGCCATCCACGGCGACCTGCAGTTCGGCAATGCCATCTTCGTGGATGACAAACGGTATTTCATCGACCTGGGGGATTTCTGCTACGGGTATCCGATGTTTGACGTGGCGATGGTGTATCTATGCTGCTACCTGAGCCGCGAGGAGTTCATCCAGGAAGTCTATCATTTGCCCAAGACCCTTTCCCGTCGTTTCTGGGATTGCTTCGCGCCCGTCTATTTCGGAAAAGACCGCCCGCTGTCCTCCATCGAGGAGGAGATCCGCCCGTATGCGGGCCTGAAAACCCTCATGATTGAACGCGAGACCAAGGAGCCTATGCCGGAGTTCCGGGAAGCGCTCCGATCCATCCTAAGCTAGAACTGCAGGCTGACGCCGACAGCAGCACCCCCCGGGACCGCTGCGGGGAACAGGATCAGATCGTACGCACGGGCCTGTTTGACGGCCAGGATGCGGGATACTGTCACAGTCGCGATGCCTGCTGCCGCCAGGCTGCCAAAAACGATGTAAGGAGCCGGCGACGGAGTGGAAAACAGGGACGCCCTGCCGCCGACGGTGCGTTGAAGCGCCGTGGCGGTTACGCCGACGGCACCGACGCCTGCCAGCGCAATCCCGATGATATCTGCCGTGCGGTAAGCCAGCGCCGACGTCATGTCTGCCTGCCGGCGTGAACCGGTTCCGAAACCAGGCCAGAGATTGTCACGGGCGGCCTCTCCACGAAGCAGTGTACTGTCAACGGGCGGCACCGGACAAAAGTCCGGCGATACCGCGGGCGTCTGTCCCCAGGCTATCGCCGGGACTAGAACAAGTATCCATACAAGAAAACGTTTCATCATGCGCAAAATTACAAATTATGACGGAGAATCCGGCCTCCCATCCAAAAAAAACAGTAGCTTTGTAGTATGAGAAGAAACTTGAAAAAAGGAAGCAGCATCGCGCTCATCACGCTGATGTACGTGTTTGCTATGGTTGTCGGAATCTTTGTATTCAAGGGACTGGAACCGTCTATGCACGAGCTGTGGGCCGTGTTCCTGGCCGATGTCGTGGCTGCTGTTCTCATTTGGGGCTGTGGGGTGGTCTGCCGGAACGTTTCCGTGTACGATCCCTATTGGAGCGTCGCTCCTCCCGTCATTTTCACCTTTTGGGCCTTTTACAAGAGCTGCTGGACCCTGCCGGTCATCCTGCTGCTGATCGCCGTCTGGTACTGGGGAATCCGCCTGACCGGAAACTGGGCAGTCACGTTCCAGGGGCTCGGACACGAAGACTGGCGGTACACCCAATACCGGGAGAAGCAGGCTCCCCTGCTTTTCCAGTTGACCAATCTGTTCGGGCTCAACATGATGCCCACTGTGCTGGTCTTCGCGTGCATGCTGCCGGGTTTCGGCCTTTTCGCCCAACCGGGAGCCATCCGTTTCCTGATAGTCCTGGGTTTTGTGGTCTGCCTGTCATCCGCCACCATCCAGCTCATCGCCGACACGCAGATCCACCGTTTTCGCGCCGCCCATCCAGGCGAGCCCTGCACGGCAGGCCTGTGGAAACACGGTCGCCATCCCAACTATTTCGGAGAGGTCCAGTTCTGGTGGGGTATCTGGCTGATGTATGCTTCCTTGAATGGCCTGGACTGGCTGGTCCTGTCGCCCATTGCCATGACAGCGCTTTTCCTCTTCATCAGCATCCCGATGATGGAGAAACGGCAGCTGGCCCGCAAACCCGCTTATGCAGACTACCGCAAAAACACAAGAATCCTGATATAAATGAAAGGCATCGGAAACATTCTCTGGCTGATCTTCGGCGGCCTGCTGATCGCCGTGATCTATTATCTCGTAGGACTGGTGATGTGCATCACCCTCATCGGCATCCCGTTCGGGCTGCAACTTTTCAAGCTGGGCACCTATTCGCTCTGGCCCTTCGGCCACGAAATCGTGAACGGGCCGAACGAGCCTGGCTGCGTGTCAGTTGTCATGGATCTCATCTGGATCCTGCTGGGATGGTGGGAGATTGCCTTGCTTCACCTGTTTTTCGGCCTGTTGTTCTGTGTGACCATTATCGGTATCCCGTTTGGCCTCCAGCATTTCAGGATGGCTTTCGCCTCGATCATCCCCTTCGGCAAGGAAATCAATCCTAAAAAATAGCCATACCATGGAAATCAACGAATATATCCAGCAGCGGATCGCTGCGATGGAAGCGGCTTTCGAACGGACAACCGAAGCCGTGAAAGCGCTCGAACACGCGCTCGACCAATACGAAACCGTCAAAATCGATATCGACCGGCTCACCGATTACCTGGACAGCGGCGCCTGGCGCGAAGACTTTGAAGCCGACGAGGCGGGCCTGGTCCCGAAGGAAATCAAACGGGGCGTGCTCTCGGAAGACGGCCTGTACAACTTGCTGGGCGATATTGTCGAAGTCAACGAAAAAATGCAGGAACTCCTATGAACCGCAGAGATATGCTCAAAACGGCCGGCAGTGCCGCCGCGCTCACAATCCTGGGCGGAATCCCTATGACAGCCAGTGCCATGGACATGAAGCCCGGAAAAGTCAAAAAGAAAGACCGTAAAAAAATCCTGGTCGTGGGCGCCCACCCCGACGATCCGGAAACCGGCGCCGGAGGCACCATCTGCCTGCTCACCGATGCCGGACACGAAGTCGTCTGCGTGTACCTCACCCGCGGGGAAGCCGGCATTCCAGGCAAGAGTCATGAAGAAGCCGCTGCCATCCGGGTCGTGGAGAGCGCCAATGCATGCGCCGTGACGGGATCCTCGCATCGCTTCATGGACCAGGTGGACGGTGCCACAGAAATCAACCTGGCCCGCTACAAGGAAATGCGCGAATTGCTGGAGGAAGAGAAGCCGGACGTGGTCATCACCCACTGGCCGATTGACGGCCATCGTGACCATGCGGTCTGTGGCGCGCTGGTCCTGGATGCCTGGCGCCGGCTGGGACGGAGCTTCGAACTGTATTATTTCGAGGTAATGACCGGCACCCAGACACAACTCTTCCACCCGACCGACTGGGTGGACATCAGTTCCGTGCTGGAACGCAAGCACAAGGCTTGCTATTGCCATGTCAGCCAGGAGTTGGAAGAAGTCATGAAAGACTGGCACGAACCGATGGAGAAATTCCGCGGCATCGAATGCCAATGCAAGGCCGCCGAGGCCTTCGTCCGCCACATCGAGCCCGGTTCCTTGATCTAATTCCCTTTTCACTATGCATTCCCGTTATACCCACCGTGAGCAGCTGGCAGCTTTCCTGCTGCTGGCCTGTCTGTTAACTGCCTGCTCCGAATCCATGCAACCGCTCGTCAACCTGGCGCTCAGAAAACCGGCCTATCACTCCAGCGCCATCGATTTCAACGCCACCGCCCAGTTGGCCGTGGACGGTATCCGCGAAAACGAAATGCCCTGCTGGGTCGAGGTCTGCGGCAACGACGGCCGTCCCCTTGACAAGATTTCGCATGACATGCCGACAGACCCCAGACCGTGGACAGCTATCCGGGTGGAAGGTCCCGCTGCCGAGCTTTCCGTACGGACCCACGGCTTTCGGGAGCCTGTCAATCGAATAAGTATCTTCCTGACTGCCACCCTTCCCGATGGGTTCCGCCAATCGCCTTATACTGCGGAGCTGTTTGTTCAAGAGAAGGGCGAATGGCAGAGCCTGCGTACTTTCCAAGGGAAATATGCCGGCGCCTGGCTCCAACTCGATTGGGAAGCGCCGGAAGCCCTCGCACCGGAAGGATGGCGCATCGTCGTTGAAATACCGGCCGCAACAGCCCTTTCCTGGCAGGAGTGGCACTTCTATCGTGACGGGAAATGGTTACCCATGCTGACGGCTGAGCACTTCAGCAGCGTGTGGGTTCCGGCCACCGGCGGTCCGGAATGGCTCGCCGTGGACCTGGGGGAAGAATGCCGCTTCGAAGAAGTCCGGCTGCATTGGCTGAACGGCCCTGCCGAAGGCACGCTGCAGGCGGGCAACGACTCAGTCTCATGGCATGATATCGCGGCCATCGGAGGCCGCGGCACGACGCGCAGCGATACGCTGCACGTGCGCGGCCGCGCCCGGTGGATCCGCCTGAAACTGGATAGCTCCTTTGACGGCAATCCCTATATTTTAAGCGAGTTGGAGGTACTTGGCTCAAGTAAAGCTTCCGCACATGATCCACAGGCTGTTTTCACGCCAGAAGCAGTTGGGAAACGGGCCGAACTCAACGGTGGATGGCAACTGGCGCGCTATGCACAGGCCTCCGACCCCGCCGCTTGGATACCGGCGACCGTACCCGGAACCGTCCTGGTCAGCTACCTGGACAACGGCTGTCTTCCAGACCCGAATTTCGGCGACAATCAGCAATATATCAGCGACAGTTATTTCCAGGTTCCCTTCCTGTATCGCTGCCACTTTGCACTGCCCCAAGGCTATGCCAGTGGCCAGGCCGATGAACACATCCGCCTGCATTTCGACGGCATCAACTGGAAAGCGGACGTCCGGCTCAATGGGACTGAAGTCGGGCGCATCGAAGGGGCTTTCACCGATGCATCTTTCGACATCACGTCCCTGCTCAAAGAGGACAATCTCCTGGAAGTAAAGGTTTTTCCGCCCGCTCATCCAGGCATGACGAAGAGCAATACCCTGGAGCGCTGTGCCAGCAACGGCGGTATCCTGGGTGCCGATAATCCGACTTTCCACGCTTCCATCGGCTGGGACTGGATTCCGACCATCCGCGGCCGGAACATGGGTATCTGGAACGATGTCTGGCTGGAACGGAACGGCGCGGTCCGCATCCTGAACCCGCACATCACTTCGGCCTTCAGCGCGCTGGAATCCCTCCCGCCCATCCTCGACACGACAACCGCCCGGATTACCTTGACAGCCACGCTTGTCAACGAATCTACCCAACCGGTTGAGACCGTCTGGGAAGGCCGTTACGGCGAAGTTCCTTTCCGGCAGCAAATCACAATCCCTGCCGGCCAAGCCGTTCCGGTCACCACCAACCTGATGGTCCAGAACCCCAGGCTCTGGTGGCCCAACGGCTATGGAGAGCCGTATCTGTACGACGTTTTGCTGCGCGCCGGCGACAGTGATTCACTGCAGTTCCAGCATGGCATCCGTCAACTGACGTACGACATGTCGGGCCACAACCTGCGCATCTGGATCAATGGCCGCCGCCTCGTCGCCCGAGGTGGTAACTGGGGTTTCAGCGAAAGCAATTTAAGATACAGAGCCGCTGATTATGAGACGGCTATGCAGCTTCATCGCCACGAAAACTTCAACATCGTCCGCAACTGGGTCGGGATGGTCGGCGATGCCGAATTCTATGAAGCCGCCGACCGCAACGGCATCCTCATCTGGCAGGATTTCTGGCTGGCCAATCCGGCCGACGGCCCGGATCCCTACGATGAATCCCTGTTCATGCAGAATGCGGAGAATACCCTGCTCCGCATCCGGAATCATCCTTCCCTCCTGCTCTGGTGCGGTCGCAATGAAGGCTATCCGCCCGCTTCGCTCGACCAGGCGCTCCGCGCTTTGGTTGCTCGCGAAGATCCGGGCAGTTGTTATATCTCCTCTTCGGCGGATGATTATGTATCCGGACGCGGTCCTTATCGCCGCATCCCATCCCGTGACTACTACCGGCTGACGGAAGTGTCTTATTTCCGGGACGAATCCATCAAGTTCCACAGCGAACGCGGGATGCCCAACTTCCCCAATTACGAGAGTCTCGTGAAGATGATGCCGGCAGACCAGGCCTGGCCGCCGTCCCGGCTGTGGGGCATCCACGATTTCGCCCTCCAGAGTGCCCAGGGCGGCGAGACTTTCCTGGCTGCCGTCGAGACCGCTTTTGGTCCGTCGCCGGATGCAGAGACTTTTGCCGAGCGGGCGCAATGGATCAATTATGAGGGCTATCGGGCCATCTTCGAAAGCCGGAGCCGCCACCGCCGCGGCGTCCTGCTCTGGATGAGCCATCCGGCCTGGCCGTCCATGGCTTTCTGCACGTACGACTTCTTCCTCGATCCGACAGCCGCTTATTACGCGTGCCGCCAGGCTTGCGAACCGATTCATATCCAATGGAATCCCTTTGCCGAGCAGGTCGAGGTCGCCAACTATAGCGCGGGCAACCGGACCGGGCTTCGCGCGGAAGCTACCCTATACGATCCCTCCGGAAACGAGCTCTCCAACCATTCCGTCTCAATCGACGCCCCGGAAGACAGCACCATTCCCTGCCCTTCCCTGCACAATGCCGTGGACGGTCTCTGTTTCCTCCGGCTTCAACTCTTTGAGGGAGAAACACTTCTCTCTGCCAACGACTATCTGTTGTCGCCGGAGGAAAGCGACCTGCGCCAGTTGAACGACTTGCCGGAAGCCGCCCTGGAAGGTGCCGTAACCTATGACAAGCAGCAGCAAAGCTATGTCGTCACCGTGAAAAACAACGCGGACACACCGGCACTCATGCTGCACCTGACCGTTCGCGACAAGCAGGATGAGCGTATCCTCCCGGTCTTCTGGTCTGACAATTACATCCACCTGATGCCGGGTGAGGAGCGGGAATTGACGGTCCGTACGGGCTCAGACCGTAAAATGGATGCCATCTGCGTGAACGGTTTCAACCTAAAAAAGTTATCTTTGCGTCCATGACCAAAGACCTCTATTTAGCCGGAGGATGCTTCTGGGGAGCAGAGCATTTCTTCAAACAAATCGAGGGCGTCGTCCTGACGGAAGTCGGCTTCGCCAACGGGCATACGCCCGATCCCACGTACAAACAGGTATACACCGATACGACCGGCTATGCCGAGACCGTGCATCTCAGCTACGATACGGAGCGGGTCGGCCTGAAATTCCTGCTGCGGATGTTCTTCAAAGCCATCGATCCCACCTCGCTCAACAAGCAGGGAGAAGATGAGGGTACCCGTTACCGTACAGGTATTTACTACACGGATCCAGCCGATTTGCCGACCATCCGCCTGATTTTCGAAGAAGAGCAGCGGAAGGTCGCTGCCCCGATCGTGGTCGAAGTGGAACCGCTGCAGAACTTCTACCGCGCGGAAGACTACCACCAGGACTATCTTGACAAAAATCCGGACGGCTACTGCCATCTCCCGCTCGAACTCTTCCGTTTCGCCCGGGAAGCGAAGCCAGAAATCGATTAATCCTGACATACCATGAACAGATTACGCATCCTGCTGGCAGCCGTGCTGCTGCTGGTTTCTTTCGGCACCTCGGCTGAAATCACGTTCCGCCGGGCGGGCGTCTCTTCCCGGGACACCGTCTATAACAACAAATACTATGTAGTCTGCATTACGGACCCCGGTAACCTGGCTGCTGTCAACGGTCAGCAGGTCCGCGTCTACAAGACCGGAGCTTTTGGCCGGGAAATCACCTTGCAAAAGGGCGAAAACCCGATTGAGATCACGCTGTTTCAAGGAACCCAGGTAGAAACGAAAAAATTCAGCATCTATTATGAAGAAGCGCGGCGCGAACGGGTCCGCCCGCTGGAGCCCGTCGTGGAAGACCGCCTGTTCTACGTGCAGACAAAAGAGAATGCTGCCCTCCTGTATAGCGCCGGTACCGACCGTCTCGGCGGTTCCAAGATGGGTTTCCTCGACCCGGGCATCGTGCTCAAAGTGGTCGGCGAAGTCGGAAACCTCTACAAGGTGCAGTTGTCCGCGCACCGATATGCTTTCATTCTCCAGGAAGATGTCGAACCCTCTTCACGCAGCAGCCGGACCGTGAACACCAACAACATCGGCATCTCGAATCTCGGCGACTGCGACCGGATCCGCCTCTCGCTCCCGGACAAACTCCCCTATGCTTCCCGGACAGAACTGGACCCTACGACTGTGCTGGTCGAGGTCTTCGGCGCCATGAACAACAGCAACTGGGTCAGCCAGTACAATGATCTGGGCATGGTGGACTACGTCGATCTGCAGCAGACGGACAGCGACGTACTCCGGCTTGTCATCAAACTCAAGGAGAAATATGCCTGGGGCTATCGGATTGGTTATGAAGGCAACAACCTGGTCATAGAAGTCCGACACACGCCGAAAGACCTCAGCATCAAGGGGCTTACAATCGGCTTGGACGCTGGCCACGGCGGGGAGCTTCCGGGCGCTGTCAGCCCGACCGGTCTCAAGGAAAGTGAAGTCAACCTCAGCATCGTGAAAGAGATCGAGAAAATCCTGCGCAAGAAAGGCGCCCGCGTCGTGCTCAGCCGGAGCGATGACAGCAATCTGTCGATGGTCCAGCGCAAGCAGATCTTCCGGGATGCGAACATCGACCTGCTGGTCTCGATCCACAACAACGCCGGTGGCTCTCCTCTCGTCCCGATGGGTACGAGCACCTACTACAAGCATATCGCCAACCGCGAACTGGCCGCGACCCTGCTGAAGCACATGCTGGAGCTGAATGTGCCCCGCTACGGCCTGACCGGCAACTTCAATTTCTCGCTCAACGCGCCGACGGAATACCCCAACGCGCTGGTGGAATGTCTCTTCATGAGCAGTCTTCCCGACGAAGAGATGCTGGCCGACCCGGCCACGCACAAACTGATTGCCGAAAAGGTCGTCGACGGCCTCGAGGAGTATCTGCAGAAGGTCTCCGAAGCGACCGGCAACGGAACGGCTCCGAATCCGAAGAAAAAAGGCAAGAAATAATGATATCGTCCCTTCGGCACGGGTATTCCCTCCAGAACCCATGCCACCCTCGGCACTGTAAGAGGGAGGGGCCCAAAGCCTCGGCTTTGGGAGGGGTCGCGCGGAGCGCGACGGTTCTGGAGGGAATACCCGTGCCAAAGGGACAGAACGTACGATGAATTTTGAGCTGACAGCACCCTATAAGCCGACCGGAGACCAGCCTGAGGCCATCCGGCAGATCGTTGCGTCCATTCGGGAAGGCAACCCGGCCACCACGCTCATGGGCGTGACCGGCTCGGGAAAGACCTTCACGATGGCCAACGTGATAGCCCAGCTGAACCGGCCGACGCTGATCCTCAGCCACAATAAAACCCTGGCGGCCCAGTTGTACAGCGAATTCAAGAGTTTCTTCCCCAAGAACCTGGTCGAGTATTTCGTATCGTACTACGACTACTACCAGCCGGAAGCCTATCTGCCGACCACCGACACCTACATCGAAAAAGACCTGAGCATCAACGATGAGATCGAGAAACTGCGGCTGAGCGCATCGTCCGCCCTGCTATCCGGCCGCCGCGACATCGTGGTCGTATCGTCCGTCTCCTGCCTGTACGGCATCGGCAATCCCGACGATTTCCACGAAACGACCGTCCATGTCGAAACCGGCCAGAAACTCAGCCGCCAGAAATTCCTCTACAGCCTGGTTGACGCCCTGTATTCCCGCAATGAAGCCGAATTCAAGCGCGGCACCTTCCGCGTGAAGGGCGACAGCGTCGATATCTTCCTGGCGTATGGCGATTACGGCTGCCGCGTCGTCTTTTTCGGCGACGAGATCGAGACCATCGAGATGATCGATCCCGTGAGCGGCGCCACCCTCGAGTTTCTCAACGAGATTTCCATCTATCCGGCCAACAATTTCGTCACCTCCAAGGAACGCACCCGCAGCGCCATTGCCACCATCCAGGATGACATGATGGCCCAGTGCGCCTATTTCGAAGAGATCGGCAAGCATCTGGAAGCCAAGCGGCTCAAGTCCCGTGTAGAATACGATCTCGAGATGATCCGGGAAGTCGGCTACTGCCCGGGCATCGAAAACTATTCCCGTTATTTCGACGGCCGGAGCGCCGGCATGCGGCCTTTCTGCCTGATTGACTATTTCCCGGGCGATTTCCTGACCTTCATCGACGAGAGCCACGTCACCGTACCGCAGATCCGGGCCATGTCGGGCGGCGACCGCAGCCGCAAACAGACCCTCATCGAATACGGCTTCCGCCTGCCCGCCGCAGCCGACAACCGGCCGTTGCGATTCGACGAATTCGAGGCACTGGTGGGCCAACGGCTGTTCGTCAGCGCCACGCCCGGCGATTATGAACTGGAACAGTCCGGCGGTGTGGTCGTGGAGCAGGTGGTCAGGCCGACCGGCCTGCTCGACCCGCCCATTGACGTACGTCCGGTCAAGAACCAGATTGACGACCTGCTGGAAGAGATCCAGATCCGCGTCGAGAAAGACGAACGCGTCCTGGTCACGACCCTCACGAAGCGGATGGCCGAAGAATTGGAGAAATACCTTACACGGATGGACGTCCGCACCCGCTACATCCACTCCGACGTCGATACGTTGGAACGGGTGGAAATCCTCGACGACTTCAAGGCAGGCCGTTTCGACGTGCTCGTGGGCGTAAACCTGCTCCGCGAAGGACTCGACCTGCCCACCGTCTCGCTCGTAGCCATCCTCGATGCCGACAAGGAAGGCTTCCTGCGTTCCGACCGCAGCCTTACCCAGACGGCAGGACGGGCGGCCCGCAACGTCAACGGCCGCGTCATCATGTATGCCGACAAGATCACCGACTCGATGCAGGCAACCATCGACGGGACCAACCGGCGACGAGCCAAACAAATGGCCTACAACGAAGCCAACGGCATCGTGCCCACGCAAGTGGGCGTGACGGCCCGCAGCGCCGTCCAGACGGCCAAAGCCTACCCTGAAGCGATCGACGACAAGGTCCGCTTCCTCCAGGAAGACCCGGTCATCGCCCGTATGAGCCCCGCCGAACTGAAGACCGCCATCGAAGCCGCCCGCCGGAAGATGGAAGCGGCGGCGGCCCAACTTGATTTCTTGAACGCCGCCCATTGGCGCGACGAAATGAGAGCCCTGGAATCCATCGCAGGAAAAAGATGAGACCATGAAGACGAACCTGCCACGCAAACTGCAAGAGATCCTGTCCGACTTCCCGGACAAGGAACGGAACCTGATCCTCAGCGCCTATGAGGCTGCTGACGAAGCCCTGCAGGGCAAAATGCGCAGCAACAACCACCCGTTTATCGAGCACCCGCTCGCCGTCTCCCATATCCTGTGGAAAGAGATCGGCCTGGGGGCCGATGCCATCACGGCGACGTTGCTGCACGAAGCCAACCGTTTCCAGGCCAGCAGTCCCGCCGAACTCAACAAGACTTCCCTGCTGGAGTCGTTCCGGGCCGAGTATCCTGCGGATATCATCGAAATCGTCGAAGGACTCAACAACATCTCGAATATCCAGCTGCAGGAAGCCAATCTCGACGAGGAACGCTACCGCAAGCTCATCATATCCTATTCCACCGACCCACGCGTGTTCCTGATCAAGCTGGCAGACCGCCTGGAAGTGATGCGGAGCATCAGCATCCTGCCGCCTGCCAAGCGGACCCAGAAGCTGATGGAGACCATGATGCTCTACATTCCCCTCGCCCACCAGCTCGGGCTGTACCGCATCAAGAGTGAACTGGAAGACATCTTCCTCAAATTCACGGAACCGGAGCAATACAAAGAAATCGTCCGTAAAATCAAAGAGACCGAGCCTCAGCGCGAGGCCCTGGTCCGCAGTTTCATCAACCCGCTCCGGGACAAACTGGACAAGGAAGGCATCCACTATTCGCTCAAGGCCCGCACCAAGAGCCCCTATTCCATCTGGAAAAAGATGAAAGCGCAGCAGATCACCTTCGACAAAGTGTACGACCTGTTCGCCATGCGCTTCATCATCGACTGCGAACCGGACCATGCCGTGGAAGAAGCGCTCTGCTGGAAAGTGTATTCCCTCGTGACGGAAGAGTACGAGCCGGACACCAGCCGCCTGCGCGACTGGATTTCCAAACCGCGCGACAACGGCTACGAATCGCTGCATACCACCGTCAATACGAAGGAAGGCATGCCCGTCGAGGTGCAGATCCGCACCGCCCGGATGGACTACGTGGCTGAACAAGGCGCCGCAGCACACTGGTCGTACAAAGGGATCAAAGGCGGCAAGGACCGCCTGACCGACTGGCTCAACAAGGTCCGCGACCTGATGCAGAGCAGCGAAGAAGAAAAATACGAGCACGCTTCCATCGCGCTCGACGAGATCCTGGTTTACACCCCGACCGGTGACTTGCGGCAACTCCGCTCAGGAAGCACGGTCCTGGATTTTGCCTTTGAAATCCATTCCAACCTCGGCCTGCGCTGCACCGGCGCCCGTGTCAACGGCAAGATGTGCTCGATCCGCGAGAAACTGCACACCGGTGACGTCGTGGAAATCATCAGCAGCAAGAACCAGAAGCCGACCGCCGACTGGCTCAATTTCGTCGTCTCGTCGAAAGCCCGCAGCAAAATCAAGCAGCGGCTCAAGCAGGAGGAAAATGCGCGTGCCGCCGTGGGAAAAGAGTTGCTGGCCCGCCGCCTCAAAAACTGGAAGATGGTCATTACGGACACGGATCTGGGCGTGCTGGCAAAACGCTACAAATTCGGGAGCCTCAACGAACTGTTCGGTGCCATCGGCAACGGGCAGCTGGACGTGACGGTGGTCAAGGAATTCCTGCAGCATAAACTCGACGAAGAACAAGCCGCAGAGGCGAAAGCACCGGATACCGGACATTCCGAGAAAGCGGCCTTTTCCGGCGTGGACAGCGGTGACTTCGTCATCGACCGCAAACTCAAAGGCGTGGACCTCAAACCGGCCAAATGCTGCACGCCCACCTGGGGCGATCCGATCTTCGGGTTCGTCACCATCCGCGACGGGATCAAGATCCACCGGGAAAACTGTCCGAACGCCGCCCGCCTGCGCACCAATTACCCATACCGGGTGATCGAAGTCCGGTGGCGGGAACGGAAAGAAGCGAAGGATGCAAAGACAAAAGATGGAGAAAAAGGAGATACACATAAGAGGCGCCAGGGTTAACAACCTGCAGAACATAGACCTGGACATTCCGCTCGGACAGTTGGTGGTCATCACCGGTATTTCCGGCAGCGGCAAGAGTTCCCTGGCCTTCGATACGCTTTTTGCCGAAGGACAGCGTCGTTTCGCGGAGAGCCTTTCTTCTTTTGCCCGCCAGTTTCTGGGCCGGATGAACAAACCCGACGTCGATCTCATCACCGGCATTCCTCCGGCCATCGCCATTGAGCAGAAAGTCAGTACCCGCAACCCCCGCTCGACAGTGGGGACCACGACCGAAATCTACGACCATCTGCGGCTGCTCTTTGCCCGGATCGGCAAAACCTATTCCCCCGTATCCGGCCGGGAAGTCCGGTGTGATACGCCCAAGAATGTCGTCGACTATCTCCGGACCCTGGAAAAGGGCTCTACCGCGCTGATTCTGGCCGATATCCGGTGGAAAGAAGAAGGCAAGATCGAAAAACTGCTGAGCCTCAAGGAAGAAGGCTTCACACGCCTGGCCACGCGCGAGGGCCGTTACGTGAAGATGGAGGAAGCCCTGCAACACATCGGGGATTTCTCGGATGAATGGCTGCTGCTGGTAGACCGGCTTACCGTGGACGACGATGAGGATACCATCAGCCGGGCGCTGGACTCCGTCCAGACGGCCTTTGCCCAAGGGAACGGCTACCTGTGCGTCTGGAATGAAACGGCCGGGGCCCGCAATTTCTCGAATCTTTTCGAAGCCGACGGTATCCGTTTCGAGGAACCGACCGAACATCTGTTCAGTTACAACAGCCCGCTGGGCGCCTGCCCCGTGTGCGGCGGTTACGGCAAGACGATCGGCATCGATGAAAGCCTGGTCGTTCCCGACCCGACCCTGAGCATCTACCAGGGCGCCATCGCCTGCTGGCGCGGCGAAGTGATGAAGCAGCTCAACGACGAGCTGATCATGAACGCCCACAAATTCGACTTCCCTATCCACAAGCCCTATATCGAACTGACGCCCGAACAGAAAAAAGTGCTCTGGGAAGGCAACGAATACTTCTACGGCATCGACCGTTTCTTCAAATGGGTGGAAAGCCAGCGCTACAAGATCCAGTACCGCTATATGCTGAGCCGCTATTCCGGCAAGACGACCTGCCATGCCTGCGGAGGCTCCCGGCTACGGCCCGAAGCGTTGTACGTGAAGGTCGGCGGCAAGAATATCCACGAACTGATGACGATGCCGATCGGCGAACTGGCCGGCTTCTTCGACCAGTTGGAACTGGACGACTACGACCGCACCGTGGCCGAACGGCCGCTGCGGGAAATCCGTTCGCGGTTGAAGTATATTTGCGAAGTAGGTCTCTCCTACCTTACGCTGAGCCGTGCTTCGAATACGCTCAGCGGCGGTGAAAGCCAGCGCATCAACCTGGTCAGTTCGCTGGGCAACAACCTGGTCGGTTCCATGTACATCCTGGACGAACCGAGCATCGGCCTGCACGAGCGCGACACACAGCGCCTCATCGGCGTACTGCAGCGCCTGCGGGACCTGGGCAACACGGTCATCGTCGTGGAACACGACCGCCACATCATCGAGGCCGCCGACCAGTTGATCGACATCGGGCCTTACGCGGGCGTCAACGGTGGCCGGATTGTATTCCAAGGCCGGATTGACGAAGGACTGAAAGCCGGCGCCCACTCCCTGACCCTGGATTATCTGTCCGGCGTGCTTTCCATTCCCATCCCGAAAAAGAAGCGCAGCTGGAAATATGCTGTCGAAGTGGTCGGCGCCCGGGAGAACAACCTGAAGAACATCTCTGTAAGATTCCCGCTCCGTTGCCTGACCGTCGTAACGGGTGTCAGCGGCAGCGGCAAGAGTTCCCTGGTGGGCGACATCCTCTATCCGGCCCTCTACCGCCACATCAACCAAGTCGGCAATAAACCGGGTATCTTCAAGGAACTCCGCGGGGACCTGGGCAAAGTCGCCGCCATCGAATATATCGACCAGAATCCCATCGGAAAGAGCACCCGTTCGAATCCCGTCACCTACCTGAAGGTGTACGATGACATCCGGCGCCTCTTCTCCGAGCAGCCCTACGCCAAGATGAACGGCTACGGGCATTCGCATTTCTCGTTCAATATCGACGGGGGCCGCTGTCCCGAATGTCTGGGTGAAGGGGTGATCCGCATCCCGATGCAGTTCATGGCCGATGTGGAGATGGTGTGCGAGGCCTGCGGCGGCAAGCGCTTCCAAAGCGACATCCTGGAAGTGAAATACCAGGGCAAAGATATCAGTGACGTCCTGGACATGAGTGTCGAACAAGCGATTGCGTTTTTCGGCGCCCAGCCCGATCCGCTGGCGAAACGCATTGCCGAACGGCTCCAGCCGCTGGTCGACGTGGGACTCTCGTATGTCCAGCTGGGCCAGAGCAGCAGTTCCCTCAGCGGCGGCGAGAGCCAGCGCATCAAGCTGGCCTCTTTCCTGGGAAAGGACTTCGAATCGAAGGGTTCGATCCTCTTCATTTTCGACGAGCCGACCACCGGCCTCCATTTCCACGATATCGAGAAATTGCTGAAAGCGTTCAATGCACTGGTGGACCGGGGCCACTCCATCGTGGTTGTGGAGCACAACCTGGATGTCATCCGCGCTGCCGACTGGGTGATCGACCTCGGCCCGGATGCGGGTGTCCTGGGCGGTGAAGTGGTGTTCGAAGGGACTCCGGAAGCCCTGGCGCAAGCGGACACCTTTACCGGACAGGCGCTCCGCGATGAAATGAAACAAAGACAAGAATAAGATACGATACAAATGAAAGTAACAGTCAAAGAAGTTGTTACAAGAAAAGACCTGAAAAAGTTCGTCCATTACCCCAACGAACTTTACAAAGACAATCCTTATTATGTGCCGACGCTCGAGAGCGGGGATCTCGACACGTTGGATGCGAAGAAGAATCACGCTTTCGAATTCTGCGAAGGGAAGTACTGGCTCGCCCTGGATCCGGACGGCCGCATCGTCGGCCGCATTGCCGGCATCATCAACCGCCAGTACAACCAGAAGTTCGGTACGCTGTTCGCCCGTTTTGGCTTCATGGATTTCATCGATGACGACACGGTCGTGGATGCACTGTTCGACACGGTCGAGGCCTGGGGCCGGGGGAAAGGGATGAAGAAGATGAACGGACCGCTGGGATTCCTGGAGTTCGATGCTTCGGGCGTCCTGGTCGCTGGGTTCGATGAGTTGCCGACGGCCTACGGCAAATACAATTTCCCCTATTATGAAAAGCAGTTGCTGCGACGCGGCTATGCCAAGGATACGGATTGGGTGGAATACAGCGTGACGATGCCCGACAACATCACCGAGTGGTTCGGCCGCATGGCCAAACTGGTCTCAACGCGCTACAAACTGCATCAGGCGGACATCAGCACCAAGAAGAAGATGGTGTCCTATTTCCCGCAGTGTGCCGCGGTGCTCAATGAGACCTATCGGGACATCCACGGTTTCTCGGAACTCTCGAAGGGACAGATCGACGACCTGATCAACCAATTCGTCCCGAACCTGAACACGGATTTCGTTTCAGTCATCCTCGACGAGAACGACAAGGTGGTAGCCTTCGGCATCAGCATGCCTTCGCTCTCGAAGGCGCTGCAGAAATGCAAGGGGAAACTCTTCCCCTTCGGCTTCCTCCACGTACTGCACGCCATCCGGCACAACGACACGCTCGACCTGCTGCTGATCGGCATCGCCGACGGCTACAAGAGCAAAGGTGTCAACGCCATGATTTTCGACAAGATCGCCCCGGCGGTCAAAAGCTATGGCATCAAGCACCTCGAAACCACGCGCGAACTGGAAGACAATACGAGTGTCCAGAACATGTGGAACCGGTTCGAAACCCGCCTCCACAAGCGCGCCCGCTGTTATGTGAAACCCTTATGACAATTCCTGTGATAATGGCTTTTGGCGGTTATGCCGGAATCGCTGCGGGTTACCCGCAGCGTGGAGGCAGAAAAGACAATCAATTCGCATGATAAACCAATATTTGCAACGGATTTCGCTGACAGTAGCCTTACTGTGCTTATCGGCTTTGACAGCCGGGGCGCAGGAACTGCGGCACAATGCGCAATACCCCGACGATCCGGCGTTCGTACCCGTAGCCGATGCCCAGAAAGGATGCATCCTCAAAGGGGTATTCACCGATTCGAAGATCTATCCCGAGACCCGCCGGGAATGGCAAGTATATGTGCCGGTCCAATACGATGGAAAGACACCGGCTTGCCTGCTGGTGGGGCTCGACGGCATCCTGTTCAACGCCACGACGGTTCTGGACAACCTGATCGCATCCGGCGAGATGCCGGTCACCATCGGCGTGTTCGTGCAGCCGGGCGTTTCGTATGACGCCGACGGCCATGTGCTGCGCTACAACCGCAGCAACGAATTCGACCGCACTGACGGCACTTTCGCCCGCTTCCTGGAAGAAGAAATCCTGCCGATGGTCGAACGGCTTGTCACCGAAGACGGACGGCCGGTGCGCCTCTCGCACAATCCCGATGACCGGGCGGTCTGCGGCGCCAGCAGCAGCGGCATCGCCGCTTTCTCCGCCGCCTGGCACCGCCCTGATCTGTTCCATCGCGTCTATAGTTCCGTAGGCACCTACGTGGCCATGCGGGGCGGCAACGACTATCCGGCCCTCGTCCGCAAATACGAACCCAAGCCCCTGCGCATTTTCCTGCAGGACGGAATGAAAGACGCCTGGAATCCCCTCTTCGGGGAATGGTGGGAGCAGAACCTGCTGCTGGAATCGGCACTCGATTTCGCAGGCTACGAGGAAATCGCCCATTGGGACCGCGGCGGCCATAGCATCTGGCACGGCACGAAGATGTTCCCCGACGCCATGCGCTGGCTTTGGAAGGGCTGGCCTACCCCGGTCAAGGCCGGCCAATCCCGGAATGACATGCTGGAATCTCTGCTGGGCAGGGAGCCGAAAGAGGAACGCGGTTGGTTTGCCATCGGCCGGAGCGACTTTGCAGTCCAAGTCTGGGAAAGGCTTACGCATCCGGTCAAATCCCTCCTCTACCCTTCCGGCAAGTTGGAAGTTTCCGTCGAAGAGCAATCCAACTGGCTGCGTTGCGCCCTTGTCAAGCCCGACGGGTCTCGGACGGCCAGCGAGCAATTCTACTGGCTTCACAACCCTGACAATCACACGCTCGAAGGGCCGATCGCCCGCGACATGGCTTTCGACACGCTGGGTAACCTGTATGTGCTGACGCCGTTCGGCATCCAGGTCTGCGACCAGAACGGCCGCGTACGGGCCATCCTCAACCTGCCGGACAGCACAAGCCATCGGCCGGCCGAATCCATGTGCTTCTGGAAAAACCAGCTCATCATCAACTGTGGCGGTGCCTTTTTCGCTCGGAACCTGAACGATAAGCATGTCGGATGGAACCCTTCCGACGGTTTCATCACGCCTCCTTCACAAGGACAAGGTTAGCCTATGGACGTATTGGATATTCTGATTGACGCCCTGCGGGCGGCCGTGCTCATTACCGGAATGGTGGTGATCATGATGATGATGATCGAAAGCCTGAACATCTCCTCGGGCGGACGCTTTTTCCAGCGGCTGCGAAATTCAAAATTCGGCCAGATCGTGGTCTCGGCCCTGCTGGGATGGATTCCCGGCTGCCTGGGCGGATTCGCCTCCGTGTCGCTCTTCTCCCACGGGATGATCAGTTTCGGTGCGCTGGTCGCGATGCTGATCGCCACTTCGGGCGATGAAGCTTTTGTAATGCTGACCCTCTTCCCGGGCAAGGCGCTCCTGATCTCTGCGGTTATCCTGGCCATCGGCATCGTCGCCGGCGTGCTGATCGACTATGTCGGGCCGAAACTCGGGTTGAAGTCTTACGCCTTGAATGCCTGCGATGAAATGCATCTCCACGAGGAAGATGCGCATCCGGAAAACAAAGCGGAAGAGCCGCATTCGAAGAAGCGCACTTTGCTGACCTGGAAGCGGGGCATCCTTTTCCTCGGCACCGCGCTTTACATCCTTGCCCTGGCCACCGGCATGCTCGAGCACGAGCACGAAGGGATGGAGGAAGCCGAACACGGCGGTTTCAATCTCCTGAGCGAAGACTGGATGAACCTGCTCTTCGCCCTGGTCAGTGTCATCATGCTGGGCGTAGTGGCGCTGGGGTCCGACCATTTCGTGGAAGAGCATCTCTGGCACCATATCATTGCCCGCCACGTACCCAAGATTTTCGCCTGGACGTTCGGGGTGCTGATCGCCCTCGGTTTCATCATGGAACTGGTGGATGTGAGCGCCTGGATCAGCGCCAATGTGCCCTTGATGATCGTGCTTGCCACGCTTATCGGCATCATCCCTGAATCGGGACCGCACCTGATCTTCGTCACCCTCTTCGCCGCGGGCGTGGTGCCCATGCCCGTGCTGCTCGCCAGCTGCATCTCGCAGGACGGCCACGCCGCCCTCCCGCTCCTGGCCGAATCCAAAGGCGCATTCGTACGCGCCAAAGCCATCAATTGCCTCATCGCCCTCGTCGTCGGCTTTCTCGCTTATCTGTTATGAAACGTCTCCTCTTTCTCTGCTTCTTTCTCCTGGTTGGGAATCTCATTTCCGCCCAGGAGAACAACTCGAATTTTGCCACCCAGACCGTCGACCGGAAGGTCGAGTCACTGCTGCTTATCGAGCAGATGAGTGATGTCGCGTACGTCGATATCGTACGGCTTGCGGGACCGGCGCCGGCCTACCAGAAGAAGACCGGCACGGCCTTCAAGGACTCGCTGCTGAACAACCAGCTGAAATTCTATTCCTATGTCTTTATTCCGAAGGCAGCCAAGCAGAACAAGAAGTATCCGCTGCTGGTCTTTCCCCACGGCGGCGTACACAGCAACTTTACCTCCGGTTCGGTCCATATCCTGCGGGAGATGGTTGCGCAGGGATACATTGTCATCGCACCCGACTACCGCGGCAGCACCGGCTATGGCCGGAGTTTCTACGAAAACATCGATTACGGCGGATTGGAAAATGAAGACGTGATGGCGGCCCGAGACTACATGGTGGAGAGTTACGACATCGTGGATCCTGCCCGCGTAGGCATCATCGGCTGGAGCCACGGCGGCATGATCACGCTGATGAACCTGCTGCGCTATCCGGAGAAGTTCGTCTGCGGCTACGCCGGCGTGCCGGTGAGCGACGTGGGATACCGGCTCAGCTACCAGACGCCGGATTATTCCAAGAATTACACGCAGGAATACCACATCGGCGCCACGCCGCAGGAGAAGCCGGAAGAGTACGCCCGCCGCTCCCCCGTGACCTATGCGAAGCAGCTGACCAAGCCGCTGCGCATCGTCACGTGCATGAACGATGACGACGTGAGCGTGACGGAAGTGCAGCGGATGATCGACAGCCTGACGTTCTACAACCGGAACTTCGAGTATAAAGTATTCCCGAAAATGCCCGGTGCCCACTCCTTCGAGCGCATCGACTCGATGGAAGCCTGCGAGATCCGCCTCGACACCTACGCCTTCCTCGCCCGCTACCTCAATCCCCCGAAACCGATCAAAACCCTCAAGGAACTCCGTAAAGCAGGATATCTCTATCATTAAACCATGAAAAGCCGCTCCCTTCTTCTCTGCCTGCTGGCCGTGCTGCTCGCACTGCCCGTCGCAGCGCAGGACCTCAAACCCGTCCGGGACAAGCAGACCCGCAAATATGGCTATCAGGCCAAAGACAAACATTGGGTGATCGAGCCCCGTTTCGACGACGCCACCCGGTTCAACAACGGGTTCGCCGAAGTCACGATCGACGGCCGCAAGGGTCTCATCGATACGGAAGGCACGATGATCCTGCCGGCTGAATACGACGACATTAAGAAATTCGACAAAAACGGCCTGTGTGAAGTCATCCGCAAGGAAGGCAAGACCAAACTGCACGGCGTCGCCAACCAGCGCGGGCAGATCATAGTACCCGTCGACTGCCACTCGATCCACATTCCCAAGAATGGCGGGCTGATCACGGTGCAGCGCGAATCGGTCGACGAACTGTTGGCCGGCATGCTGCTCTGGGGCGTCTATGATATGAACGGTCGGGAAATCTTCCCGCCGCAATTCGTCTCGTCCCCGAGTTTCAGCGACGGGACCGGCATCGCCGAGTCCGTCTATACAGGCCTGAAGGGCGTCGTAAGCGAGACGGGCGAGACCCTGCTTCCCTTCGAGTTTCTGGCCATCGCCCGCTCCGGCAGCCGCTTCCGTACGCTGGGCACGGACTTCACGCTGACGACCTGGGATGCATCTTTCCGCCGCAGCGAAATCTTCCAGCATCCCGGCTCCGTCATTCCCTATGACCCGATGTCCGACCCGGTGCGCGCCGCCGCCTGGCATTCCGGCCCGGTCGGCCAGCGCCTGCACCGCAACCAGGTCAAGTTGCTGGAAATGCGTTCCAGCCGCTCCGGCCTCTGCAGCGACCTGCGCCTGGACTGGGGCTATGACCGTTTCGTGCGTCTGGAACCCTTCGTCGACGAGAACGGCGTCGAAGGTGCGATGGTCGATCCCGTCAGCGGGAACCTGTACACGCTGAAAGCGCTCCTTTACGAAGCCGACGGCACGCTGGTCGGGGAAATCGCCCGCTGGGGCTGGCTGGAAGCCCAGTGCTACGAGGGCGCCGTCTATGTAGCGGAAGGGACGGACCGATGGCTTGTGATGAAGGATCCCAATGCCATCGAACGGCCCTCTTTCTCCTTGACGCTGAGCGGTTATCGCACGCTCGACAATAGCGATGTCATCGGGGGCCTCGGGCTCAGCGGTAGTGAATTGGAACGGCTCAGGGATCCGGAGCGGTTCAACCGCCGCCGGATTGCCATCATCGAAGGAGAAAATGTCGGCGTGACCTCCTATCTGCCGCCGGAAACCTCGCTCTCCTACGTCCGTAAGGAACGCGATGCGATGCGAGACCCGATTTTCCAGATGCCGTTCCGGATGGAGGATGTGGTCAGCTGTAATGTCCGCTCCCGGAAAGAGGAAGTGGAAGTGGAACTCCACGACCACCTGACGCTCCGCTTCGAAGACCATTTCTCAGATCCTTACTACAGCATGAGCGGCGATGAGACCATCTTCTGGGGCCCCAATAACGCCCGCACCGCCCGGCTCAGCCTGAAACGGGTTTACCGCAGCAGTGACGCGACAGTTGATGATGTCCATGGCACGGAAGAATGCTACCACCTCGTCCTCTCCCTCTACGAAGAGGACGGTTCCTGGCTCCGCACTCTTGCAGAGATGCCGTACGCGGACTTCATCCACGACGGAATTCTGGTGTTTGAACGGGAGGGAATCGCCCTGGTAGCGCCTCGTCGTGACGCTGTCCACACCGTCCGTATCCCAGCTACCGCCCGCCTTCCCCACGCGCTTTCCGCGTTGGAGCAAGCAGCCGGCGCCCAGTTCGGAAACCGTAGGCCCCGGCATCCCGGCCGGCCCTGACGGCTAATCGTGTTCCGCCAGCCAGGCTTCCAGGATGCGGCAATAGTCTTCGTGGCGATCGACAAAGCACATGTGGCGGGCGCCTTGCATCAGTTCCCAGCGGCTGCCGGGGATGCCGTCGTGCATGGAGCGGGCGACGGCGGGCGTGCACAGGTCTTCTGAGCCGCTGAACAGCAGGCAAGGGCAATCGATCTCGCCGAGACGGTCGATGTATTCGAAATCGCCCAGGCTGCCGGTAGGTACGTATTCGTTCGGTCCCCAACCATAGAGATAGGCTTCCTTGCCGGAGCGTTTGGGACGGGTGAGGCACTCGGGGCTGTTTTCGTCGGTGCTGGCGCAGTGGAGTTCCATGAAACGGTCGTTGGCCTGGAGATAGGCGGGGTCCTCGAAATTGCCTGTCTCTTCGGCCCGTCGGATGGCCTCCTGGTCCTCTTTCGACATCAGCCCGATCATCCGGTGTTGTTCGCTGGCCCAAAGGCTGGAAGAAGCGTGACCGCTGGAGATGATGGCGGAACAGATGCCCGCGGGCTTCTTTTCGATGAGATAGGCAATGATGAGCATGCCGCCCCACGACTGGCCCAGGATGTGAAGACGGTCCAGATGGAGGTATTCCCGAAGGGCGATGAGTTCGTTCATCCAGGTTCCCTGGGTCCACAGTTCCGGATGGCCGTCCAGATAGGAATTTCCGCAACCGATCTGGTCGTAGGAGATCACCTGGCGCCCTGTTTCTCCGGCCACGCGGTCCAGGACTTCAAAGTAATTGTGCGTACTGCCCGGTCCGCCGTGAAGCAGGAGCAGCGGGGCTTTGGTATCGGAGGGTTCTCCTACAATCCGGTAGTAGGTCTTGTACCCCAGAAAGGGCATGTAGCCTTCTTCGATTTTCATGGCAATAGATTTAAAAAGAAGGTGACCAATAATCACTTATCAGTCACCTTCATTCCATTTGACAAACGACTAGCGGAGTTTCGTGAAGCCGTAACGGGCACGGGCGCCGAGCTGCTCCTCGATGCGGATCAGCTGGTTGTACTTGGCCATACGGTCGGTGCGGCTCAGCGAACCGGTCTTGATCTGGCCGCTGTTGGTAGCCACGGCGATGTCGGCGATGGTCGTGTCTTCGGTCTCGCCGGAACGGTGGCTCGTGACGGTGGTGTAACCGTGGCGGTGAGCCATCTCGATGGCGTCGAGGGTCTCGGAGAGGGAACCGATCTGGTTGACCTTGATGAGGATGGAGTTGGCGGCACCCATCTTGATGCCTTTCTCCAGGAACTTCACGTTGGTAACGAAGAGGTCATCACCCACAAGCTGGCAGCGGTCGCCGATACGCTCGGTGAGTTTAACCCAGTTGTCCCAGTCATTCTCGTCAAGACCGTCCTCGATGGAGTCGATCGGGAACTTCGTGATGAGTTCCTCCAGATAGTCGATCTGCTGCTCGGCGGTGAGTTTTTTGCCGTTGGGATCCTTCTTCTTGCCGTCTTTGAGCTGGCGGTAGTCATAGTACCACTGTCCGTCTTCGCAGGTAGCGAATTCGCTGGCGGCGCAGTCCATGGCGATCTTCACATCCTTGCCCGGTTCGTAGCCGGCGGCCTGGATGGCGTCGCAGATGATCTGCAGGGCGTCTTCAATGCCGTTGAGGGCCGGTGCGAAACCACCTTCATCACCGACAGCCGTGCTCAGGCCGCGTTTCTTCAGCAGTTTGGCCAGGTTGTGGAACACCTCGGCGCCCATGCGGATGGCTTCCTTCTCGCAGCAAGCGCCCACCGGACGGATCATGAATTCCTGGAACGCGATCGGAGCATCCGAGTGCGCGCCACCGTTGATGATGTTCATCATCGGAACGGGCAGGACATACGTATTGGTACCGCCGATGTAACGGTAGAGCGGAATATCCAGATAGTTGGCAGCCGCGTGTGCGCAAGCGAGCGAGACACCGAGGATGGCGTTGGCACCCAGGTTCTTCTTGGTCGGGGTTCCGTCGAGCTCGATCATCTTCTGGTCGATGGCGCGCTGTTCGAGGACACTCATGCCTTCGATAGCGGGGGCGATCTTCTCGTTGACATTGGCAACCGCCTTCAGGGTACCTTTACCCAGGTAGCGGCCCTTGTCGCCGTCGCGAAGCTCGAGGGCTTCGTTTTCACCGGTACTGGCGCCGCTCGGGACGGCTGCACGGCCCATAATTCCACATTCAAGGGTCACATCGACCTCGACGGTCGGATTGCCACGCGAGTCCAGGATCTCTCTCGCAAATACTTTTCAATAATCATTGTTTCAAAAAATTATAACGTTATAAACAATTCACTGTACGACAGGCTCCAAAAGAGCCGGTAATCTTTGCAGCGCAAAGATATAAAAAAACTATTTCACAGAATAAAATAAGGACAATACCTTCACAAACAGCCGCGCCGGCAGGATGCGCTTGAGCGGGATCGAGAGTTTCTGGATGAAAGTGGCAATCACGTAGCGGAATTTCGGATGCTTCTTGCGGATGATCTTTGCAACTTTCCGGGCCAGATAAGCCGGCTTGAGTCCGGTTTGTTCGTCTTTCTCAAAACTGTGGACGGATTGACGGAGACTGGGATATGCGGCAGCCGCTTCATCCGACACTTGTTTGATGCGGGCAGCGGTAAAGCCGGTCGCAAAGTCGCCCGGCTCAATGAGGATGACTTGGATCCCGTGGCGCCGGACCTCGATCTGGAGCGCTTCGCAGAATCCCTCGATGGCAAATTTGCTGGCCGAATAAAAGCCCTGGAACGGGAGCCCCATCAGGCCACCGATCGAGCTGAAACAGAGAATCTTTCCCCCACCCTGCCGACGCATCACGGGAAGCACGGCCTGCGTGAAGCGGACCTGCCCCATGAAATTCGTGTCCATCTGCAGCTGCACATCCGCCTCGGGAGCGAACTCCACCGGGCCGCCGATGCCCATACCGGCATTGTTGACCAGCACGTCGATGCGGCCTTCCACGGAAACTACCGCATCCACGGCGGCCTGGACAGCCGTTGTGTCGCGCACATCAGCGCGCAGATAGTGAACACCCGGAAGTTGTTCGACATCCCGCCGAACCGTGCCATAGACGGTGTGACCGTCAGCCGCCAGCTGCTGCGCCATCGCGCACCCGAACCCGGAGGAAATGCCGGTTATCAAAATGACCATACTCTGCAGTTTTTATCCGGCAAATTTAATGAAAATACGTATATTTGATGCAATTATGAAACGCATCTCCCTTCTGTTCCTGACGCTGGCCACCGGGCTGCTGGCGGCGTGCTCTTCCGACAAGACCATGTATCTGTATGTCGGTACCTATTCCGACGGTTTTTATGCATACGAATTCGACTGCAACCAAGGGCAAATCATCTCGCAAGGCTCTTTTCCGGAAGCGCCCGGGGCCCTGGCCAAGGCTCCTATGAACAATCCTTCCTACCTCACGGCTTTCGGCTCGTATGTCTATGCAGTCAGTGAAATGCCAGACAGTACGGCGTCTGTCCACGCCTGGCAATTCAACGGAAAAACCTTCCATTCGCTCGGCAGTCAACCCACGGGGCTTCCCGACTACTGTGAGGATCCTTGTTATGTCGCCACGGATGGAGACCGGCTGGCAGTCGCCAATTACTCCGGCGGTACGCTGGCTGTCTATCACCTGCTGGACGACGGAGGCATTTCGTCGCTGGATACCCTTGTCGTTTCTCGGGCCGGAGGACCGGACATGCAGCGCCAAGCAAAGCCACATGTGCATTGCGCCACTTTTACACCGGATGGAAAATACCTGCTTTTCAGCGAATTCAGCGCCGATGCCATTGGCCTTTTGGTGATAGATGGCGAACTGGGCTCCGTAGAGACAGCCGCAGAACTCCCGGCTGATTTCGGACCGCGTCATCTCCTCTTCGATGCAGAGGGCAGCCATCTTTATGTAATCGGGGAACTTTCCGGCGACGTGGCTGTCTTCGATTATGCTGACGGGGCGCTCACCTGCAAACAGATTGTCAAAGCCGACACCGTGAATGCGCGCGGTGCGGCTGACATCCATCTGTCACCTGACGGGAAATTCCTCTACGCCAGCCTCCGGCTGCAGAACGACGGCATTGCAATCTTCCGTGTCGCTGCCAACGGAACCCTGACTCCAGCCGGCTACCAGCAGACGGGTATCCATCCACGCAACTTCAACATCACGCCCGATGGTCGCTGGATGCTGGTCTGCTGCCGGGATGACAACGCCATCGAGATCTACCGCCGCGACAGGGCAGACGGCAGCTTGACCGATACAGGTCAGCGCATCACTCTTTCGCGTCCGGTGTTTGTGGGTTGGTAGTTGTCTTCTCTGCCGACTTCTCAGCCGCCTTGTACTTAGACAATTCAAGCTGCAGGTCCATGATGGTCTGGTTCAGTTCCTGCAACTTCTTCAGATAGTGATCGTTCAGGTCACGGATCACTTCGTTCTTGTTGATGTTCTGCACGGCCGCTTCCTCGTGGAAGATGATCTGGTCGCTGTGGAGGCCGTACCCCAGGGCGTTCTTCAGCAGGATCTGTTTGGCCGTGTAGTCGAGCTGCTCCCCGGCCAGATAGACATCCAGCGTCTGATGACGGCCGTCGAGATTGATATCGTAGTCAAAAATATAACTCGATCCGATGGTCTTGTTGCTCTGCACGAAACGCTCGGCACTGATGGCGAAGTTGTTGTCGCGGATGGTGCCGACGGCGGAGAAGACGCTGGGTACGATCATGATGATCAGCACGGCCGCGACGATACGCGGGTTCCGGCGGCGATGGTACTCATCGATGGCCACGCTCTCGAAACCCAGGAACTTGGCCATGAAGAAGGTGGCCAGTGCGATGAAAATGCCATTGATGAGAAACAGGTACAAAGCGCCGAAAATATACCGGGGATTGAGGCTTGCAATGCCGTAGCCGACCGTGCAGAGCGGCGGCATCAACGCCGTGGCGATAGCCACGCCGGAAAGGACCGTGCCCCGCTCCTTGCGGGAGTTCTCCAGCATGCCGGCGACACCGCCGAACAGGGCGATGAGCACGTCGTAGATAGTGGGGCGGGTACGGGCCAGCAATTCGGTGGGATTGCTCAGCTTGAGCGGGCTGATCAGGAAATAAAGACTTGCCACGATGATGCTGATGACCACCATCACGACGAAATTCTTCAGGGAGCCCTTCATCAGTTCCGTATCGTTCGTACCCAGGCCCACTCCGAAACCCAGGATCGGACCCATCACCGGAGAGATGAGCATCGCGCCGATGATCACGGGAATCGAGTTGACGTTCAAGCCGACAGAGGCGATGATGATGGCGCAGGCCAGAATGATGACGTTGGGTCCCCGGAAAAAGATATTCTTCTTGATGGCCGCAACGGCTGCCGTCCGGTCGATATCATCGCCCAGATACACGATATGGCGGAGGTATTTCTGAAATCGGTTCATAAACGGCGCATTACAGGAAACAATGTCTTTTCGTTAACAAAGGTCAAGCCAAAACCAGGGCAAAGCAATAGGCCAAACAGTCCATCGTCACCAACGCGGTGATACCGCCCATCACGGCCCGTCGGGATTCGGGACCGAGGGGCAGACCGCACTGGCGGACAACCAGATGAGAGAAGGCCAGGCAGGAAAAGGCATAGACCAGCACGGAGGTCCAATGCCCTTGCACAGCCAGAACGGCAACAGGGCTGGCAATCCATATCAGCAGCAGGATCCGGTACCACATGGCGGTCCGCTCAAAGCCCAGCAAGCAGGCCAGGGTACGCCGCCCGGCCGCCCGATCCCGGGCGATATCGCAGCCATTGTTGGAAAACAGGATCAGGGCGATGCCCAAAATGGCCGGCAGGGCTTCCACCAGGACGAAGAAGTCGAGTTCGCCGGTCAGCATCTGAACCCCGGCCAGCGGAATCAATCCGCCCATGGCCAGTCCGGCACAGAGGTCCCCTACCGGCAGATAGGAGATCGGAGGCCGGCCGAACGCATAACCGAAAAGGATCAGGGCACCGGCCAGGCCTATGAACATCGGGACGAGACCGCATGTCCGTACGACATAGATGGCGGGCACCAGCGCCAGCAGCAGGAACAGGAAACCGAGATTGCGGGCCGTACGGGGCTTCATGCCGTAAACGATGACAGCGTCAAACGCATCGGGCGAATTCTCAAGCGTATCGGTTCCTTTGAGATAGTCGGCATAATCATCAAAGGCATTGACCGCCGACTGCATCAGGATGACGATGACGAACAGGCAGGCCGTCAGCAAAGGATCCAGGTGGGGCACCCGGTGACAGCTGATGGCCAGGGCCGTCACCACAGCCGCAATCGAGGCAGGCCAGGAATGAGGTGCTGCCAGATTGAGCACATCTTTGAAACGCAGCCGCTGTTCCATGGTCATCCCCTATTTGATGCCCCAGTCAGAAAGACGGACGGTATTCTCCACTTTTTCCTCGACCTTGTCGTCCAGGGCCGGGAAGAAATCAAAACCGGTCAGTGTCTCCAGGTCATTGATACTCATCGAACAGTCGCGCAGGTAATAGCGGTCGTCGTCGTTGTCCATGACGAAGGCGATGGCGCTGTAGGAGCCGTTTTTCTTGCGGATAAGCAAAGCTTTGTAGAAAGAATCGGGGACTACGACATCCCGGTCTCCGATCGTGCCATAACGGTTCTGGCCGACAATGGGGCCTGTCACCACCCAGATACTGCCATAGCGGTTGGCCCATTGGCGGACCCGCTTTTCGAGATACTGCCAGTCGCCGGCATTGAGCGTCTCGTTCTGCGGACAGATGTTGGTGAAATAGAATGTCTCGCTCATCGTGCGTGTACTGAACGCTGCATCGGCTGCGGGCATCAGGTGACCCTTGGTCCAGCCCGAGCCGGAATAATCTTCCCGCATGGCCTGTGTGCAGCCTTTGAGGTCAGGATCCATGCGGAATTCAATCCCTTCCCGTTTCTTGTCTCCGCCTGTTTCATCCGCCGTCAATTCGTAGGCAACCCAGTCAGGGATCAGCGTTTCCGGATTGTAGGACGAGACGTAGGCCCCATGCTCCACGATCCGTCCACCGGATGTCAGAGCCGGAATCTCCATCAGGTCCGCCAGCGAAGCCGGCGCGGAAATCGAGACAGGACCGCCCGGTTCAGACGGCTTGACACCAGGATCCGTGTCCGGATCATTATGCTGGTAGCCGAACAGATAGTACAACAGGGCCGCGAGGAGCAGGACGGCCGGAGCCAGGAGTTTCTTGATCTTTTTCATCGCAGGAATCAAAGCATTCTGATACAAATTTACCATAAAAATTCATTATCTTTGAGGATTAAAGAAAAAATATGAAAAAGTATATCCGACCGGAATTTCTGAAGGAAGGCGACACCGTCGCCGTGGTAGCCATGGCTTCCGCCCTGAGCGAGAAGAGCCGCCAGACCCTGTATTGGAAAGAGATGCTGGAATCATGGGGCTTGCACGTCAAACTCGGCAAGCATCTCTATGACAGCGAACCCGGCGAATTCGCCGGCCGTGACCAGGACCGCGCGGCCGACATCACCGAGATGCTGCTTGACCCGGAAGTCAAGGCCCTCATCTCGTTCCGCGGCGGTTACGGCTCCATGCGTACCGTCCGCGCGCTGGACACTTCCCTGTTTGCCGCACATCCGAAATGGCTCGTGGGCTTCAGCGACATCACCGTCTTCCACGCGCTGCTCCAGAGCCAGGGAATCGAATCGATCCACGGTGCGATGCCCAGCACCATCGGCGAGAATTCCCACGCCAGCGAGGAATCGCTCCGCAAGGCCCTTTTCGGCCAAGTCAAGAGTTATCGCACGGCGCCGCATCCGTTCAGTTGCTGCGGCCAGGCCCGCGGCCGGCTGGTCGGCGGCAACCTGAGCTTGCTCCACTCCTGCCTCCGCACCCCGTGGGAAAACCATCTGGACGAAGACAGCATCTTCTTCATCGAAGACGTGGACGAACGGATGTACAACCTCGACCGGATGCTGCTGACGCTGCAACAAGGCGGCTTCTTCGAACGGGCCAAAGGCATCATCGTCGGCCAGTTCACCGACACGACCGGCGAGGATGAATGGAAGCGCAGCGTATTGGAACTGGTCCGTGAGTATATGCCGACCGACAAGCCTGTCCTTTTCGGCTTCGACGCCGGCCACGAACACCCCAACTACAGCCTCTACCTCGGTCGGGAAGTCACCCTCGACGTCACCCCCGACGGCGGTTTGCTGAAGTTTGAATAAATGAATCATACGGGAATGAATCGCAAGCTTCCAGGCAATTCATTCCCAAGACCATCGATGGCAATTAGCGAAACGGAGGAGGGACCCAAGCAGAGCTTGGGAAGGGTCGAGCGAAGCGAGACGGTCTTTCAAGCATATACCCTCCGGAGTGAAGCGAACGAAGGATATTGAACTGAATAAGAGTAATATTAATAAACAAAAGATATGTTATTAGACGGACAACTTTACATCGCGCACAGCGATCGTGGAAACATCAATCTGGTCGGCAAGATGGCCAACCGCCACGGACTGATTGCCGGTGCGACCGGTACAGGAAAGACCGTGACCTTGCAAGTGCTTGCCGAGACCTTCTCCCAGGCCGGCGTCCCCTGCTTCATGGCCGACATGAAAGGAGACCTTTCCGGCATCAGCCAGGCCGGCCGGCTCAGCGGCTTCATCGAGAAACGCATGCCTGAATTCGGGATTGAGAATCCCCAGTTCGCCGGCTGCCCGACCCGTTTCTTCGATGTCTTCGGCGAACAAGGCTTCCCCATGCGCGCCACCATCTCCGCCATGGGCCCCCAGTTGCTCGCCCGCTTGATGCAGCTCACCGAAGTCCAGGCCGGCGTCCTCAATGCCGTGTTCCGCATCGCCGATGACAACAACCTGCTGCTCATCGACCTGAAAGACCTCAAGCTGATGCTCGACTTCGTCGGCAAGAACGCCGCCAAGTTCACCACCGAATACGGCAACATCGCCCCCGCCAGCATCGGCGCCATCCAGCGCGCCATCCTGCAGATTGAAAGCGAAGGCGGCGACCAGTTCTTCGGCGAACCCGCCTTCCATGTAGATGACCTGTTTGCCGTGGAAAACGGCCGTGGCGTGATGAACGTCCTGGCCGCCGACCGCCTGATGCTCAATCCCAAGCTGTACTCCACCTATCTGTTGTGGCTGATGACCGAAATCTACGCCCGGCTGCCCGAAGTCGGCGATCTCGACCTGCCGAAATTCGTATTCTTCTTCGACGAAGCCCACATGCTGTTCGACGGCACATCCAAAGCCCTGGTGGACAAAATCGAGCAGGTCATCCGCCTCATCCGTTCCAAAGGCGTCGGCATCTATTTCATCACCCAGGTGCCCAGCGACGTGCCCGTCAGCGTACTGGCCCAGCTCAGCAACCGCGTCCAGCACGCCCTGCGCGCCTACACGCCGCAGGACCAGAAAGCCGTGCGCGCCGCCGCTCAGACATTCCGCGCCAATCCCGCATTCAAGACCGAAGATGCCATCCTCGATCTGGGGACCGGCGAAGCCCTTGTTTCCTTCCTCGATGAGAAAGGCGCCCCGAGTGTCGTGGAACGCGCCAAGATCCTTTTCCCGCTGAGCCAAATCGGCGCCATCACCCCAGGTCAGCGTCTGGATATCCAAGCCGCCGCACCTGCCAACCTCAAGGAATACGAGAAGTATTTCGACCGGGAAAGCGCCTACGAAGTCCTGACCGAGCTCAACCAGCAGGTCGAAGAGGAGAAGGAAGCCGAACGCAAAGCCCTTGAAAAAGAGAAAGAAGCCAAAGCCAAGGAGAAAGAGGAAAAGGCCAAGGGCAAGAGCAGCAAGAAGGCCGGCATCGGCCGCACCATCCTCGGCACGATGATCGCTGCCGCAGCCACCAGTTTCGCCCGCAGCGCCGGTACCAGCATCGCCAAGAGTATCGGTGGCAAGAAGAGTACTACCACCAAGAAAAGCACTTCCTCGACTTCGAAGAAAAACACTTCGAACCAGAAATCCGGTTCTGTCCTCGGCGATGTAGTCAAGAAGGCTACCCAAACGGCCGCTTCCACCGCCACCCGCAAAGTGACGACCGAAATCCTGAAGAGCATCCTCAAGTAGATGCGCCGCCGACAAACACTTTGGATCGGGATGGGCACAGGACTCGGCGTCCTGCTGCTCATCCTGATTCTTTGGTGCCGGCATAGCGTCGCTGCCGCCGATTTCTATGCGATGCATCTTTATCCGCGCATCTCCGCCTGCCTCACCTGGCTGGCTTCCCCGCTTCCCTTTTCGCTGACCGAATGGGGCGTCGTGCTGGCCGTCCTGGCTTTTATCGGGTTGATCGTGCGGGCGATCCGGCGTCGGGAACGCTGGTGGAAATGCGTGCTGAAAGAAGCGGTCCTGCTGCTGGGCGTCTATGTCTGGTTTTATGGCGCCTGGGGAATCAATTATTATCGGAGCGACATCTATGCGCGCACCGGCTCCATTGCCATGCCCTACGAAGAGAGCGAATTCCAGGAGTTCCTGGACGAATTCTCCGCGCAACTCAACGAGAATTGGTGCCCCGCATCTGCCTTCGAGGAAATCGGGGACGCGGAACTCGAATCGCGCGTCAAAGCCTGGTATGCCGCCCTTCCGCCCGATTTGGGACTTTGCCAGCCCCGTTCCTGGCAACACCCCAAACGCATCACCTTCAACCGGCTCTTCTCGAGCGTCGGCGTGCTGGGATTCCTCGGGCCTGCCTTCGACGAGATGCATGTCAACCGCGAGATCACACCGCTGGAAAGGCCTTTCGTCTTCGCCCATGAGTACGCGCACGTCCTTGGTGTGAGCAGCGAGGCAGAGGCGAATTTCTGGGCGTTTGAAGCTTCGCATGCCTCTGATAGCCAAGCCATCCGCTACAGTGCACTGTTCTCGCTCCTGACTTTTACCTGGAACAACATCCGTTCGCTGCTGGGGGAGGAAGCCTTTCAGGAATGGATCGCGACCCTGCGACCGGAAATCCTCGAAGACATGCAGTCGATCCACACCTACTGGCAGGACCGCCGCTGGCCCTGGCTTGCCCGGGTACAGCACCGCTTTTACAACTTTTTCCTGCGAAGCAACCGCATTGCGGACGGAACGAAAAACTATGGCCAGGTGCTCCGCCTGGTCCTGACATTCGCCAGTTTACACGATCACGAAGATGGCCCGGAAGGATAATGCCCCTGCCAAGACAAACGCCGCCCGGCTGCTGGATGCAGCCGGCGTCCCTTATGAGTTGGTGCCCTACGAAGTAGATGAATCCGACCTGGCCGCCCAGCATGTGGCGGACCAGCTGGGCGAAGACATCGAGCAGGTGTTCAAGACCCTGGTACTGCGTGGCGACCGCAACGGCTTCTTTGTCTGCGTGATCCCGGGCAATTTCGAAGTGGACCTGAAAGTGGCGGCGCAGCTTTCAGGCAATAAGAACTGTGAGATGCTGCACGTCCGCGAGCTGCTGCCGACCACCGGTTACATCCGCGGAGGCTGCTCGCCCATCGGGATGAAAAAGCCCTTCCCTACCTTCGTCCACGAAAGCGCCTTGTTGTACGACTTCATCTACGTGAGCGCCGGAGTCCGCGGCCTGCAGTTGAAAATCGCGCCGCAGGACCTCATCGATTTCATCGGTGCGCAACGCTATCCCCTTTAACTTAGTCTCATCGTTTAATCCCTATGAAAAGAATCCTGACCCTTATGGCCGTCCTGTCCCTTCTGGCCAGCTGCGGCACCGACAAGAAAACCAACAACCCCGAAAACATGAATAAGAACGAAGCCCTCCAAGAAGTGGCCGGCCGCAAGAATTTCGGCCCGAACCACGCCCTTGTAACCACGCCCCAACCGTGCGTGATGATCGCCACCTGGGACGAAAACAAGAACCCCGATGTGATGATGGCCGCCTGGGCCGGACAGTATGACGCCCGCCAGATCGTCATCAGCCTGTCGAAGCACAAGACCACGGACAACCTCGAGAAGACGAAAGCTTTCACCGTAAGTTTCGCCGATGAGCGCACCGTCGCCGAATCCGACTATTTCGGTCTGGTCAGCGGCAACGACGTGCCCGACAAAGTGGCGCGCGCCGGCTTTACCATCTCCCCCAGCCCGAACGTCAACGCCCCGATCATCAATGAGTATCCGCTGACCCTGGAGTGCAAGGTGGTTTCCTGGAGCGACGGCATCCTCGTCGGTGAAGTGGTCAACATGAGTGCCGCTGAAGGCATCCTCGACGCCGAAGGCCGCATCGACCTGGGCAAACTCAAGCCCATCGTCTTCGACGCCGCCGCCATGGCCTACCGTTCCGTAGGCGAGATCGTCGGCGTAAGGCTCCGATAAAGTACGTTGTAACATTTACTAACCTTAAGTTTAGGTTAGTAACCCCTTACCGGTCGTTAGTAATTGATCAGTGATTGACAGTGGTTGCCTTGTGCCAGTGGGCAGGCAGAAGATGCCGCCAAGGGCCCTTGTAGGAGGGGATCTGTCCGAGGACGTCGACGAGCCATGTGCGGACGTCGACACCGACGGCTTTGCAGGAG
>JAFWOY010000011.1 GCA_017509755.1 Bacteroidales bacterium
CTGGCTTCTTGCGAATTGACCGTTCGCGGCCAGGCACCTATCTTCGAATTGTCGAGCACGGGTGTAACGGTAGATCCGGATGTAACCACGGCCACGTTCTCGATCCGCAGCAGTTCGACCGGAACTTGGAGCCTGACCGCAAACAAAGATAATGTCAGTTTCAATCCGGCTTCCGGCACGGGCAACCGAAACGTCACGGTGACCTTCCCGACCAACAGTACCAGCAGCGTAGAGACCTACATCGTGACAGCCTCGATTGGAACCACATCCAAGACGTTCACGATAAGGCAGAATCCGGCGACTTTCACACTTTCATCGAACGCAGTGACGTTGACCACGCCTGATGCGACCAGCACGACCTTCGACATCAATACGACCAGTCCTAATACCTGGACGGTCTGGACTGAAGATGAGGGGGTAACGCTCTCACAAGTTCCCATCACCCGGGCTATAACGGCATCTGTCCAAGGTACCGGCAAGGCAAGGATTACCGTAAACGTCCCTGCGAACCTCGATGGTAATACCTACACGATCTATGCGGAATGTGAGGGTTTTGACAGGCAGGAGTTCACGATTACGCAGCCAGCACTGGTATTTGATTTGTCCCCCAGTAGTGTGACCGTGAAAGCCTCTAAGACAACAACGTCTTTCACCGTTTCGACCAACAGTAGTTCGGATTGGACAATCACTTCCGAGAACGTTACTTCGGCCACAAGAAGTGGCTCTGACGTTAATGTCGTCTTCCCGGCAAACAATACGAGCAGCGCTATAACCCGGACGGTTACTATAATAATAGGGAGCGCTAGTCGAACATTCACTATTAGACATCTGAGTAGTCACACCTTAAACGTTAACACAAATACTACTACTTTCACAAACGATAGTTATTCAGGTAACGGAGTGAGTATCAAGTTTACCGGAACGAACTCGAGTACTACTAATTATATCCAACTTGATAGGACAGGAAGTTACGTAGAGGTTTCGACAGATAATAAAGTTATAGAAAAATTAACAATCACGTGGTCGACGAACTTTGCCGATACGACATCTGATCCAGACGATAACGGAACGGTTAATAATGGTACTACTACTACTACGTGGACTGCTAAAGATAATGCAACACCTAAGACAGTTAAATTGAACTTTACTAGAACTTCTGGTAAGAATAAAAGCCGAATCCATATTAGCAAAATAGCTATCGAATATCAGGAATAACGGGGTATTCCTAGACCCATTTCCAGAAAAGGGTGCTGCCATGCAACAGCACCCTTTTTGAAATTCAGAATCATTGCTGTCCACTAATAGTTGTGGACGATAGTTATAAAGGTAAGGCTCCGATAAAGTACGTGGTAACATTTACTAACCTTAAGTTTAGGTTAGTAACCCCTTACTGGTCGTTAGTAATTGATCAGTGATTGCCAGTGGCTGCCTCCTTATGCTAGTTGGCTGGGTGTTAAATTGCTGATGTTCAGACAATAACATAAGTTCGCCCCGATCTTCCAAACCGGGGCGAGATTGCGTAAAGCCTTGATATACAGACTCTATACCTCCAGCGCTTGTTACGACTTCACTAGATTCCCCCGCACAAGCCCCCAGATCGTAGCGAAAGTCTCGCGGGGGGCATAACGGAGAGAGAAAGGGAGCCGGCGGAGGAAGCGGCGGAAGGTATTCAGCTTGCGGCGGCGGTCGCCTGCCGCGAGTTCTTCGGGACGGGCGGTGGCGAAGTGGCCGAAGTTGCCACCTTCCAGGACGATTTGGAGCAACGGGGCGGGGGAGACGTGCTGGCCGGCGAACACCGGGTCGGGCACGTCTAGTACTTCTGCCAAGAAAGAGAACAGCAAACGGTTCCATCGTAGCGTGCCGGTGCGCCGGAATACCTCGCGCAGTCGAACAGGATCGAAAGACCCTGCGAGGCCCCGGCAAACCATGGCCATATCGCAGAGTTGCCGCATTCCTACGCCGGGGCCGATGGCATGCTTGAGGATGTGCGCGGAAAGCATCAGCAGCGTCGCTTCGGGCGTTCCGATTTCGGGCAGATTCCGGGATGCGCAGTGGAGGTCGAAATAGCGGTCGTGCAGATCGATATCAATACTGTTGCTGCGTCCGTGCAGGCTTCCGTCTGATGCGCGCGAGGCGTCTTCCAGCATGGGAAGCACCTGCGGCAATTCCTGCTTCGGCAGGTAGAGGTCAATGTCGCCCAAGGCCCGGAACTCCGGATGTGGATAGAAACGTGCTACAGAGATCCCTTTCATTACGACCGGTGAAAGTCCCGCCTCCCGGAATCGTTCAGTAATCGCAGTGGTTTCTGTGGCGATTCGATAGTGCTGCCGGACGGCACGGAGTGCATCGGAGAACAATGTGGCTATGACCGGGTCAGGCAATTTGATGTCGGAAGGCAATAGGAGAACTGCCTGGTAGATTTGTCCCAGCACGGTCTGCCTGCGTGCCTCAGTGACAACATCTGCCCACTGCGCAGCGGTTGCTTGCCGTGCCAGGCCTTGCTCATCAGCAGTAAGCGGCCTCTCATAGAGGCCGCTTCGTACCAAGGCTAGGAACAGGTCGGCTGTCATCAGCGCCGTCTGCGGAACAAGCCGCGGGATTTCTTGTGCTTTTCTTCCCGGATGCCGGTCACGATCTCATGGATAGCGCCCCAGTCCGGTAATCCGCCGATATTCCGGTCGTCAATATACACATCGGCCACCACCTTGCAGGAGCGGCCTGCCTGCTGCTTGAAGAGGGCGCCCGGCGGGTAATTGCTGTTGATGGCATAGAATTCCAAGCCGCGCTGGCGGCAGAACTCCAATGCCTCGTCGAGTAACTCCCCGTCCCGCGAAGTCCATAAGATTAACTTGTGACCCTCCGCCACGAACGTGCGGAGGGTCTCGATCGCAAAGGGAATCTCTTTGCCGATTTTGGGATACTTGTGCTCGACGATCGTTCCGTCGAAATCGACAGCGATGGTCATGCCTTAACTTTTCTTTTCCCGACGCCGGCCTTTCTTCTCTTCGCCGTAGCCATAACCGTACCCATAACCGTAGCCATAACCGTACCCATAGCCGTAACCGTAACCATACGTGCCACGGTATTGGGTTGCATTGAGGACAATGCACGGGTTGGTCAGTTTTTTCTGGGTATAGAAGTCATCGAGAGCGGGGAGGTTGCGCCGGTCAATCTGGCCACTTCGGATGACGAAGACCGTCATGTCCACAAGTCGCTGGATGACAAGCGTGTCCGCTACAGCGTTGACTGGAACACCGTCCAGAAGGATATAATCGTATTGCTTCCGCAGCGTCTCAATCAGCGAATCGAAACGCTTACGCCCCAGAAGCGCGGCCGGGTTCGGTGGAATATGGCCTGCAGGGATGAAATCAACGCCGTCCAGCGCGTTTTCGTGCAGGATGTCATTCAGGGCGATGGATTCGTCGTTCAGATAATTGGACAAACCGATGGTGTTGTGTTTTAAGCCAAAGTGGCTCGAAATCGTGCGCTTGCGCAAGTCGGTGTCAAGCAGGATGACTTTTTTTCCGGCATCGGCCAGACAGTTGGCGGTATTGAGGCACACGAAAGTCTTACCGGCCGAAGTGCTGAAAGAAGTGGTGGCCAGCACAGTGCTATTGCTGCCTTCCGGCTTCATAAAATCAAGGTTGGTGGTCATCATCCGCATCGACTCCGTGAACGAACGGCTGAAGGAGTGACTGTAGGCCGTCTGTTTCGGGTCTGGCTTCTCGCCTTTCTTGGGCTTCTTCATCTTGGCTTTAGGCAGTTCTGCCAGGAACGGCGTCTGCACGCCTTCATCAACCAGGTCTTTGCGTGTTCGGATCTTGTTGTCGAGGAAGATAATAGTAAAGAGAATAATGGCAGGGATAAGGAGTCCGACCAGCAATCCGATGAGCAACATTCGGTTACGGTTCGGATTGATGGGATAGGGGGTACCCGCCGCATTGTCAATCATTCGGGCGTTGTTGTCCACCATCGTCTGCGTTAAGGCATTTTCTTCCCGCTTGTTGAGCAGGTAGATGTAGAGGCTCTCCTTGATCTTCTGCTGACGCTCAATCGACAGGAGTTGCCGGGCCTTGGCCGGCATCGTGGTGAACTTGCGGAGCGACTCGTGCTCTTGGTCGGAAAGGTCGTTGCGCTGGACTTCCAAAGTAGTGATCAGGTTGTTGATCGAGCCCAAGATGCTTTGGCGCAGGGGCAACAGCGTAGCTTCAGTCTGCTTGACAGCCGGGCTCTCTTCACTGGAGGCCTTGAGCAGGCGCTCCCGTTGGACCAGCAGGGCATTATATTGCGTGATCTCGTTTTCAATCTTGGCATCTTCCAACCCCGTGTTGACAGGGATGGTCTCATAAGATTCAAACGAGGCAGTGATGTAGTCGCGCAGGAACTCGGCCAGCTTAAGCTGGGTCTCGGTCTTGACGATCTGGGCGCTGTACTGTTTACTCTCGTTGAGGTATTGGTTCGATGCGGTATTGGCGTCTGTGATCCGTTCCGTCGCTTTGAATTGCGCTATCTCGTCTTCCACGCCACCCAACTCCTGTTGGATGAGCATCAGGCGTTCGTTGATGAAGAGGGCCGTGTTGACCGCCACGCGGTTCTTTTCGCGGACAGCGTCTTCATTGTATTTCTCAATCAGCGTATTGATGATGTCACAACCGCGCTGGGCTGAATAGTCCTGCAGGGAAACCCGCAGGATGGTACCTTCGCTCTGGTTGACGGACAGGCGCGAGAGGAAATACGATACGGCGTTCCAAATGGGCTGTTTGGTGATGGTGACTGGCCTGCCGGCTGCCTCGCCGTGGTAATAGCGCGTGGGCGTGAAATAAACGCGCGCATTTCCAACAGCAATCGTGTCGCCCAGAGCGATTCGGGCACTCCGGCCGTCAGGCAGTTCGACCTTGACGGTGGAAGGGTCGAGTGTTGTAACGGTGAGCCGCAGATAATCGGGCGTGCCTTCGTCTGGCAGAATCGTCATCTTGACGGGCGTCATGTGATACAACTCTACGTTTCGAAGTTTGATAGGCAATGTGTAGCTGATATCGGCGTTGAGGGCTTTGACGGTTTGGGTCATCAGTTCCTTGGAACGGAGCTGCAGGATCTCATTGGTCATGTTTACCCGATTAATCATACCACTATAAGTGCTCATACTCACCGACATGCGGGTGTTGCTCGGATCCTTGATGATGATCGTGGCATCGGCCCGGTAGGTAAAGGGCGTTTTGGCATACTGCCAGTAGGCGTATCCGACGCACAGGATGACACACAGGACGAACCAGTACCAGTGCCCCAGCATATAGAGGAACAGGTCAACCAGGTTGATGCGGCTGTTGTTGTTGGTTTCTTGCATAGTGGCTATTTAGTTAAGGCCAGATAGGATAGGATCAGGCTGGCGAAGGAACTGATGATGCCGATGGTGGAAATGAAGTTTCTGGCGCCGGAGCTCATTCGAGAGCCCTTGTGCTTGAGGTAGATGATATCGTTCTGCTGTAGATAAAAGACAGGCGAATCAAAGAGGTCCTTCTTTTGGAGATTGACCGAATAGGCTCGACGGATGCCGTTTTCGGTGCGGATGACGGCGACATCTTGGATATTCATGTTTTCACCGTTTGTTCCGCCGAAACGGGCGATGGCCTGCAGCAAGTTGAGGCTTTTCCCCTCAATGGGAAAAATCATTGCGTTCCGCTCACCGATGACCGTGATGGTAAAATTATCAAGCGATGCGTTGACCACAGGCTGGCGAATGTAACCCCGGCTAATAATCTCTTGGGAGATCTTATCTTCCAATTCCTTGAGCGTCAAGCCCAGGACATGGATTTTGCCCAATACCGGGAACTCGATATCTCCATTCTGGTCCACCGTATAGGTAAGGACAGGCTGCTTGGTTTGGTTGCTGGCCAAGTCCGTCAGTGTGAGGAGCGTATTGAACGGGGCGGAAAGCTCGGCGTTTTCGCTGATCACCTGGATGCTGAGCCGGTCTTCGATTTGGATGGTCAGTTCCGGCGCAGGTCTGGCGGGATAATCTTTATTGTACTCCATGTCAAGCAGATAGCCTAGCGTACGCGGCGTAGTACAACCGACGGCTGCCAGCAGCAGGACAAAGACCAGGAACAAGGACAGATTATGGTTTTTCATACAACTGCAGTATTTTGTCAATCATTTGTGGACGGGTAAACCGTTTTAAAAAGCGAAGATACGCACTTTCTCCGAATTTATCACAATTTGCGATAACTTCTTGAATGGCGGCCGCATATTCCTGCGGATTTCCCGGCGTGACGTTCCGTCCGGAGACCCCGTCTTCATTGACCCAGGAAACGCCGGATCCGGGAATCCGGGTGGCTACCACGGGCTTGTGGCAACTCATCGCCTCGATCTGTACGATGCCGAAGGCTTCGGTCTTCATCGTGCTGGTGAGCACAAAACAGTCGCAGGCACCGAACCAGGCCGCCAGGTCGTTATCGGGTATGTATCCTTCCAGTGTTACCCGGTCCTGCAGTCCGTTCTCACGAATCTGAGCCAACAATGCATCGTGTAGCGGGCCTGTGCCTCCAATGACCAGATGATAGTCTTCCGGGAGCAAGTCCATGGCATCGACCAGGTGGCTAAACCCTTTATAAGGAACCAGCCGTCCAATGCTCAGAACCAGTTTTTTGCCTGCGAACCGGCAGCGAAGTGCCGCTACTCTTTCCGGCTCGGGTTGCAGGGAGTCAATGCCGATGGGTACGGCCGTGCATTTGTCTTGCACACGGGTCAGATACGGTGATTCGCGTACGTAAACGGGCGTGGTTCCTACAATCTTTTCGGCACGTCGGATCAGCCAGTGCTGGAGGGGGCGATAGAAGAACAGGAAGAAACGCTGTGAGAGAATATCACTATGCCAGTGCAGGAACACACGTCCCTTGTAACCACTTAGCCGAAGCGCTAATGCAGCCATCGGGTCGGGATGATGGATGTGGATGATATCATATTCGGCGTGGTGTTTCCGCAGCCAGCCAATCATCTTGGGGGCGAGCATGGTTGCCGCCATTTTCCTCCAGGTCGGTACGACAAAGATACGGCCGTTGTCATTCAGCTGGATCACCTGTAAGTCCTTTGCTCTGTTGAAGCTCGCGCAAAGCATGTCGCAGGGAATGCCCCGGGTAGAAATACCTTCCGTCAGGCTTTCTTCCACCTTTTCTACGCCGCCTCGGATGGGGTAGAACTTACCGAGTTGCAAGATCTTCATAGAGTTGGATATAGTCGTTGAAGCGGGCTTCTTTTGCGAAATGCTTCATGGCATGTTCCCGACAATTCTTCTGCCAGAATTCTTTTCCTTTTTCTCTAATCTGCTGAAGACATTGTTTGATGGCCCTTTTGTCACCCTGGTTGACGACGAAGCCGACTTGAGGTACGACCGATTCAATACTTCCGCCTGTCCGATAAGTGATGACAGGCGTGCCGCAGGCAATCGCTTCGAGATTGACTGTCGGATAATTATCTTGCCAGGTTGGATTAACAAAAGCTGTTGCTTCCGTGTACAATGCTGCCAAAGCCTTTGCGTTGGTAGTACGGTCAATGTGGAGAATGTTATTTGGCAAAGAGTCCTTCTGTGTGTGCGTCATTCGCCCCACCAGGACCAGTTGCTCGTCCAATTCCAAAAGGGCGGCCAATGCAATCAGATCGGCCAGTCCCTTTTCAGGTAGCCAGATTGAAGCGACGGCCAGGTAATACACTGGTTGATGGATTCCATACAAAGACCGCACATTTGAGTTGGTCTGTGGAAAGAACGTTGTCAGGTTGATTCCATTGTGAATGACCCGGCAGGGTACTTCCTTCAGGAAAGAGTTTGCCAATTCGTTCCGAATCCAGTCTGATACTGCGACAAGTGTAAGCGAAGGAATATGGGCAAATGCCTGTCGTTTTTGCTGCCAATTTCGAGATGATCGATCAAAACCATAACTGGCAGGAAAGGCTTTCTTTTGGGGGCAATGGTGACATCCTTTTTGCCACCGGTTACAGTCAATGGCTGAATAATAGTAACAATGACCCGTATAGAGCCAGCAGTCATGAGTTGTCCAGATCACTGGTTTTCCACGTTTGGCCAGAAAACGGCAAAGAAGGGGATAGTTCAAAAAATAGCCATGCACATTGTGGATATGAACAATGTCCGGATCAATCTCTTGAATCTTGCGGATCAGTTGTTTCGTTGCTCGGCGGGATCCCAGCCCGTGTGCATCGAAAAGACGCGTCAACAGCCAATGGAGACCCAGGTCCAGTTTGTTCCCAACGGGAATCAATTGCGAGGAATGAAGCGGTACGCCGTCTCGCCCCCGACCATAAGCAATATAACTCTGCCATCCGGCTGCCAAGGCCAGTTCGCCGAGCTCACGCATGATTTTGCCTGTTGAGGTGTTTTCCTTGACAACCGGATTGATTTGAAGTAGTTTCTTCATGGGCTATTTTCCTCCTATCAAAACGGAAGTAATCTTGGGTAAGAAGTGACGCAACAAACGGTAGATAAGCGTCAATGATAGCAAAACAAGCAGGACGCTCGCCACGTAGCAAGCGAGGAAACCAATGCTACTCGCAGGATGGAGCAAATAAACGAGTGCCTTTTTGATTCCAATCAACAGCAGATAGTGATAGAGATATATAAAGAAGCACCATGCACGCGATGAGGGCATTATGTTGACAGGATGCCGTTCGGTCCAGGATTCGACCGCTTCGCTCTTGAAGTGCCGGATCGCAGGCCATGCCCCGAGCGTAAAGAAAAAGACTGGTGCAGGTCCGATGTGAAAAGCAAAGAGTACACCTAACGCTAAGACGCCCACGAATCGGGTATAGTGAATCAATAGCCAAATTATAGGCGAAAGGAGACAACAAATAATCAACTCTCGGATGAACCAAAGAGACAAGTTAACCGGTCCCGTCCAGAAAACAAATAACGGGTCTCGTAACTTGTCACCAAAGAAACCCGAAATCAATGAAGGTGCAAATTTGCCTGCCACCCAATAGCAAATCCAAAAGAGAATATTGGCAATCAAATAGGGAATCAGCAAGGAGAAAACTCTTTTTTTGAGCTTCGTGGCAAAATATATGACACTCGGTTTTTCGGGAATGTTGAGAAAAAACAGATAACCGGAAAGAACAAAGAACAATTGAACAAAACAAAACTCAGTGACGCCACAAATGACTCGCATGACCGCCAGGTAAAAGGGATAGTCTGTTCCGGCTTCTATCATCGCTGCATGGTTGCAGACGACACCGATAGTCAGGATTACCCTGAACAGATCAAGCCATCGGCTGAAAGCCGATCCTTTTACGACAATAGTTGACGGAAGCACGTTTTCCATTGTTTCATTACGTTTTCTTCGCTATATGTTTCTGTCACTTTTCTCGCTGCAGCACCAAGGTGCGCCCGCATTTCCTCATCTGACATCAACTGCTCCATCGCACCAGACAAAGCCCGGATATCTCCATCGGGAACTATCAAGCCGTTTACTCCATGCTGAATGATATCGCGTGGGCCGCAGGGATAGTCGAATGATACTACGGGCAACCCACAACTCATGGCTTCAATCATGACCATCGGAAATCCTTCGTAATGAGAGCTCATGACCAGAAAAGCACTGGCAGCATACTCATCGGAAATACGGGGAGTAGGAGGGTGAATTTGTACGGATTCACCTAAATCGAGATGGGCGATCTGCTGATGTAACATTTCCAGCCATTCACCTTGGCCGAAAATATCTAGATGCCATTTTTCTTGTAATACCTTTGGAAGCACCGCCCAGGCATTGATAAGACGGTCGAATCCTTTTTGATAATCGAGTCGTCCTACGGCGATGATGCGATGGCTTGAACGGGGGGCGGCAAAAGTGCTGTTCTCCTGTAGTGCTGCGTTGGGAATTACCGTCAAATTCGGCAGTCTGCCCCAATAACCAGCATCCTCATGAGTCAAAACTATAAAACGATCAAATTGGCGGACAATACGCTCATCTTGTCTGGTCCGGAAGCGGTCGGCAAGCCCGAGCAAGCCGGATCGATTATATTGAAGACGGAAATACTTATTATAATGCAGTTCCAATATTTTTTTGCTTCCGTCCTTAATCTTGGGGATAAAAGAAGACTCTGAGGGGTAGAGTGATACAACGATGTCTGCTTTTTCCCGTTTTAGCAAGTCGGATAGTCGATGACGATGGCGCCAACGCTTCCAGAAGTAATACCCGATTTTGACCAATGGAGAGCGTGCATTGTCAGCGGAATAGTTGATTCCCAAGTCAATCATGCGGACTTCTTTCGGGAAATCGTAAAAAGGTGGACGACCGTTTTGGTCGGTCGTTACAATCGTCAAGTCGTATCCCCCTTGGCAGGTAAACCAGCGAAGTTTGTTAAGCAGCACCCGCTCCATTCCCCCAGGGTTATAAACAGAAGCTATACAATAGATGACTTTCATGTCTTTTGGGGGACAGATGTCTCAATGTCTCCTTCAATACAGAAGAGCAAGGCGTCAATCATAAAGATGTCGGTGGTAACCTTGCACCATACAATAAAAGTACAAGCTGTCAGCAAAAGGGCCGCAAGAGAAAAACGCCGGAACTTGCTGATGAGAGACAAATGGTTGAAAACAAAAAAGATGGAGAAAATGGACAAGCCGATTAAGCCACAATACAGGATATAATTGCAGTAACCAATATCAGAGTTGGTCTGAAAAACGCCTACACGGCCTTCTCCGATGATCCAGCCCCGCCGGGATTCAGGCCAGACCCACATCGTGTTCAGATGGTCAGTAGAGGTGGTTCGGAACTCGCCCGATTCAATCCAGTTGAAAAACCCTTCAAATCCAAATCGGAGGTCATCATGAAAGGTTGAGTTGGTATTATACAGATATACGCTGATCACAACGGCTGCTCCAATCAAAACGACCAGGAGCAGCGATAAAGAGAGCTGTAGTTTTGAAATAACACCGCCCTTCTGAATCGCGAAGTTGACCACTACGATATAGAACAGCCCTAATCCGGTACCGACAATTGTAGTCCGCGAAATCATCGATCCGATCACCGTAATAATCAGAAAGCATACAATCAGTAAAATAGACGCTCCAATCCGGCTGCGAACCCGGTTTTCACGAGCAAGCTGATGAGCAATCATAATCTGGATGACGGAAAAACGGACACCGGCTGGGTCCAATGCACAGCCAATACCGTAAAGCCGCCCTTTTCGCTCATAAAAATCGGTTGCCATCAAGATGGTGGATTCCACCCAGTCGTGGATGAAAGGAACTTCATCAATCAGAAGAGCCAGAATACATTGGGCAATCCCGGCAAGTGCCAAAAAACGGGATACCAAAAGCAGATCTACCCGTTTGTTCATCAACTTCAATAATGCATAGACGCCATAGGCTCCACCTAACCAAGTTCCAAAAGAAGCAAAATAGGTTACATAATCCCGGTTGTTTGAGCCGTTGATGGTGATGGCAACATAGCACCAGAGGGAGAATAAAACGGCCAGAAAACCCGAAATAATAACTCTTTTTGACAATTGGGGCTGTCGATTGCGGATCCCATCAAGCATGAAAGCGATGATACCGATTACAGCAAGGATCATCTTCGTATTCGCTACCGGAAATATCCGCAATGTAAAGTCGAAAAAATACAGATCGACCACTAGAATTCCCAAAAAACCAATAAACAGTTTTCTCATGGCTTACCGGTAAAGAATGCCGTAAACGAATTTATGAACCAACACATAATAGAGTTTCACGCCTGTCCATAACCGATGTGCAGCCATTCCTTGCAAGAGGCGGATTCGAAATGGCAACGCCTTGTTATTCATGGCGTAAGCATTAGCCTCGGGGAACCATCCAAACCAGCATTCATAGTTACTCCGCTCTTTGCTGATCAGTAGTGGCCGTTTCAGAAACAATTTCAAATCGTAAAGAGACGGTTTCAGAATCTCAGCATAGGTTGAACAAGAGACAGCTTTCGATGCAGCATCAAGATTGGTCTCAATCTCTCTTCGTCGCCTGTCACTGAACTTGCGACTGAGTGAACTCTCACTCAGAGCATTATAACAGTAAAGCGCATCATGAAGCTGGACAACCCGGTCTGCCGCGCAAAAAGCTTTTATCATGAATTGCATATCTTCGCCCATATCGGCACCGTGAATGAAGCGGATGTTATGCTCGACAATAAGCTCGCGACGAAGCAGAAACAGCCAGAGATTCCAACGCATTGTTCCTCCCATCAGGTTTTTTAAAGCTTGTAATGGCGTTTCATAATCAGCCTGTCTCATTAATCGTGCGTTTCGGCCGAATCCCAGTGTCCAGTCCCAACCAATAATGTCGGTTCCGTCTGAGACCGCGATAGCCGTTTCAATGGCATGCGGCATCAGCGTGTCGTCAGCGTCCACAAAACCAATGTATTCGCCAGAAGCCACATCCAGTCCCCGGTTTCGGGCAGCTGCCACACCCTGATTTTCCTGGTGGACAATCTGGCAAGGAATATTGCTTTTTGCTGCAAAATTATCCAGAAGATCCGCTGTACGGTCGGTACTCCCGTCATTTACGAAAACAACCTCAAAGTCACGGTATGTTTGTTCATTTAAACTCTGCAACGCAAGGGGAAGCGTTGTTTCTGCATTAAATACCGGTATGATGAGACTGATTTTCATTGTCGTGACAAAGATACGACCTTTTCAATAAAATGCGGGTTCCGACTGTTGAATTTCCGGGCAAAAAAAGCTGGGGAATTGCACAAAACATCCCAGTCTGCTTCTTCCCAGTCGATGATCTCCCAGTTGCCTGTCTGTGGGTTCGTCCGCCAACCGATACAGCGCATGCTGCCAATTCCGTCGGATTCAGGATGAAAGAGGTTCTCTTTATAGGGAGATATCCAGGCTAAAGTCTGGACGAAGCTCTCGTCTGGACAGTAGGTGTGGGTGAAAACACGTCGCGCCCAGTCCTGGTGTGAGAGCAGAAACTGAACCATCGGATGAGTTATGCTCACCCACTGGGATCCACGTCGGAAATCAATGGTACGATTTCGCTTGATGCCAAGCGATTGCTGGACTCGCAGGAAACTGGCTCTGAATAGCCGGTGAAGTTGCCATCTGCAGGTGTGTTCGGCACGAAAATCATGCGGAAACAAATGCCAGTAATGCATGCGCGATTCCAGACTGGTCTGAAGGGCCGCAATGTTATAGCCAATAAATTCCTTGCCACGGTTTTGATCGCAGAAGGCATGGATGTAGTCTTGGCTCTTGAGGGGAAGATCTACGCCGGAGAGAAGATGGTAGTACTGGTATGGTCCATGTGCGGCTGAGACCGAAAACAGCAAGTATTCAGCCTCAATCATGCTGGCATCGCCCCAATAGATACTGACACGCTGGTCAAGGACAAATAATCCTGCCTGCTTGACGTTTAACTTCGGAAGCACCGGAACCTTTTTGTCGATATGCACATAGATGTCGTTGCGCGCATCGTCAATGCAGTCGAGCAGGGTTTGCAGCAGGCCGAACTCATTATGGGCCAGTATCAGATAAGCGTGCTTCATACCATTCGCTGTTTAAGGTTCCGCAGCCTGTCGATCAGCCGGCCGGCGGGCGTCTTGTAGAACCTCCAAATGCGGTGTGTTTTTTTGTCGGGCGTCCATTCCGTTTTGATTTCTTCCGGAAGAGAGTCATAAGCCTTCCACCATTCCCCGAATTTGACCGTGAAGAGCCGCCATGGCTTGCCGCCGGTATAGTGGATCGTAGCCGCTTCTTGCACTTCTTCCCAGAGTTGCGCACTGTACTGACGAATGAAGTCAGGCCGGTACTTCGGAATGAAGAAGGTCCGGATACCGTTGAAAAGCGGACTGAGAGGCAACACATGGCCTTGGCAGACCTGGTTGAGGGCGTCCTGGTCCGGGAACTCCAGATAGGGGACCCGGCAAGCCTCCAGGAGCTTCTCCGAGACGTGGTCCTTCCGCATCTGCGCCAGGTTCATCAGCAGAAAACCCGAGTTGAAATAGCGATGCGGATCGCAGCCCAATGCGCGGAAGCGTTCCGCCTGCTTTTCAATCGGAGCTTCGAAGACCACCCCCAGCCAGTTTTCGCCCAACGCAGTCTTGCGGTACAACTGCCCGATGTCCTGCCGGACAATCACATCGCAGTCGATGTAAACGATCTTGTCGTATTCCGGCAGCAGTTCCGGCAGCAACAGCCGGAATGATGCCGCTTCCGTGTAACGCGGGTCCGTATAGATCCCTTCCAGGCGGCCTTTCAGAGGCAGATACCGAAGCGTCAACCGACCTTGCCCGAGCCGTACCAGCTTTTCCTGCATCCGTTGCGGGATGGGTTCGGTCACCAGGCAGACCACTTCAAAGTCTCCGGTCGAGGCATCCAGCATCGACCGCAGCATCGTAGCCGCCGGCACGAAGTAGTTGGGGGTAAATGCGATGGCGAGAGGGGTCACGAAGAATATGAATTAAGTTAGGATTTTCTTTGCACCTGGCACAGTAAGGCCGTAAGCAGATTTCATCGCTCCCCTATCAAAGTTTTCGTAGTTCGGGGTAATACTAACTCCATCAGCGCAAACAACCCCAAACAGAATAAGACAACTATCGCTGGGGTTATGAAAAACTCCAGGCAATCCCATCCGATACTACTTGGCAGTATATGATTGACCAGCGGGGAAACAAGTGATTGATGGATAAGGATTCTATGAGATGCAAAAATAAAAAAACTACTTCTAACGAGAAAAGAGTGATTACGAATAAGGTCCTTAAGAATGAGCGATGCCATCACACAGAAAGAGGCTCCTATCCCGAAAAACAAAAACAGGATTTTGAAAAAGCGGCTCCAATATTGAGAGTAACCAGATGTTATAAGAAGGGCAATCAAAAATACAGAAGCAAATGTATAGAAGAAGATACGTTTATCCCAAATAATTCTCACGATATTTTTCCCGTTAATTTGGAGGACAGAACCTGTTAAGAAAAACACAAATCCTTCTGGTATCAGGCCGCTGACAATAACAAAGATGCCAAGAACAACAACATAACCCGTCAGTCCCATACCCTTAATGAATGTATAAATCACGGGTGTCAGGAGCGTATAGACCATCAGGTCACGGATGAACCACAGTGGACTATCAAGAGGAAAGACTGTGCCTCCGAACGGAATGCCACTACCAGTATTCCAAAATAACTGAACTCCACCAACCTTATGAAAATACTGGCAGAAAGACATCCCATTACCCAGATGGAAAGAGAACCCCCAAAATACGAGAAATGCAATAGAATTCCATAAGAAGTAAGGAATAAACAACGATTTTACTCGATGACGGATTTTTACTCTCCAAGCGGTCCAGGACCAATCATTCAGATTGTTAAAAAAAAGATAACCAGAAACGAAGAAAAAGAGAGGGACGGCAAGTCTGCAGATTCCCTCAGAAAAAAACACGCACAAGCAGCGTAATGCCCCCGTGGCACCAACAATTGAATCTGATCCTTGATGTAGCACCACGACAGCCACTGCCATCGGGAAACGGAGACAATCAATTGTTTTTGATTGCAAATCCGTCCAATAATCATTGTCTCGGGAATAATGTGCTATTGCGGTCATCTTGAAGCGTTCTATTACAGGGCACTAGAACTTGGCGATAGTACTGCGTATGGTCAGTAGAATAGCGATGCCAAGCGGGGTCATCATGATCTTCCTCCGCAAATTCCGCCTCCACCATGCTGAACCCGCCCCAATGGATGTCAATGCGCTGGTCCAACAGTTGCAACCCGGCTTGTTCAGCGTGCAAAGCGGGCAGCGTTTTGACTTTTTTGTCGATATGCACATAGATGTCGTTGCGCGCATCGTCAATGCAGTCGAGCCGGGTTTGCAGCAGGCCGAACTCATTATGGGCCAGTATCAGATAAGCGTGCTTCATGCCATTCGCTGTTTAAGGTTCCGCAGCCTGTCGATCAGCCGGCCGGCGGGCGTCTTGTAGAACCTCCAAATGCGGTGTGTTTTTTTGTCGGGCGTCCATTCCGTTTTGATTTCTTCCGGGAGAGAGTCATAAGTCTTCCACCATTCCCCGAATTTGACCGTGAAGAGCCGCCATGGCTTGCCGCCGGTATAGTGGATCGTAGCCGCTTCTTGCACTTCTTCCCAGAACTGCGCACTGTACTGGCGGATGAAATCGGGGCGGTACTTCGGAATGAAGAAGGTCCGGATGCCATTGTAAAGCGGACTGAGGGGCAACACATGGCCTTGGTAGACTTGGTTGAGGGCGTCCTGGTCCGGGAATTCCAGATAGGGAACGCGGCAGGCTGCCAACAGCTTTTCGGATACCTTGTCTGCGCGCATTTGTTTGAGATTCATCAGCAGAAAGCCCGAGTTGAAGTAGCGGTTCGGATCACAACCCAGTGCACGGAAACGCTCGGCCTGCTGTTCGATGGGTGCTTCGAAAACGGCGCCGAGCCAGTTCTGGCACAGGTCGGTTTCAGCATACAGTTTCCCAACGTCCTGCCTGACAATCACATCACAATCGATATAGACGATTCGGTCATATTCCGGCAACAATTCTGGCAGCAACAAGCGGAACGAAGCGGCTTCAGTATAGCGAGGATTCGTATAGATGCCTTCCAATCGCCCTTTAAGGGGTAGATACCTGAACGATAGCCGCCCTGCCCCCAATCGCACCAGTATTTCCTGCATCCTTTCCGGAATAGGCTCTGTGACCAGACAAACCACTTCAAAGGAACCCGTCGAAGAATCCAGCAGCGACCTGAGCATCGTTGCCGCAGGCACGAAATAGTTCGGTGTGAAGGCGATGGCGAGGGGTGTAGGGATGTTATACAAGTCGTACCGATTTTATTTGTACGTCAATTTATGGATAGAGATCGACCTAAGTATTTCCGCTTCAGATAACAAAGTGAACCTTGAATCATTCATGAATTGTTGAAGGTAGTGGGGCCGTGTGTCGCTAACGAGCGGCATATCGGCCGGGAAGCCATAAACATCGCACAAAATCTGAAAGAAAAAATAGTCGGGCATCGAATTGTGTTCTTCCCACCATAGCAACATCAGGCTGCACAGGTCGGAAATGGGCTGAGATGCTTTCCGGGCGACAATAAAACTATTCAACATATTGACACGGAACCCTTTGGCCCAGCCGAAGTAGTAGGCATACGTATTTCTCCAATAGGAAATGTGAGGTTCTGTAGGATCTCTTCGAAATACGAAGAAGTCGCGTTGGATGTATTCTTCAGGGAGCGGCCCGCTCAATAAAATTGTGGCATCCATCCAGATGCCTCCGTACACTGTCAATAGCATCAGACGAAGTAGATCGGAGAAGTGGGCAAACGAGAAATATTTGCGTTTTGCTGCTACAAAATCTGGAATGTCAATGTATTCATGAAGGTTTTGGTCAGAAAGGCGGATGATCAAGTAATCAGGGGCCCATTTTTCCACAGATTCCAGACATCTCCGAACAACTGCAGGCACATCATCATAGCCTTGCGCCCAATATTGCCAGATGATTCTTTCCGTTTGCAGTTCCATCTTGGCTATCAATGGATATGAAGGCTTCTTCCTTCGGAAAGATGCGATCAATTCTGTACAAGTATCTGCTACACGTTTATGATGAGCAAGAATTTTGTGTTCACGCAATTTCCGCCAAACAAATGTATGGGAAAGATTCATGGCATGGAGGTGAATTTGCGGGCGAACAGATGATGTCCGTTCGCTAGAGCCTGATAATCGGATAAATGGAACGTGCTGGCTGTGTCGCGAAGAATCTCTCTCTTCAAATAATCATCCCGATTAAGTATGTATTGTCGTAGTGGAGAAGCCATCAATTCCGAAGGAATAAAAAACTCATCACCACAAAAACTCCAACGATAGGTTTTCAGTATACCTTCTTTGCGGCCGAGAATGTATTTGACGGCTTCCTCGGTTAGACTTAGCCAATTGCTTGCTTTATAAAAAACCAGACCACGGTTAGCTTCAATGTGAAGGACCCGTTGCAACGTGATGGCGCTTTTCCAGAGAAATTGGCTGGCTTTTCGGCGCAACTGATTTGAGGAAGCATAATTGTGTAAGAAAAGGTTATAGCGGCGAACCTTAAGTTTTTCCTGATAGGGGGTGTCTTGACAGAGCCCAGTCACGACGGACTTTCCGTCACAAGCCTGAAAATAGGTATCGATAGCATCCTGTGATCTGAGAGGGAGCGTAACCCCGGAAATCACATGGTAGTAATGGTAAGGGCCATTGGCTGCCGCGGCCTCAAAAAGAGCCAACTCACATTCGATCTGGGACACGCTGCCCCAGCGCACATCTACGCGGTTAGACAATACGACAAACCGACTCTTATTAACCCGGACTGCCGGAAGGTCTTTCACCTTCCGATCCCAATGAAGATAAATGTCATTGTTGGGGCTGTCCAGCATTGATAACAGTCGCTGCAGGATTTCGAATTCATTATGCGCGATAATGAGCCAGGCGTGGGTCATAGTATAAGATTAGTACAGTTGGTCAGTAGTACACTATTCACAAACTCTTCGTCGTTACGACAATACGGTAACCAACTTGCTCGATCTCTTCCAGTGTCAATCCTCGTTGTTCAGTAATCCAAAAACGCCGAATATGTACGAAGTCAGCGATTATCTGTGGCGTACTTCCCGCTTGATAAGGCTAATACTTTCCGGCGAGAAGTGCTTTTCCTTTCGTGCCAATCCCGGTTTCGTTTTTTGAAGGCGTTGACGATGGTCGGATGATTGATTTTGGGGCCATACGCGAGTCTGTTAGGAATGCCCACCACAGACAAACGCAAGCGGTCTGGGCAACAGTCTATTGATTATCCAATAGAGAATCAGGCAAATTCCCAGCACCAACACTGGTACGAGGAGGAACTTGATCCAAGTGCCTAACAAGCCTTCACCGAAGAGTCGGACACAAGCGCCTTTTGCCCATCCAAGCAGATAAATCTCATGAACCGCATAGATAAAAAAGACGGGAGACGCCAACCGGGTGAGGCGCTCTTTCCGACACTCTTTTTTTATCATCCAATCACAACAATTCATAAAAGTAATCATGCCGAAAGGATAGAAGACCCGCAGTAACCATTCGTGAAATACGGCGTCATTCCAATAGGATGCTGTGACCAAAGAAAGGACGGCCAAGATGGCGGCTGGTTTTTTAACTTTCTGGCAAAAAGGGAGCATATGGATGCTGTTCATTCCCAGAAAAGCGCCAAAACTAAAAAAGAAATAAGCCCGCCATGAGACAAATGGCGCATTGAACGGTATAAAGTAAAGAAGAACGAGCAAGGCAATGCTGCCTGATTGGGGTAGGTGCTTGAATAGCAGCCAAAGCAGTGGAATCAATACAGACATGACCATCAAATCCCGCATGAACCATAGCGGAAAATCCGCGGGACCTGTTACAAGCCAATATAGCGGGCCTTGGCGGACTGTCCACATTTCCCCTTCGATATTGTTTTGCGGAATACCCAGTTTGGAGAACAAGGTCGTTTTGGCTGCAATGGCGGCGACCAGAAACAAATTCCAGAACAAATATGGAATAAGCAAAGAACGCACTCGCTTTTTTAATTTCCCGGCGTACCATCTACCGGAGAAACTGCCGGCTGGCAGATGATAAAAGAAAAAATAGCCTGAGAAGATGAAAAACCAGCAAACAGCGATTTTGCACAGATTATGAGAGATCATCTCTGAAAAGAAATGATAGACATTCCATCCATCAAGTGAGCACTGGATACTTCCGAAAAAGTCTCCGACAGAATGGGCATAAAGAACCAAAACAATCAAGGGCAAACGCATTGCCTTGATTAATGTGGATTGGTGGCTGGACGATTCGTTCATCTTTTGGTCAAGTCTTTGAACAAAGCTTCCCATTGGGACATGACGGTCTCTTCGGAATAAGAAGAATAAACAGTTTTTGCGTTTTTCGCCAAGGCGTCTCGCATTTGCGGATTGGTAATCAACAGTTCCATGGCCTCCGAAAGCTGGGAAACGTCGCCATCAGGAACCAACAATCCATTTACCTTGTCTTGTATGATTTCTTTCGGCCCACACTTGAAATCATAGGAAATGACGGGAGTTCCACATGAGAGTGCTTCAATCATGACCATTCCGAACCCTTCGGATCGGGAACTCATCACCAAAAAGGCACTGTTTGCATATTCCTGGAAGATATGGCTGGTCGGCGGACAGATGCTGGCGGATTCCTGTATGCCCAGTTGCAAAATCAGCGACTGGAGATCGTTCTCAAGCGGACCTTGTCCATAAATATGCAAGGTCCATTCCCTTCTGATAGAGAGGGGGAGTTGTGCCCAGGCATATAAAAGTCGGTCAAATCCCTTCTCATAAATCAGTCTCCCAACTGCAATGACTTGTCTGCTATTGGTTTTGCGGGACAAGTTGTCAGGTATATGGGTAACGGAGTTGGGAATGACCGCCAAATGAGGGAAATGCCCCCATTGCTCAGCACCTTCCTTAGTCAATACGACCAAGCGGTCGAACTGGCGGGCGGTAATATAATCCTGCCAAGTCCTGAATTTCGCGATAACCTTATGCAGGCCATGATACCCTTGGTTCAGACGAAAAAAACGATTGGAATGGAATTCCAGAATTTTCTTACTCCCATCGTGGATCATGGGGGCAAAAGTAGCATCCGAAGGATATAGTGTAACGAGAATGTCTGCAGGATTCTCTTTGAGAAAAAGCATCAAGGCTTTGCGATGCATGTTTTTTTTCTTGCGTAGCGCCAATGCTCGCTTTAACGGAGGCAAGGTGTACGAATCGGCGTAATTGATACCCAAGTCGACGATTCGCACATTATTCGGGAATTTGTAGAACAAGGGGGTGTCTCTTTGATCGGAGGTGATGACAGTCAAGTCATACGTTCCTTTCCGAGCCAAATAACAGACTTTGTTGTGCAAGACTCGTTCCATGCCGGCAGCACTTGAGAGCGTTGGGGTCAAATAGACGATTCTCATTTTTGGTAATATGACAAATACGCTTTTGCTGTCGTTTCTATCGTATATTGATTGAATGAATTCAATACATCTTTCTTTAAAACAGCCTTCTCTTGAAGAGACATTACTAAGAAACGGGACACGGCATCATAGTAAGACTGTTCTGTCAAATCTTTGGAAAGAATGCCATTCTTGCCGTTCTCAATCATATTGCTGATGCCACCGACGGGTGTGCAAATAGCTGGACATCCAACCGCGAATGATTCAAGTAGAACCACCGGCATCCCCTCATAATGGGAAGCTAAACAAAAAGCGTCTGCAGTGTACATCAACGACGGAATGTCAGACTGTTCCCCGATATAGTGAATCCGCTCGCTGAGATAGGGCACTATTTCCTGATAGGAGGCCTCTACATGACAAGGGCCGGCAATAATGAAAGCTATATCTTTTCCTTCGCGGATTAATCTGTCAAACACACGACACAGCATAGATTGGTTTTTCTCTGGACAGATGCGGCCGGCATGGAAAAACAAATGTGTATTTGGTGTTATCTTGTAGCGCTCTAACGAAGGCTCTGAAGAGATAACAGGTCTGGGAATACCGTTTGGAATGAGTTTGCTTTCACATTGATATAGGTGCGTGAATGATTCCTTGGAGGCAAGTGAAATCGTGATTGGTCGAACCCAACCTTGGCGAAAGCACCATTTTTTGATCTTGAGCAGCCGTAAGTCCCACGGATTATTCTCTTTGAGGGCATCCGAATGGACCGTATAGTAAAACCGTGTTTTTCGATGTAACAAAAGAACAGCAAGCAGGTAAAAATAAAAAAAGCCATGAATACTCACGACATCAAAATTTCCCCGTCGTATAAACTTCCAAACATGAAAGACCGTGGATAAGGGACTGTCTTTGTCCGACTGATTGATAGAGCGTTTCTTGATGCCAGGAGAAAGCCTTTTATAAAATAGATCATCGGGAGATGGCTTTTTAAGGGTACAAACCGTCACCGATTCTGTTTTTGCCATTTCGTTAGAAAGAGCACAAACAATCGCTTCAATTCCGCCCGCTCCGAGCGACCGGCACGTCTGCAGAATTTTCATGTGAATAGAATGTGTCGGACTCTGTCTGCCATAATCGGGAATGCCATCAGCCAATCATATTTTTGCGCAGCGCGGAACCCCTTGGATATAGCAGTCAGGGTGATAGTTTTACGAATGCCAGGTCGCGTATAACGGTTGATCCCGTATGCGTAAGGGGATAACGATTCTTGAAATATAAGCTCAGGAATGGAAGTTTGCCGACGTTTCCAATAGGTCAAAAAGGCATATTCCAAAATAAAAGTATAATACTGCCGTTTGGTTTTTTCCGGCTGGAAGTCTTTTAATAGATTATATAGATGATCCAGTCCTTGCAAAGATTTTGGTAAAAGACGCTCTGCGGATCGGGGTGTCAGTGTTAGGGTTGACGGGTCATTTACATAGTAAATCAATGCTTTTGGAACATGATAAACCTGCATGTACGGGTCGCAAGTCATCATCTTTTTCAAAATAGATGCTATATACAACTTGTCTTCCATCAAGGAGATGCCTTCTGTAAAAGAAACATCAAAGAGCAAATCTCTCTTTATTAGCCGATTCCATACAACAACTACACTCCACGAGAACATGCTGTCCAAAACCAGTTCGGGCTTTCCAGACTGAGCGCACTGATTTTCTAGAAGCAGTCCCGAAACCGTGACCCTGTAAAAATCACTGACGACCATACTAGCGACATTCTCTCTCGCCGCCGTATACAAAGTCTCGTAAGTTGTCGGATCGGCATAATCATCGGCGTCAAGGAATGCAATATACTCTCCGGTGGCAAGCGAAACCCCTCGATTTCTGGCTGCAGACACTCCTTCGTTCTTTTGATGGTGAATGATGATCCGATCATCTGAACGGTAATCCTCCAAAATGGTTCCGCTATTGTCTGAACTTCCATCGTTCACACAGATAATCTCAATCTCTTTCAACGTTTGGCTTTTCAAACTATCCAAGCAACGATGGATGGTTTTTGCCGCATTGAAGATCGGGACAACGATGGAAACTTTAGGGGCCATACCTCTTGTATCCACACTATCTGATAATCGCACGACCAGGAACTCCGACTACAGTCACGCCAGGCGTAAGTATATCTTTTACGACAACGGCGCCGGCGCCAATCTTGACATTATCGGCAATTCGGATGCCGCCAAGTATCTGAGCCCCTTGGCCAATATCTACGTTGTCTCCTATAACGGGAGAGTCGTCGGGGTATCCGCCGTCGCTGCCGATGCAACAGTTTCCATGTATTTTGCAGTTGCGGCCGATTCTTGACTTGGGATTAACAATGATGGAGCCGTAGTGCTCAATCATCAACCCCTCACCAAAACACCCCGCACTGATGATGAAACCCAGCCGGGAACCCAGCCGGTTTTTTCGCCCTCGATACCAGAAAGCGAGCACCTTGATGGGTGTGCTGAATGTGAACTTCTCCTCTTTACGAAGAAACTGCAAATACCTCTTGATATAGTATTTTTCCGGGCGGATCCACCATTCGAGCAAGTATTCTTTTAGTGTCATAGTCGGAAGATTAAGATGCGCGCTGAATAAGGCCCCAAATCAGCAAGCGGATTTTGTCGATTACAATGAAAGTGAAGCCCATCAGAAAGAGCAGGATGATCATTAATGGATAATAGGCAGCCAAGGGCACAGCGTCAAAAAGATGATGAAACAGTTGATGGAAATAGGGTGATACTAACGAATGTTCATGAATCAGATACATAGCAAAAGCTGAGGCTGCCAGCCAGTTGACGAACCTGCTTTGGAATTGAATCTTCGAGAAATACAACAATAAGTACAGCGCAGCGACAATATTGAGAGGTGAATCGTTGTGATTCAAATGGAAACCCATTCCGAACCATTTATAACCGCCCCAAAACAATAAGGCGGAAATGACAGTTACTCCCAGATATATGAGGATATCCATTGTCTTGTTGAGAGAGAACAGTTTGCCGGGATAGAGCCTGGAATAGCTTGCTAGCAGGTACAGCCCGATGAAGGATAGCGGAGAGAAGCCTAAATCGAAATGCCCCTTATCCAACAGGAAGCCGAAAACAAATGCGGTCAGGAAAAAGGCCGTCAGCGTGCTCACAAATTCTTTTTTTGTGGCGTGTTCTACGAAGGCATTCAGGACCGGAGACAACGCGTATAAGACGAGGTAAGATACCACAAACCAATAGCCGGATCCGAACAGCAGATAAGGCAACAGATCCTTTTTGAACGAAACGGGAAGTCCTAGGGCATAGAATACAAAAAAACAGAGCAAAGCAAGGAACCAAACCTGAAAAAGAAGTTTGAAAGCCCCTTTCGCAGAAGCTCGAATACCAAACCAGCCGGAAATCATCACAAAGACATCTACGCTGACAAGACAGAGCTGGTTCACGAATAGTTTGCTTACGCCGTACGCTCCAGCCAAATCCCCTTCTTCAACATAGCCGGAAGCATGTCCGATCATCACCATGATCATGCTGACGAGGCGGAGTAACTCGAAATTGGATTGACGGACGTTGGAATTCATTTGGTCAATTGACACGATTACCAGAAAGAACACGGGAGAGCCCCGGAGAAAACTGACGGATCAACCAATACAGGCCAAGACAAATCATAACAGAAATGGCTGGGCGCAGCAAGAGGTCGAGACAGGCATTGACCTCTCCTGTAAAAGGGAGGGTATGGTAAAGTATCCATCGGGAGAACTCGTGTAGAATCAATACGTTGTGTGCACAAAAGACAAAGAAACTGCTTCTGGATAAAAAAGGGCGGGGCCGTAGTTTTCCTATTTCTAGGAAATGGCTCGCAAGAGAAATGACAGCAATTGTTCCGGTTATCACAAACAGATTTTCCCAATAACGATATAGATCAGGATGATGTCTGAATATAGGGACCAGTATGAAGAGGAGGAGACTGGTAATAATCACGGACGGAATCCTATAGCCTTTGAATGTATCAACCAAGTTATAACCGTGAATCTGAAGGGAGGCGCCAGCACTGAAAAACAGGAAACCTTCGGGGAACCAGTCGAACACTAGGACGAGGGTCTCCAGAATAAGGACACTAGAATAACGCAAATATTTGACAAACCAATAGATTAACGGTGCGGCTAGTATGTAGAGCATCAAATTGCGGATAAACCAGAGCGGACCGTCAAAAGGGAGGATGCCCTTTCGATCCCAGAAGCCGCCCCATTCAGCAATGTGATTCCAAAACGATTGGAATGAAAGATCTGTTTCTGAACTCCGAAGTTGCGCATATCCCCAGATACAGACAGCCGCAATGATGTTCCACACAATGTATGGAATCAATAAAGAATGAAACCGACGCCTCAATTTATCACCATAGGTGCGCCAATCCCACAACTCCAATCGGCTAAAAAACAAGTAGCCCGATATAAAATAGAAACATGGAACAGCAATTCTGCAGACACCTTGTGAAAGCAATATGCAAAGTGCAGAATACGTTTGCATGGGATTGTTGACCCCGATTGCGCCCAAATGCAGCATGACAACAGCTGCGGCCAATGGAAAGCGAAGCCAATCGATGGTTACCGACTCGGATGCGTCGTTAATGGCCATGTGGGTAGATTTTTTCGCTAATCAGTTCCAAAATAGTCTGCAGGTAGCGCATCCGCCCCCGAGGAATGCGCAGCAAGACACGCCTTTTTTGTTTGAAAAAAGCGACTTGTTGTTTCAAAGGCGAATTGCCGGCCAGGCGAGATGCCAATAGAACTCGAGTGTACAACAACCTTTCTTTCTTTTCATATTCCCGGTATTCCTTCTCCTGGAGCAGGTTGATTCGCGAACGATACTCCTTATACGCAGCATCCATCATCATTATGGGATCTTTCACTGAACTCAAAGATCCCCGATTCCGAATAAAATACTCATATGAAGGCTGATTCTCCAGTACAAGTGTGCAACATTGTCCAAAGCACTGACGAGAAAAAACGTGGTCTTCCAGCCAAGAAATCGTTTCATCAAACCGGACGTTCCAGAGAAGACTTTTTCGAAAAGCCGTATTCCATAAAAAACCGAAATATCCACTCTCTTCTGTTTCTTTCAGCATGGATGCAGTATCCCGTTTTCCGATAATCCGTCTCTTTGAGATGACATGCGTTGTGCGGATCCCGCTCCGGTTTTCGATATAGCCACATTTGACAATGTCTGCGTCTGTTTCGGCGATGACTTGGTGATAAATGGACAGAGCTCCTGGCAGTAAAAGATCATCGGCATCTGCGAAAACAATCCATGATCCTCGTGCCAGCTCCAGGCCAAGGTTCCTGGCCTTGCTGACGCCACCCCAGGCTCGTTTTTGGCAATGAATCCTTTCATCGTGGGAAGCATAATCTTGGCAAATTGCCCAACTTCCGTCTATGCTGCCGTCATCTATCAGTATAATCTCATAAGAAGAAAAGTCCTGTTGCAAGATACTGTCAATACAGGCAGACAGATACTGCTCTACATTGTGGACTGGGACAATGATGGAAAAGAACGGATTGCTGCGATTCAGTGGCGTAACCATGTCTTGATGGTATTGTATCGCGTAATAAGGTTGGAATAAACCCGTGGGTAGTCGACTAAAACGATATCAAGAAGCCGTTCTTTTGTAGAGAATAAACGCTTGTACGTGTTGAATTCTTGCTTGATGAATGGCAAGTGCTGCTGTCTGAAAAGACGGAATTCTTCCGAATTGACCTGTTCGAGAAAACGGGTGTGCGTTTCCAACAAGAATGAAACGATATTTCGCCGAAACCACGTTTGATCCTCGGGCGAAACTTGTTGGTCGGCAAAGGTGGACAATTGCTTATATACTTCAACAAGATATCTGGCTGATCTGACTTGGACGGAATTCATGAAAGAGCCCGGCCATTGGCGATAAATGTAAAGGTAATCTTTCAAGACTTTGGCCCGGGTGGCAAGATATTGAACAACCCTTGAAAAATACTCATCTTCGTATCGTATGCCTGAAGGGAAGTAGACGCCCTCTTTGAAGAATAAGTCCTTTTTCAGAATAAACTGCTGGGGACAAATGATTCGAAAGCCTCGTTTCAACAATTCTTTACCGGGCGTTGTGAAGTCTTCTTCGATAGCAGGATTCGTAGGTGTAACGTAATGGTGCCCATTTTCGTACTGCACCAGCAATGGGATGGCAATCAAATCTAATAGCGAATCTGATCGGATTAAGTCAACAATTCGGCCAACCGCGCCCGGGACCAGAAAGTCATCACTATCAATAAACCAAAGAAACTTGCCTTCAGCTACTTGTGCGCCATAGGATCGTGCCGCGCTGACGCCTTGATTCTGTTGCCTGTAGTAATGGATTTGCTGGAATTCTTTCTGCAGAGACAGTACAACATCTCCCGATGCATCATATGAACCGTCATCAATGACAATCACCTCTATACCATCATTTCCAGGGCCCCCGTTCTCAAAAATGGACCGAAGGCATTGCGCTATATACTTTTCTGTATTATAGAGCGGGATGATAATGGATACAATGGGGTGATCTCTCATTTACTGCGCCGAAGTTGGTTTAAGAAGTCAACCGAGGAATAAAGAAACCGATGGAAAGCCATTTGGAACTTTTTCTGGTGCCGCCATTCATAAACCGGTCGGATGCGAAAACCTGCGACGAGCGTGGAATAGTGCTCCAGTGCATCGTAAAGCCAAGGATTCTCTTCGTGGATGAAACGGTCCAACTTCCGTAATGGCTCCAGGGAAGAAACCATGTTCCGATAAGTAACGAGATAAAGCTGATACAAGTGTTCTGTATCAGCCAAAAGAATGGCCTGCATGAAGGCAAGAATGTCAGGATTTGCAGATTGCCGGATTCGATGTTCGTAAGATACGAGCGATTTTGATACCTGCGCTTCCATCCATAAGCCTTTTGCGTGGTTCCTGGACGAAACGGATTGCCCCTCTCGCCCGTTTGTATACAAGTATAGCGGAGTTTTGAAGACATAAATTGTCCGTACAGCTATAAGCGGGAAAAAAGTCCATTCATGGTCGGTATAGGCAATTCTTTCCGTTTGTCGATATCGAATTCTTCGCAAATTTTCTGTCCGATAGGTAAACCCGTGAATAAACCATAGTTCCTTGTCTTTTCCCGAGACATCTTGCAGTGTTATCGGACCAGAAGCAGATGAATAATGGTTTATATGGAACACATGCTGTTGCTCATCGACCTCAGCATAGTCTGACAGTATCAGATCAGCTGTTTTTATAACCGTATCTTGAGACAAAAAAGTAAGGTAGTCTTGAAAGGCCGGCGTATCAAAAGCATCATCAGCATCCAGAATCTTGATGAATGTCCCTTTTGCTTCTTCAATTCCCTTGTTTACGCAGGAGCCGTAATGTCCGTTTTGTTTGTCAATAGTACGAAAAGTGCCCGGATAGCGTGTTTCAAATTGGTGAGCAATCTCTGAAGTGCGATCTTTGGACCCGTCGTTGATGACGAGTGCTTCAAACAGATTCATGCGCTCATCATCGACAATCAGAGAAGAGAGACACCGGTTAAGGTATTTCTCCATGTTATAAGAGGGGATGACGATTGTCAGGAGTTTATCCATGAAAACGCATTGTTAATACCTTCTCAATAATCGGCGCCATGTCGTAATACTTGTATTCTGCCAGTCGACCTCCGAAGATTACATTTTTTTCAGCATCAGCCAACGATTTGTATTTCAAATATATTGCATTGTTCTTCTCATCGTTCACAGGGTAGAAGGGCTCCATGCCTTCCTGCCATTCTGAGGAATACTCTCGCGAAATAACAGTCTGCGGATTGTCATAAACCGCCTGACCGAAAGATTCAAAATGTTTGTGTTCAATGATACGAGTGTAAGGGACATCCCTGTCTGTATAATTAACAACGGCGTTTCCCTGCCAGTTGGGTGTGTCGAGAATCTCTGTCTCGAAACGGACCGAGCGGTACGCAAGTTTTCCGAAACGATAAGTGTAAAATTCATCAATTTTACCGGTGAAAACTATTGTCTCCGCAAGGTTCTCCCAATGCGTGCGGTTCTCGAAGAAATCAAAACCCGCGCGAGTCTCGACCCCTTTCAACAATCCATCAATTAGGCGGTTGTATCCCCCCTCGGGAATGCCTTGGTACTTGTCGTTAAAGTAGTTGTTGTCATAGACTAGTCGAACCGGAAGCCGACGGATGATGAAGGCCGGAAGTTCGCTACAATCACGTCCCCATTGTTTTTCAGTATAGCCTTTAACAAGTTTTTCGTAAATATCTCGTCCCACTAACAAGAGTGCCTGTTCTTCAAGGTTCCGTGGTACGAGGACACCTGCGGCCTTCATGGCTTCCTGGGCTTCGGCGCGCTGCTCTTCTATTTTGACCTGTGCCTCTTCTGGCGTGATGACACCCCACATCTGGTAGAAGGTGTTCATATTGAAGGGCAGGTTGTATAGCTTACCTTTATAGTTGGCGACAGGAGAATTTGTGTAACGGTTGAAAGGGACAATGCTATTTACAAAATCCCATACCTCTTTGTTGGAAGTGTGGAAAATATGTGCGCCATATTGATGGACATGAATGCCCGCGATATCTTCGCAATACACATTACCGCCCAGATGAGGGCGTTTGTCTATCACGAGACAACGCTTTCCGGCCTTTTTCGCCTGATGGGCAAAGGTGGCTCCATATAGTCCAGAGCCAACGATGAGAAAATCGAAGGGTTTCATATGGTGCCTTCAGTTTGAAGGAACAGGTTTTTAATCTTATGGAGAACCTTATCGGCTAAGGGCTTTAAAATGAAACGGCAGTAATCCTTGAACGGCAGATGTTTCCATAACTTGCGATGAAGCGTAAATAATCTTGCCGCTGTGTTGGCATGAAAATGATTCATCATGTCTTGTATGACCCAATAGGAATGCGTGATACCTTGCCGGGCGTATTGTAAGTTTTCTGGAGAGTAGGTCGAAATGGATTCTTTCATCAAAATCATGGCATCCAAATCGGTAAAAAACCGGACATTGAATTGTTTAAACAACATAGACATTGCGGAGTCGGAGTTTTCAAAATAGCGATATACAGGTTCTGTAAAGAAACAGACAAGATCACAGTGACACATATACTGTGTTGAAAACAACCGGTCTTCATTGAAGTAAACATCTTGTTGGAATCTGATCCCAAACTCTTCGATGATAGAACGTTTAAACAACTTACCAGCGATATATCCCAGATATTGGTAATGAATGGGTTCATACATTAATCTGATGGATTCAATCCGGCTGAGTTTGTATTGGACTCTCTCCGGCACCCCATAGCGGTAATCTCCGTGTTCATCCAATAGAACATAACCGCCAATATAAAAATCGAAGGCATCTTCATAGTAGCGCTCGTGGAAAGCAGCTAAAGCGGTTGCTGGGAATTCATCGTCGGCGTCTAGAAAACAAATCCATTTGCCCGCTGCTCGGTTCAGTCCTGTGTTCCGGGCGGAACTGACTCCGCCATTTGATTGGTGGATAACCCTGAATCGATGATCGGAGACTGCAAATTCATTAGCAATTTGACCTGAATTGTCCGTGCTGCCATCATCCACGATAATGACCTCAAAATCCTTAATCGTCTGCGAAGCGATGCTGTCCAGACATCTTCGCAGGTATTTTTCAGCATTGTATACCGGAATGATGATTGTGGTTTGCAACATAGGTGACAATCGGTGATAGATAGCGAGAAAGAAGAAATTTGCATTTCTCGGGGAATCTCATGGAAGGATATATCAGCCGCTTCAAGCTAATAACTTGTGGGGAGAATAACCAGTTTAACTTGTTGAATTGGGAAAAATCAGTGGCTCCTTGCAAATTGCGAAATACCATCACAGGCAATTGGGGTGCTATGAGATCTAGTCGACGATACTTATGGACGAAATGCTCTAGGTAACTTAAAGATTTATCAGGTGAATAAACATATTTTTTGGTGTTCCCAGTGGTTTTGTCATAGACATAGTTACTATTCAATATCAGGGCAGTTCTGCAGTGACTCAAGACATCCAAGAAGAAAAGTGTGTCTTCGCCATAGTGAAAAAATGTGTCAAATTGAATGGCGTGCTTCTCCAATAAACTGCGCTTTACAATCTTGCCCAATACTGCAATGAAAATATTCTTATGGATATTTTGCTGCAGAATCATCCGGAAGGAGTGACTGTCTGGAAATAGTTGTGGCGCAATCCATTCGTCCTCTAGAACCGGCTCCTCGTGATAATGCCAGTTATGGAGGTAAATATCGATTGCCGGATCGAAAGCATCTGGGAAATATTGCGGTTCTATATAATCATCTGCATCAATAAAAGTAACCCACTCCCCACGTGCTATGGAGATGCCTAAGTTCCGAGCGGCACTTACGCCTTTATTCTCAGTATGGACAACAACAAACCGTTTGTCGTTTGCCGCAAAGTCTTCTGCCACTTGCCGCGTTGCGTCCGTACTGCCGTCATCTATAAGGATTACTTCAAAATCTCGCATGGGCTGTACTGTAATGCTGTTTAAACACCGACTGATGTAATGTTCGGCGTTGTAAGCGGGAATAATGACAGAAAGCGACGGCGTGTTCATATAATCACCGAAGGAGTTTGAAAAAGAGCGGAATAGAATGAAGGTACACCTTGATTTTTGAAGAATAACGCTCCTCCCATCCCCCCGTTTGACGAAGAATCATCCATGGAGAAAGGCCAGCTTGGGGCAGGCGACGGAATAGTAGGTTATAGAAGGGCCTGTTTCTATGATAAAGCAATGATAAAAAATACGAAATCGGATTTCGTCCAATATAGGAACGTCCTGATTCAAAAATGATTCTTTGTGCCCGAAAACATGCTTCAGAACGAATCTCCAATTCTCCTGGTTTCATGGCGAAATTGTCGCTTAGAGAGTTGTCCCGCTGTGTGTGAATATAGAGAAATGTATTCTGAACTTGTATAGAATTAGCGTGACACCCGGAGGCAGTACTAAAACATATATCGTTTGCATAGGGAGTCTCATCAAAACGAAGAGAACAGCGTGTAATCAAAGAGCGCCGGATAAACTTGCCCCAAGGGACTTGGTGCATGCACCGGATATTCGTGTCGTCGGAGGTTTGTAGATATAGGAGGATGAGATTGTCGAGGTAGTCGTGCTCCGTAGAATAACGAGATATATCATCAGAAAGAGTATTGATATGCCGGAAGAAAACAATATCGGTAGGCTCATCCGAATGGAAGTTATCCAAGATAGAGGAAAAATCATTTACAAAAAGATCATCGGCATCTGCGAAGACCAGCCACTGTCCTTTTGCATGTTCAAGTCCGACATTTCGTGCGTATCCGGCACCTCCACTTTGGGTTGTTCGGATAAACTCCAGATAGGGACGGGAGAGAGAAGGGTAACGATCTAAGTATGAATCCGCATCCGGACTATTGTCATCCACCACAATTACCTGAACATCATCTCGCACGGGGATAGAGTCCAAACACCGCATTAGGAGATTAGGAATATTGAAATGCGGAATGATGATCGAGTATGTGGGGGCGTTAGTCATTGTTTGTCATACCATTTATTTCAAAAGGGGAAGATGAATCTGATTTCCTAATTCAATAAGGTAGTCTTTCGCAAAGTAATTCATTCTTCCGGCTGCGCTGGTTAATGTGATCTCTCCGAAAAAAAGCTGGTCGTTCGCGACGTAGAAGTCTATTCTAGCTTCATGGAGGTCCTGTGATAGGTCCTCTGCGGCAAGGAGCATTTCTTTCAACACCTTAGGCCTGGGGATAGCTCCGCTTCCATCTTTATAATGAGAAGAAGTATTGATGTATTCAGGATGGACGTTCCAATCAAGATCATAAACACTAATAGATAGTTGAGATGCATTCCGATTGTGGCATGTGAAAATACAATAAGGTTTACCTTCAAAACACCACACTTTGTAATCGATCTGAGAGAACGAGATAGAGTTGTTAAAAACTAAGAACTCTTCCGCTATTATTAGTGGTTTAATATTGTTGTAATGAGGCTCACAAAAGAAATAACCATATTTTTGTTTTGTATGTGAACGGAGGGTTGAGACGACAAGGACCTTATCATATCCCAGAGATTTATCAATGATTGTATAAGAGCCACAATCATGATTGCATTTTAAGACAAATTGTCTGGGTAATGTTTCAAAATCAATATCATCGGCATCATCCCATACACCATAAAGTTTGGGGAGCAGGTGCCCGTATCCTTTTTGTTTCACATACTCCCGTACACGGTATTTGTCAGCAAGAAACGGCCATTGAGAAGTGTCTCCGTAGCAGATAAGCCATTGAATCTTTTCGTTGGGATCTCGGGGATGTTTCCAGTCCGGTTTGTAGCCGAATTCGCGTAACCATATTTTTTCAATGACTGGTCGCGGATGGTGGTCTACAAGAAATTTGTACTTCTCGTATCGTAATCTGTCAATGACCTTATTAGTAAAGTTTGGCATAGTTGTCAACGAATAAAATGCTCTTTAATACTGGTAATAACGCGATATCGTTCTTGGCGGGTCAATCCGATAAAAGCGATGGATAAAACAGTCGCCGCAAAAACGAAAACGAATCTGCACGCATGCCAGGGCGCGCTGTCAAAGGGGAGCCGCGATGTCGAAAAAATGACGGCCGTCATGATGGCAATAATCTTGAGCGCCGGCCAATAACTTTCTCTGATATAAGTTTTCGATGAAAAATGAAGGTCTTTTTTTAGATAGAACAGTTGAATAACACGCCAAATGGCATCGATGGCTGCAAACAAGCCAATTAGCCAGTAGGCCGGCGCCCCTTTTTTAAACAACCAATATCCTAAGGGAATACAGAGAATCATCAGCGTACTGAAAGTGATTTTGAACTTTCCAATTCTCCCAGAAGCATTGATCAAGGGTATAATGCCTCCTCCCGTAGACGCCACAAAAGCGACTAGCAAAGTCATATTGCAAAAAGCCAAAGCTCCTTCCGGTACTTCTTTTAGCCATAGATTCAAGACGAAATCCATTTCAGCAATCAGCGGGAAGAAAGCGAGCATCATGATGAAAATGCAATACTTCCCAATCTTGCAGACCAGATACGTCGTCCGTTCCATATTGCCTGCGCTGTAATTCTGGGTAATCTGGGGGCTGGAGGCTCCGTCGAAATTGCTGCCAAGCCCCAGCACATAACTTTCAACTGATTTGGCCACGCCAAAAGCGCCGTTGACGGTCGTCCCGAAAAAGAAATTGATGAGCAGGCTGCTTCCTTGCGTCCTCCCCATCAGTGCGAGTGTAGAGAGGATATTGTAGTTGTTAAAGACAAGCGCTTCTTTGTAAAGATTACGATCTTTAACCAGCCTCAATTTAATGATGTCAGGCCAATAATTGCGACAGTAAACATAAGTTATGAACATGGACAACATGGACGAAAGTGTCATCATCAAAGAATAGGCGCGGACCTTGTTGCCATTGTAAAAGACCAACCAGACAATAAGTCCAAGTTGAAGGAGTTTAGTCCCGAGGCCGACAATCGTTCCGAAAATGAAGTTTTCGTGGGCATTGAACAAACTGCTATACGGAACGTTGGTTATTCCAATGCAACTGGCGATAATCGTTACTTGAAAGATAAACATGGCATCCGCTTCCTTCCCGGGGTCAACCTTCAAGTAGTGATGGATATAGTAAATACCTCCGATTTCGGCAAGAAGCAAAATGAGTAACGCAACGCCTACATGGATGGCGAGACAGACATTGAACACCTTATTTACGTCACCCTGTTCTTTCCCCATTTCTACATTGATATAGCGGATAGTGGTAGCGGAGAGGGAGCCGAAGATGAAAGTAAACAGTCCGACGATTCCACCGACAACGTTAAATAGGCCAAAGTCGGAAACGCCAAGGGTATCCAGTATCAATCGGGATGTATAGAGACCAATTAATGCACATAAGAACATGTTGCCATATACGATCAATGTGTTCTTTGCGATTCTTCTATTCCCTTGGCTATCAGGCATAAATCATGTCGTGTTATACCGACAAAAACAGGCGTACACACAAGTTGGTGTGCGCCTGTCTGTTGCCAGGTTTGCTAGTATTTATTTCAGCGTGATGACCACGCGGCGGTTCTGCTGGCGCACTTCATCATCGGTATTGCCTTCGGTGAAGTGACCTTTACCGTGGCCTTCTGCGGTGAGACGGGCTTTGTCGATGCCGTTTGCGACAAGGTAGTTGAGGACAGCGTCAGCACGCCGCTGCGAGAGCGGGAGGTTGTAGGCGTCCGTACCGCGATTGTCGGTATAGCCTTCGATGAGGGCAGTGCGCTCAGGATTCTCAGTCAGCCAGGTGATGATCTCGTCGAGCACTGGATAGGCTTCTTTCCGAAGGGTTGATTTGTCGAAGTCGAAGAGCGTGATACCGGCAATCCGGGAAGTGAATTCCTCCGATTTCTTCACCAGGTCGATGACCGGTTCCGGTTCCGGCTCCGGTTCGGGAACGATGACCGGTTCCGGTTGCGGTTCCGGCTGTGGCTCCGGTTCGGGAACAACAAAGACCGGCTCGGCCTTTTTGGCGCGCGGACGAGCCAGGTTAACGGCCAGGCCAACTGTACCACTCAGATTGGCTGCCAGACCCTTGTCGCCCACATAAGCCTTGTCACTATATGCAGTCAATTTAATGTCGGGCACGATGCTCAGCGTTTTGCTAAGATGAATGGGAACCATGACACCGATACCGCCGGCGGGTGAACCTTTCTCAATCTTGGTGAAACCGGCATGGACGTACGGCATGATGAAACGGTTGTACATCAGCATGGCGTCTGCGTGAATATAGTTGAAGGGGAACTGACCATATTCAACGTATCGCTTGGAAATGCCCAAACCCTGATAACCGGCCCGGATGCCGATCCAGTCGTTGAAGCGGTAGCCAATCCATGCGTCAATAGCTGTACCTGCGCCAAGATGGGAGATTTCGCGGAGACTACGGTCGAAGCCGTCTGTTCCGAAATTCATACCACCGCCTGCGCCAACCAACAATTTGTTTTCATATTTTTCCTGTCCATATGCACTAAAGCAAATGAAGACAGTCAATAAGACGATAACGATTTTGTTGTATTTCATGACCGTAGTTTATTTGTTGTTGACACGGAAAATAACGCCGAAAGAGAGCATCGCACGGAGATCGAGCGGAAAACCGGCGTAGCCTTTGTAATAACTCTGGTCTTCTTTCGTCGGCTTAAGCCCATTATAGTCATCCTTGTAAGCTTCGCCACAAAGATCGGCAAAAATGCCGAACCAATCAGCGAAATCATATTCCGCGATAAAACCGGCACGGAAGCCGAAGACGGTGTTATTAAACGTCATCAGTGCACCTTGCCATGGGTGATGAGCATCCGTAAAGTCATAAGTATGACCGAGCCCAACACCTGCATAAAGGCGGGGACGAAAAGCACGTTCTTTCGCATAGTTCCCATTCAGGTCGAGTGTTCCGTCAATAAAAGCGTTTACGCTTTTGAAAGAGTAGGGATAGAAGCCGTTCCCCGCCGTTTGACGGCTATTGCAGGCGCTAGCGTTCTTGCCGTATCCGACAGAAACCCGGACGCCAAGACCTTCGGTAAACTCGTAGCCGATGGCAAGAGAACCATGGGGCGTAAACAAATCCCAGCCGTGTCCGTTTTCATGGTACGTGAACCGGTTCTCATTGACCGAGTACATCGTGCCACCCTGCAGGGCGAACGTCCAAGCGCTGTGCCCTCCCACGAATGCATTCTGCGCGGAAAGCGAGACGGCTCCGAACAGCAGGATTGCGAAAATTGAAGTAATTTTCTTCATAGGTTGAAAATATTAGATCGTTTTTTGTTTGCTTGAAAATGGCTCCGCCGTCGGGGTCACACCAACCGTTTGCCTCCGAAATAGCGTAATATGAAGTATAACTTCATTTAAGTGCGCAAGTTAGCGAAATTTTCGCGACCGACAAAATAATTACTTCTAAAATGAAAGCAGCCCGCCTCCTGAGGAGCAAGATGCCCGGACAAGCCGGGCATGACGAATAAAGACTGGCAAAATCTGTGAACGCTGATAGTCCGCATCAGCGGACCGCCGGAGACCGGTACTTTGCTAACTCCAGTCCATATACGCAACGCTCCCGGCATTAGCAAAGTACTAAGGCCGGGAGGCGCGGGGTTTGGGGCAGCGCCCCAATTAGAAGGCATAACGGATGCCGAGCGCAGCACCGTAGCGGAAGCCGGTGTTCGTAAAGAGGTTCCACATCGGACGGAAGTCGAGGGAAAGCTGGAACGGCGCGTTGAACTGGTAGTCAATACCAAGCTGGCCGCCCACACCCAGACCTGCGTGTTCCTCTACGATGTAACCCTGGGCACCGGGACCTACGAAGAAGCCGAAGCCACCGCTGAGGAACCAGTGGAACTGGTAGATAGCGGCGAGAGAAACGGCGTTGTAGCTGCCGAAGTTGGCGCCGAGGTCGAGCTCGATGCGGTTGATGTCGGAGACGAAGCCCTGATAGGACAGTTCAGCGCCAAAGGCGGAACCGGCACCGACGCGGACACCGAGGGCGTTGCTGTACTGGGCGTTCGCGGCAGTCGTCAGCGCGACCAGCGCGATGAGGGAAATGAGAATCTTTTTCATGCTGATAAAAGTGTTAAAGATTAGTTGAACATTCAGTTTGTTATTCGACATTGGTCACCAGGTTGCGGTCACCGTAGCCATTATCGACGCGGCTGACAGCCGGCCAGAGTTTCTTCTCACGGATCCAGGCGAGCGGGAAGGCGGCCTGGGTGCGGCTGTAGGGGTGCTTCCATTCGTCGGCGCAGACCTCGGCTTCGGTGTGCGGCGCCATCTTCACCGGGTTGTCTTCGGCATCGAGCGTGCCGGCCTTGATGGCCTCGCACTCGGCGACAATGGTCTTGAGGGTCTCCACGAAGCGGTCGATTTCGCTGAGCGGCTCACTTTCGGTGGGCTCGATCATCAGGGTCTCATGCACCGGGAAGGAGAGGGTCGGGGCGTGGAAGCCGAAGTCCATGAGGCGTTTGGCCACGTCGGTGGCATCTACGCCGTAGAGGGCCTTGAACTCACGGAGGTCGATGATGCATTCGTGGGCGACACGGCCGGTGGCACCTGTGTAGAGAGTCTTCAGTTCGGGCAGGAGACGGGCCGACATGTAGTTGGCGTTGAGGATGGCGATTTCCGTGACTTTGCGGAGGCCTTCCGCGCCGAGGAGCTTGATGTACGCGTGGGTAATGGGCAGGAGCAGCGGACTTCCGTAAGGTGCGGCGCTGACGGCATCCATCCCAGCACCACCGCACTGGCCGACGACCGGATGGCCGGGCAGGTACGGCTTGAGGGCTGCAGTGCAGCAGATCGGGCCTACACCCGGACCGCCGCCGCCGTGCGGCATGGCGAAGGTCTTGTGGAGGTTGAGGTGGCACACGTCGGCACCGATGTAACCCGGATTGGTGAGGCCTACCTGGGCATTCATGTTGGCACCGTCCATGTAGAGGAGGCCACCGTGGCGGTGGATGATGTCCACGATCTCGCGGATGCGGACTTCGAACACGCCGTGCGTGGAAGGATAGGTGATCATCATGCCGGCCAGCGTGTCGCCTGCGGCGGCGGCTTTCTCGGCCAGTTCTTCCACGTTGATGTTGCCCTTGTCGTCGCAGCTGACCAGGACGATGTCGAAGCCAGCCATGGCGGCGGAGGCGGGGTTGGTGCCATGAGCGGAGGTAGGGATGATCATCACGCGTCGGCCGCTTCCACCGTTGGCGTTCAAGTAGCGGCGAATGGTCATCAAGCCTGCATATTCACCCGCTGCACCGCTGTTGGGCTGCAAGGAGCAGCCGGCAAAGCCGGTGATGACGGCCAGGTCGTGTTCCAGTTCGTGGATCACCTGGAGGGTGCCTTCGGCCTGGTCGGCCGGGGCGTACGGGTGCAGGTTGCCGAATTCGCTCCAGCTGAGCGGGAGCATCTCGACGGCCGCGTTGAGCTTCATGGTGCAACTGCCCAGCGGAATCATCGAGTGGGCGAGGGAGATGTCCTTGCGCTCCAGCATCTTGATGTAGCGCATCATCTCGGTTTCGGAGTGATAGGTGTTGAACACCTTCTGCGTCAGGATCGGGGTCTCGCGTTTCATGAAGACCGGCGCCTCGGGCAGGGCCGGGCAACCTTCCTTGCAGCCGAAGATTTCTCCGATGGTGCGGGCTTCTTCGCAGGTGGAGAGCTCGTCGAAGGAGATCTGGACGCAGCGCTCGCAAGGATAGCAGAAGTTGAAGCCGGCGGCCAGGGCTTTTTCGCGGATGGCGGCGGCATCGACATCGATCACACGGATCGTGTCGAAGAAATCTTCGTTGGCGAGTTTGTAGCCAGCCTCTTTCAGTTTGGCGGCCACGGCATGGGCAAAACCCCAGGCATTGCAGGCAATCTCGGTGATGCCCTGCGGGCCATGCCACACGGCGAACATACCCGTCATCGTGGCCATCAAGGCCGTGGCGGTGCAGATGTTGGAGGTGGCTTTCTCGCGTTTGATGTGCTGCTCGCGGGTCTGGAGGGCCAGGCGCACGGCGCGTTCGCCGAGACGGCCGACCGAGATGCCGATGATGCGGCCCGGGAGGTTGCGTTTGTATTTGTCGGCGCAGGCCATCCAGCCGGCGGTCGGACCGCCGAAGCCCATGGGAAGGCCGAAGCGCTGGGCGGTACCGCAGGCAATGTCGGCACCCCAGGCTGCGGGCTCCTTCAGCAGGGCCAGGGCCAGCAGGTCGCACCAGGCAGCCACCAGGCAGCCGGCGGCATGGGCACGGGCGCAGAAATCGGTGTAGTCGCGCACCGCACCGTCAGCGGCCGGGTACTGGACCAGCGCGCCATAGCATTTCTCTTCAAAAGTATAGTCAAGGGCCTTGCCGGTGTGGATTTCAATGCCCAGGCCGGCGGCGCGGGTGCGCAGCACGGAAAGGACGTTCGGGAAAATGTCTTCATCCACAAAGACCACGTTCTTGCCAGCCTTCACGGCGTCGCGGGGCCGGAGTTCGAACATCATGCGCATGGCCTCGGCGGCAGCGGTGGCATCGTCGAGCATCGAGCAGTTGGCCAGGCCGAAACCAGTGAGCGAGGAGATCATCGTCTGGAAATTGATGAGGGCTTCGAGACGGCCCTGGGAGATCTCTGCCTGATAAGGCGTATAGGAGGTGTACCAGCAGGGATTCTCGAACACATTGCGCGTGATGACGGCGGGTGAGGCCGTGCCGTAAAAACCGAGGCCGATCATCGAGCGGAGATTGCGGTTCTTGCCGGCAATCTGCTTGAGGCGGGCCAGGTAGGCCTGCTCGCTGACGGCGGGATCGAGTTTCAAGGGCTCCTTCAAGAGGATATCCTGGGGAACGGTCTGCTTGACGAGTTCTTCGAGCGAGGAAACGCCCAGCACTTCGAGCATCTGCTGCTCCTGGGAAGGCCGCGGGCCATTGTGTCTGTCAACAAAGGAAAGAGGCATATTGCGATGGGTTTGTTAAGAATAGTTGTCAAAAAACTTACAAATGTAATGAAAAATCAATAACTTTTTCCTTCCATGTCCAAACGAAGGTAGATGAACAGCAGAATGGTGAACGCCCAGAGCGACGAACCGCCATAGCTGAGCAAGGGCAGCGGGATGCCGATGACCGGCATCAGGCCGATGGTCATGCAGATGTTGATGACTACATGCATCAGCAGGCAGACCGCCACGCACCAGCCATAGACGCGTGCAAAACTGTCTTTCTGCTTCTCCGCCGAACCAATGAGCCGCAGGATCAGGGACAGGTACAGCACCAGCACGAAGAAAGTGCCCAGCAGGCCCCATTCCTCGCCGATCGTACAGAAAATAAAATCCGTGCTCTGTTCCGGTACGAAGTCGAAGCGTGTCTGCGTGCCGCCCAGGAATCCCTTCCCGGCAAAGCCGCCGGAGCCGATGGCTACCAGCGACTGGTGGACATTGTATCCTACGCCCATCGGATCTTCGCGGATGCCCAGCAGCACCTCGATACGGGCCCGCTGGTGCTCCTTCAACACATGCTCGAACACGAATTCCACCGAAAAGATCAGGGCCAGCCCGAGCAGGAATCCCAGCATCAGGTTGCGGAGCGCGACCTGGCGGTGAAGCCAGCTGAGGACTGCCACGACTACCGCAGTTACACCCGTCAGCAGCGCCGCCCACACTTCCGGGGCGAAACGGGTCAGAAAGGCCAGCGACTCCACCCGCATCAAGCGGGGGATGAATGCAAGGAAAGTGATGACAATCACCGTAGCGATGGCGCCCGGGATTGGCTGATGGTTGTAGAATCCGGCTGCGATCCCTGTCAGGGCTGCCAAGACCAGGATGGCTACGAATGGCGAGAAAATGAGTGTCAGGATGAAGAACAGGATGGCCAGCAGGCCGGCCACAAGGATCCAGCCCGTCATTCCCTCCCGGTAGCAGACAATCAGGAAGCCCAGGTAAACCAGCGCCGAGCCCGTCTCTTTCTCCAGCAGGATGGCCAGCATCGGGATGGCCAGCACCACCAGAATGCGGATGAAATCCTTGGCTTTGCTGAACCGGAATTCGTATTTGCTCATCAGGAATGCCAGCAGGATGGAGGTTGAGATCTTGGAGAATTCGGCGGGCTGCAGGCGGAACGGGCCGATGGCGAACCACGACTTGGACCCATTGACTTCCACGCCGACAAAAGCTACCGCCACCAGCAGCAGGACCAGCAGCCCATAGAAAGGCCAGGACACGGCCGGCCAGAACTTTGACGGTACTACAAAGAGGATGAGGATGGCAAGCACGATGGCCGAGCCCATCCAGATGAGGTCCATCACATATTTTTCCGACAGCTGGAAGAGAAAGCCCGTCTCCTTGACGGACGATGAAAAGATGTTCATCCAGCCGAAGACAATCAGCACCAGATAGAGCGTCACCGCGACCCAGTCGAGTTTCTTGTAGTTGAGTTCGGGCATCGGCTAGCGTTTCTTGACTTTGACTTTATGGAGCAGATTGCCGTCGAAGACACGTTGCTCCAGGTATTTGCGCTCCGGGGCAATCTCGCCGTTGAGGTATTTTTCCACCAGCAGCGAGGCGATCGGCGCCGCCCAGGTGGCACCGAAGCCGCCATTTTCCACGTAGGCTACCACGGCAATCTTCGGGTCGTCTTTCGGAGCGAAAGTGATGAAGACGGAATGGTCGTCCCCGTGCGGGTTCTGAGCCGTGCCTGTCTTGCCGCAGGCAATGACGCCGGGGACGCGGGCGATCGTGGCCGTAGCGCCACCGCCCGTGTAGTTGATGGCCAGTTCCATGCCTTTGACGATATCGACGAAATGGCTGGTATCAACCATCGTGTAGTGGCGTTCTTTGAAGCGCTCGTCGATGGGACTGTCGGGCGTATCTTTTTGCAGGTGCGGCGTGTAGAAGAAGCCCCGGTTGGCAATGGTGGCGGCCAGGTTGGCCAGATGGAGCGGTGTGCAGCCGATCTCACCCTGGCCGATGGACAGCGAGATGATGGAGATCGACCGCCAGCGGCCCTTGCCGTGAAGACGGTCGTACCGTTCGGCCGTGGGCATCGTGCCGGCCTTCTCACCCGGGATGTCGGTCCCGAGTTTCTGCCCGAAACCGAAACTGGCCGTGTATTCCTTCCAGCGCTCGAAGCCTTCCTGGACGGAGTTGTAACGCGGATTGTCCAGGATGGAGCGGAACACATAGCAGTAGTAGGCGTTGCACGACATCATGATCGACTGGTACATATTGATCGGGCTGGGATGTCCGTGGCAGCCCACGCGCAGGTTGCCTACCACATAGCCCCGGTGGCAGCCGTACATCGTGTTGGGCGTCAGGACGCCTTCCTGCAGGCCGATCAGGCCGTTGACCAGTTTGAAGACAGAGCCCGGCGGCTGGGGCGACATCACGGCCCGGTTGTACATCGGTTTGTAGGGGTCGGTGACCAGGTCCCGGTAGTGCTTGTTGATCTCGGAGAGTTGGCTCACGTCGATGCCGGGACTGGAGACCATTGTAAGGATCTCACCCGTAGCCGGCTCGATGGCCACCAGTGAACCGACCTTGTTCTGCATCAGCTTTTCGCCGTAGGCCTGCAGGACGCCGTCGATGGTGGTGGTCACGTCCACGCCCGGGATGGCGGTCTTGTCGTATTCGCCGTCGTTGTAATGCTCCTTGATGCGGCCCCGCGCGTCGCGCAGGAAGATGCTGTAGCCCTTCTCGCCGCGCAGCAGGGGCTCATAGGCCTCCTCCATACCGGTCTTGCCCACATAGTCGCCGCTGCGGTATTCCGGGTGATCCTTGATGTAGTTCGCATCCACTTCCGAAATGTAACCCAGCAGGTTGCCGCCGGCATTGAACGGGTAGGTGCGCGAGGTGCGCGGCACGCCCGTGAAGCCGGGGAAGAGGAAACTCTTCTCGATGAACATGTTGTACTGCTCACCGGTAACCTGGCGCTTGAACACCAGGGTCTGGTAGCCGATGCGGGTGCGGTACATCCGGTATTCGCGGAACTTCTCATGGACGAAACCCGTGTCGAGGTCGAAGATGCGGCAGAAGGCCAGCGTGTCGAATTCCTTGACATCGAAAGGCGTGACCATGATGTCATAGGTCAGTTTGTTGTCCACCAGGACTTCGCCGTTGCGGTCGAGGATGCGGCCGCGGGCCGGGTAGATGGTCTCGTATTTGAGCGCGTTGTTCTCGGCGGTCACCCGGTATTCCTTCTTGATGATCTGGACCTGGAACAAGCGGAACGCCATCACGGCAAAGACGAGGATGACGGCGGCGACGACGATGCTGCGGCGGTTCTGGAACGGGTTCATGGCTTCAGTTCCGGCTTTGGAGCGGGAGCGCCAGCAGCAGGCACAAGGCCGTGCTGGCCAACCAGCTGGCAATGACTTTGAGCGCGATGAATCCGGCCGGCCGGAAACTGATGCAATCTACCAGCACATAGGCCACCAGGTAGATGGCCGTCAGGACGGCCAGGTACTTGAGGTATTTGACCAGCCCGACTTCACCCATCAGCGGAACTTCCGTCTTGTCCTGCCGGTCGGCGTTGACCATTGTCCGGTAGAAAAACTTGCGCGGAGCGGCAGCCAGGACGGCGGCGAAGGCGTTAAGGCCGGGCACACCGTCGGAAAGGAGGTCAAGACCGAGGCCCAGGCCGAATGCGATGAGCAGCACGGCATGCGGGCGATAGGAAAGCGGGATCAGAAGAATCAGCAACGGGATCAGGTTCAAGCAGATCCACGGGCCCAGATGTACGTAGTCCGAGATCACCAGCTGCAGCAGGAACAACAGCACGAAGTAGAAAATGTCAGCGGGCCTTTTCATACAGTTCCTGGATTTCCGTGCCGCGGTTGTTGCGGACGATATAAACGTTGTGCAGCGAACGGAAGTCCTCAAAGAGGACGACCGTCAGTTCCTGCGACGAGCCCTGGCTGATGTGCGTGTCTTCGACGCTGCCGATGGGGATGTCCGGCGGGTAGATGGTGGAAAAGCCGCTCGACAGCACCGTGTCACCGGGCGCGACCTGGACGTGCACGGGAATCTCGGCGAGGAGAGCCCGGCCGGGATCGCGACCTTGCCAGGTCATCGGACCGAAAGCCCCGCTGCCGGCGTGCTTGGCACTGACCGACTGTTCGGTGTTGAGCAGCGAGATGACGTAGGAATAGTGCCGGCTGACAGCGCTGACGATGCCGATCACGCCGCGGGCGGTGATTACGCCCATGCCGGGTTCGACGCCTTCCTTCTCGCCGCGGTCGAGGATCAGGTAGTTGTGCTGCTTGTCCACGGAGTTGCGGATGACCGTGGCGCCGATGAAGGTATAATCGGGTTCGATGATGCGGACCACGCTGTCTAGTTCAGCCTGGGCGGCGGCATAACCGGCCAACTGTTGGCGCAGCTGGAGGTTTTCCGCGGCCAGACGCTCGTTTTCCGTCTTGTAGTTGAAATAATAGGAGATCTTGCTGGTGCGGGCCCAAAACCAGGACTCGACACTCCGGACTGCTCCCAGCACCTTATAGCGCTGCACGACGGAGCCGTTCACCACCATGACGATGGCGACGGTTTCCAGAACGATGAACAGGGCGATGGCGGTGAGGCTCGAGAGGAGTCCGTAGCGGTTTTTCATCGCATCAAGAAGGGGTAGTGGGGGTTCTTGAGGGCGATGCAAGTACCGCGGGCCACGGCGCGCAACGGGTCTTCGGCCACGTGGAACGGGATGTTGATCTTTTTGGAAAGACGCACGTCGAGGCCGCGCAGCAGGGCGCCGCCGCCGGTCAGGAAGATACCCTTGCGGACGATGTCACTGTAGAGTTCCGGCGGGGTCTTCTCGAGGACGGTGAGGATGCTCGATTCGATCTTGACCAGCGACTTGTCGAGGCAGTGGGCGACCTCCTGGTAGGTGACGGGCGCTTCGACCGGGTGGACGGTCATCAGGTTCGGGCCTTTCACCACGAAAGGTTCGAGCGGCTCGTCCAGTTCGGAGATGGCGGCGCCGATGCGGATCTTGATCTGCTCGGCGGTGGGTTCGCCGATGCGGATGTTATACTGCTGGCGCATATACTGCTGGATCTCGCTGGTGAACACGTCGCCGGCCGTCTTGATGCTCTCGTCGGCCACGATACCGCCCAGGGAGATGACGGCGATCTCGGTGGTGCCGCCGCCGATATCCACGATCATGTTGCCCATCGGGGCGGTGACGTCGAGCCCGATACCGAGGGCGGCCGCCATCGGCTCGAAAATCATCTGGACGTCCCGGCCGCCGGAATGTTCGGCGGCGTCGCGGACGGCGCGTTTCTCCACTTCCGTGGAGCCGGAAGGGATGCAGACCACCATGCGCAGGCTCGGGGAGAAGAGCGAACGCTTGTTGTTGATCATCTTGATGAACTCGCGGATCATCTGCTCCGAGGCGTCGAAGTCGGCGATGACGCCGTCCTTGAGCGGGCGGACAGTCTTGATATTCTGGTTCTCCTTGCCCTGCATGGCCTTGGCCTTGGTGCCGACAGCCGCGCATTTGCCGGTGAGTTTGTCGATGGCTACGATGGAGGGTTCGTCGATGACCTTCTTGTCATTCATGAAAATGACGGTGTTGGCCGTTCCCAGGTCGATGGCGAGCTCCTGCTGTAAGAATGAAAATGCCATATTGATTTTTTCTTTTTTCGGTTTAGGATAGACGAGACAAATTTAGAAATATTCTCGCGATTATTAATTATTTTTGTCCACCAATTTATCAACAATCCATTGTAGATTCTTTTTCTGATGAAACGATATGCAGTCATCGTGGCCGGCGGACAAGGGGTCCGGATGGGCGCCGACCGGCCCAAGCAGTTCCTGGAGATCGGAGGCAAACCCGTGCTGCGGCACACTGTCGAGCGTTTTCTGGCCTACGATCCTTCCATGGAAGTGATTCTTGTGCTGCCGGCGGCGCAGAAGGAGTGGTGGCGGGACTACTGCCGGTGCAGTGGCTTCCTGGAACGCTATGCGATGGTGTCGGGGGGCATCACCCGTTTCCATTCCGTGCAGAATGCCTTGAAATATGTGGGTGACGAAGGCATTGTGGCTGTCCACGACGGGGTCCGGCCTTTCATCAGCCAGGCGCTGCTGGCGCGGCTGTTTGAAGCGGCAGCGACACACCCGGCGGTCATTCCGGCCGTGCCGGTTGTGGAGTCAGTCCGTCGGATGGAAGGGGAGGAACACTCCACGCCCGTGAACCGTGACGGTTTGGTGCGGGTGCAGACGCCCCAACTGTTTGATGCAGGGATTTTGAAGGCGGCTTACCGCCAGGCTTTTTCAACTTCTTTTACGGACGACGCTTCCGTGGTGGAGGCGGCGGGTGTGCCCGTGCACATTGTTTCGGGTGACAAAATGAACCTGAAACTCACGACGCCCGACGACCTGTTGCTGGCCGAGACGCTGCTTAGGATTTCCGCTTGCGGGGAACGGCTTTGATGTAGTCGTAGTCCTTGACCCACACCTGGCGTTCGATGGCCTGGTCGAGCGAGACCATCGTCTCGGTACGGCTGATGCCGGGAATGTTCTGGATGGTGTCGATCAGGGTCGTCATCAAGTGGTCGTGGTCGAAGCAATAGAGTTTCAGCAGGAGAGAGTGGACACCGGTCACAAAATGACACTCCACGACTTCGGGAATGTTCTTCAGGGTCTCAACCACTTTGTTGTAACTGCTGGCTTCGGACAGGGAGACACAGACAAATACGCACACATTGAGCCCGAGGGCTTCGGGTTTGACCAACAGGCGGGATCCGGTGATGACCCCGGCGTTTTCCATTTTCTTTACGCGCTGGTGGATGACTGCGCCGGAAACGCCGCACTCGCGGGCGATCTCCAAGAAGGGCATCCTAGCATTTTTGACGAGAAAACTCAGGATTTTCTGGTCTATTTCGTCGACTTGAAAGTTGATTTTTGCCATAATGCCTGCAAATATAGAAAATAATTTCAATTTGTTATCGATAACGCGGAAAAAAGTTGAAAAAACACAAAGGGCGCCCGAAATATGCGCATATTATACGCTGGGCGTCCTTTTAAGTCAAGTTATTGTTTATAATTATTTTTTCTTACCGGCTTTCGAAATGATAGCCAGACACTCTTCTTCGGTAAGGGTTGCGGGGTCTTGTTTCCTGGGAAGTTTGAAATTGTCTTTTCCACGCTTGAGATACGGACCGTAACGGCCGTTCAGAATCTGGATACCGGAGTCCGGAAAATCCGCTATAACCTTCTTGACCTCCTTGTTCCGGCTTTCCTCAATCAGGGCGATGGCTTGCGCTTCGGTCAGGGTGTAGGGATCCTGTCCCCTGGCCAGCGAGACGAACTTTCCGGCGTATTTCACATAGGGTCCGAAACGGCCGCTGGATGTGATGATCTCCTGCCCGTCCAGATGCCCGACCAGACGCGGGAGGGCGAAGAGTTTGACGGCTTCTTCCAAAGTGATAGTTTCGATGAGTTGGCCCTTGCCGAGGCTGACGAACTGTTTGTCCGGATCGTCGGAAGTTCCTTTCTGGAGCAGCGGTCCGAAACGGCCGATGCGGGCCGTGATGGGCTTACCCGAAACGGGGTCGTTGCCGATAAGGCGTTCGGCGTGCGTGTGTTCGCGGTCCTGCAGGCTGCCTTCGACCTCCTGGTGGAAAGGCGTGTAGAAATCGCTGATGACTTTGTCCCACGCGAGGCGGCCTTTCGCCACCTTGTCGAACGACTCTTCCACCTTGGCCGTGAAGCCATAATTGAGGATGTCGGCAAAATTGGCCGCCAGGAAGTCGGTCACCACGATGCCGATGTTTTCGGGCAGCAGCTTCTTCTTCTCGGCGCCGATTTTCTCCTGTTTCGCGGTGCGGCGGATCTCGCCGTCCCGCAGGGTCAGGCTGCAGGTGTCGTGCACGGTGCCCGGTTTGTCGCCTTTGATGATGTAGCCGCGAGTGGTGATCGTGCTTACAGTCGAGGCATAAGTAGAAGGACGGCCGATGCCGAGTTCTTCGAGTTTCTTGACGAGGCTCGCTTCACTGTAGCGCGGCGGGTGCTGGGTGTATTTCTCGGTGGCTTCGATGCTTTCGCAGTGGAGCACCTGGCCCTGGCCGATGCGGGGCAGGACACCCTGGACCTCGTCTTCCTCGTCGTCCGTTCCTTCGATATAGACTTTCAGGAAACCGTCGAAAAGAATCTGTTCGCCGCTGGCGATGAATTTCTCCTCCAGGTTGGATCCACAGATTTCCACTTCGGTCTTCTCGACTACGGCGTCAGCCATCTGGCAGGCGACAGTCCGCTTCCAGATGAGATTGTAGAGCCGCTTCTCGGTCGAGGTGCCTTCGATGTCCATGTTGCTGACATAGGTGGGACGGATGGCTTCGTGGGCCTCCTGCGCACCTTTGACGCGGGTGTGATAGTTGCGGACTTTCGAATAGTCGGCACCATAGAGCCGGGTCACCATCTCTTTGGTCGTACCGAGAGCCAGCGTGGAGAGATTCATGGAGTCGGTACGCATGTAAGTGATCAGGCCGGCTTCATAGAGACGCTGGGCGATGGACATGGTCTGGCTCACGGAGTAGCCGAGCTTGCGGGCGGCTTCCTGCTGGAGCGTGGAGGTGGTGAACGGTGGCGCCGGACTGCGGTGGGCTTCCTTCTTTTCGACCGAAGCGACGGCAAACTGTTCGCCCCGGCAGCGCTCGAGGAACGCACGGGCCTGGGCTTCCGTTTCGAATTTGCGGTCGAGCGTGGCGCGGATGGGTTTCTTCGACCCTTCGGTGTAGAAGAGGCCTTCCACGCGGAAGAACGGCTTGGCTTCGAAGGCGGCGATCTCGCGCTCACGGTCCACGATGAGTTTCAAGGCAACCGACTGGACGCGGCCGGCCGAAAGCTTGGGTTGGATCTTCTTCCACAGGATCGGGGAGAGCTCGAATCCGACGAGGCGGTCGAGGACGCGGCGGGCCTGCTGGGCCTTGACAAGGTTCATGTCGATGTCGCGCGGGTTCTCGATGGCTTCGAGGATGGCGTTCTTCGTGATTTCGTGGAAGACGATGCGGCGGGTCTTCTCGACAGGCAGGCCGAGGGTCTCGGAAAGATGCCAGGCGATGGCCTCTCCCTCGCGGTCTTCATCGGAAGCGAGCCAGACTGTCGCAGCGGCTTTCGCAGCGGCTGTGAGCTCGGCGACCGTCTTCTTCTTGTCGCTCGAAATTTCGTATTCGGGGAGGAAACCGTTGGCAATATCGATACCCAACCCCTTCTTTTTCAGGTCTCTGATGTGACCGAAACTGGATTTGACCGTGTAACCTTTTCCAAGGAACTTCTCGATTGTCTTGGCTTTTGCCGGAGACTCCACAATAACTAAATTCTCGCCCATCTCGTTCGTTTTTGGTTTTGGAAGTGCAAAGTAAAGGATAAACAAGGTAACTTTCCAAATCTTTTTTTCTATTTTTGCAAGACGTATCGCCCTTCGCCGGGCCTTTAACGAAGTTAAAAAATGAAAGAAACCGTACAGAAGACAATAACCAAGTGGTTCTGGATCCTGATCACCCTGCCGGTGGCCCTGTTGCTGGTGGCGCTGCTGCTGGTGGCCCTGTTTGCGAAGATCCCTTCGTTCGAGCAGATTGAGAATCCTGACAGCAACCTGGCCACGCTCCTCATCTCCGAAGACGGCAAAGTGCTCAATACCTATCATATCGAGAACCGCTCCTATGTAAGTTACGACCAGATTCCGCGCCACGTCATCGACGCGGCCATTGCGACGGAGGACGCCCGTTTCTACCGCCATTCCGGTATCGACTTCCGCGGCTTGGGCCGTGTGGCCGTCAAGACCCTCCTGCTGGGTGACTCTTCCCAGGGCGGTGGCAGTACCATCACGCAGCAGTTGGCCAAGACCCTCTATCCCCGCCAGGACCTGCACAGCCGGATTCCCGGCGGACGGCAGCTCAAAATGATCGGCATCAAACTCAAGGAGTGGATCACCGCCGTCAAGATCGAGCGCAACTACACCAAGGAGGAGATCGTGACGATGTATCTCAACCAGATCTTCTTCGGCGGCAATGCCTACGGCATCAAGGCCGCTTCCAATACATTTTTCGCCAAGGATCCTGAGGACCTGACCGTGGAAGAAGGAGCCTGCCTGGTGGGCATGGTCAACAAGCCGACCCGTTACAACCCGGCCCTCAATCCGGACCAGTCGCTGGCCCGGCGCAACCATGTGCTCCGGCAGATGGAACGCAACGACTATCTCACCAAGCATGACATGGATTCGATAGCCGCTATTCCCATCGTGGTGACCTACAAACAGCAGGACCACAATTCCGGTTACGCGCCGTACTTCCGCGACATGCTCCGCAAGTTCATGAATGCCGAGCAGCCGAAGCGCTCCGCTTATGCGCAGGTGGAAGACTACCGGGCCGATTCCCTGGCCTGGCGCGACAATCCTTTGTTCGGGTGGCTCAAAAAGAATCATAAGCCCGACGGTACGGAGTACGACCTGGACCGGGACGGCCTGCGCATCTACACCACACTCGATTCCCGCATGCAGAAGTATGCCGAGCAGGCCGTGGCCCAGCATCTGGGCAAGGAACTGCAGCAGACGCTCAACCGGGAACTCAAGAATCGCAAGAACTATCCCTTCTCCAACGATGTCCCGCAAGAGGAGGTGGACCGCCTGATGCGCAATGGCCGCCGCTGGAGCGACCGGTATCGCGCGATGAAAGCGGAAGGCGTGTCTGATGCCGAGATCTCCAAGGCTTTCGATACCCCGGTACGGATGCGGCTCTTTGCCTGGAACAGCAAAGGCTATGTCGATACGTTGATGACACCCAACGATTCGATCCGCTACTGCAAGGCCTTCCTGCGGGCAGCGTTCATGGCCATCGAGCCCAACACGGGCAATGTGAAAGCCTATGTCGGCGGGCCGGACTACCGTTTCTTCAAATACGACAACATCGGCCAGGGCAAGCGGCAGGTCGGCTCGACCTTCAAGCCGTTCCTCTACACGCTGGCCATGCAGGAGGGCTACACGCCTTGTGACCGGGTGGCCAACAGCACCTATACCATTGACGTCAACGGCACGGACTGGGCGCCCAAGGCCGAGGTGGACGACCGGATCGTCACCCTCAAGTGGGGCTTGACCAACAGCCGCAACAATATCTCCGCCTACCTGATGAAGCAGTTCGGGCCGTTCGCCCTGGTGGAGATCTGCCGCAAGATGGGTATCAGCAGCTACCTCGACCCGGTGGTCTCGCTTTGCGTCGGTTCGTGCGACTTGAGCGTGATGGAGATGGTGGCGGCCTACAATACCTTCCCCGGACGGGGTGTCTATTGCTATCCGATGTTCGTCACACGCATCGAGGACAACGCTGGCAATGTGCTGGCCACGTTCTCGACCCGCAAGCGGGAAGCCATCAGCGAGGTGACGGCCTACAAGATGATCAACATGATGCAGGGTGTGGTCAACGACGGTACGGCCGGCCGCATCCGCTGGCGCTACAATATCCAGGGTGACATTGCCGGCAAGACGGGTACGACCAACGACAACTCCGACGGCTGGTTCATCGGCTACACCCCGAAGCTGACGGCTGGTGCTTGGGTAGGCGGGGAGGACCGGCAGGTCCACTTCTCCAGCACTGCCTTGGGCGCGGGTGCCAGCATGGCGCTCCCGATCTGGGCGCTCTTCATGCAAAAGGTCTATAACGATCCCTCGATTCCGATCGGTCCGGACGACGTGTTCGTTCCACCGTTGGGCTGGACCATGAGCCAGCTCTGCGACGGTTCTTCCGACGATCTTTCCGACGTCAATCCCGGGAATGATTATTTCAACTAAAGAAGATACATGAAAAAGATAGCTTTGATTTACGGCGGCGATTCCTCCGAGTGGGGTATTTCGGTGCTGAGTGGAAAATTTGTGGCCACATGTCTGGATCCGCAGCGCTATGAGGTAACGGAACTCCTGCTGCGTGACGGGCAGTGGTCGGTATGCGACCCGGCTGTCACGGATGTGGCCGTTCCCGTGGCCCCCTTTATCCCTTCGCGGCTGAAGGAATTCGATGTGGCTTTGATCATGATTCACGGGACGCCGGGTGAGAATGGTATCCTGCAGGCGGAATTGGAAAAGCACGGGGTGCCTTTTACCACCTGTGATTCTCGGGTGGCAGCCTTGACGTTCGACAAACATGCCTGCAAGAAAGCGTTGCGCGGTTTGGGCATCCCGCTGGCTCCTGAGATTTTCCTGCACCGGGGGGAGCCGCTCAATGCCGAGGCGGTCGTCGAGCAGCTGGGGCTGCCGGTTTTTGTGAAGCCTAACGATGGCGGCAGTTCTTTCGGTGTGACGAAAGTCAAGCGGCAGGAAGACCTCGCGGCCGCTGTCGCGGCTGCCTTCTCCGAAAGTGATGACGTGCTCATTGAGAGTTATATCCCCGGCCGGGAATTGACCGAAGGTGTCTTCAACCGCGATGGCCTGGTCATCCCGCTGCCGGTTACCGAGATCATCTCCCACAACGAGTATTTCGACTACGAGGCGAAGTATCTCGGCAAGAGCGATGAGGTCTGCCCGGCGCAGATTACGGAAGAACAGGCGAAAACGGTCCAGGAACAGACGCGCCGCATCTACCAGCATTTCGGCTGCCGCGGCCTCATCCGTTGCGACTACATCATGACCGAATCGGGCAAAGTCTATTTCCTGGAGATCAATCCGGTTCCCGGCATGACCAAGATGTCGCTGGTTCCGGCCCAGATCCGGGCCGCCGGCCTTTCGGTCAACGAAGTGCTCGATACAATCATCGCCGAGGCCCTGTCCGTCTGCCCGGCGTAACGGCTGATCCAAGACGGGCTTTACCATGACACTGTCTGCCTTCGTCAAGCGCTGTATCGAACAGTTGTCGCCGCTCTATCCGGAAGCGGAGGCCAAGTCCATCGCCTTCCGTCTGCTGGAGCATTACCTTGACATACCTTCCTATAAATACATCTCCGACCCGGAGATGCAGTTGACAGTTGACGATGCTCCGCTTCGCTCTGATTCCGATGGCCGTGCCCGGCCTGACCGGGCATCTGAAATGTTGGACGCCCTCGACGAACTGGCGACTGCACGTCCCTTGCAATACGTGCTCGGTTCCACCGAATTCTGCGGCCATCGCTTCAAAGTCGGCGAAGGCTGCCTGATCCCCCGGCCGGAGACCGAAGAACTCGTCTCCCGCATCATCGACGACCTCTATTCCGAGAACGATAGTGAGTCCGACGACGCCCCGTCAAGCTCCGCTTCGAGCGGGCATCTCGCCTCCGACAATGACAGCCCTTTCAGCATCCTTGATCTATGCACCGGCTCTGGTTGTATCGCCTGGTCGCTGGCGGCCGAATTCCCCGAGGCAATGGTCTATGGCTGCGACCTTTCAGATGCGGCCCTTCGTTATGCGTGCCGGCAGCGCATCAAAGTCGGCGGCGCCAAACCGATTTTCTTTACCGCCGACGTGCTGGCCGTCCCTCCCGCCGGCCTGCCGAAGTTCGACGTCATTGTCTCCAATCCACCTTATATCTGCGACAGCGAGCGGGCCGCGATGCGCCCCAACGTCCTCGACTTCGAGCCGGCTGAAGCTTTGTTCGTCCCCGACGATGACCCGTTGAAATTCTATCGCGCCATCGCCCGCTGGGCCGATGCCCTCTTGCGTCCCGATGGCCACATCTATCTGGAGATCAACGAGCGTTTCGGACCGGATGTCGCCGCCCTCTTCCCCGGCTCCCGCATCCTGCCCGACATTTTCGGCCGCGACCGTTTCGTCGTCCGCTGAAGGGAAGGATTTTTTGCGCTGCAAAAATGATCAAAAAGGGCGGGCGTGGCCAATGGCCCATAATAATACCCATTGGGCGCAATTTCCGTCGTTTTTGCGCCCAATGGGTCGAAAAAAACGCCATTGGCGACGTTTGCCAGTTAGCTATTACTTCACGACCGTATATTTCGTCGTGCCGAGGTCGATTTCTTCCCCCAGATCGACGATGCGGATTCTGTGGCGGACGTGTAATTAGATCGTCAATTCTTCGCCCTCGCTATGGGCGATAATCACTGCGCCGCAGGTGTCGCCGTAGGAGTTGATGCAGGTGCGGGGCATGTCGCAGATCTGCTCGACAGCCAACACCATGCCGATGCCTTCGAGGGGCAGGCCGACTGCGGAGAGGACGATGGCCAGCATCACCATTCCGGCCATCGGAATACCTGCCGCGCCGATGGCTGCCAGCAGAGCCGTGAAGACAATCATGATCTGCTGGACCAAAGTCAGGTCGATTCCGTAAGCCTGGGCGATGAAGATGGCAGCCACGCATTCATAAAGTGCCGTACCGTTCATGTTGATCGTGCTGCCCAGCGGCAGGACGAAGCTCGCGATCTTGTTCGAGATGCCGCATTTTTCCTGTGAATCGCGGATGTTGATCGGCAGGGCCGCACCCGAAGAGCAGGTGGAGAACGCCGTCAGGATGCCGGTGGACATTTTGGAGATGTGCCGCCAGGGATTCTGTTTCCCGAGCACCCGCACCAGCAGCGGCAGCACCACGCCGCCCTGGATGAGCAGGCCGCCCCAGACCACCAGCACGAATACGCCGAGGCTGCCGGCCATTGCCAGCAGGGCCTGTGGATCATCCGCTTGTTTGCCCACGACATTCGTCACGATGGCGAACACGCCGAACGGAGCCAGCCGGATGATGAACATCGTGATCTTCATGATGACCTCGTAGATGGCGGTAAACAGGTTTTTCAGTGTTTCGCTGTACTTGATCTCGACTTTGTTCATGAACAGGCCGAAGATGACCGCGAAGAAGATGATCGGCAGCAGGTCGCCCTTGGCCATCGCTTCGAAGATATTGGCCGGCACGATGTTGACGATCTGGTCGATAAACGAAACGTTCTGGGCGTTGACCGTCCTCACTTCTTCCGTCAAGTTGAGGCTGGCACCTACGCCTGGCCTGACCAGGTTGACCAGCGTCAGGCCGATAACTGCAGCGATCAAGGTGGTTCCGATGTAATAGATGATGGTCTTGCCGGCGATGCGCCCAAGCGCCGCCGAGTTGCCCATACCGGCCACGCCGAGAGCGATCGATGTGAACACGAGAGGGATGACGATCATCCGCAGGCCGCGCAGGAAGATGTCGCCAGCCCATTTGATATACTTGTACCAGTTTTCGTACGGGGTGATCTTGCACAGCACGATGCCGGCTACGATACCCAGTCCGATGCCGATGAGGATCTGCCAGTGCAGGGCAAGTCCTTTCTTCTTGGGAGTGTCTTCTGCCATGGGAATCTAGGCTTTCCGGCCGCTGTCGGCAATGAGCCCGGCCACTTTTTCATTCAATGCCGTATTCGCAATCAACGCTTCCAGCGTGACATGCATCCGCCAGCGCCAATAGTGCTTCGGATTGGCGGGAATGTTGATGCGTTCGCCCGCAATGTCAGCCACGCGTAGCGACGGTTCGAGAGAGAACCAGTCCTGCAGCGGGAGAATGGCCAGCATGGACGGGGAATACAAGTGCTCGGCGATAATCCACTGACAGGTCTCGACCGGACAGTCTTCTCCACCGTGGTTTTCGCCCCACCAGCCGCGCAAGGTGCTCGTGTCGTGGGAACCTGTGGTGCAGACGCTCATGTAGGGATACTCTGCCGGATTGCCGAGCATCTGCTTGGGATCCTTCGGCATGCGTTGGACCTCGAGCGAGAGGATGTGCAGGTCGGAGAGTACCTGGGGCACGCACGCCGGGATCATGCCGAGATCCTCGGCACAGGTAAGCATGTTGGTGGCACCGATCAGGGCAGGCAGTTTGCGCATGGCCTGCTCCCGCCAATATTCGGTGTTACGGGTGTAGAAGAATTCGTCGTAGAGGCGGTTGTACACGTCTTTTTCCCACTGCTGCAGGTCATTGTAACTGCGTGTGTACTGGGCGCTGATACGCGGATGCCACAGGCCCTTGTGGACAGGGTCTTCGAGGAAGAGCACTTCCCGCGGGTCGTTGTCGGCATACGGTTTGGCGTGCCGGTTCTCATCGAAATAGAAGCCGCGCCAGCGCAGGTCATCCACGGAATAGGGCAGGGCCGGGCTGAAGTGGCCCATCAGGCCGGATTTGTAAGGCACGGGAATCTCCCAGATGCGGAAGAAGCCCAGCACATGGTCGATGCGGTAGGCATCGAAGTATTCGGCCATCTTGCGGAAGCGGCGTTTCCACCAGGTGTATCCATCCTCGGCCATCCGGTCCCAGTTGTAGGTCGGAAAGCCCCAGTTCTGGCCGTCGGCCGCGAAAGCATCCGGCGGGGCTCCCGCCTGCTCACCCATATTGAAGTACTCGGGCTGGACCCAAGCCTCGACGCTGTGTGGCGTGATGCCGATGGGAATATCTCCCTTCAAGGCAACGCCCTTCGAATGGGCGTAATCGTGTGCTTCGTGCAACTGCCGGTCGAGGTGGTACTGGACGAAGATGTAATAATCCATCTCGGCTTGGGCTTCTTTGTAAAGGCGCGCTACGCCAGTGGCGCTGTACTTGCTCAGGCGTTTCCATTTCGAGAAATCTGCGGTTTCAAAGCGGTCGCGCAGGACACAGAAGGCTGCGTAGGGCAGCAGCCAGTCGCGGTTGTTCTCGAAGAAGGCCTTGAAGGCTTTGCTTCCCATGGTCCGGGTGCCTTTCTGGGCGAAGATGGCCCGTGTGTATTTTTCTTTCAAGTCGAAGACGCGTTCGTAATCGAGCTGGGGCAGGGCGTTGAGTTCGGCGGCTTCGGCCTCGAACGCGGCTTGCGCCTCTTTATTCCGGAGCGGTCCGATGTCCTGCAGGTTCAAATAAATGGGATGCAGGGCCATGATGGTGATGCCGCCGTAGGGATAGGAGTCGGTCCAGGTCTTGGTGGAAGTTGTGTCGTTGACGGGAAGCAGTTGCAACACGGCCTGTCCGGTCGCGGCGGCCCAGTCAACCATCAGTTTGATGTCGGAGAAATCGCCGATACCGGCGCTGTGCTGGCTCCGGAGGGAGAAGACGGGGATGGCGGTTCCGGCGAAGCGGGGATGCTGGTTGGGGAAGGTCGTCTCGGTGACGGCGTAAGGGTTGGTCCGGTTGAAGCAGGTCTCCCATACGATGCTGCCGTCGCGTTGTTTAAGCAGGAATTTGTATTCGAAGGATTCGGGCAGGTCGGCGGTCTGCAGGTTGATATACCAAAGGATGCCTTGTGTCACTTGCATCGGAAGGGCTTTGGCGGGATCCCACCCGCCCAATGCAGGGCAACTGCCTGTCAGCAGAATCTGTTCGCCGTGCAGCAGCCACGGTCCGATGGTCTTGATTGTCAGTGTTTCCATATATGTATTGTTTCTTGTTTTCGTTTTTCTTCCGTCATCGTTCGTCATGTCTGGCTGCCCTTTCGTTCGTCATGCCCGGCACTGACCGGGCATCTCGTTCATCGTCCGGGCTCCGCTGCGCTCTGGTTTTTCGTTCCAGGCGCAGAGAAATGCGCCTGCCCCGAAAACCCACCCGCTCCGCTCCGCCCTCATCGGCCGCCGTTCATCGGAGTCAATCGTCTCCCGTCAGGCATTGCCTCTCGTTCGTCATGCCCGGCACTGACCGGACATCTCGTCCGTCGTCCGGGCTCCGCTGCGCTCTGGTTTTTCGTTCCAGGCGCAGAGAAATGCGCCTGCCCCGAAAACCCACCCGCTCCGCTCCGCCCTCATCGGCCGCCGATTATCGGCGCATGATAATTTTCAAAGATAGCAAATTTTTCGTAAGTTTGTCGTATGGCAACGAAGATCAAGAGTGTGTGGTATTGTACCTCGTGTGGGAACGAGAGTCCGAAGTGGATGGGACGGTGTCCTGCCTGCGGAGAATGGAATACGATGGTGGAAGAGCCGAAGGCACCGAAGGCATCGAAGGGCGCAGCGGGAGGTGGTGTGGCCGCACGGCAGCGTGCCTATATCGACGCCGCTGATGCCCGGCCGATGCGATTGCAGGAGATTGACCTCTCGAGCGACAATCGTTTTTCAATCGGAATCGCCGAACTCGACCGTGTATTAGGGGGTGGTATGGTTGCCGGAAGCATGATTCTTATCGGAGGCGAACCCGGCATTGGCAAATCGACGCTATCGTTGCAAATTCCGTTGTGTTGTAAGGATTTGCGGACGCTTTATGTCTCCGGCGAGGAGAGCCCCAAACAGATCAAGTTGCGCGCTGACCGGCTTGGCGGCCGCGACGAAGATTGTTTCATTTTGAGTGAAACCGTACTCGAGAATATCCTGGAACAAGCGCGGGAAATCAAGCCCGCACTGCTGATCGTCGACTCCATCCAGACCATCTATAGCGAAGCGCTCGATTCGTCTGCGGGCTGCGTGTCGCAGGTTCGAGAATGCGCCTCGGCGCTGCTGCGTTATGCCAAGGAAACGGGTACTCCCGTCATTTTGATCGGCCACATCACGAAGGACGGCACGCTCGCGGGACCGAAGATTTTGGAGCATATCGTCGATGTGGTCCTTCAGTTCGAAGGCGATACGAAGGGTTCCTACCGGATTTTGCGCAGCATCAAGAACCGTTTCGGCTCGACCGATGAACTGGCGGTCTTCGAGATGACTGGTACAGGGCTGCGTGAAGTACGGAATCCGTCGGAGATTCTCATCCCGATGCACCAGGACGATTTGTCGGGCATCGCCATTGCCGCCATGATGGATGGCACCCGTCCATTTCTCATTGAGATTCAGGCCTTGGTGAGCACGGCCGCCTATGGAACACCCCAGCGTTCAGCCACCGGTTTCGATGGCCGCCGGCTCAATATGCTGCTGGCCGTTCTCGAAAAACGCGCGGGCTTCAAACTCGCCGCCAAAGACGTCTTCCTCAATATCGCCGGCGGCCTGCGCGTTTCCGACCCCGCTTGTGACCTGGCCATCGTGGCTTCCATCCTGTCTTCGAATTTCGACCTCTACATCTCACCGAAGGTTTGCTTCGCCGCCGAAGTCGGTCTCAGTGGCGAGATCCGCCCTGTCAGCCAGGTCGAACGCCGCATCGCCGAAGCCGAAAAGCTCGGTTTCGAAGAGATCTATATCTCGTCGTTCAACAAAGAATCCTCCTTCGCCAAACGCCAGCCTTCTGGCATCACCGTCACACCTGTCTCCGACATCGCCACTCTCTGCCGCCGCCTGTTCCAATAACATCGCGTGTGATAGGTTCTATTGGCGAAGGTATTTGCTTGGAAAACCGTCTCGCTTCGCTGAGCGCCATCAGGCGTTAGTGGAGGTCGTAGCGAGGCTTTGAGGGATAGCAGACCGTAATGATTGGGGCTAGCCCCAGTATCATAGTTCGAAGGTGACCAAGGCTTTCCAAGCAAATACCTTCACCAATAGAACCCGTGTGCTGGATGATAACAGTCTGATAATTAGCTAATAACAAAGATTCGGTCTCTGTTGCGTCAAGGTAGCGATATTACGTTAGTTGCTGACTTCTAGCTGTTTATTCTCCAGAATTCTAGTGCACAGAGACAGACAGTGGAGTCCGGAAGACGGACGCGATGCCAGGTCGGAGCCGTGAGGACGAAAGAAGGAGCGCGACACACTAGGAGTTGGCCATAGAATGTAAAAACACGACCTAGACGCATTCTGTGTCCAAACAGATGGCGAAATGAGTTGATTCGTGGACGCAGAATGCGTGTAGATAGCTATAAACGCATTCTGTGGCCGATATCGAAAACAAAGCTGTCGGTAAGAGTATGTGTGCAATCAAAGATTGCCGCGACAGGATTCTGGAGTGCGTTGGAGTCCTGTCGCGGCAGAAGTCTGTTTATCTTCTCGGTCGTCTCAGCGACGCCTCCTGCCTATGACTTCCCGATAAGGACTAGCGCAGCGAAGCGGGTGGGTTATAGGGCCAGGCGCATTTTTCTGCGCCTGGAACAAAAACCCAGCGTGCAGCGGAGCGTCCGGCAGTGACAACCAGCGCAATCTCCGGCAGCGACAACCATCGCTGCAGCCGCCCGCAATCAAAGTACGTCGTTGAGGCGGTTGAGGTCTTTGGCGTTGCCGGTTTTGGATTTGTAGCGGTCGCCGGTGTCGCGGCTGATGGCGTCGTAGAACTGCTGGTCAAAGCCCGGCTCCGTGTAGCGGCCAGGGACGATGCGGCCGTCCTTCGATGGCTTCATGATCTGGTCGTTGTGCTTGACGATCAGCAGGCGGGCGAGCGCGTCCCAGCGCTGCATCATCAACTTCGTGTAGGCAGCCGACTTCTGCGTCAGGTAGGCTACCGTTTCGCGCGGCGTCAATCCCGCGACCGCTTCCACGACCGCATCCTGTTCCGATGCATAGAAATCTTCCAGTTCCTGCTGCACTTGCCGCAAGTCCCCGATCATCGCGCTGTATCGCGGATAGACCATGTTCGCCACGAAATTGTTCATCCAGAATGCGCTCTTTTCGCTGAACACATCGTTCGGATTGTTCTCCGGGCGGAACGCCTCGGGTACCTCGTTGACACAGCAATAGACCGGGACATAGGCGACCATACTGGCATCGTCGCAGTTGAAGTACATCACGCCGCCCACGGCGTCTGGCAGCCAGCCGCGGAGGTGCGAGACCAGTGTGAAGCCACTCTGCTGCGTTCCGATGGCACGCTCCCGGAAGTATTTGGTGCCGTCTTCCGTTTCCCAGCTCATCGGGAGCGGGCGGTACGGAGAACTCCACGGTCCGGCACTTATATCGGCGGTCATGTCAAGCGGCGTTCCCTCGTAGTGGTCTCGCATGTCGTTCATGATGTCGCGGACCGAAACCTTGCGGGATGGCTTGATGTAGAGCGGCAGATGGTCACAGGCTTCGAAATCACCGTTGATGTAGGGAAGATACTGGTCCATTTCGGCCTTATCGCAGTGATGGCGGAAAAAGCTCCAGACACGGGCGTCTGCGTAGCGGACCTTCTCAAAGGTAATCGGGCAATAAGCGTCGCGAAAGCTGAAATCAGCATCCTTGCCGGAGAAATACCCCATCTCCCGCGCGAACGAAATGACGTCCGCCGCATACATGGATTGCCCCTCGACCTGGTAGAATCCCAAAGCTTTGTCAATCTTACGGGCTTGCGGGAACTGCCTGATGCGGCTGATGTTGGCGTGAGCACTGATACAGTCGTCGGGGATGCGGATAGCCACCCAGACAGCCCCTTTGCGGCCCGGTCCCTTGCCGATGAACTCAAAGATCCAGGCCTCGTTCTTGTCGCAGACCGAGAGCGTCTCCCCGGTGGCATTGTAACCGTATTCCGCCAGCAGCCCCGCCATGACCCGGATGGCCTCACGCGCCGTAGCGGAACGCTCCAGCGCCAGCATCATCATCGAATTGTAGTCGAGTATCCCTTCCGGATTCCGTAACTCTTCCCGGCCGCCGAAGGTCGTCTCGACAATGCTGACCTGTTTCTCGTTGATGTAGCCGATCACATTATAGGTAAAATCCACCTGATCCACGTAGCCGCGGATCGGGCCCCGGCCCCAGGAACGGATGGCAATCTTCTCGCCGGGCTGATGCCAGCCTGCCGGCGTGCTGCGCAGCGATCCGGCAAAGCCGAAACCGTCGCAGTTGTAGGTGCAGATCACGGAACCGTCGACAGAAGCGTCCTTGCCGACGATCAGGTTGGTACAAGCAAAGCCCGCCGTTGCGATCAGCAGCGGCAACAAGGCCAGAAAGAGATGTTTCATACGCGTTTTACTTCCCGCCGAAGACGATATTTACGCCCAGGCAGGCACTTTCAGTGAAGTTGTCGATGGGTATATGCTGTTTGTTGGTCTTGAGGGAAGCTTTCTCCATGCCGAAGAAGACGCCGACCCATTTCTTGGGAATGAATTCGGCATAGAATCCGTAGGTATTCCGCGCGCCGAGGAAAGTGCCGTTGAGGCTCAGGTTCAGCCAACGGAACGGAGAGAGGTTGTAGGAGGCCATCACGTGCTTGAAGCCCGAAGCCTGGTAGTAGAGCACACCGACGCTCATCATCTCCTGCAGGAATGGAATCTCGAGACCTGCGTAGATACTCGGCGTGAGGACGCAGTCATAACCGCTGGCCGGAGAACTGCTGACATCCGCCAGCCGGCTGAAATCATCGACAACCTTGTCGAGGTTGGCCTTGAAATCGTAGTCGGCGTTGATCCCCTGGAAGCCGGTGAAAGAAGCTGAGGCCCCCGTTGACAGGGTATGGACATCCTTCTTGTAACCAAGTCTGCCCAGATCATTGACAGATGCCGAGATGTTGACCCCGTTGATGAAGCCGTCCAGTTTGAACTGGTATTCGAAGCCCAGGTCGACGCCGAAACCGAAGCCACGCAGGCCGAAGTTACCGACCTGGATCTTTTTATTGTTCCAGTCCATGCCCACCAGATAGCCCCCGCCGTCGGTGCTGACCGCGACTTCGTCGGCCTGGATCCGGACGTTGGCCTGCCGCAGGTCGAGCTTACCGGCATACAAGCCGGAAAGCAGTTTGATGCGGGCGCCGAACCGAAGTCCTTCAACCAATTGGCTCAAATCGTAGCTATAGCCAACGGAGAGTACGCCGTAGGTGTTCCCGGAAACAACCGGACCCGGGTAAGAACCGTCGGCACCCGTTTTGGCGAAACGAAGGAATTCATTCGGGACCAGCGCAGACACGTCACCGGCCACACCAAGGCTTACAGTCAGGAATCCTTTTTCCCCAAGCCGGAGTCCGGCCCCGAGCAAATCCATCTCAAAACGGCTCTTGAGATAGGGATCCTCCGCCGGCAGTCCTTCGAGGAAACTCTCGGCCGACACACCCTCATGCATGAAAGTCCGGACCTCATTTCCGGAGGGAAACACAAAGTGACGCAGTCCGACATTGCTCCAGCTATCCGAACCGGCGCTCCCCAACAAGGGGAGAGAAACAAAGTTGTTCTGAGGCGCGAAGGCGGCGTTCATCTTGCCGCGCATCAACGAAGTCTCGAAGAAATAGCTGCCCCGCAGCGCCTGGGCCGAGGCCAGGGAGGAAAGGACCAGCAAAGCAGACAGGACAGTCAGGATATATCGTTTCATAGGACGCTCGGTTTAAAAGTTGAAGTTATAGCCGCCCGGAATCTGGAATAGCAGGTTGGTCTGGACATAATCCGTCGCCTTGACAGCTTTGCCGCTGGTAGCCGGGGCTGCTTGCAGTTGCAGGATGAGTTTGGAGACATTCTCAACCGATGCACCCGGGGCGGGGAGGAACGACAGATCGATGTCGCTCTTTCCACCTGCTGCGACAAACTGCTTGGCCGGGACGGTAACGGCATTCCCGGCTGCGTCCGTCATGACCAGGTTGATATCCATCTTCAGCGGAGATGTGTTTTCAATGTCTCCGATGAGTTTCAGTTCATTCTGTTTGAGAACCTTCCCGAGAACGTCCGGGATGGAGAGCGTGTCGGCATATTCAAGCCGCAGACCGGGCCCGAATGCAATCGGGCTGGAGATTGATAACGACAACTCCATCTCGTATTTCTTGTCCAGTTCGAGTACGCCTGTCTTAGTCGAGATGGTATTGACATCGAGATAGACATAGATGATGTCGGGAATCGGCTTGAACAATTTGGGTATGTCGGCTTTCACGCCGACCGTCCCGCTCGTGCTGGCCCCGCCCGATGAAAAACGATAGACCCGTTGGGCCGTCTTGTTTCCGGAGGCTACCGGTAAATCGAAGGGAACGTTTTTGACCTGGGCGGTCGTCTCCCCGTTGCGCTGGGCAACAAACGTAGCCGTCGCCCGGGCCGGGACGCTGAAATTGCCGCTGTAGGTCAGCCGCAATTCCGGCGACGTGAAGGAAACCGGAGCGTCGTCCCCGCCGAATTTCTCGGCAATCTTGCTCATCTTGAGCCGGGTTCGGATGCTGTCGACCTCATAGACGAACATGCCTTCGATGCCCTGGCAAACGACATTGACCAATTGGACGCGGACGACAAGTTGGTTGGAAGAAGGCGCCGCCTGGTAACGTGCCCGCGTCGTTTTGGGATTTTCGAAGAGGATGTTGCCGGTGAAGTTGAGGTGGGCGTTGATGTCAATGGTGCGCGTCTTTTGGTTGAAGGCATCTTCAGCGACCACGACCTTCGTGAGCTTGAGGTCCTTGGAGGCCGAGAAATTGTTGGCGCTGGTCAACTTGAGGTCTTTGAAGGTAATGACACCCTCGGGGAAACCTTCCACCTCGAAGAGTTCGTGCAAGTCGAAATTGAGGTCGGGGATGACAGCCCCGTCTGTCAGCAGGCAGTTCGGGACAGAAATCGTGATCCGGACGGCCGAGTCGTCTGTCAAGGTCAAACCGGAAAGCCCGTTCAATTGGGAAGGAATGTTCGGGATCGAGAAAGGAAGCCGGAAAGCCCGGGCCGGAAGTTTGCGGGTAGTCAGGCGCTTTGAAAGATCCGCCACGCCGTTTTCGTCAAACTGGACCTGGGAACTCGACGGCTTGCTGAAAGCCGAGAATTCGACGTCAATGTAACGGCCTTTGTATTTCTTGAGTCCGAGTGTCCGGTCGATGCTCTGGGGAATGGCAAACGAGAGGGGGTAGGGATCGGATCCGTAGGAGATGGAGTAGGTGCCGTTGGAATTGCGGGTGATCAGTTCGTCGAACTGGTTGCCGATCAGCTGGTCAATGGTGATCTTGTCGGTACTGCCCAGCGGGAGGGTGAAGCCGCCGCTGCCGAAATGGGCGCCGCGGTCCACGTGGTCGAGGTCATAGGCGTGGTCGATACAGCCCGTCGTGAATCCTGCCAGGAGCAGGAGCGCCAGCGAAAAAGAGGAAATGCGGAATTTCATGGATGTCGTTTATTTGCCGGCTTCTTCGACCAGCTTCTGGAATAAGGGGAGAAACTCGGGATTGCCCCCGTTGGTGATGATTTCGGGATGGAACTGGACGCCGAGGATCATGGCGCCGCCGTCTTTGAAGTCGGGCAGTTTGCCGGAACGCTCGACGCCCTCGATGATGCCGTCGGCCGCTCTCGCTACGACGCGGAAGCCTTTGGGCACATCCTTGATGGCCTGGTGGTGGAACGTATTGACCACCGCCTTTTCCTTACCGAGCGTACGGGCCAGCAGCGAGCCTTTTTCAATCGTGATGCTATGGGTACCGATCGTTCCTGTCGTCGGGCTCTGCCGGTGCTTGACATAGCTGTCCTTGACCTGCGAAGGGATGTCCTGCCAGAGCGAGCCGCCGAAAGCGACCGCCAGCAGTTGCTCGCCGCGGCAGATGCCCAGAACGGGAATGCCGGCTGCGACCGCCGCCCGCACCAGTTTCACATCATATTCGTCGCGGGCAGGCACGACTTCACCGAGTCCCCGCACCGGTTCTTCGCCAAACCATTTGAGCGGATCGAAATCCTCGCCTCCCGTCATCAGCAGGCCGTCGATCGTGGCGATTATGGCCGCAATCTGGGCATCGTCGCTTGTGACCGGAATCACCAGCGGCACGCCGCCCGCCATCCGGACGGAATTGATATAGGTCATATTGACTTGGCAGCGGCCATCTTCGCTGTAGGCGGAAATGCCGATGACCGGCGTCTTGGCGATGAGGGCGGGCACTGCACCCAGCAGCACGAGCACCAGCAGGAAATAACGTTTCATAACAGCCCCAAAATTATAACTTTCTCTCCCAATTTGCAAAATCTTCTCCCGAACCGACCGTGATGGAGAGTCCTTTGGAGAGCGAGCCCCATTCATCGGGATTGTCGAAATGGAACGTGACGTCGAAGCCGGCGCCATCCGCCCGGAAGTTGAAGACGTTGCCGTTCACATGCTTGAGCTCCCGCAGCCAGGCCTTCTTGTTGTGCATCTTGATGCAGAGGCGGCCGCCTTCGATCAAGATGTCGATGTCGCCCAGCACTTCGTGCTGCGGGGTATAGTGGCCCTGGATGCGCGACCAGGCCGGCGCAGGCTTCGCCACGCGCTCGGCCGCCGCCTTCTCTTCGTCCGTGGCCCGGCGGTCGGCGGTCTCGTACCAGTCTTTCAGGTATTCGGCGTTGTAGTCGTAGTCCTCATAGCCCAGGAACAGGTCGATGGCCCGGCGCAGGATGGCGTGGCGTGCTTCGGACGGGGCTTCGCTGTTGACTTGGATGGTCATGGCGAAATCCATTTCCGGAATGAAGCAGCAGATGGTGGTCATACCCCAGGTCGTGCCGGTGTGGAAGTACATCCGGCATTTACGGGTCTGTTCGATGAACCAGCAGTGGCCGTAGAGGTTCGTCTTGTCGGCAGTCTGCGAGGTGATGGTCACGCCGCGGTGCAGGAAGTTCATCTGCTTCTCGGAAATGAGCTGGTTTTCACCGACTTTTCCGTTGTTTAGATGGAAGATAGCCCATTTGATCAGGTCGGTCGGGGTACTGCAGACGCTGCCGGCGGGGCCGATGACCGTCAGCCACCAGAGTGCCTGCTCGTCGCCGTACATCGGCCAGATGTTCATCGCGCGGCCCTTGCGCTCGAAGGTGTAGGGAAGAGCAGCCGTCCCGTTCTCCAGGGCGGGGCCGAAGCCTTCGCCGTTGAGCGTGGACTCGTCCATGCCGAGCGGCTTGAAGATGCGCTCCCGGACATTGTCCTCCCAGCTTTTGCCTGTCAGCTTCTCGATGATCCGGGCTGCGGGGATGAAGGTGATGTTGTTGTACTGGTAGTCGCCGCGGAATGTGTAGGCGGGCGGCATCAGTTTGAGCATATGGTAGATGTCGTCGCGGTCGTAGCCGAGGTTGCCCAGGTATGTACCGATGTCATCGCGCAGGCCGGTCCGGTGCGAGGTCAGGTCCTTGACCTGGAGATTCTCGCTGACCCAGGGATCGTACATTTCAAAATCGGGGAGATGTTGCTTCACGCGGTCTTCCCAACTGAGGAGTCCCTCGTCCACAAGCTGGGCCAGCACGGCGGCCGTGAAGGATTTGGAGACCGATCCGATCTGGAAGAGCGTATGCGCGTCCACCGGCGCGCGGGTGTCGAGGTCCTTGACCCCATATCCTTTGGACAGGATGATGTTCCCGTCTTTGTAGATCGACACGCCCATGCCGGGAATCTTCCAGTCGGCACGGACCTGTTCGATGGTGCTTTCAATGTTGGCGATGATTGCCTCCTGCGAAAGGACAGGATGGCGCGCGGGAATGTTTTTCGTGGTCTGGGCGGCCGCTGCAGGGGCCAGGAGCACGATCAGGGCGAAGAGGAGAACTGTCTTTTTCATTCTATAAAGGTATGGAAAAAATCGGAAAGAGGTGCAAAAAGTTACAATGATTGTAAAAAATGTTTACATTTGAAGGTTTAATTTGGCTTAAAAGCCCTAATAATGAGTATGGAGAAAAGAAACCTTACATTCTGGCAGATGTTCAACCTGAGTTTCGGGTTCTTCGGCGTGCAGATCGCTTATGCTCTGCAAAGCGCCAACATCAGCCGGATTTTTGCCACCCTGGGTGCGGATCCGCACCAGCTCAGCTTCTTCTGGATCCTCCCGCCGCTGATGGGAATGATTGTCCAGCCGCTCATCGGAAAATGGTCCGACCGTACCTGGTGCAGGATGGGCCGCCGCAAGCCTTATCTGCTGGTCGGTGCCATCGTGGCCGTGCTGGTGATGATCTTCCTGCCCAATGCGGGCAGCCTCAATTTCAGCCAGCGCCTCTTCCTCGGTCTTAACGGGGCGATGTGGTTCGGCCTCTTCTCGCTCATCTTCCTCGACACCTCCATCAACGTGGCCATGCAGCCGTTCAAGATGATGGTGGGCGACATGGTCAATGAGCAGCAGAAGACCCAGGCCTATTCCATCCAGAGTTTCCTGTGCAACGCCGGTTCCCTCTTTGGCTATATTTTCCCGATTTTCTTCACTTGGATCGGTATTGCCAACACCGCTCCCAAGGGCGTGATCCCCGATTCGGTGATCTGGAGTTTCTACTGCGGTGCCGCCATCCTCATCCTCTGCGTGCTCTATACCTTTATGAAAGTAAGGGAAATGCCGCCGAAGGAGTATGCGGAGTTCCACGGCTTTGATCTGCAGAAGCAGCAGGAGGGCAAGCACGAAGGCTTCATCAAGTTGCTGGCCCAGGCGCCGAAAGCTTTCTGGACCGTGGGTCTGGTGCAGTTCTTCTGCTGGGCGGCCTTTCTCTTCATGTGGACCTATACCAACGGGGCGATTGCAAAGAATGTGTGGAATACCACCGATGTCGTCTCGGAAGGCTACCAGGCCGCCGGCAACTGGGTGGGCGTCCTTTTCGCCGTCCAGGCCGTGGGTTCGCTCTGCTGGGCGCTCTTCATCCCGAAATTCAAATCGAACCGCGCCGCCTACATCACTTCCCTGGTGATCGGCGCCATCGGTTTCATCTCCGTATTCTTCCTGCATGACAAATACCTGCTCTTCCTCTCGTATTTCCTGATCGGTTTCGCCTGGGCCGCCATGCTGGCGCTCCCGTTCTCGATCCTGACCAATGCGCTCAAGGGCAGTTCCCACATGGGTGAGTACCTCGGCCTGTTCAACTGCACCATCTGCCTGCCGCAGATCATTGCCGCGGCGCTGGGCGGACTGGTCCTCCGGGCCGTGGGCGGCTCCCAGGCCGGCATGCTCGTCATCGCGGGCGTGCTGCTCCTGTGCGGCGCCGCGAGCGTGCTCGCCATTCGTGAAAACACGCACAAATAATCAACAACTTAAAGTCTAACTAAAGCAGTATCAATGAAGAAGATTTTTATTCTGCTCTCGGTTCTGGCGCTGACCTCCGCCACAGCCTTTGCCCAATACACGGCCAAAGGCGTCGTGGAGGACAAATTCGGCCCGGTGATCGGGGCTGCTGTGATCCAAGTGGGTACCAGCAACGGCGTGCAGACGGACATTGACGGACAGTGGAGTCTTACAGTACCGTCCGCCAGCACGCTTATCGAAATCAGCTTCCTGGGTCTGAAGACCGTTACGGTCGAAGCCGGACAGGCTGCTCGCATCCTCCTCGAGGATGACCAGGAATTCCTGGACGAAGTGGTCGTCATCGGTTACGGTACGGTCAAGAAGAGCGACATGACCGGCTCGATTTCGACCGTCAAGGCTGACGAAGTCAACAAGGGTGTCATCACGACGCCGGCTGACCTCTTGCGCGGCAAGAGCGCCGGTGTGGTCGTCACCTCCGGTTCAGGTATGCCGGGTTCCGGTGCGACGATCCGTATCCGTGGCGGCTCCTCCCTCAATGCGTCCAACGACCCGCTCATCGTGATCGACGGCCTGCCGGTGTCGAACGACGGCATCAGCGGTATGTCCGATCCGCTTTCTTCCATCAACCCGGAAGACATCGAGAGCTTCACCGTGCTGAAAGATGCTTCGGCCACCGCCATCTACGGTTCCCGTGCATCCAACGGTGTCATCGTGATCACCACGAAGAAGGGCGCCAAATCCGGCAGCAACGTGCCGCACGTGGCCGCTGACTTCACCGGATCCGTGAACACGATCGCCAAGTACAACAGCCTGCTCGACGCCCAGGGCATCACCAACCTGATCCGTGAATTCTACGGGGAGAACTCGACTGCCGAAGCCAACCTCGGTATCTATGAGGCCGGCCAGCAGAAGATCTACAACACCGACTGGCAGCGTGAGATCTACCAGATCGCCCCGACCTACGACGGCAACCTGAGCATCACCGGCCGCATCGGCGAAATCTTCCCTTACCGTGTATCCGGTGGCTATACGTCCCAGACGGGTACGCTCAAGGGCTCGAAGATGGACCGTGCCACGGCCTCCGTCAACCTCTCGCCGAGTTTCTTCGACAAGCACCTGACGGTCAACCTCAACGGTAAAGGCACCTATGCCTTCAACCAGTATGCGAACCAGGATGCCATCGGCGCCGCCAACCACTACGACCCGACCAAACCGGTGCGCAACAGCATCGGCGGCTACAACCTGAACGGCTTCACCACCTGGTTTGACCAGTCCGGCAATATCAACACGATGGCCACCATGAACCCGGTGGGCCTGCTCGAGGCGAAAGACGATACGGCCAATGCCTACCGTTTCATCGGCAATGCACAGTTCGACTACAAGGTCCATGGCTTTGAGGCTCTCCGCTTCAACCTCAACCTCGGTATCGACTGGGCCAAGAGTACCGGTGTCACCGAACTGGCCATGGGCTCCGAAGCTTCCTACCACAACACGAACCAGTCCGGCGGTGGCCAGCATACCGACTATTCCTATGGACGTCGCAACACCACCCTCGAATTCTACGGCGACTGGAACCAGACCTTCGGCCAGCACAACATCGACCTGATGGCCGGTTATTCCTGGCAGCACTTCTACAGCGAGAGCAAGAGCGATACCTACCGTATCAGCGACAAGGCCGTCCTGGGTGACTCGGTCGGCCGGGGCGAACTCTTCCTGATCTCCTTCTTCGGCCGTGCCAACTACACCTTCGCAGACAAATACCTGTTGACGGCTACGGTCCGTGCGGACGGTACTTCCCGCTTCCAGAACCACAAGTGGGGTATCTTCCCGTCCGTGGCGTCCGGCTGGAACATCATGAAGGAAGGCTTCATGAGCGATTTGGACGCTGCCTTGAGCACCTTGAAGCTGCGTCTCTCCTGGGGCCAGACCGGCCAGCAGGAAGTGGGCGGCTACTACGATACCTTCGCCAAGTTCCTGACCAACCAGCTGGGTTCCTACTATTTCTTCAACGACCGGCTCATCACCCCGATCTCCGCGCTGGGTTACAGCGCTGACCTCCGTTGGGAGACCACCACGACCTACAACGTCGGTTTCGACCTGGGCTTCTGGAACGATCGCCTGACCGCCGCCATCGACGTGTACAAGCGTGACACCAAGGACATCCTCAATTACATCCCGGTGCCGGCTCTCTCGAACCTGACCAACTACCTGAACACCAATATCGGCAACATGACCAACCTGGGTGCGGAACTCGATTTGAACGCCATCCTCATCGAAAGGAAGGACATGAGCTGGACGGCCGGTTTCAATGTGGCCTACAACCACAACGAGATCACCAAGCTGACGGCTTCCGACGAGAATGCGACGGGCGTCGAGACGGGCGGTATCTCCGGTGGTACCGGCAACAACGTGCAGATGTTCCAGGTGGGCTTCCCGATGCGCACCTTCAACCTCTACAAGCAGGTTTATGACCAGAACGGCAATCCGATCAACGGTGTCTATGTCGACATGAACGGCGACGGCCAGATCACCGCGGACGACAAGTATATGGACAAGCGCTTCAAAGCCAGCCCTGATTTCACCTTCGGCTTCAATACCAGCTTCAGCTATAAGAACTGGACCGCTGCCCTGTCCGGCCACGCCTCCCTGGGCAACTGGGTTTACAACAACGTGGCGTCCGACACCGAGATGCTCGCCGACCTGTGGACCAACAGTTTCATCGGCAACCGCGTCAGTTCTGCCACCCGTTCGATGTTCTCGCAGGCCCAGTACCTGTCCGACTACTATCTCCAGAACGGTTCTTTCCTGAAGTTCGACAACTTCACGCTGGGCTACACCTTCCCGAAACTTTTCAAGGTGGCTGAGAACGATGCTTCGCTCAACGTCTTCGCTACGGTGCAGAACATCTACACCCTCACGAAATATACGGGTATCGACCCTGAGGTCTATGGCGGCATCGACGGTACGGTCTATCCGCGTCCGCGTACCTTCATCCTCGGTCTCAAGTTTAACTTCTAATTCAGGATGTGCATTATGAAAACCATGAAATATTTCCTCAGCATACTTGCTGCCACCGCGCTCCTGGCTTCCTGCATCGGCGATCTCAATGTGACCCCGATCGACCCCAATTCCAACACGGCAGATAAAGCCCTCGTGGATGAGGCGGCCTACACTTCCTTCCTGGCCAGCCTCTATACGGGCTTCGCGACGTCCGGCTACTACGGCGCCAACGGCGATCCGTCCATTTCCGGCCTTGACGGTGGCGCTTCGCAGTACATCCGCGGCCTGTTCCACCACAGCGAACTGACGACCGATGAGGCCGTCTGCGGCTGGAATGACCAGACCATCAAGAATTTCCACTGGATGAACTGGACGACCGACGATACCTTCATCTACGCGTTCTATTCCCGCATCTTCATGCAGGTTTCCGCGGCCAACGAGTTCATCCGCGAAGCCATGGCTTCCGACGTGACCTTCTCCCAGAAAGAAGAGTTCATCGCCGAGGCCCGCGTCCTCCGCGCCCTGGCTTATTTCCACGCCATCGACAACTTCGGCAACGTTCCGTTCGCCGATGAGACTTCCGTAGTGGGTGCTTTCCCCAGCCAGATCAGCCGCGTCGAGCTCTTCAACTGGCTCGAAAAGGAGCTGACTGACCTGATCAACGACAGCGCCCTCGCCGGAGCCCGTGCCAACGGCTTTGCCCGCGCTGACAAGGGTGTTGCCAAATTCCTGCTTGCCAAGCTGTACCTCAATGCGAAGGTCTATACCGGAACCGATCGTTACAACGATTGCGCGACGGTCCTGGGCAGCTTGATGAACGATGGCTACAGTCTCCACACGACGCCGAACGGTGACATCTTCAACGCCTACCAGGACCTCTTCCTGGCCGACAACAACAAGTGCACCGACGAGATCATCTTCGCCATCGAACAGGACGGTATCAACACCACCAGCTATGGTGCTACCAACTACCTGATCTTCGCTTCGACCGGCGGTGAGATGGACCCGGCAGCCATGGGTATCTCCTCCGGCTGGGGCGGTCTGCGCACTACGCCTGAATTCTACGACAAGTTCACGGGCACGGATGCCCGTAACCTCTTCTATACGGCTACGCAGCAGAAGAGCATCGATGACCTGGGTGAATTCTCCCATGGCTATGCTTTCATGAAATTCCGCAACATCAAGAGCGACGGCAACCCGGGCCAGGAATTGGGCTTCGTGGATACCGATTTCCCGATGATGCGCTATGCCGACGTGCTGCTGATGGCGGCCGAATGCGCGCTCAACGGCGCTTCGATCGACGGTCTGGGCGCCTTCAACCAGGTGCGCGCCCGTGCCGGCCTGCCCGCTGTGACGGCCCTCACCGCCCAGCTGATTCTTGACGAACGCGGCCGCGAACTCTACCAGGAGTGCTGGCGCCGCAGCGACCTGATCCGTTTCGGCCAGTTCACCTCCGGTTACAACTGGCAGTGGAAAGGCAATGTGAAAGAAGGCAAGGATGTGGAGTCCTACCGGACCCTCTTCCCGATTCCGGATTCCGACCGCCTGGCCAACACGGGCCTTCAGCAGAACCAAGGTTATTGATAGGAGGACGAGGATATGAAAAAGATTATTTCCGCACTTTTCGTAAGCGTGATTGCCCTCCTGGCAGTCTCCTGCTACCCCGAAGACCTGACCGTGTTCGATCTCTCGAAGGCCAAGGCGCCCGTGCTGGGCAGCTATGAGGTCGGTGAGAAAGCGATTTCGGCCAGCTTTACGCCCGGCAGCTTCAACCAGGATTTCAATACGAAGATCCAACCCAACCATTTCTTTGTCATCACCGATGTGGACGGCAAGAAGGTGAGCAAGCCGGTGACGACGTCCAACAAGGACGGCGTCCTCTCGGCCAGCATCAGCGGCCTGAACAATGCCCTGATCACCCTTGGCTACAAAGAAGGTGACCTGCTGAGCTTCGAGATGCGCATCCGCGCCTCGATGCAGACCAATGCGGGCGACAACGGCCGCAACGGCTTCGTCGATTCCGAGGGTACCATCTCGGTGTCCGGCTTTGAAATCGTTTTCCCGAAAGGCAGCCCGTATCAGGAATACACTGAAACCAGTCCGTTCAGCGTGATCGGTTCGCTCAGCGAATACGGCATCAGCTGGGACGGCGACCTCGAGATGTGGATGACCGAAGACGGCAACCAGCATGTGGCCAAATGCGTCACCCTCAAGGTCGGCGACGAATTCAAGTTCCGCAAGGACCAGGATTGGGGCGTCAACTACGGTGGCGATTTCGGCACCTTCGATTCCCCGTTCTCCGTGAGCCAGGACGGCCCGAACATCAAGGTCACTATGGACGGTGTCTATGACTTGTGGCTCGACCTCACAGACGGAACTGCTACGGTTACTGAAGCTTATCAGGCTTATCCGGAGCATAAGGAAGCCAGCGACTGGACCGTCATCGGTGCCCTGTCGGAATATGGCATCAGCTGGGATGGCGACCTCGAAATGGTCACCGACGGTACGACCCACATTGCACAGGGTGTCAAACTGGGCGCGGCCGACGAGTTCAAGTTCCGCCAGAACAAGGACTGGGCGGTCAACCTCGGCGGTGACTTCGGCGGCTTCGGCTCCGACTTCGCTGTCACGCAGGACGGCCCGAACGTCAAGGTCGGAGTGGCAGGCGTCTATGACCTTATCGTCAACCCGGGTGCCGGTACGGCCCAGATTGTCGAGACCATGGGTGGCGGCAAGAGCGGCAAGATCGGTGGCGACGAACCCGGTCCGGAACCGGAACCGATTACGGGCTGGAACATCATCGGCCTGAACGGCGACTGGGAGAAAGACATCATTGCCACGCAGAACGGCAGTGTCTGGACGGCGTACATCACCGCTACCGAAGATACCGAGTTCAAGTGGCGCAAAGACGGCGGCTGGGATGAAAACTACGGCGGCGTCTTCACCGCGCTCGGTGAACCGTTCGAGGCTGTGTCCGGCGGCGACAACGTGAAGGTGGCTGCGGGCTTCTGGAAAGTCGTCTTTGATACCGAGGCCTTGACCATCACGATCTCCAACGGCGATGTCTGGTCCCTGATCGGCGACTTCAACGGCTGGGCCGGCGACGTGGATATGGAGCTGGTCGACGGCAAGTGGGTGAGCCCTGTCACGCATCTCAACGCCAATGGCTTCAAGATCCGTCATAACCACGACTGGACTGAAAGCGTGGGCGGTACGTTTGAAGCCTTCGGTACGCCGTTCGCAACGAACGGCGACAATGTCATGCTGCCGGCGGAAGGCGACTATGTCGTGACGTACGATCCGACGGCCCAGACCATCACGGTCGACAAATCGATCAGTGGCTGGAACATCATCGGCCTGAACGGCAACTGGAACGACGATATCCTCGCAAAGGAGAACAACGGGGTCTGGACGGTCCGCGTGAACGTGGAAGCCGACACGGAGTTCAAGTGGCGCAAGGATGGCGGTTGGGACGAGAACTACGGCGGCGACTTCACCACGCTGGGCGAACCGTTTGCAGCTGTCGCGGGCGGCAACAATATCAAACTGGCCCCTGGCTACTGGTTGCTGACCCTCGACCTGAGTGGTGCGGCCCCGATGCTGATGGTTTCCGACGGTACCGTCTGGAGCCTGATCGGTGTCAATGGCGACTGGGAGAACGATATCGACATGACCTTGACCGAAGACGGCCTCTGGGTCAGCCCTGAAACGGCCATTTCCGGTGACTTCAAGATCCGCCAGAACCATGGTTGGGATGTCAACCGCGGTGGTGTGATGACGGCGGTCGGCGAACCGTTCGATGCGGTGGCCGGCGGCGACAACATCAAGGTGGATGAAGGTACGTATATCGTGACCTACGATCCGGCGGCTGAGAAGATCACCGTGACCAATGCCAAGAAGCTTTGGGGCGTGATCGGCGATTTCAACAGCTGGTCTGGTGATGTCACGATGACCGAAGTGGCGCCTGGTATCTGGATCAGCGATCCCGTCACGGTCGAAAGCGGCGGCTGGAAAGTCCGCTTCGACGGCGGCTGGGATGTCAACCGCGGCGGTGCTACACCGACCGAGGTCGGCCAGTTTGTCCAGGCCGTTCCGGGTGGCGACAACATCAGCCTCACCGGTACTTTCAAGGTGGTTTACAACGCCAATACTGAAACCATCGGTACCCTGGGCTGGGGCGTCGTCGGAACGATTGCCTCGATTCCGGGCTTCAGTTGGAACAATGACATTCCGATGAACCTCGGTGCTGACGGTGCCTGGTACAGCGTTCCGGTGAAACTCACCAAGGACGATGAGATCAAGATCCGTTGGGCTGGCGGCTGGGACCTCAACCGCGGCGGCGATCTCGTTGCGATCGATGAGCCTTTCGAGGCCAAGGACGGCGGCAACAACATCAAAGTGCCTGCCGATGGAACCTATTTGGTGACGTATTTCCCGAAGGAAGAGCGGATGGCCCTGTCGGCCAAGTTCTGGGGCCTGATCGGTGACTTCAACAGCTGGGGCGGCGATGTCTTCATGATGTATGACGGCAAAGGCAACTGGGTGGCTTACAACCAGACGCTTGTCGGCGGCTGGAAGCTTCGCCAGGGCTGTGGCTGGGATGTCAACCGCGGTGGCGTGTTCGTCGAGGCCGGCAAGGAATTCGATGCCGTGGCTGGTGGCGACAACATCAACGTCGGCGACCTGACGAACTTCGCGGTCATCTATAACATGGAGACCGAGAAGATCACCGTTGTCAAGTAAGCGTACCTGCGCTGGAATGAACGATGCCCGGGCTTTTGGCGGCCCGGGCATTTTTTTTGAATATATCATAACTATTCTGTAATTTTGAAAGTTATGATGAAACGTTTTTTCCATATTGCAGCCCTGGCGCTGGCAGCGCTGCTGCTCACCGCTTGTCCCGAGCCGATCGACGGACCGGATGACGGCTCGAACGGCCCGGACGAAACCTGGCGGAAGCAGGCTTCCTCCACGAAGCTTTCCGGCATCACCTATCAGCTCAACGTTTACAGTTTCGCTGACAGTGACGGAGATGGCTGGGGCGACATCAAAGGCATTACCCAGCATCTCGACTATCTCGACAGCCTCGGTGCCACGGCACTCTGGCTTTCGCCCATCCATGAGGCGATGTCGTATCATGGCTACAATGTGAACGACTATTATTCGGTCAGTTCCAAGCTGGGCACGGAAGCTGATCTCAAGGACCTGATCACCAAAGCCAAGGCCAAGAATATCGACATCTACCTCGATTTCGTGCTCAACCACTCGGGCAGCGACAACGTCTGGTTCAGAATGGCAGCATACGGGGACTCCGACAGGTATCGCGATTATTATGTGATGTCCGACAATCCGACAGCCGATGTAGCTGCCGGTAAGATTGACAACTATGCGGGCGCTTCGTCACCCGGCATGGGTCAGTGGTATGCTGTCTCCTCCGGGGAAGTCGGTTACAACGGTCGCTTGCACTTCAAACTTGACTGGGCCAAGAAGACCATCACAGTCACGCAGTCGACCGATACTCCCCAGTCATCCAACGGTTCGGCCTCCAAGTGGCTCTATTATGGGGACGGGAAGATGGTCGGTTTCTATGAGACGAGCACCAATATCTTCGAGATCACCCTCGATTTCGATTCCTCCTGGGGCTTCCTCATCCGTACTTCCACCACCAGTTGGGACAATGGTACCAAATGGGGCGGCAACGGCAAGGGCATTGAATTCGGGACGGCTTTTTCCATCAACAACACGACGGCGGCGAACATCATTTTCGGCGGGAATTCCTCGTTCTATTTCGCCAGCTTCGACCAGTCCATGCCCGACCTGAACTACGGTCCTTACGCCAAGGCTGCCGAGTCCGCGGCGTTCAAGGACCTGGCTGCAGCGGCTGACAAGTGGATTGATATGGGCGTAGCAGGCCTTCGCCTGGACGCCGTCATCTGGATCTACCAAAACCAGACCGCAGCCAACGTCTCTTTCCTCAAGCAATGGTACGACCGCTGCAATACCAGTTGGAAAGCCAGGGGCGGCAAAGGCGATTTCTATATGGTAGGCGAAGCGTGGTGCGACAATGCCGAGAAGATGGCCCCGTACTATGAAGGCCTGCCTTCCAACTTCAATTTCTACTACTGGTACACGCTCAAAGACCGGATCCAAAAGAACAAAGGCAACGATTTCGCTTCGACAATCCTTTATTTCCGCTCGCTTTTCCGGGGTTACCGGACCGATTTCATCGACGCCATCAAACTGACCAACCACGATGAGGACCGTGCCGCAAATGACCTGGGCCGTGATATCGCCAAGGAGAAACTGGCAGCGGCTGTCCTGCTGACCTCGCCGGGCAAGCCTTATATCTACCAGGGCGAGGAACTGGGTTATTGGGGGAATAAAGGCAAGGGCGATGAATACGTCCGCACGCCGATCAAATGGACTCGGAGTGGAAATGTACCTTCGGCCTCGCTGGGCGGCAAGGTTGACAACGCCATGCTCTCGGCTGATATTTCGGTTGAGGCGCAGGAGTCCACACCTGGTTCGCTGTTGCGCGTTTACCGGGATTTCGCCCAGGCCCGCAATGCCTGGAAGGCCTTGGCCCAGGGTGAAATCGAGGAAGTGAGCTGCCCTAACACAGCCGTTGCGCTGTGGACGATGTCGTATGAAGGCCAGACAGTGCTGGTAGCACACAATTTCGGCTCCGGAACGCCGGTTATCACTCCGACAGGCTACACGACTGACAAACTGATCGTGTCGAACGGCACCGTTACCGCTTCCAACGGGTCGGTCGCCCTCGGCGCCTATGCTTCAGCGGTATTCCTGCAATGAGAAAACTGGTTGCGATTGCGGCCCTGTTGTCGCTGCTGGCAGCCTGTCACCCTGTGATGGAGGTCTCCTCTCCCGACGGGCGTATCCTTGTGCAGGCAGACGTGGATTCCGATGGCCAGCCGCTCTATGCGGTTGAAGTGGACGGACTCCCGCTGATCGGATGGTCGCAGTTGGGCCTTGTCGCCGAAGGAATCGATCTCTCGGCCGGCTTCCGCCTGCTCTCGTCCAAAGTTTCGCAATGCGATTCGCTCTGGCACCAGCCCTGGGGCGAAAACAAGGAGATCCGCGATGCCCACCGGACCCTGATGCTCCGCCTGCAGAATGAGGCAGATGTGCGGCTTGACATCGAATTCCGGGTCTTCGACGACGGCCTGGGTTTCCGTTATACGTATGAAGTACCCGCCCTGGATTCCTTGACCGTGCGCGAAGAAAAGACCTCTTTCGTGTTTGCGGACGATGCCACGAGCTGGTCCATTCCCGGCGATATCAATTCCTACGAGCATCTCTACCGCAAAATGCCGCTCTCGCAGTTGAAAGATGCAAATACCCCCTTGACCCTCAGGTTCTCCGATACGCGCTACGCCTCTGTGCATGAGGCTGCTATCGTGGATTTCCCGGAAATGGTGCTCCGGCGCACCGACGGCACGACCCTGCAGGCCACCCTTGCCTCTGAAGCCAGTGTTCCCCAGCATTTCGCTACGCCCTGGCGTACCGTCCAGATTGCCCGAAACGCGGTCGGTCTGGTGAATTCGTCCCTGATCCTGAACCTCAACGAGCCTTGTGCCCTGGCAGACGTGTCGTGGATCAAACCCATGAAATATGTCGGCGTGTGGTGGGGCATGCACCTGGGCATCGAATCGTGGGGCGGTGCGCATCACGGTGCGACGACCGAAACTGCGCTGCGCTACATCGACTTTGCAGCGGCCAACAACATCCAGGGCGTGCTTTTCGAGGGATGGAACGATGCCTGGCGGGGTTCCGATGCCCTGCCGGATTTCGATTTCACACGGGCGGCGCCCGATTTCGATGTGGAACGGGTTGTGGCCTATGCCCGGGAGAAGGGGATCGAATACATCTCCCACAATGAAACAGGCGGCAATTTCCGCCGCTTCGAGGCGCAGTTGGAGCGCAGCCTGGATTGGGCACAGACGCTTGGAATCCATGCCTTGAAGACCGGTTATGCGGGAGGCGGCCTGTACGGCGGTATTGCGCGCCATAGCCAGACAGGTGTGCGCCATTTCCAGAAAGTTATCGAAGAAGCGGCCAAACGCCAGATCATGGTCGATGCCCACGAAGTCATCAAGCCGTCCGGCTTGCGGCGTACCTGGCCCAATTTCATGACACGGGAATGCGCCCGCGGCATGGAGTACAACGGCTGGAGTGCCGGCAACCCGCCTGCCCATCATGAGATTCTGCCCTATACGCGCTTGCTCGCCGGCCCGATGGACTATACGCCGGGCGTGTTCGATGTGCTATACTGCCAAATCCAGGGCCTTCCGCAGGTTCGTTCCTGGGGCCAGCCCGGGACAGAATGCCGTGTCAATACGACGCTGGCCAAGCAGATCGCCAATTGGGTGGTTCTCTACTCACCGATGCAGATGGCGTGCGACCTGCTGGACAATTATGAAGGCCATCCGGCCTTCCAGTTCTTCCGCGACTTCGATGCCGATTGCGATGCGTCTGAAGCATTGCAAGGAGAGGTAGGGGAGTATATCGCCGTGGTCCGCCGCGCGGGTGACCGTTTCTTCTATGGCGCAACGACGGATGAGACGCCCCGTACACTTACGCAGCCCCTGTCTTTCCTTCGTCCGGGTGTGACCTATACGGCCACCCTCTACGCCGACGCGCCTGACGCGGATTGGCAGACCAATCCCTACGCATACGTCATCGAGCAGCGGACCGTTACTTCCAACGACACGCTGACGCTTCCTTTGGCCGCCTCGGGCGGTTGTGCCATCTCTTTCTTGCCTTTGTAAAGGTTTTTTGCTAACTTTGAAAGTTATGCGAAAACTGTCCTTCTTTCTTCTGTTGCTCGTGGCGGCTGGATGCAGCCACGTGAAAGTGGCACCCGCGCCGCTGTTCGACAACGCACCGTTGGCAAGCCCCTGCCTGGCGGAGCACGATACGATGCAGGTCATTCTCCGCGACTATTTCCCGACCCGCGACGAGATGGATACCCTTCAGTTGGTTACCACGCTCGAGCAGCCGCTGCTGACCTATCTGGATGTGCCGTCCCGTGGCCAGATGGGTGCGCTGGTGGTCAAGAACCGCCTGCCGGAAAAGTTGGCTGCCTGCGATCCTGCCTTGGCTCCGTTCATCACTACGGCACCTGTCGAGGGGAAAGAAGACCGTTTCTACATCCTGATCGAAAACAAGGCCGACGATGTGCTGGTGCTCTGGCAGAACACGGTCCTCGACAAAGAGCACGGCATCCGGGTCATTGACCGCAACAAGCTCGAGATCACGGTCCCGCGCAATGCGAAGAAGATGGAACGTTCCTATATCCGGGCTTTCTGCGCCAGTGCGGCGGGCGGCCTGGGCAACGATATCCTCGTTCCGCTGTGCTATGGCAAGGTGATGCGGGATCCCAAGCAGCTGAAGCGCACCGACAAGCACGCGCAGGTGCTCTATTCGCTGATGATCGACCGCTTCGTCAACGGCCGGAAAGACAACGACATGCCGCTCAATTCCCCGCTTGTGCATCCCAAGGTGGATTATTGGGGCGGCGACCTGCTCGGAGTGACCCGGACGATTGAAAGCGGCTATTTCGACTCTTTGGGCGTGACCACCATCTGGCTCTCGCCCATTACCCAGAATCCCTGGGATGCGTGGGGCCAGATCCACGATCCCGAAACCAAGTTCAGCGGCTACCACGGCTACTGGCCGTATTTTGCCACGGCCGTCGATGTCCGCTACGGTACGGAGGCCGAACTCCGCGACCTGCTTGACAAAGCGCATCAGGACAACAAGAATGTGATCCTGGACTACGTGTCCAACCACATGCACATCCAAAGCCCCACGCTGACCGCCCATCCCGATTGGACCACGCCTTCCGACACGCCCGACGGACGTCCGAACCGCCAGCTTTACGATGAATTCCGTCTGACCACCTGGTTCGACGACCATATCCCGACCCTCGACCTGGAGCGTGCCGACATCTGTGCCCAGCTCACCGACTCGGCGCTGTTCTGGATGCAGCACTTTGATTTTGACGGCTTCCGGCACGATGCGACCAAGCATGTGCCGGAACAATACTGGCGCCTGCTCACCCGCAAGCTCTATGACAGCCTGCCGGAGCGGACCTTCTACCAGATCGGCGAGACCTACGGCTCGACGGAACTCATCAACTCCTATGTCAAGCCGGGCATGCAGGATGCCCAGTTCGATTTCAATGTCTATGATACGTTTGTCGGGGCGACCGTCCATGAGAATGGATCCTTTGAGAATCTGGCCAGCCGGATTGCGGAAGACCTGGCCGTCTATGGCTCCCACCACTTGATGGGCAACATCACCGGCAACCACGACAGGCCCCGTTATATCTGCCTGGTCAGCGGAGACCTCCGCCCGGACGAAGACCAGAAACTGGCCGGCTGGAAGCGTGACATCAAGGTGACGGATCCGGTGGGCTACCGTTTCCTGGAAATGCTGCACGCGCTCAACTTTACGATCCCCGGCGTACCCTGCATCTATTATGGAGATGAATTCGGCCAGCCGGGCGCCAACGATCCCGACAACCGCCGCTGGATGCAGTTCGGTGACGAACTGACCCAGCCGGAAAAAGAGGTGCTCAAGCATACCAAGCATCTGGCCGCCCTGCACAACAGTTCGATGCCGCTCATTTACGGCGATTATAAACTGCTTTTTGTGGACAAGGACCTGATGGCTTGGTCGCGTTCCTATATGGGTGAAACCATTATCACTGTCCTCAACAAAGGGACCAGCACCCGGCAAGTGGAACTGACCCTGCCTGCCGGCCTCACGTCGCATGGACGGAACACTTTCTCCCTTGCGGTCAGTCCCCGTTCTTTTGCCATTATCAATTAAAACAACCTTATGAAAAAGACACTGACGCTTCTGCTTGCCCTGCTCTGCCTGGCCGCCTGCCATCGCGCACCGGTCCAGCAAGGGGAGTTTACCCATGTCAAACACGCTGACTGGGTACAGCATGCTGTTATTTACCAGATCAATGTCCGGCAGTTCTCGCCGGAAGGCACATTCGCTGCGGTGGAGCCGCAACTCGACCGTCTTGCCGAGCTGGGCGTGGATATCCTTTGGCTGATGCCCATCCATCCCATCGGTGTCGAGGGACGCAAAGGAACGCTTGGCAGCTACTATGCCGTGCAAGACTACTGTGCCGTGAATCCGGAGTTCGGTACCCTGGAGGATTTCGACCATTTCCTGGCTGCAGCCCATGAGAAAGGTTTCAAGGTGATTCTGGACTGGGTGGCCAACCATACGGGACGGGATCACGCCTGGACGAAGGAGCATCGCGAATGGTATCATCTCGATGCGGATGGCAATCTGGCTACGCAGTATGACTGGACCGATATTGCCCATCTGGACTATGTGAACCATCCTGAGGTGTATGCAGCCATGGAGTCGCAGATGCAGTTCTGGATTGACCGCGGCGTGGACGGTTTCCGCTGCGACGTGGCCAGTGAAGTGCCGACCGATTTCTGGGACAAGGCTTTCGCCGATTTCCGCGCCCAGCACCCCGATGCGTTGTTCTTCCTGGCGGAGGCTGAGACGCCGGCGCTGCAGAAAGACGCGTTCGACGCCTATTACGCCTGGCGGCAGATGCACTTGTGGTATGATATCGCGGCCGGTAAGAAAAATGCGGAAGACCTGGCCGATTTCTACGTGACGTATGCCGATGAGGTCGGAATGCCGCTTGGTACGCTGGCCATGAATTTCATCTCCAACCACGACCAGAATTCCTGGTCGGGCACCAACCTCGAGATGTTCGGGCCTTCGCTCAAGCAGTTCACCGTGCTGAGCTTCCTGGTGCCGGGCATCCCGATGCTCTACAATGGCGACGAGGTCTGCTTGCCGAAACGCCTCGAATTCTTCGAGAAAGATCCGATCGACTGGAGCGCGCCGGATCCGCTGGATATGAACAAGCTTCTGACGGAACTGATCAAACTGCGCGACGGGCACTCTTGCCTCTGGGCAGCCCCGATCGGCGGCACGATGGCCGTCCTGCCGACCGACCATCCGAAACAGATCTTCGCGTTCGAGCGCGAGACGGAGGGCGACATGTGCCTGGCCATGTTCAATTTCTCCGACGAGGAAGTTTCGTATAAGGTGGAGAACCATCTTGTGACGACGGACAGCGAGTTTACCTTGCCGGCCCATGGCTATCATATCATCTTCAGTGTCGGCGACTGCTTCGGTGACTGTGACGAAATCGAGTTCGTGGAAGATGAAAAATAGACTGTTTGCGCTCTGCCTGGCCATGCTTTGCACCACGCTGCTCGGAGCTGAGACCCTCAATCACATCGAACCGCCCTGCTGGTGGGTGGGGATGAATACGGAACTGCAACTGATGCTTCACGGCCGCGGCCTCCGGGACGCCAGGGTGACGGCCGACGCGTCTGTGAAAGGCCTCTCGGTCACCAAGGTGACTTCGACCGACAATGCCGACTACCTTTTTGTGGATGTCCGGGTTTCCGACCGGCTCAAGCCCGGGAAGTATCGCTTCAATGTGATTACGACCGACGGTCGGCAATACGACTTCGATTATGAATTCCTGGCCCGTCGCAAGGGATCGGCCAAAAGGGAATCCTTCGGCCCGTCCGACGCCGTCTATCTGCTGATGCCCGACCGTTTCGCAAACGGCAACAAGGGGAACGACAGCTCGTCGGAAGCCGTGGAGAAATCCAATCCGAAGAACCTGGGTGGCCGCCACGGCGGGGACATCCAGGGCATCATCGACCATCTCGACGACATCTACAAGCTCGGCGCGACCACCATCTGGCCCACACCGCTGCTGCTCGACAATGAGAAAAGCTATTCCTACCACGGCTATGCCTGCGCCGACTACTATCAGATCGATCCGCGCTACGGCACCAACGAACTCTACCGCACGCTGGTGGAGAAGGCCCACAAGAAGGGCCTGAAGATCATTATGGATATGGTGCCGAACCATTGCGGCACTGCCCACTGGTGGATGCAGAGCCTTCCCTCGCGCACCTGGATCAACTATCCCGAGAACCTGAAGCGGGGCGGGGACCGGCTTATCCGCACCAACGCTGCCATGAGTACGCACAGCGATCCCTACGCTGCTGAAATCGACAAGGAAAGTTGCGTGAAAGGCTGGTTTGACACGACCATGCCCGACATGAATCTCGCCGACCCGCTGGTGCGGCAGTATCTGCTCCAGATGGCGGTCTGGTGGATTGAATGGGCCGATTTGGACGGCTTGCGCGTGGATACGTTCCCGTATTCCGACAAGCAGGGCATCGCGGCCTGGACGAAAGGCATCCGCGACGAGTACAAGAACCTCAACATCGTGGGTGAAGTGTGGTTCGGCGACGTGCCGTCTTGCGCCTACTGGGAGGGAACCCGGCAGAAAGACGGATACAATTCCCAGCTTCCTTCGGTCATGGATTTCCCGCTGATGTTTGCGGCGCTGTCGGCCCTGACGGCAGACGGAACGTCCTGGGAACCGAGCATGCTGCGTATCTACAATTCGCTGGCACTTGACCGCCTTTACGACGATCCGTCTGATATCCTGGTCTTCATGGGCAACCACGATACGCCGCGCCTTGCCCACGAACTGGGCGGCGATCCCGACAAGATCAAGATGGCGTACGCACTGCTGGCCACCATGCGGGGCGTCCCGCAGCTTTATTACGGAGATGAGTATGGCTTGACCAGTGCCGACGGCACGGTGGGCCATTCCCAGGAGCGGGTGGACATGCCATGGGGCAAGTTCACGCGTTCGCAGGTGGCGCTGCACAAGTATGTGGCTGACCTGTTCACCTGGCGGAAGACCTCAGAGGCCGTTACCAAGGGCGGATTCCTGCATTTCCGTCCGGATGCCCGCAATGTCTATGTCTATTTCCGGACCGGCAAAAAGGAGTCCGTGATGGTGATCCTCAATGGCGGGAAGGAAGACTACAGTGTGGATTGGAACCATTTCCTGGAAATTACCGTCAAATATCCCCAGCGGGGAAAGAATATCCTAACCGGCGAGCGGGTAAAGGTGGACGAACCGTATGTGGTCGCTCCCAATACCGCTGCCATCATTGAATTCAGATAATCAGAATATGAAACCGACACTGCTTGTCTTAGCCGCCGGGATGGGGTCCCGCTACGGCTCCTTGAAACAGATGGATGGCCTGGGCCCTTCGGGCGAGGCGATCATCGACTATTCCATTTACGATGCGATCCGGGCCGGCTTCGGCAAGGTCGTCTTTGTGATCCGGCATTCGTTTGCCGATGCGTTCAAGCAGATTTTCTCTGCGGATCGTTTCGGCGGCCAGATTGAAGTGGAATTTGTTTATCAGGAACTCGATTGTCTGCCGGAAGGCTATACCATTCCGGAAGGCCGGGAGAAGCCCTGGGGCACGAATCACGCTGTGATGATGGCCCGCGATGTCATCCACGAGCCGTTCGCCGTCATCAATTCCGACGACTTCTACGGCCGTTCCGGCTTTGAGGCCGTGGCTGAATTCCTGCGGGGCGTTGAGGGCAAGAAGGGACAGTATGCCCTGGTCGGCTACTATTTGAAGAATACCTTGTCGGAGTTCGGCAGCGTGTCGCGCGGTGTCTGCCGGGCCGATGCGAATGCCTGCCTGACGGAAGTCACGGAACGTACCGCCATCCAACGGAAGGCCGACGGAAAAGTGTATTACGCGGAAAACGGCGTGGACCACGAAGTGTCGGAGGACAGCGTGGTCTCGATGAACTTCTGGGGCTTCACGCCCGACTATTTCGCGTATTCCGACGAACTCTTCAAGGTTTTCCTCGATTCGGATGCCGTCAAGACGAACCTGAAGGCGGAATTCTTCATTCCATATGTGGCCGACATCCTCATCAAACGGGGCGACGCTTCGTTCAAGGTGCTGGAATGCGATGCCAAATGGTTTGGTGTCACCTACAAGGAAGACCGGCCGTTCGTGGTCGCGAAGATCGGTGAACTGATTGAACAGGGACTCTATCCGCAAAGTCTCTGGGGCCGGTAGCCGATGAACGTCCGTCTGAAGAAAGTCCTGGAATATATCCTCCTGCTCGTCCTGGTGGCGGTACTCTTGTACTTTGCTTTCCGGGGGGTGGCATGGAATGATTTTGTGGAGGGACTCCGCAATTGCCGTTGGGGCTGGATCATCGCTACGATCGCGCTCCAATGGTTCATCACCTGGCTGCGCGGCAACCGCTGGCGGATCCAGCTGGAATCCATCCGGAAAGGCGACAAGCCTTTCACCCGCCGCGAAACCTACGATGCCTATGCCATCTGCTACCTGTCGAACATCGCTTTCCCGCGCTCGGGGGAAGTGGTCCGTTGCGGCCTGATCGGCGAGACGCGCAAAGCGACGTTCGAAGGGGCACTGGGCACGGTGGTCATCGAGCGGACCTGGGATTTGCTCTGTATGTTCCTGGCGGTCGTCCCGCTGCTTTTCATCGGCCATTTCCGCGATTTCCTCGTGGAAAAAATGTTCCGGCCGGTGGCCGGTTCGATGCAGATCGGCTGGTTCTGGATCGTCCTGATCGGTATCGCTGTCCTGGTCGGGCTCGTTTTCCTGATTCGGGCTTATCGCGAGCGGATTGGCCGCAGCAAGGCGGGGGCGGCTTTCCTGAAGTTTCTCCGGGGGCTGGGCGACGGCATCAAGGCCGCTTTCAAGATGGACCGCAAATGGGCGTTCTTCGCCTATACATTGCTGATCTGGACTGGCTATTGGCTGACCAGTCTCTGGACCATCCGGGCTTTCCCGGCAGCTGACGGCATGAATGGCCTGGATGCCTTGTTCCTGATGGTTGTCGGGTCGCTGGGCTGGGTCGTTCCGGTCCAGGGCGGCTTCGGGGCCTATCACTTTATCGTGTCGATGACGCTGGTGCCCATCTACGGCTTCGACAAATCGACGGGCCTGATCTTCGCCACGCTCTCGCATGAGTCGCAGATCGTGCAGATGCTGCTCTGTGGCTTACTTGCCCTCATCAGCTGGGCATTCTATCGTAGAAAATTGAAAACCAATACATTGCAATGAAATCTATCCTCGGTATCGGGAATGCCTTGACCGACATTCTGGCCGTTCTTCCCAACGACACGCTTCTCAAGAAATACAATCTCCCGCTCGGCAGCATGCAGCACGTGGATGCCAAGACGGGCAATACCATCTGGGCTGACCTCAAAGAGATCGGGGTGCAGTACGTGGCGGGCGGTTCGGCGGCTAACACGGTCTCTGCCACCGCCATCTTGGGTATGCCGTCGGGCTATATCGGAAAGGTCGGCGACGACGAGCTTGGTTCGCTCTTCCGCCAGTCGCAGATGCAGAACGGCATCAAGTCGAACCTGCTGGTGGGTACGGTAGCTTCGGGTCGGGCGATGGTCTTCATCACGGCGCCGAATGCGGACCGCACTTTCGCTACATATCTGGGCGCGGCGTTGCAGCTGGAACCGGACGATCTGAAGCCGGAGTATTTTGAGGGCTATGATTATCTGCACATTGAGGGCTATCTGGTGCAGAACCAGTATCTGGTCCGCCGCGCCGTGGAAATGGGCAAGGAGCGCGGCATGATCATTTCGCTGGACATGGCTTCCTACAATGTAGTGGAATCCAACAATGTCTTCCTCCAGGACATCGTCAAGAACTACATCAACATCGTGTTCGCCAACGAGACGGAGGCGGCGGCGTTCACACACCGCCCGCCCCGCGAGGCCCTGCAGGCCATGTCGGAAATGACGGACATCGCTGTCGTGAAGATCGGCAAGGATGGTTCGATGATCCAGTCCGGCGATGAATTCCACTTCATCGATGCCTGGCCGGGCGAGGCCGTCGATGCGACGGGCGCCGGCGACACCTATGCGGCCGGTTTCCTCTTCGCCCACGCCCAGGGCATGCCGCTGAAGACCTGTGGCGAAGTCGGCTCCGCCCTTGCCGCCAAAGTCGTCGAAGTCATCGGCACCAAGATCGACATCCCCCGCTGGAAGGCCGCCAAAACCGAAATCCGCCGCCTGATGGGCATCAGCGAATAGGCTATCCTCCCTATCGCTTCATAATCGGTCGCCATAGGCCGCTCCGCTGCGCTCTGGGTTTTTGTTCCAGGCGCAGAAAAATGCGCCTGGCCCGAAAACCCACCCGCTCCGCTTCGCTTTTCGCTTTCAGGAAGGGGCAGACGAGCGGAGTCGCTGAGATGACCGAAAAGTTCTGCCGCGACAGGATTTTGGGATGCGATAGATTCCTGTCGCGGCAACAATGATCTGGAGATTGGGACGGCGCCCCAGTATTAATAATGGAAACTCGAGCCGCCGATGAATTCGCGGATGATGGAGGTCGGCGGGATGTGGCGGACGTCGATCGGGGTCATGGCGATGACGCTGCGGATGAGACCCAACATGCGATGGGCTTCGCCGTGGGCAGGAGAAGAGGGCCGGATGACCTGGAGCAGTGGTTCGGCGTAACACTTCAGCATAGGGATCTCGTAGAAGAGGCCGGAATTGAATTCGGCGTCGGCCAGTTTCTTGAAAGGATGGATGTAATTCTCTTCGCCGGCGCGGACACTCGGCCAGCGGAGGATCGTATCTTCGGCTGTCATGCCGCGGAATTGGTTGTCACGGACCATCCGGCGCAGCAAGCGATAGTCTCGGGAGGACATGCGCGTGTGCTCGTCGATTGAGATCGGAGTCAGGACAGAGACATAGAGTTTGAACTTGTCGTCTTCCGGGATCTGGGGCGTCAGAGCCGGGTTCAGGCCATGGATGCCTTCCATGATCAGCACGTCATTTTCAGTCAGCTGCAGGAACTGGCCGACGAATTTGCGTGAACCCGAAGCAAAATCATATTTCGGAATCTCGACCCGCCGTCCGGCGAATAGCTCTTCCAGCTGCTCATTGAGGAAAGGGACGTCAAGTGCTTCGAGGCATTCGAAATCATAATCGCCGTTGGCATCGAGCGGGGTATCGACCCGGTTGCGGAAATAGTCGTCGAGCGAGATGACGATGGGGTTCAGGCCGTTGACCCGCATGTGGAGCGCCAGGCGCTTGGAAGAGGTCGTCTTGCCACTGCTGGAAGGACCGGCGATCAGCACGAGTTTCACGCCCGGCCTTGCGGCGATCTGGTTGGCAATCTCTGCATAGCGGTGGTCGTGCAGGGTTTCCGACAGGTTGACAATGTAACGCGCCTTGCCGCTGACGATGGCTTCGTTGAGCGAGGTAACGTTGTTTTCGCGGAAGATGGTCCGCCACATCGACATTTCTTTGATCATAGGATGGCTTTTAAATAGTGTCCGGTATAAGAGGAAGGGGATTGGGCAACCTGTTCGGGAGTGCCGGCTGCGATGATCTGACCGCCGGCCTGACCGCCTTCGGGACCGAGATCGATGAGCCAGTCCACCGATTTGAGGATGTCCAGGTTGTGCTCGATGATGACCACCGTGTTGCCTTTGTCGACCAGCCGCTGCAGCACGCCGATCAGGACTTTGATGTCTTCGAAATGCAGGCCCGTGGTAGGCTCGTCGAGCAGATAGAGGGTGTTGCCCGTGTCTTTGCGGGCCAGTTCGGCAGATAGCTTCAGGCGCTGGCTTTCGCCGCCGCTGAGGGTGGTGGCCGGCTGACCAAGCGTCAGGTATCCGAGACCGACTTCTTCTAATGTACGCAACTTTTGGGCGATGGAAGGAATCGCGTCGAAGAAAGCCGCTGCCTGCGAGATGCTCATGTCCAGCACTTCGCTGATGTTCTTGCCTTTGTATTTGACCGCCAGGGTGTCGGGCGTGTAGCGGCGGCCGCCGCATTCCTTGCAGGTCACCTGGGCCGACGGAAGGAAATGCATCTCGATCAATTGGAGTCCGGCACCTTTACAGGCTTCGCAACGGCCCCCTTTTACATTGAAGGAGAAGCGGTTGGCCTTGAAGCCGCGGATTTTGGCATCGGGCGTTTGCTCGAAGAGCTTGCGGATATCCGTCATCACGTCGGTATAGGTGGCCGGATTGCTGCGCGGTGAGCGGCCGATCGGCGTCTGGTCGATTTGGATGACTTTGTCAATGTTGCTGATGCCATCCAGACGGTCGTAGGGAAGGACGGGATATTTGGAGCGGTAAAGCTTGTTGCTGAGGATCGGCATCAAGGTCTCGTTGATGAGCGAACTCTTGCCGCTGCCGCTCACTCCGCTCACCCCGACAAAGAGTCCGAGCGGCAAATCGAGCGTCACCTGTTTCAAATTGTTACCACGAGCTCCCTTGAGTGTCAGGAATTTTCCGTTCCCGGGGCGGCGAACGGCCGGCACTTCGATCCGTTTGCGCCCCAGCAGATAGTCGATGGTCGGACTCTGCCCGGCCGGGACCTTGTCGATGTCGGCCGGGACGCCATTGTAGAGAAGATATCCACCTTTCTCTCCGGCACCGGGGCCCAAGTCAATCAGCCAGTCTGCACTGCGCATCATCTCTTCATCGTGCTCGACCACCATCACAGAGTTGCCTTCGTCCCGCAATTCTTTCAACGAAGCAATCAATTTGCGGTTATCCCGCTGGTGGAGGCCGATGCTGGGTTCATCGAGCACATAGAGCACGTTGACCAGTTTCGATCCGATCTGTGTGGCCAGCCGGATACGCTGGCTCTCGCCGCCGCTGAGAGAGCGCGTGGCCCGGCTCAGCGAAAGGTATTCCAGCCCCACATCTTTCAGGAAACCGATGCGGGCGACCAGTTCTTTGAGGATATCTTCGGCGATGCGCATCTGGCGCGGCGTGAGATGCCCGGGCAGCGCGCGCACCCAATCGTACAGCGTGCTGATATCCATCTCCGACACTTCGGCGATGTTTTTCCCGTCCACCTTGAAATGGAGTGCTTCCTGCTTAAGCCGGGTGCCGCCACAGACCGGACAGACCATTTCTTCCACAAAATGCTCCTTTTTGTGCTGCTTGCGCTCGCTCTCCTCCTCATCTCCAAGTGAGATTTGCGCGAGGATGCCGGGGAAAGTGGCCATCTCCATATCAGTGCCAGTCCCGATCCGGAGCAACTCGTCGGTCCCATAGAGAATGACCTGCAGTGCTTCTTCCGGAATGTCGCTGATGGGGTCGTGGAGGGAGAATTTATAGCGGCGTGCGATGGCTTCCAGATACCGGAATACCGTGTTGCCGCGCATGGGTCCGACACTCTCGATACCGCCGTCCGCGATAGAGCGCTTGCGGTCGGGGATGATCTTGTCCAGATCCACCCGGGCGACCGTGCCCAAACCCCGGCAATGCGGGCAGGCACCTTGCGGGGAATTGAAGGAAAAGGTATAAGGAGCCGGCACCTCGTAAGAAAGGCCCGTATCAGGGCAGACCAGATTGCGGCTGAAGTGCTGCAGGTTGTTGTCTTCCAGCGACAAGACAGCCAGGGAACCCTTGCCTTGGTTCAGTGCGTTCGCGACCGATTCCTTGATGCGTTTGCGGTCGTCGGTGCGAGGAATCAACTTGTCCACGACCAGTTCCACGAAGTGGATCTTGTAACGGTCGAGCGGCCCCGCTTCACTCAGGTCACACAACTGGCCGTCAATGCGCACCTGGTTGTAGCCGCGCCGCTGAAGTTGCACAAACAACTCGCGATAATGGCCTTTACGCCCGCGCACCAAGGGGGCCAGCAGCAGGATCTTCTGCCCCTCATAGCGTTTGAGGATCAGGTCGATGATCTCGTCGTCGGTATAGCGGACCATCTCTTTGCCGCTCTCCGGCGAGAAAGCCTGGGAAGCACGGGCATAGAGCAGGCGGAAGAAATCGTAGATCTCGGTGATGGTGCCGACCGTGGACCGGGGATTGCGGCCCACCGTTTTCTGCTCAATGGAAATGACGGGACTCAGTCCCTTGATCTCATCGATGTCGGGACGTTCGAGGATGCCGATGAACTGGCGGGCATAGGCAGAGAGCGTATCCATATAACGACGCTGTCCTTCGGCACAGATCGTGTCGAAAGCCAGTGAGGATTTCCCGCTGCCCGACAGGCCGGTCACCACGACCAGACTGTCGCGCGGAATCTCCAGGTCAATTCCCTTGAGGTTGTGGACCCGCGCGCCGGAAATCACTATTTTCTCGCCCGCGCCCATCTTAGTGAAGGAAAGGATTGGTTGCCCGTTCATAACCGATGGACGTGGCAGGACCGTGACCGGGTAGCACCTTGATATCCCCATCGAGTGACATCAATTTGCGGTCAATGCTCGCAATCAGCTGGTCGTAATCGCCGCCAGGATGGTCGGTCCGGCCGATACTGCCGGCGAAAAGCGTATCGCCGGCGAAGAGGACCTGCTCTTTTTCGCAGAGGAAACAGACGCCTCCCTGGGTATGGCCCGGTGTTTCGATGACTTTCAGCTCCGTTTCTCCGAATGAAATGATATCGCCGTCTGCGATGTCGTGAAGGGTTCCCGAATAGGGTTTGAAAGCCAGGCCCAGCTGTGCACACCATTCCCCGGAACGGACCATCTGTTCATGGTCGGCCGGATGGATCCAGGCATCGATGGCCCAGGTCCGGGCCACGTCCTCCACTCCGAGGATATGGTCGAAATGGCCGTGTGTCAAAAGAATCTTGGCGGGATGCAGCTGATTGTCCGCTACAAAATCCTTCAGCCGCTGCAGCTCGCGGTCCCCGTAACAACCCGGATCGATGAATACGCACGTCCCCGTTTCATCCCACGCCACATAACAGCACTCCCGGATCGGATTGAAATAGAAAGTCTTTATCTTCATAAAAATTTCTTCAAACATACAAATTTACGAAAAGATGTTGTAATTTTGTAAGGAAACCCCAAAACGCACGGACAATATGCATATCGCGATCGCAGGCAATATCGGCAGCGGCAAAACCACTCTCACCCGGATGCTGGCCAGCCACTTCCACTGGACCCCGAAATACGAATCTGTCGACTACAATCCATATCTCGCTGATTTTTACAACGATATGGAGCGTTGGTCGTTCAATATCCAGATCTATTTCCTCAACAAGCGTTTCCTCGATGTCGTGGAGATCAGCAAACACGAGGAGATCATCATCCAGGATCGCAGCATCTACGAAGACGCCTGCATTTTCGCCCCCAACCTCCATAACATGGGGTTGATGTCCACCCGCGATTTTGAAAACTATTCATCCCTTTTCTCGCTGATGTCCTCTTTGGTCAAGGCCCCCGACCTGCTCATCTACCTGCGCAGCTCCATCCCGCACCTGGTGGGCAACATCCAAAAACGCGGCCGCGAATACGAAAGCAGCATCCGCCTCGACTACCTCAAGGGGCTCAATGCCCTCTATGAGCAATGGATTGAGAACTACCACGACGGCAAACTCCTGATCCTCGACGTGGACAAACTCAACTTCGAAGAAAAAACCGAAGACTTCAGCACGATCTGCGACCGCATCGAAGCCCAACTCCACGGCTTGTTCTGAAATACCGGGGCTCTGCTAGTGTTTGAAAACATGTAGCGGAGCTGTCCTGTGGCGCCCGATGATGCCGCGACAGGATTCCAGAACGTCTCTCCAGAATCCCGCCGCGGAGCGGTGGGAGGGGTCGCGCGGAGCGCGACGGTTTTCCAAGCATATATCCTTCGCAGCGGAGCCTGCCGGCTACTTCCGGAGCCAGCGTTCTGGATCCTGCTTGTTGGTACCTTTCCAGAGTTGGAAGTGGAGGGCGGAGGAGGAACCTTCGATTTCGAGGGAGCCGAGTTTGTCGCCCGTGGCGACTTTCTGGCCCGCTTTTACACTGACTTTCGCCAACTTGCAGTACAGCGTGAAATACTCCCCATGCTGGACCAGCACACACTGGTTGTAGCCCGGCATGACAAACACACGGCTGACTACTCCGTTGAAGACACAGAAGACATCTGCCCCTTTGGCCGTAGAGAACGTGATGCCCGGGTTGTCCGGCAATTTCAAGTTTTTGTAAACAGGATGATTGTGGACGCCGAAACGCTCGGTGATGACACCCTGCCGGAGCGGCCAAGGGAGCTTGCCCCGATTCTGGGCGAACTGGCCCGAGAGCGCCGTGTCCACCTTCGTGTTGTCCTTCTTCTGTTCCTTGACCGTTGCCTTGAGGATCCGCTGAATCTCACTGTTGAGACGGTCGATTTCTTTCTTTTTGGAAGCCAGGTCATTGCGATACTGCTTCTCGCTTTTGGCGAGCCGCCGCATATCCTCCTGCGACTGCTTTTGCTCCTCCACCAGCTTGCGGTATTCCTCTTCCCGGGATGCCTTGGTGACCTGCGCTTCCGCCTTGATCAGCGCGAGTTTTTCCCGCTCGACCTGGAGTTCCGCCTGCTTTTCCCGCATCTTTTCCGCCTGTGTGCTGACCTCTCCGGCCAGACTCTTCAGGAAAGAAAAACGGCGGTAGCCCTGCCCGATGTTCTCACTGGACAGCAGGTACATGAACCAGACGCGTGTGTCGCGGTTTTTGTACGTGTTGTAGATGAGCTTGTTGTAGTACGTCTCCAACGTGTCGAGCTCCTTCTGGAGCCGGTTGATCTCCCGCTGCTTGGCGGTCATCTCGTCGTTGATGACGGCAATCCGCTTGTCCAGTTCATGGATCAGCGACTGCCGGCTCGTCACCCGTTTCTGGATGAGAGACAACTGTTCGGTCGTGGCCTTCTGCTTGCCGGCAATCGACTTGAGCTGGTTGTTGATGAAGCTGATCTCCTCCTCGATCTGGCGCTTGCGCTCATTCTGCTTCGAGACGTCCTGCCCGAAAGCAGACGTCCCGAGAAGCACAAGCACCCAAAAGAGAAGGAAACGTCTCGTCATTCCGTCAGTCCTCCTTCATGGCCGCCGCCTGGTTGAAATAGATGTTGGCCAGGTCTTTTTCCCCGAGTTTTTCCAGCACGGTGGCATAATGCTCCAGGATGGCCTTGCTCTCCTTGCCGCCATAGAGCATCGCGTGCTTGAAGATGGCCTTGGCCTCGATGTCTTCCCCGAGCAGGTGAAGGATCCAGGCGTATGTGTCAAGGTAGGTAGGATTGTCGGGCTCGGTCGTGATGGTCTTGCGGCTCATCTCCTTGGCTTTCTTGAGATTCTTTCCCTGCAAGGAGAGGTAGTAGGCGTAATTGTTGAGCACCGGATTGTAGTCCGGGTCAATCTTGAGCGCCTTCTCATAGCACTTGAAAGCCTTTTTGGTCTCGCCAAATTGGTAGTAGATGTCCCCCATAGCCGAGTTGGTCACTTTGACAATGGTAGTGTCCTTGGGATGGAGCCGCAGCAACGTCTCATAGTCATCCAGGGCAGACTTGAATTTTTTCAACTGGCTGTTGGCAATGGCCCGCATCTGGAGGGCGTCCGGATTGGTCGGGAATCGCGCGACGACGGAAGAGGCGTCATCCGCAAGCGGCTGCCAGGCCTGCTGGTAGTAGAGCAGGATGAGATACTGGAGGGCGGCGTCAGTACTTTCGGGATGCTGCTCCATGTTTTGCCGCATCACCTCGATGGCCAGGTGCGGCCGTGCCGTCCGGTAGTAGTAGCCGCCGAGCAGGCCGTTGATGGTACTGTCGGTGGGATGCGCGGCATGAAGATCGATCATGATCTGGTCGAAATCATCCGGGAAAGTCCGCACGAACTGGGGGTTGGCCATCATCTGCTCGACCTGGGCCGCCTTGACTTCCGGCTGGACGTAGGGATCGCGCATCACGTGCGAGAGGCTGGAGAAGAAATTGTCGTACTGACGGAGCACTTGATATACGCCGGCTTTGCCATACCAGGCGGGTGTATAATCGGGTTCCAGTTCGAGCGCTTCGTCGTAGTAGCGGAGTGCGAGCGAATCGCGGTACGTGGTGGCGTAAAAGTCGCCCAGCACGGAAGCGATACGCGGGGATTTGCAGCTCTCGAAATAGGTGGCGAGCGCCGTATAGACACTGTCGGGGTTCGCATTGGGCCGCTTGAGCAGCAGTTCCGTACGCGTCAGCCCAACGACTTCGTTCTTGCCCTTGATGGCGTCGATCTTGTCCAGCGTGGCGAGAGCCTTGTCGATGTCGTTGTCCGACAGATAGACATTGATCAGATCGAAGTACAGGTCGCTTTTCTTCGGATAGTTTTCGGCCAGTTCCTCCAGCATCGGCACGGCGAGTTCCTGCCGTTCGCTTCGGAGGTAGAACAGGGCGAGGGAATACTTGTACCAGAAATTGTCGGGTGCCAGCGTGATGGCCTTCTTGAACCAGTTCTCCGCTTCGAGGTCGCGTTTCCGGTCGGATGCACAGATCGTGGCGATATAGTAGCAGGCCGCATCATTTTCCGGGTTTTCCTGCAGCTCTTCCCGGAACAGTTTCAGGGCTTCCGCAGCGTCACCCTGCTGGTAATATTTCAAGGCATCGATGTACTTGACGGACTGGGCCTGGAGGCCGGAGGCCGCGCAGAGGAGAAGAATCCCCAGCGCGATTGTGCGTAAAAATCTTGAACGCTCCATCTTTTTTTTCTAAATTCGTTACAAAAATAGTGGTAAAATCACGGAACAAAAAACAAACCAAAAATTTTTGAGGAAGGGACGCAACATTTCAGCCCCTTTTTGCATCTAATATGTGCAGCGATGCGGGATTCAAGTACCTATACCGAAGCAGAACTGATTGCCGGGTGTGTCCGCGGGGACCGCAACGCGCAACGGTTGTTGTACGAGCGCTACGCTTCCGTAATGTATCCGGTATGTGTACGGTATATGGGACGGGAAGATGCGAAAGATGTGCTGCAAGACGGTTTTTTGACGGTCTTTGACAAGATAGATACCTACAAGGGAGAAGGTTCGTTCGAAGGATGGATGCGGAAGATTTTCGTGAATGCCTGCCTGATGCGGATCCGGAAAGGGGATGCGCTCCGTTTTACGGAAGACATTACCGAGGCGCCAGAGCTGGGCGGGGTAGAGGAGTATGGCGTGCTGGAGCAGTTGGGAACGAAGGAGATCCTGGACTTGATTGCGCAGTTGTCACCCGGCCTGCGCAGCGCCTTCAACCTGTTTGTATTGGAAGGCTACACGCACGAGGAAGTGGCGGAGGCGCTCGGCATGACCGAGCAGTCGTCGCGCTCCCAGGTAAGCCGTGCGCGGAGCCTGTTGCAGAAAAAGATAAAAGAGTTATATAATGGAAAGAAATGAATTCGACCAGATGCTGCGCAATCGCCTGGAAGGGGTGATTGAGCCGGCTCCTGATGTCTGGGAAGGCATCAGCCGGGGCCTGGCACGCAGGCATCGCCGGGTGATTCTGCGCCGCTTTGCGACAGGGGCTGTCGCGGCCGCTGCGGGCCTGGCCGTCGCATTCCTCGTTTTCCGCGGCCCGCAAGATACCCGTCAGGTCACTGCACCCATCCGCACGGCCCAGGCGGTCCAACCGGTTTTGCCGCAGGAAACCCCGGACGCGCCGGTTCCCGAGGTGGCACCGATCGCTACACAGATTGCCCAGTTCACGAAACACCAGGTCACGGCGCAGGCTTCTGTACCGAAGCCCGTTGTGCCTGAAACCACGCAGGACATCCCCGTCCAGCCTTCGGCTGTCACAACGGAACCGGCTGCACCCGTAACGCCCCAGGAAGAGACCACGCCGGTCACGCCCGTTTCGGAAGGCCCGCAACTCACGCAGGACGACCTTCCCGCCGACTTCTGGCAGGAAGAGACTCCCCGTCACAAGACACACACATCGCAACTCTCTATACTATCAAACCTTACTACTGTCGCATCCGATGGTGACCTGATGTACAAGGCCAGCCCGATGCACAGTTCCTCCCAGACAGGCACCCGTGCCACCTCGTCCGTTGAGCCCGTTTCGGGATCTCCGAAGTTCTTCTCCCCGCTGAGCCTGGGTCTGCAGGTTGCCGTGCCGGTCACGGACCGGTTCACCCTCTCCAGTGGCCTGACGTACTCCTATCTGGTCTCCCAGTATGATATGCTGGTCGATAAAGTCCGCTATGACGGCGCTTACAACCAGTTGCACTATGTCGGCATTCCTTTGACGATGTCCTGGCATTTTGTGCAGACGCCGTCCTTCGGCTTCTATGCCCTGGCCGGCGGTGCTGTCGAGAAATGCGTCGCCCAGCGCTACGTGTTCGCCAGCAATACGCTGCGCGAAAAAGTGGGTGGCTTGCAATGGTCAGCCCGTGTCGGTCTGGGTGCCGAATACTGGTTTGTCCCGCGCCTGGGCCTGTACTTCGATCCGAGTCTGGTGTATTTCTTCGACAATCAGCAACCGCTGAGCATCCGCACGCAGCAGCCGCTGCAGGCGCGATTCGAGGTCGGTTTACGCTTTAAGCTCTGATCTTGAAGAATTTCCAATCTTGTAGAAAACACACATTTTTTTGATTTTTATGGAAAACGGTTAATCTTTTAACCGTTTTTTTTCTTGCGCCGCGGGCCGCTTATCTTTGCGGGACAGACCCAAAAGAACAAGCGTATGCTCAACAAGTGTTTTTGTGCCACCTGCATCGGGGTTGAGGCGGTGGTTGTCACGGTCGAAATCGATCTTTCGACCGGAATCGGGATCCACCTGGTCGGATTGCCCGACAGTGCGGTGCGGGAAAGCCTGCTTCGTGTCATTACGGCGCTCACATCCTATGGATTCCGGATCCCGGGGCGCAAGCTGGTGGTCAACCTGGCACCGGCCGATATCCGCAAGGAGGGGTCTGCCTATGACTTGGCGATTGCGCTCGGTTTGCTGGCCGTCTCCGAGCAGATTTCCCTGGTCGGTGGAGACCGGTATATCATTATGGGAGAATTGGCGCTGGATGGCCGGATCCGGCCCGTGACCGGCGTGCTTCCCGTGGCATTGAAAGCGCGTGAAGCTGGGTTTGTGGGTTGCCTTTTCCCAGCCGAAACCGCGCAGGAAGCAGCTGCCGTCGATGGGTTGGATGTGTACGGCGTTTCAACGCTGGGCGAAGCCATCGATGTCCTTTCCCAACGGGTGGACTGCCGTCATCTGCTCGTCCATCGTCCGTTGGAAACCGAAGTAGATCAGCCGTCTGGTAACGATTTCAAACAAGTACGCGGGCAGCAGCAAGCCAAAAGGGGGCTGGAGATTGCCGCTGCGGGCGGGCATAATCTGATTTTGGTCGGCAGCCCCGGGAGCGGCAAAAGCCTGATGGCGTCTTGTCTGCCCTCCATTCTGCCGCCCATGACGCGCGCCGAGGCCATTGAGACCGGAAAAGTCTATTCCGTTGCCGGTCGCGGCAGCCGGCTCGGCGGTCTTATGCGGGAACGTCCTTTTCGGGCGCCGCACCATAGCGCCAGTCTCGTGTCGCTCATCGGCGGTGGACCGCAGGCTGGTCCGGGCGAGATAAGTCTGGCTCATAATGGTGTGCTCTATTTGGATGAAATGGCTCAGTTTCCTCGCAGCCTGCTCGATGCGCTACGGCAACCGATGGAAGATGGGCGAGTTACCATTTCCCGGGCCCGGTACAAGGTGGATTATCCCGCGCATTTCATGCTGGTCGCGTCGATGAATCCATGTCCCTGCGGCTATTATGGCGACGAGACAGGCCATTGCACTTGCACGCGCGGTGCTGTGGAGGGCTATCTTTCGCGGATATCGGGTCCCATGATGGATCGGATCGATCTGCAAGTCTGGGTTAAAAGTTTGTCGGCCGTCGAACTGCTCGGCCTGTCCGCGCCGGACGGGAGGCAACTGCCGGAAGAGGCGAGTGCGGCTATCGCTGCACGCGTAGCACGTGCCCGCGCCGTCCAGGCGGCCCGTTTTGCCGGGGAAACCATCTACACCAATGCGGCGATGAACGCTCGCCTGATCGAGCGCTTTTGTCCGCTCTCTGACGACTGTCGCCGTACCTTGGAAAAGATTCTCGACCGGATGGGCCTCTCAGCCCGAGCCTATACCCGCATCCTCAAGGTAGCCCGAACCATCGCCGATCTGGCCGATTCCCCAGCCATCGAGCCTGCCCATCTCCTGGAAGCCGCCGGTTTCCGTTTCCTCGACCGCCGACGGATTATTGACTAGAGTTGCCGAACGCGAAAGGTGAAAATAAATTTGTCGCGTGCGATATATTTATATATCTTTGCAGCAAATCAAATGAATGCAATGAAACGAATCACTGTCTTGTTTTTGCTGGCTGCCGTATTGCTGGGTAGCAGCCTCGTCGCCCAGGCCCAGGAGGAGAAAGGGGTGTATCAGTTCTCCGTGAAAGATGAAAACGGGGCCCAAGTCCCGTTGAAGAACTATGAAGGCAAAGTATTGCTGATTGTCAATACGGCCACCAAGTGCGGTTTCACGCCGCAGTATGAAGAATTGGAAGGACTCTACGAAGATTACAAAGCGAAGGGTTTTGAAATCCTTGATTTCCCCTGCAACCAGTTCGGTGCGCAGGCGCCGGGTTCCTACGAGGAGATCCATGCATTCTGCACGGGCAAGTACAACATTACGTTTACCCAGTTTGACAAGGTGGATGTGAACGGGGAGAATGCCGATCCGCTCTTTACCTATCTCAAGAGCCAGAAGGGCTTCCAGGGCTTCAATACAAAAGACCGCATCGGCAAGTTTCTCGACGACCGTTTCCGCAAGCAGGACGCGAACTACGACCAGAACCCAGACATCAAGTGGAATTTCACCAAATTCCTGGTGGATCGGGAAGGCAATGTGATCGAGCGTTTTGAGCCGACCGCGACTGCTGCTGACATCGAAGCCAAACTGAAGGAAATCCTGTAAGAGCGGTTTAATCCAGGTACAAAAGATGTCCAGGGTGTTTGCCTTGGACGTCTTTTTCTTTATAGAAAGCCTGGATGGCACGCAGGTCGTCCATTGCACTGTCCGAACATTCGAAGCGCGGACCATGGCCGATCTCTTTGCGGCCCCAGTCAAAAAAGCCCAGATAGACAGGAAGATTGGCAGCCTTGGCGAAGGTATGGAAGCCGGTTTTCCAGCGTTTAACGGGTTTGCGCGTCCCCTCCGGGGCAATGCACAGGTGGAAAGATTCGCTGGCTTCCAGGACCTCAATCACCTGACGGGTGATGCCCACGGCATTTTTCCGGTCCACAGGTATGGCACCCAAGCGCCGCAGCAGCCCGCCCAGCGGCCAGAAGAAAAACTCTTTCTTGATCATCACCCGCGGATGGCCGCCGATGGAGCGGTCGTACAGCCAGGCTACTACAAAGTCCCAAATGGAGGTGTGGGGGACGCCCAGGATGATATGTTTTGGTTCCGGCGGGAGGTCGGGATCCACGATGGTGAACTTGAAGATCCGGGTCAGGATCCAGCGGGCGGTGGCGGGTTTCATACGATTTATTGGGCTTCCTCCGTATTGTCGATGTCCGAGCGCAGGTTCGTCCGGATGAATTTCTGCCGCACGGGCGTGTTGTCACCCATATAGAACTGGATGATGTCGGCGATCTTGTCTTCACCGGTCAGATGGACAGTCTCCAAGCGGATGTCCTGCCCGATGAAGCCTGCGAATTCGTCGGGCGAGATCTCGCCGAGACCTTTGAAGCGCGTAATCTCGGCGCTGCGTCCCATCTTCTTGAGGGCCGCCTCCTTTTCAGCGGAACTGTAGCAATACACATTGCTCTTCTTGTCGCGCACGCGGAAGAGCGGTGTCTGGAGGATATACAGGTGCCCGGCGCGGACCACGTCGGGATAGAATTTCAGGAAGAAAGTGAGCATCAGCAGACGGATGTGCATACCGTCCACATCGGCATCCGTCGCGATGACGATGTTGTTGTAGCGAAGACCTTCCACACCATCTTCGATGCCCAGGGCGGACTGGAGCAGGGCCAGTTCCACGTTTTTCTCGGCGTACAGGTCCTTCTTCGAGGCTTTGGCGCAGTTGAACGGCTTGCCCATCAAACTGAAGACGGCCTGTACATTGGCATCGCGGCTCTTGGTGATGCTGCCGGAAGCCGAGTCGCCCTCGGTGATGAACAGGGTGCTCTGCTCGGCGAGGGGATTGCGGTCCCCCAGGTGGATGCGGCAGTCCCGCAGCTTCTTGTTGTGGACCGAAGCTTTCTTGAGGCGCGCCTTGGTCTTCTTGCTGATGGAAGAGATGGCGTTGCGCTCCTTTTCGGAATCCTGGATCTTGGCCAGGATCACGTCGGCCACGTCGAGATTCTTGTGGAGATAGTTGTCCAGGTCGGTGGAGAGGAAGTCGAGCATGGTCTTGCTCAGCGTCGGGCCGTGCGTGCCTTCCTGCTTGTTCTGCCACATGTACTTCGAGCCGAGCTGCACCTTGGTTTGCCCTTCGAATTCTGGCTCCTGGATGCGCACGCTCACGGCCCCGATGATGGACTGCCGGATATCGACCGGATTGAAATCCTTCTTGAAATACTCCTTCAGTACTTTGGCAAGGGCTTCCTTGAAGGCGGCCAGGTGCGTACCGCCCAACGTGGTGTTCTGGCCATTGACGAAGGAATAGATGTTTTCGCCGTAACCGCTGCCATGCGTGAAGGCCACTTCGATGTCCTGGGTCTTCAGGTGGATCGGGGGATAGAGCGGCTCTTCGTCGATGCTTTCGTTGAGCAAGTCGAGCAAGCCGTTTTCCGATTTGTACTCTGTGCCGTTGAAGGTGAGTTTCAGGCCGACGTTGAGGTAGGCATAGTTGCGGAGCATCGTGTCGATGTACTCCGTGTTGTATTCGTAAGGCTCGAAGAGCGTGTCGTCGGGGATGAAAGAGACGAGAGTGCCGTTGCGCTCCGGGGTGGGTTTCGGCGTGAAATCGGGAGTCTGGAGGATGCCTTTCTCGTATTCCAGGGCGAGGGTCTCGCCGTTGCGGAAGGACTGCACCGTGAAATGCGATGAGAGGGCGTTGGCGGCCTTGAGGCCCACGCCGTTCATGCCGACGGACTTCTGGAACGTCTTGTTGTCGAACTTGGCGCCGGTGTGGAGCTTGCTCACAGCGGCGTCGAGCAGGTTCTGGGTCTTGTCTTTTTCGCTGAATCCGAAGGGAATGCCGCGGCCGTAGTCGCGGATGGAGATGCGCTTGTCCTCGATCTTGATCTGGATGAGCTTGCCGTAGCCCATCGCAAACTCGTCGATGGAGTTGTCGATGATCTCCTTCATCAGCACGTACATACCGTCGTTGGGCGCCGTACCATCGCCCAGACGGCCGATATACATGCCCGGCCGGAGCCGGATGTGTTCCAGGTCTTCCAGATGGACGATGCTCTCGTCGCCGTAGTCGTGGTCGGGGATATTCAGGGTCTCGTCTTCTTCTTTCATGTCGCACGCGTCATGCCCGGCCTGACCGGGCATCTCAACTTGCAAAGATAGTGAAAGTTTTTGGAAGCCCTTACTTTTCCCATGTCGCTTTGATTGTATAAGGAACGCCGTTCAGGACGTCCGTACGGCCGGTATAGCTGTCTCCATACTTCGTTTCCACCGTATCGACGGTGGTTGCACATTGGACTGAGATGTGGAGCCTTCCAGGTTTCGGGTTTTCGATGACGAGCTTCTTGTCGCTGCCGAGTACCAGATTCTTGTAGGAAGCGCTGCTTTTGAAGGCCTTTTGGCCGCTGTCGGCAAAAAGATAGAGATCCACATCCTTCCAACCTTCCGGCGTGGTCACTTCCAGCGTCACTTTCCGGGTTCCTTTCGGGACCGTGATGTAAAAATGATGGTACTGGAGATCGCCGATCCGCGTGTGGAGCGGATCCCGGTCGGCTGTCCTGCGGTCCATCACCCGGGGCTGACCGTTCTTGAGCTCTCCTTTCTCCACGATTGCGCCATTGCCGTCCAACGCATAGCGTACCAATGCCGCCATCAGGTCGAGAATCTCCCCGTAGCCGCGGCTTTCAGGGTGCGAACCGATGGCGATAACCCTTCCGGATGATTCATTTTGTTTATACGCCCAGGCCGAAGGCCTCCCGTGTACCGGTCGTACCAGCTTCATCGTATCGGCATCGTAACGGAGCAGCACCTCCGTTTTTGCATCGCCAGGTTCGAGCAAAGGAACAGCGTAGCATCCATTATTATGGAACACGCTGTCCACGAAGTGGTCACCGCCGAAGTCACTGTATTTGAGCAGCGGTGAATCCTTGTCGAGGGTCATTCCCGTATAGGTGCCCGACATGCCGGTATCGACGCCGTAGCCGGGCCAGATGTTGAGATACTCGCGGGGTTTGGTCTCGATCGTATCCATGTAGCGTCCGCATAGAAATGCGCCGGCGCAAGAACCCAGATAGCTGCCGCCCGTGTCGATGTATTCCTTGATGCGGGCACGTCCTTCTGGTGTCAGGGAACGTCCGTGCTGGGTGGCCAGGCCGCCGTTGACATAGATCATCCGGAAGCGCGGTGCCCCGTCGGGGTAGAGAAGGATGCCGTTCTCATCGATAGGCGAGCCGACGATCGTGGCATATTGCAGAACCGTATCGACGGCCGTCAGTTCCTTGGTTACGGCCGAAATGAACCGTTCCATCTTCAGGTCCAGGTAGCGGGCCACCGGCAGGTCGGATTTCGACGTCAGGCGGATACCGCTGTCCATGAAGATGTCTTTGTAATAACCTTCACTGCCGGTTTGTGCCTGCAAGGAACAGACGGTCCCCAGAAGGACCAGTACCAGAAAAAAAGAGGAGGATTTCATGCGGGTAGATCTATTACGGAAAGCAAAGATACGAAAAATAGATTGGCCGGAAACGGTATCCTGCGATGCGGGAAAAACAAAGAGGGTTGTCCTTGGCAGAACAACCCTCCATATCGTATTCCAAAAGGGGAGATGCCGAAAACAGCTCCCCTGTATGTGTCAACGGTCGTTGACGTTCTTGTCAATCAGGTCGTTGGCGTCGATTTCATCCTGCGGGACAGCGAAGATCCAGCGGACGTCGCCGGCCGGGACCTCCATGACCGAGGCAACAGCCGGGACGTGGTTGGCGCCGGTACGGTCAAGCGGTCGGTTGAGGCGTTTCAGATCGAGGAAGCGGTGACCTTCGCCCCAGAGTTCGATACGACGATAGGTGTAGATCTCTTCAAGGAGGTCGGCACCGGTCTTCGTGCTCTTCTGATAGCCGTCGTCACGGGTCTTGTTGAGGTCATACAGATACTGC
>JAFWOY010000012.1 GCA_017509755.1 Bacteroidales bacterium
CGGTGGAAGCCATCCCTGGCTCCCTGACATCGCTCGACACGGACCTGAGCGCCAAGATCGCCGAAGTGGTCACGGCCCTCGGCGCCGTCAACACCACGCTCACCACCGGCGATGTCGCCACGGCCCTGTCGAACATCCTCGCAGCCATCACGGGTCAAACTGACTACAGCGAGATCCTCGACGCCATCAAGACAGCCATCAGGAACCTGGGCCAGGGTGGAGGCGATGATTCGGACAAGATCAACGGCCACGCCTACGTGGACATGGGCGATGGCCTCAAATGGGCCACCTGCAACATCGGCGCGGAGAATCCGTGGGACTACGGCGACTACTACGCCTGGGGCGAGACGGCCACGAAGGAAAGTTATGCTTGGACCAACTACATCTTTGCCAAAGACCCTTCTGATTATAGTAGTGGGGTGAAGAAGTATTCCGAAGAAGACTCGTATAAGACGTTGTTTCCTGAAGACGATGCTGCGACGAGCCTTTGGAAGGATCCCTGGCGTATGCCGACGAAAGGAGAATGGGCGGCGCTACGCGACGCGACGCTCTACACCTGGGAATGGAAAACCAATTACAACGGTTCCGGCAAGAATGGCATGCTTGTGACCCGCAAGGAAGGAACCGGCCCTTGCGCCGGAAACAGCATATTCCTTCCCGCCGCTGGGCGCTGGTTCGAGTCCCAATGGCTCTATGGGGGTTCCCAGGGGTTTTATTGGTCCTCTTCTCTTGATACAGCTTTGTTCGCCATGGGCGTGGAGGTATTAGATTCAGGTTCCAGGTGGTTAACCGCCGACCGTTATGCCGGGCTCAATGTCCGTCCCGTCACAGAATAATTAAAAACCGGGAGTCGTTCGAGGCTCCCGGTTCTCTGATGCCCGGTCAAGCCGGGCATGACGTCGTCCATCAGAACTTGTGGATTGCCAGGCCGCTGCGGAGCTTCGGCTCGAACCAGGTGGTCTTGGGCGGCATGATGTTGCCGGTGTCGGCAATATCGATCAGCTGCTTCATCGAGACCGGGTAGAGGGCGAAGGCCACTTTCATCTCGCCGCTGTCCACGCGACGCTTCAACTCGCCCAGGCCGCGGATACCGCCGACGAAATCGATGCGGTTGGAGGTGCGCAGGTCGCCGAGGTTGAGGATCTTGTCGAACACGAGGTTCGAGAGGATCGTGACGTCAAGCACGCCGATCGGGTCGTTGTCGTTGTACGTGCCGGGTTTCGCGGTGAGTGAATACCATACTCCTTCGAAGTACATCGAGAAGTTGTGCAAGCCTGCGGGCTTGTAGGTCTCGCTGCAGTTGCAGTGGCACGGGAACTCGCATTCGCACTTGCCGCCGTCCTTCGTGCAGTCGCATTTGCACTCCACGATGAAGTCTTTCTGCAGGGCTTCGAAGAACTGTTTGCCCGTCAGGCCGTTGAGATCCTTGACCACGCGGTTGTAGTCGATGATCTTGAGCTGGTTGTCGGGGAAGCACACGGCCATGAAGTAGTTGTACTCTTCGTTGCCGGTGTGGTTCGGGTTCTTGGCCCGACGCTCGGCGCCCACGCGGGCGGCCGCCGCGGTGCGGTGGTGGCCGTCGGCCACGTAGAAGGCCGGAATCGAGGCGAAGATCTCCGTGATGCGGTCGATGTCCTTCTGGTCGTCGATCACCCAGAGTTTGTGGCCGAAGCCGTCTTCATCGGCGATGAAGTCGTATTCGGGCACGCGGGCGATGTAACGGAACATGATGGCGTCGATCTCGGCGTTGTCGGGGTAGGCGAAGAACACCGGCTCGATGTTCGCGCTCTGGATCTGGACGTGGACCATGCGGTCGTCTTCCTTCTCCTTGCGGGTGAGCTCGTGCTTCTTGATGGCGCCCGTAGCGTAGTCGTCGGTGTTGGCGCAGAGGATGATGCCGTACTGGGTGCGGCCTTCCATGGTCTGGGCGTACACGTAGTAGTACTCCTTGTCATCCTGCTTCAGCCAGCCGCGTTCCTGCCATTTTTTGAAGTTCTCGACGGCCTTGTCGTAGGTGCGCTGCTCGTGCTCGCCGGCGATCGGGTCGAAATCGATCTCGGGCTTGGTGATGTGGAGCAGGGATTTCTCGCCGGCCTCGGCCTTGGCCTCGACGGAGTTCATCACGTCGTAGGGGCGGGCGGAGACTTCCTTGGCGATGGCTTTCGGCGGCCGGATGGCGGCGAACGGTTTAACCTTTACCATAGCGTCTATTTGTTGAGTTGGAAGGTGCGGTCGCCGGTGGCGAAGAAACGGCAGATCTGGCCAGCGGCGGCCAGGCCGGCGTTGATGTTGGCTTCGGCGGTCTCGGCACCCATCTTCTTGGGCGTGCCGAAATAGCGCTTGCCGAATTTCTCGGCGAACTCGGCGGCGCGCTCGGGAGCGACGTCAGCGACGTAGCGGAGGTCTTCACGCTCGGTCATCAGGTCGAAGAGTTCAGCTTCGTTGATGACTTCCTTGCGGGCGGTGTTGATCAGGCAGCCGCCTTTCGGCATACGGCCCACGAGGTTGCGGCCGATGGAGCCTTTGGTCTCCGGCGTGGCGGGGATGTGCAGCGACACGAAGTCGGAGTTCTCGTAGAGGGCTTCCAGGCTCGGGGCGACTTTCGCACCGGTGGCTTCAATTTTTTCGTTGGGAAGATAGGGGTCGAAGGCGATGACGTTCATACCGAAGCCCATGGCGAGTTTGCCCACGAGGCGGCCGACGTTGCCGTAAGCCTGGATACCGAGGGTCTTGCCTTTGAGTTCACTGCCGGTGCCCGGGGTGAACTGGTTGCGGTTCATGTAGATCATCAGGCCGAGGGCGAGTTCTGCCACGGCGTTGGAGTTCTGGCCCGGGGTGTTCATCGCCACGACATTGTGGGCGGTGCAGGCGGCCAGGTCGAGGTTGTCGAAACCAGCGCCGGCGCGGACGACGATCTTCAGATTCTTTGCGGCCTCCACCACGGCGGCGGTCACTTTGTCGGAGCGGACGATCAGGGCGTCGGCATCGGCGACGGCAGCGATCAGTTCGGCTTCACCGGGATATTTTTCGAGGAGGGCGAGGGTGTGGCCGTTCTCTTCGGCAATCTTGCGGATGCCGTCGACGGCAGCCTTCGCAAACGGTTTCTGCGTAGCGACTAAAATTTTCATGGCAGTCCTATTTGTGAAGTTTCTCGAAATCCTGCATGCAGGCGATGAGGGCCTCGACGGCCTCTTTCGGGCAGGCGTTGTAGAGGGAGGCGCGGAAGCCGCCGACACTGCGGTGACCCTTGATGCCGACCATGCCGCGTTCCTTGGCGAAGGCGAGGAACTCGTCCTGGAGGTTCTCGTAGCCCGGAGCCATGACGAAGCACACGTTCATGATCGAACGGTCTTCCTTGGCGGCGGTGCCTACGAAGAGCGCATTGCGGTCGATCTCATCGTAGAGCAGCTGGGCTTTCTCGACATTGATCTTGTGGATGGCTTCGACGCCACCGATGCCCTTGAGCCACTTGAGGGTCTCGGTCATCACGAAGATCGGGAACACCGGCGGGGTGTTGAACATCGACTCTTTCTCGATGTGCGTGCGGTAGTCGAGCATCGTCGGGAGGTAGCGGGAGACCTTGCCGAGGATGTCCTTGCGGATGATGGCGAAGATCACGCCGGCAGGACCGACGTTCTTCTGGGCGCCGCCATAGATGAGAGCGTACTTGGTGACATCCACCGGACGGCTCATGATGTCGGACGACATATCGGCCACGAGGTTGACCGGGCAGTCCATGTCGTATTTGATCTCGGTACCGTAGATCGTGTTGTTGGTCGTGATGTGGAAGTAGTCGAGGTCGGTCGGGATCTCATAGCCTTTCGGGATGTAGCTGTAGGTCTTGTCGGCCGAGGAGGCGATGCAGATGGCATTGCCGATGCCCTTGGCTTCCTTGAGCGCCTTCTTGGCCCAGACACCCGTCTCCAGGTAGCCGGCCTTGTTCTCGAGGAGGTTCATCGCCACATAGAGGAACTGGAGCGAAGCGCCGCCGCCGAGGAAGACCACTTCATAGTTGTCGGGAATGTTGAGGAGCTCTTTCCAGAGTGCGCGGCACTCGTTCATCGTCTCCTCCCATTCCTTCGAACGGTGAGACACAGATATGACCGGCATGCCGGTACCTTTGAAGTCTTGCAATGCTGCAATCGCTGCGTCAATCGCCTGCTGCGGAAGAACGCAGGGACCTGCGTTGAAATTGTAAGCTTTTTTCATAAAAATATGGGGTTGTTAAAAGTTGTTTTATGGTATTTGTCCGTAATCTGCAAATGTAATCAAATTATCTGATATTGATTTGACAAAATGCCAATTGTTTCTGAAAGTCCTCGATTTGTGCTAAACGCACCCGGACCTCGAGATGGCATTCCAGGTCAAAGTCCTGCTTCAGGGGCGCGATGCCCAGGTCCTTGAGTACTTTCATCACGTCGTTCATCCGCAGGTAGTCGAAGGTGAGCTGGAAATGCTGTCCGGCGATCTTATCGATTATTGTGGCGTTGGCCAGCGCATCCTGCGTAGCGGTCCTGTAGGCCCGGATCAGCCCCGGGACGCCGAGTTTCACGCCCCCGAAATAGCGCACCACAACCACCAGGATGTCGCTCAATTCCTGGCTCAGCAGCTGCCCGTGGATGGGCCTTCCTGCCGTGGAAGAGGGCTCTCCGTCATCGCTGAGCCGGTATGGTTCGCCCGTCAGGCCGAGCCGCCAGGCAAAGCAATGGTGCCGTGCATCGAAGTATTCTTTGCGGACCGCCGCGAGGATATTTTTTGCCGCTTCTTGTGTCTCGACCGGATAAGCAAATGCTAAAAACTTGCTTCCCAATTCTTTATAGATACCTTTTGACGGAGCGGCGATGGAACGGTACGTGTCAGAAATTGAATTCATAGGGTAAAAGTACGCAAAAAATTGTTAAATTTGTATTATGGTATATCAATTCAGAGCAACGATACCCGAGAGCAAGATCTTTTTTCGGGTCTATGAGATAAAGGGTGAGATGACGCTGTTCAAGTTCAACAGCTTCATTGTAGATGATCTGGGTTTTTCTCCCGACCAGATGGTCCTGTACGAAGGATATGACGAGGCGGGTCATCTCAGCAGCGAGTATGGCCTCATCGACCTGGGCGACGGCGCGATGGATACCATAACCTTCGACAAGGTCGTGGCACGCGGCGAGTCCGAGTTGCACTATCTCTTCGATATGCGCAACAACCGTTACATCCGCCTCGTATTGGAAGGCGAAGTACCGGCCACCCCGTTGCGTATCTATCCCTGTCTGGTTGATGAAAAAGGACAGAATCCGGACCAGTTCCGGGCCCGCTTTGAAGAGGAGCCTGCCGTGCCCAAGTTGCATCCGTTCCGCGATACCGCCAAGTCCGGCGGCCTGGATGACTTGCTGGATGACGAAGATGACGACCTGGACGACGAGGAGGATGACGAAGGCGACGACAAGATCTTCGACGGAGAGGAAGTGTACGACGCGGACGAAGACAAGGAATAAACGCGGGTTTACCCAGCATGCCGACTTTGCAGATCATATTGGGGCCGACGGCGGTCGGCAAGACGGACTATGCCTTGGCGGCGGCCAAGGCTGTCGGATCGCCCATCGTCTCTTGTGATTCGCGCCAGCTTTTCCGGGAGATGCGGATAGGAACGGCCCGGCCTACCGAAGCCCAGTTGGCCGAAGTCCCCCATTATTTCATTGCCGACCGCAGCGTTACCGACGGTTGTACGGCAGGACGCTATGAGATCGAAGCCCTTCAACTGCTGGAGACTTTGTTCCAAACGCATGAGACGGTCGTGATGGCCGGCGGCTCCGGCCTTTATATCGATGCACTCTGCAACGGGCTGGATGATTTCCCGGAAGCGGATCCCGCCCTGCGCGCGCATTTGTCGGAGCGGCTGCGTACAGAAGGCGTTTCCGCCTTGCGGTCTGAACTCCGCATCCTCGATCCCGAATCCTATGCTACGGTCGATCCTGCCAATGGCCAGCGCATCATCCGGGCCCTGGAAGTGACCATTGCCACCGGTCGCAAGTATTCCTCCCTGAAGACACGTCCTGCCCGCCAGCGTCCATTTGCCATTGAGAAAACCGGTCTTACGCGACCGCGTGCCGAGCTTTATGCGCGTATCGATGCCCGCGTAGACCAGATGATGGAAGAGGGCTTGTTGGAAGAAGCTCGCAACCTTCTTCCGCTTCGCGGCCTGCCGGCGCTCAATACCGTGGGATACAAGGAGTTGTTTGGCTATTTCGACGGCGCGTATGACCTGTCCGAAGCGGTTCGCCTCATCAAGCGGAATACGCGCCACTATGCCAAAAAACAGCTGACTTGGTGGGCGCGTGATCCTTCAATTCGTTGGATTGATCTTTCTGCTTGAGTTTTATGCCGGATTGGCACGATTTTCCCGAGATTCCCGTTACCGGCTTTCAAAGCCGCCCAATAACCCATTATCATGAGAAGATTTACAGAAGTGGTACTGATGCTTTGCATCGCAATGATGTGTACTACCTCTTATGAGGCACAAGGCCAGAATCGTCGTCAAGGCGGTGGATCTTCCCACGCGCCACGGACGGAACACCGCGCCCCATCCGGGCACAGCGGGCCAAGTACGAAAATGTCGGCGCCCCGCAGCAATAATCATGGCGGCTCCCAGATCAGCCGCAGTCACAGTGCACCGCAGGTCCATCGCAGCCAGAGTGCTCCGCAAATGAATCGCAGCCACAGTTCGTCGGCTCCACGCAATCATAGCGCCCAGATCAGCCGCACGCCCCGCGCTAACAACGGCAGCATCAACCGCGCACCCCGCGCCAACAACGGCAGCGTGACCCGCTCACCGCGCCCCAGCACGGGTCGCGGACCGGCTGTTGCCCATAGCTCCCGTCCGAGCCACAACGCGCCGGTTGCCCGCAGTCCCCGGCCGAACCACAGCGCTCCGATCGCCCGCAGCCATCGACCGAACCACAGCTCCGCGATTGCTCGCGGGCCTCGTCCGAGCCACGGCCCTGCGGTCGTGCACCATCACAGTCCGGTTCACCGCGGACCGTCGTTCTCCCGTCCGTATCTGGAGCCGCGCTACCGGCCGTATCCGTCGTATCACTATGGCCGTCATTACTTCGGCCATCGGATCCACACCTTGCCGATCGGCTACTCGCTGGTCAGGGTCGGTTATCGCGATTACTACTTTTATGATGGCATCTATTACCGGCCGTATCTGGGCGGCGGTTATTATATCTGCCGTCCGCCACTTGGTACCCTCATCGCATCGACGCTGTTCGACGTGGCGATGACCACCATCGCCATCAACACCATCCGGAGCGAAATCGAGCGGGCACAGTATGCGGCCGAACTGTCGAGCATCTACGCGGCCCGTAACGCCGACTACGCCCTTCGTACGCGCGACGACTACTACAATACCAATCTGGTCAACCAGGCGGGACAGGACTACTACTATCAGGACGGCGTGTTCTACACCCTGAGCAACGGCCAGTACCGTGTGATCGAACCCCCGATCGGCGCCCTGGTCGAGGAAATCCCCGAAGACTACGATGAGATCGAACTCGGCGGCAAAACCTACTATCAGGTGGAAGAAACCCTCTACAAGCCGACCATCCTCAACGGCAAACTGCTCTTTGAAGTCGCTTGCAGCCTGTAGGACAGCTGCCTTTGAAAAAAACGAGGGTGACACAATATTTGCGTCACCCTCGTTCTTTCTATTTCTATTATTATTTCTTCACCTCCGGCTCGACAGGCTCGACGTACGGTTTGACCGACTTGAGCTCCACCTTGAAGGTCAAGGCTTCGTTGGGATGGATGTCGCCACCGGCACCGCGTTCGCCGTAAGCGAGATTGGCCGGAATGTAGAGCATGATCTCACCACCTTCGCCGATATACTGCATGCCTTCCGTCCAGCCGGCGATGACACCGCCCAACGGGAAGGTCGCGGTCTGGTCGCGCTCGTAAGAGGAGTCGAACACCTTACCTTCGAGGTTCTTGCCTTCATAGTGGACTTCCACGGTATCCTTCTGGGTCGGCTTGATGCCTTCGCCTTCGCGGATCACCTTGTACATCAGGCCGGATTCGGTCGTCACGACACCGTCTTCCTTGGCGATCTTGGCCAGGTAGTCCTCGCTTTTCTTGAGCATCTCTTCACCGACGGCCTGGCTGCGTTTTTCCATGAAGCCATTGACAATCTGCTGGAACTGCATATAGTCGATTTCCACGCCGGAAGTAGCGGCCTGGATGCCTTTGATGATCTGGTTGCCGCTGAGCGGGCCGAAATCATTCTGCTTCATCTGCATACCCAGGGAATAGCCGAGCATATAGCTGACAGAATCCACGTCCGATGCCGAAATGGTGGCAGGCTGCTTGCCTGCAGAGGTCTTCTTGTCGCAAGAGGTCAGCATCAGGGCCCCGAGCGCGCAGATTACTGCGATTGTAAGAATCTTTTTCATATCTTATTAACTAGTACTTTTCTTTTGAGTCGCAAATATAACAAAAGTTCGAAAAATTTATCAGAAACTGCGTCATTTCAGGTTTTTTTTTGTATCTTCGTGTATGAACATCACTTCGGACGACCTTCACAACCAATTAAAAGAGTTTTTCGGCTGGGATGCCTTCAAAGGCAACCAGGAAGAAATCATCATGCACCTGATCGGTGGCGGCGATGCTTTCGTGCTGATGCCCACAGGTGGCGGCAAGTCGCTCTGTTACCAGTTGCCGGCCCTTTGCCTGCCCGGCACAGCCATCGTCATCTCCCCCCTGATCGCCCTGATGAAGAACCAGGTGGATGCCATCCGCGGCTTCATCCAGAACAAGGAAGGCATCGCCCATTTCCTGAACTCCTCGCTCAACAAGGCCCAGATCTCCGAAGTGAAAGCCGATCTGCTGGCCGGTGTTACCAAACTGCTCTACGTCGCGCCCGAGTCGCTGACCAAAGAAGAGAACATCCAACTGCTCAAGCAGTTGCATATCTCTTTCTATGCGATAGATGAAGCGCATTGCATCTCCGAGTGGGGCCACGACTTCCGCCCCGAATACCGCCGCATCCGCGAGATCATCGCCCAGATCCACCGCGCTCCCATCATCGCCCTGACAGCCACGGCCACACCGAAAGTCCAATCCGACATCCAGAAAAACCTCGGCATGCTGAATGCCCGCGTGTTCAAGGATTCCTTCAACCGCGAAAACCTCTACTACGAGATACGCGACAAGTCGAATCCCAAGCGGGATATCATCAAGTTCATCAAGGACAACGCCGGCAAGAGCGGTATCATCTACTGCCTCAGCCGCAAGAAAGTCGAAGAGATCGCCGAATTGCTGACAGTCAACGGCATCAAGGCCTTACCGTACCACGCCGGCATGGATGCCGTCACACGGGCGCACAACCAGGACGCTTTCCTGATGGAAAAGGTGGACGTGATTGTCGCTACCATTGCTTTCGGCATGGGCATCGACAAACCCGACGTCCGTTTCGTCATCCACTACGATATTCCCAAGAGCCTGGAAGGCTATTACCAGGAAACCGGGCGTGCGGGGCGTGACGGCCGCGAGGGGCAGTGTATTGCATTTTACAGTTACAAAGATATCCAGCGCCTCGAGAAATTCATGCAGGGCAAGCCCATCTCCGAGCAGGAGATCGGCAAGCAGCTGCTGATGGAGACAGTCTCTTACGCAGAATCCAACCAGTGCCGGCGCAAGATCCTGCTGAACTATTTCGGCGAAGACTACCCGCAGGACAACTGCGGCATGTGCGACAACTGCCTCTATCCGAAGAAACAGTTCGACGGCCAAGAGGAGATGTGCCTGGTCATCGAACTCATCCTTTCGCTGAAAGAAGCTTTCAAGGCCGATCATCTGGCCGCCATTCTTGCCGGCGAAGGCAACTCTATCATCAAGTCGTACAACCACCACAAGCATCCGCTGTTTGGCTTCGGCCGCGACCGCGGCGTGCGTTTCTGGAGCGCCGTTATCCGGCAGGGACTGGTTCTTCACCTCCTTGACAAGGATATCGAACGGTATGGCCTGATCTCTGTCACGCCGGCGGGCCGCAGCTTCTACGAAAAACCATACCAACTGATGCTCACGGAAGACCGCGAATTTGTCGAAGGCGAGGACGACGACGACGACGACATGCCGGTCGGCGCCGGCAAGCACAGCCAGAATGCCGGTGGCGGCGGCGACCAGCAGCTGCTCGCCATGCTCAAGGATGTGCGCCACGATCTCTCCCGCAAACTCAACCTGCCCGCCTGGGTCATCGTTTCGGACCAGAGCCTGGAAGACATGTCGATCCAGTATCCGGTCACACAGGCAGAACTCCGGAATTGCCAGGGCATGGGCGAAGGCAAGGCGCGCAAGTTCGGACAGCCGTTCATCGACCTGATTGCCAAATACGTAGAAGAGAACGACATCATCCGCCCCGACGATTTCGTGGTCAAGTCGGTGGTCAACCGCTCCGCCAACAAGGTCTATATCATCCAGAGCATCGACCGCAAACTGCCGTTCGAGGACATCGCCCGGACGAAAGACATGGACTTCGACGAGCTGCTCGACGAAATCGAATCGATCGTCGGCTCCGGTACGCGGCTCAACATCGACTACTACATCCGGCAGAACATCGACGACGACAAGGTCGATGACATCTATTATTATTTCCGCGATGAAGCCGACTCCGACTCCGTCACCGACGCACTCAAGGAACTCGGCGGCGACTACACGGAAGAGGAAGTCCGGCTGGTGCGGCTGAAATTCTTGTCCGAAGTGGGTAATTGATCCGTCCCGTTTCATCTTAAGAGGTTCTATGGCGGTTAAGCCGCTACGTGGTCTTTTGATTCAACATCCAGATATGCGGTATTGTGTTGTTTTGTTTTTGGCAATTTCGATCTTCTCGTCATGCGCCAGACAAAATATTTATAAACAACTTAGCCAGGCAGAGTCGTGTGTGCAAAGTAATCCTGACAGCGCATTGGCATTAATACAATCTATTGATACCAATTTGTTAAGGAGTCATCGCCTTCATGCATATTACTCGTTGCTTCATGCTGGAGCTCTTGACAAATGTTGGATTGATACTACTGACATTGGGGTTATCATGCCTGCGGTTTCGTATTATGAAAAGCACGGTTCGCCCGATCAAAAGATGAAATCCTTCTATTATCTTGGCCGGATTCAGGCGAATGGGCACGACTATAATTCTGCTATCGTATCCCTGGTCCGAGCAGAGGCAGAAGCGACAGCCTCTCAGGATATTGCCTTTAAAGGTTTATTATGCATGGCGATTGCTGATATTTACAAAAAAGCACATCACACAGAAAAAGAGCAGTATTATATTGAGAAAGGAATGGCTCATTTTCTAGAAGGGAATGATACAGTGCATTATAATCTTTCTTTCGGAAGACTTGCCATGTCCTTTCAAGAGAAGAGAGAATGGGTTATGGCAGATTCCCTTTTTCGTAAAGGGATAGAGTTGGCATCCAATGATACAATTGCGATGAGGATGTTTCTCGTGCATTATGCGGCGATGAAAATCGTTCAACCTGATATTGATCCTAAGGGTGCAGTTACGCTTATAGATCGTGCTGTGTCTGAATTTGGATTACGTCCTTCCCCAAAAGTATATGGAATCTACGCTTATGCTTCTTTGCTTGAAAACGATAGTACAACAACGGATAAGATTTTATCTTTTTTGAATTCTCTTCCTGAATCGCGAAAAAAAGAAGCTCGATATTATGAGTATTTAATAGCCCTGCACAGAAACGATAATGGTCATGCGATAGATTTGTTGAATTCGATTTATTCTGACCAGGATATTGAAGTAGATCGTTTGCTCAACAATTCGATTACCGCAATTCTGAAGGATTACTATCAATTACAAGCCGTTGAAGCGGATCAGCAGTCACATACACAGCGTCTTGTTACTGCTGTTGTTATTCTGGGGCTGTCGTTATTGTTTTTCATCATCATTGTATGTCTCGTCCGCAAAAGAGAAAAAGAACGTTTTGAGTTCGCAAATATGATTAAGTTCGTTGAAGAGACGAACTCCATGTTGGTACAGTCTAAATCCAGTCTGGAAAAGAAATGCGCTGTTTTACAACAGTCGTATATTCAGTTGTTCAAAAATCAGTTTGAGACCATTAATTCGCTGACAAAAACTTTTCTCAAGCATCAAGGCAAATCGGAGGATACCAGAAAAACTGCCATCTATGGAAAGGTGAAGGATATCCTTGCTTTTATTGGAAAGGATAAAAAACAACACATTCTTTTCGAGGAACAGATTAATCGCGATCTCAATAATATTGTGTCCCGTTTAAAAGCAGATTTAGGAGAAGTCAGTGACGAGAATTCGCGGTTTATTTGTTATACAATCGCCGGTTTTGATCCGAATGTCATTGCTATTCTACTCGGCTTGTCTTTATCGAATGTCTACATTGCTGTCCACTAAAAGTTGTGGACGTAGTTAAAAGTTAATAATCAAACAACGTGGGTTCATAGAACCCATCAAGTTCTTTGTCAATATTGAGGTTAGATTTGTTGAAGAGGTCTTCAAGAGGCGTCGTGTCTGTAA
>JAFWOY010000013.1 GCA_017509755.1 Bacteroidales bacterium
ACTCCCCGGAACTCATGTACTCTTCAATGATCTGAAGTTTCTCAGCATCATTGTAACGTCTTGGTTGTGTCTCCATTTTTAGTCCTACATTAAGTTTACATTACCGACCCGCGGACCGTAAACCTATATCAGGACAAGTCAGTTTGTGTAACCATCAAGTCCCCCCCCCCCTTGTTTTCTAACCATCGCGCGGCAGCTCTTTAGGTAAATCCCTGATTCTCAGCGGATAGTTTATATACAAGGCGCTCGGTCCGCCGTCCAGGCAGCAAATTGCGCGGACGATCGAGGATGTATGTATTGATTATCAGCGTCTAATAAGAACCCCAGCCGCGCGATGGTTGCAAAACTAACGACCTTCTGGTTTCTACGATGGTCCCTATTCTGCCCACCCGGTTTTTGGCACTGATCCGAAAAATCATTTTTGCACCGCAACGAAAGCACCAATGGATAAACCGCTTGTAACAAATGCGTGCATTGCAGCGGAATGGAGATGGCGCAATGCCGCGAATGGTGCTGGCCGGGAAACAGTGCCGGACTAGAAGGTCAGCGCGAAGGTCATTCCCGGAGCCGGCGCGACACCGGTCGCAGTCTGGGCGAGATTGATGGAAGGATACAGGGAGGCGTTGGCATGTCTTCTGCGGCCGTCCTGGTAATACTGATTCTTGACTTTCGCGATCTTCACGGCATCGACGCAGGACCAGATATCGACGGTCAAGTGCGCGAGGGCGACACCGCCCAGGGCGATCAGGTAACCGCGGGCCTTACTCCTGTCGGCTTCCGAGGTATAGGTTCCATCCGCACCCTTGGCAGCATAGCTCGCCACATTCTGGGCCAGGATGCTTCCCGCAGTGCCCAGCACGACGCTCGTACCCAGGAAGGCCCAGCCACGGCCGGTCTCCTTCATAATCAGTTGGCCGAGACCCGGCGCCGCGAGCGATTCGAGTCCGATCCAGAACACGGAATAGGGATCGGTATCGCTCTTCACATAATCGCGGGCAGAATAATAATTCTTGAGGTCTTTGTAGGAAGTGCTCTGAGGGGCTCTCTGTGCGAAGGCGGTGGTGCTTACCACGGCAAGCACGATGAGGATGACAATACGTCTCATTTTACACGAGTATTTGGTTTTTTCGGGCGGCAAAGATACACTTTTTTTCACTTCTCCACCCGGTGAAACACAATCGGGGTGCTGCTCATATCTGCGGCGCGGAAGGTCCAACCTTCCAATTCCAGACAGTTGCCGCCATCATAGATTCTTGCCTGCATCGGCTGGCCTTTTGGAACAGGCTGCGGAGTGTAGCTGTAGGTCCAGTCGCCTTCCTGCCAGAAGCCATCTTCAATGGAAAAACCCGTGCCGTACTTATAGAGCGTTACCAAAAGGTTGTCGGAGGGACCTTCTACGGTGTAGGCAAATGACTGGTTGAATTTCCGGCCACTGAGCAGATAACCTGTTCCGTCGCTACGGAATACCCAGGTATAGGATGAGAGGCCGAACGTCAAGGCGGCGCTGAATCCCCGCCCCGTCCAGCGTCCTACGATCGGCGACTGATGGTCTTTTGCGGGAACGCCATATTTCGGATCTCCTTTCTTGTTGGACAACGGGTCGGATGGCTGCTTATACCAGGGATAGGTCACGTATGTGAATGTCCGGTCAAATACATACCGGAAGTCATCCCAGGAACGGGCGGTATATTCAATCGTATCGCCCGCAGCGAAGACGCAAAGATAGTCATAGCCTTTATACCCGCTTGAAGTGAACTGATAGTCAGTCAGCCAATAGTTGAAAGGATCGTACGCCACTTCTTGTTGGCCGTTCTTGAGCGTCTTGACGGTCCGCAGGTATCCTGTACCGTCTTTCTTGAAATGGCAGACCTCCGTGATGGAGAAAGGAAAGTCTGCATAGAGTTGAACCTGGTCGTCGATACCGCTGCTGTTACCGCCACTGATATCATGGTGCAGATGCAGCCAGTCACTCTGCCAGGTACCTTCCAGGAAATTGGGTGCTCCTTCCGCGCTCTTCACAACTTCTGGCTCGAGGAGCAGCAGGCATTTCACGTCACGGATTTCCTGGAGGAACTGGAAGAAATCTCCCATGGTTGAGAAAACGATTCTCTCACCGGAAGGCTTGTAGACGCCGTTGATGTCATCATACACGAAACTGATCAGGTGATACACCGTTTCCCCGCGCCATATCATCTGATACACTTGCGTCGGCGCTCCAAGTGCGTACGCCTTGACGATTTCCCTCAATGCTTCAGGAAGATTCTGGTAAGAGACGTGATTGACGGGGACTGCCCGGCCTATAGAGCGCAATACTATATAGCCCACTTCTTGATCTTGATAAAGACTCGTGATGTCCATCAGCCGCAGGGTTATCTCGCGATTCTCCACGTAGAAGGTACCGATCTCCTCCCCGTAAGATCCGTCTGGAAGGATCGGAAGCTCGCCACCGGGGTTGTCCTCAATGCGTCCACAAGCAATCAGAAGTGTCGCCAAAAAGGACAAATACAATATGAATGGCTTCATAACTCTAATGATTGAAAAAAGCCTTGTATCGCAAAGGTAAGAATTATTGTTGGTCATCTTCTGGTTTTTGCTTATTTTTGTTGACCAGGATCCGTTTTAAAGACTTATAGCAAATGAAGCAGTTTTTAGTGCTTGCCAGTCTGGTGCTTCTGATGACAGGGTGCGGTGTTTCATCCAGTTCGTATTACGACCGGAACCGGCACCACGACAGGTCGGATTATCGCTACGACCGGTCGCGCTACAACCGCAGCCACCGCCATCGCGACTATGACTATTACGACTATAGCCGGTCGAACCGCCCTGTCACGCCTGTGCATCGGGATACCCGCCGCCACTATCGGGCCGGTTACTCCAACACCATGGCATCCCGCGTGATCGGTCATTATATGGATATCAAGGCCGAGGCTATCTCACGCTATTCGCGTAACGCCGACGTGAGCGTGGTCACCGACGAAAACGGAATGCCCGCACTCCAACTCATTTATACCGGCGATTACCTCATCGCTTTCTTCAATGGCTTCCTTTCCGACAAAGGAGAGGTGGAACTCGACTACATCTGCAAGTTGATGAAGGACGAGAAGCACACGCAAGTCAGCATCGTAGCCAGCACCCGCAAAGAGGAAGGCACAGGCCTCCTCATGAGTGTAGATGCCATCCGGGACTATCTGGTCAAAAGGGGCATCGCCAAGAGACGCATCGTTTACACGGATGTAGTGCGCGGCGGTGAATACTTTACCGACTACTATACGATTACTTTCTCGGCCGACAACAACATGATCCGCCGTGCCGACCGGGGTTCGCTCTAGTTATCAAAAAGTCAAACAAACCTATGAAAAAACGCCTTCTCTCCATTCCGGCCGTGGCCCTGCTGATCCTGTTCGCTTCTGGATGCGGATCGCTGGGTTCGATCGCCAACAACCTCGGCAACCTGGGCTTAGGTGCACGCTCCTTCACCTTCAACAGCCTGCCCCAAAATCTGAACGAGCTGAAAGCTCTTCCCGAAGCGAGCATGACCGACCCTTATGCCGTCGCCGCCCTTACCCTCGCCGCGCTGACACGCTACGGCACGAGCAGCAGCGACTGTTTCGAAATGCTCAATTTCCTCAAAGGCCCTGAACCGCTTTCGGGCTACGAGAAGCAGTTTATCCGTGAACGGCTCGAAGGTAAGACCTACAAGCCCTTCTCTTATTTCAGGGGAGCAACGCCGCGGAACAACTACACGCCCAGCCAGCCCTATAAGGTCACGATCGACAGCAACCAGTACTCCTTCACCACCGACGGCTCCGGCCATCAATGGTGCACGATGTGGGTTACATCGGGCGGCGCCGACAACCCGCGCTCGATCAAACTCCGCAAAAAAGGGAGCACCGGTCAGTGGTTCCTCAACGACATCCAGTGCCTGAGCGACATCCGGACACCGGTCGCCGAGGACAAATGGTATTAGGATTCCGAACCTGACGCTTCCGGTTGCGGCCGGAAGAAACTGAAATGCACATTGCCGTACTTCTTCTCCTTCACAAAGGAGGGATGTGCGGCAAAGTTGTATTCGGCCGGATGTTCGAGAATGAGATAGCCTTGTGCATGGACCAGCCCTTTTGCAAGCACTTTGTCGGGAATCGTAGCGAGCCCTTCTATCGCATAGGGAGGGTCGGCGAAGACAATATCGAAACGCTTCGTACAAAGAGGAATGAAATCGAAGACATTGTGACGCACGACCTGAACGGTTTGCGCCACGCCCAGCGCAGCAGCCGTCCGGCGGATGAATGAAGCATTGACCGGATTCATCTCCACCGAGATGACGCTGCCCGCACCGCGGGAGGCAAACTCGAATGCGATGCTGCCGGTGCCGCCGAACAGGTCGAGGACGGCAAGTCCGTCAAAAAAGAACTCGTTGTCGAGTGAATTGAAAAGTCCTTCCTTGGCAAAGTCCGTAGTGGGACGCGCCTGATAGCCGACAGGCGGATTGATGGCTCGTCCGCGAAGGGAGCCGCCGATGACTCTCATAGCATCTCCACGCTGGCGAAATGCCGGAACAAATCGCCCTTGATGCCGTCGCCCGCCTCTCCGAAGAAATGGACGGTCGTCACTTCGGGATTGATCTGGAACTGGCGGATGGCTGCGAACAGATAGTATTGGGCTGTAACCTCATCGGCGGCCGGATAGGAATTGCAGAGCAGGAGCCGGTCTCCGGCGGCCAGCACGATATCGACGGTTTCCCCGTCAACATGGAGCACCACTTTGTTGTAGCAGTCGAGTGCAGCGGCGGCTTCCAGCATATCGGCAAGGAGGCGCGCAGCGGCGTCGGGTCCGGCATAAAGAAGAACTGCCTTAAAGCAAGGCAGTTCTAAACTTTTTACCGAATCGGTTTTCTCAAGGATGACGACTTTGGACAGCAGGTCCGCCGCGGCATCCGGCGAGAAATACCCTTGCGGAATCAGGGTAAACTTCAGCACTACTCCCAGTTTCCGGCGTTGTTGTTGGCGTTGTCGATGGAACCGACCATCAGGCCCGGATAGCGATCCGTATCTTCACGCTCGGCCACCAGATTGACGATCTGCTGACGGTCCATGCCCTTGAGCAACTTCCAGTAAGGCATCTGCGCTTCAAAAAGCGGGACGTCCACGCCGGACACCTGCTTGACGATGCTCTTCATGATCACGGTATCGCCATCGGAGAACGGGATGTAACGGAGATCGGTGACCTTGAAGCCCGGACGGTTGGTGAAGAGGGTATCCCGGACGTTGGTCTGCTGAGGGATACGGACGATCAGGTTGTTGTCGCCTGCTTCGTACAGTTCGAACAGCTTCTCCATAAGTTTGTCGCCCTTGAGGTTGCGCAGGGTCTTCTTGACGGCTTCGGTGTGGAGGACGGCGGTGGAGTCATCCTCGGAACCGATCTGGCGCATGATGGTGATCTTGCCGTTGTTGTAGAAGTCGATCAGCGAGTCCATCACAGGGGCATAGTGGCCATAGGTGTCCCTGTAAGTCACCTGGAGGGTACGGATGTCCTTCAGTTGTTCGACAGCCACATTCTGGCGCTGCTTCAGTTCTTTCTGGAATTTCATCGGCTCATTGATGCTCCGGAAAAGAAGGAATGCCAGTCCGATGATCAGGAGAGGGAAAATGAAATAGGTTAAAAGTTTTCTCATATTGGGTTAATTTTAATATTCGTTGTCGCGTGGTACGCCAAATTTGATTTGACTTACAAAAGTAAAAAATTTATTTCAAGACTACAATATATTTTTAATTTTGCGGAAAGAAAAAGATCTGCCGACCCTATGCCGATCGATATCGAACAACTGGAATCCTTTCTCGCCCATACCCGCCAGGCTGTGCTTGTGGGGCATTTCAACCCGGACGGCGACGCCGTAGGGAGTGTTACCGCATTCTGGCACTACCTGAACCGTCGCGGGGTCCCTGCGCGCATCATCCTCCCGAGTCCGCATCCTGACAACCTGGCCTTTCTCGAACCGGAAGAGGAGAAAATCCTCATCTGCGAACAGAACCCGGAAGAAGCGCGCCGCCTGGTCGCCGAAGCCGACTTGCTGGTCTGCCTTGACCTGAACCGGCTCTCCCGCACGGAATACCTCGAAGAAGATATCCTGGCCTCCCGCGCCCAAAAAGTCCTGATCGACCATCACATCGCGGTCGAACTCGACCGCTTCGACCTGGTCTATACCACCGTGGACGTATCTTCCACTTGCGAACTGCTCTACAAGATCCTGCTCGCCATGCCCGACATTGCGGGCGATCCGGAGCGGATTCCCTTGCGCTGTGCCGAATCTCTCTATGTCGGCATGATGACCGATACCAACAATTTCTCGAATTCCGTCTTCCCCGGCACCTTCGAGATGGCCTCCAAACTGATTGCTCGCGGCGTGGACAAGGATGGGCTGCAAGAGAAGGTACTCAGTTGTTTCACCGTTTCCCGGACCCGGCTGATGGGCCACCTGCTCAAAGACAAGATGGTCATCCTGCCGCAGCATGCAGCCGCATATATGCTGCTGACCAACGAGGAAAAAGGCCAGTACGATTTCAAGCCCGGCGACAGCGAGGGCTTCGTCAACCTGCCCCTCGCCATCGAAGCCATCCAGATCAGTGCGCTTTTCACTGAAAACTTCGACGGAAAATACGTCCGCGTTTCGCTCCGTTCCAAAAATGCGGTCAATGTCAACAAACTGGCTGTCCGCTTCTTCAACGGCGGCGGACATCGCAACGCCTCGGGCGGTCGGCTCTATATGCCGGTCGAAGCGATTCCCGCTTATTTCGAGCAAGCCCTGGATGCCTATACGGACGAAGAAAAATTTTCATAAGGCACGTCTTTTGTTTATTTTTGCAGATTGTAAGAAAATCCGCCGATGAAGCTGCGTTCCCTCCTTCTCCTGGCTCTTGCCGTGTTGCCCGTCCTCGCCTGCGAAAGCGAGGTGCGCGAAGCCAACATCAACCAGGACAAGTACATCGACAACTACATCACCGCCACCTTCGGCGACACGGTGACCGTTTTCCGCAATGGCGGCACCACCCGGGTCGTATTGGAGGAAGGGCCTGCAGGCGCCCCTGTCATCGAACGCGGGGATTCCGTCTATCTGTATTACGCCGGCTATACTTTCAGCCAGCGCGGCCCCGAAATCCAGTTCGTGCTTGACAGCGGCATGGTACGGGTCGGCTCCGGGACATTGATCAAGGGACTGGAAAACGGTCTCCCGGGCGCACGTCTGGGGGAAGAGGCGGTCATCCTTTTCTCTGCGGATGACGGATATGGCAACCAGGCCGTGGGCCTGGTGCCGGCAAACACGGCCCTGCTCTTCAATGTGGGCGTAGCCATGATCAAAAAGAACCCTTAGTCTATGAACTTCCGTACATATCTCTTTGCAACGTTGTTCCTGGCCGGTGTACTGGCCACATCCTGCGCCGTCACGCCGGAAGAGGACACCTACTTCGCCTCCGACCGCGTGATGAAGTCCTGGATCAAAGTCAATTATCCCGGCATCAGCCCCTATGGGGACACCGGAGCCTATATCCTCGAAATGGAGCCGGGCAGCGGCCCCGCCGTCTCCGACACGGCCTTTATCCGCGCCCACTATGTCAAACGCCGGCTTGACGCGAGCATCACATCCACCAATATCCAGCGACTCGCCGAACAAATCGGAAGCTATACGGCCACAACCTATTACGGCGGCAACACCTGGCAAGTCGGCAAGGGCTACCTTCCGGATGCGCTCGAAACCGTCCTGAAGACGATGCGGAGCGGTGGTCACGTCAAACTCGCCCTCCCCGTATCCGCCTCCGACCATGAATTTTCACTTTACAACGCTTTTTCAGGGACCAGCGAATCAGACAATCTCGTCATCGACGTGACCATCGACACCGTCCTGACCGATATCTACGCCTACCAGGAAAAGACGATGCGCGCCTGGTTCCAGGAGCACTACGCCAGTACGGACACCGTGACGGAAGGGTTGTATTTCAAGAAACTGGTGGAAAAACTCGAAGCGAACGATACGATTCCCGAGGGCAACAATGTCTCCGTCCGTTACATCGGCCGTACGCTTGACGGCCGGGTGTTCGACACCAACATCGAAGACACTGCCAAGTTCTATCGGATATGGGACAGTTCCAAGACATACAGTGCTTTGAGTATCAGCTATTATAAAGAGGACGAAAGCAAGTTCAGTTCGGAGAACAGCGTCGTCGGCGGCTTCGGCAAGGCTATCCAGCACATGAACTACGGAGAAAAGGCCGCCGCCGTCTTCAATTCCAAACTGGGTTACGAGGAAAAAGGCAGCAGCCCTTCCGTTCCGGAATACGCGCCCCTCTATTTCTGGCTCTACATTGAGCCGAAAGATTAAGTCTTACAGACTGGACACGACCTGCACGCCCGCCGGGATCACTTCGATCCGGACGGGTGTGATGCCTACCGGCTCTCCGTCCACTTCCATATAGGAGTACGGCGCAGCTTCAATCTCGACCGTATGACCGACCGTGTGCTTGACTTCCTTGTGTTTATAGATATCTCCCTTGAACAGGGACGGGACCTTCGACAGGAATTTCCACTTGCTCAGTTTCCCGACCACCGTCACATTGATCAGGCCGTCGTCCGGAACAGCGTCTGGAGTCTGGCGCATGCCGCCGCCACAATACGTGCCAATCCCCAAGGCCACGGAAAAGGCCGTACCCTGGTAGAATTCCGCCCCATCCACCGCCACACGGAAGCGGAGCGGCTTGTAGGCCAGAAAACCGGAAAGCAGTGACTTGAGATACTGCCGGTCACTGGCATGCCCCCGCTCCTTGGCCAGGTCGAAACGGCGGCAGACATCCGAATCGAAGCCAAGGCCGCCGATATTCATCATATAACGGCAGTAAGGTTTCCCGTCCATCAGGGTATGCACACGGGCGACATCCTGCACGCGGGTATGCGAATCCGCCTTGGCCACCAGGTCCACGACCTGTTCGTAGTCGAAAGGGATCTGATGGAGCCGGGACCAGTCGTTGCCCGACCCGACAGGGATCAGGCCCAGCGTCACCTCGGACGGCGGAACTTCCTGCTGGGAATACAAGCCGTTGAGCACTTCGTGGATGGCGCCGTCGCCGCCGATCACCAGCAATTTGCGGAACCCGGACAAGACGGCCTCACGAGCCAGTTCGATGGCATGATAAGCATGGTCGGTGATGCGTTCTGAAAATTCTATACTTTTGGCTTTCAGTAATTTCGCAATAGAAGGCCAGTCGTGTCGGGCTTTTCCGCCACCCGACCGGCTGCTGACAATCACGCGCCAGGCAGATTGGATTATCATCGTTCATGGGTTTAGCTTCGCTAATTTAAGAGTTTTTTTGTACTTTTGCAAGTTATGGGAAAGATCATCGCTATCGCCAACCAGAAAGGCGGCGTCGGAAAGACGACCACCTCCATCAACCTGGCCGCATCCCTTGCGGTCCTGGAATACAAGACGCTCATCATCGATGCCGATCCGCAGGCCAACACCACCTCCGGACTCAATTTCAACCCCGACTCGAAAGCGCACGACACGCTCTATGAGATCCTGATCGGGGAACAGGCCATCGACAGCGTCATCAAACCCACCGATCTCGACCATCTCGACATCATCCCTTCCCATATCAACCTGGTCGGTGCCGAGATCGAGATGCTGGAGGTACCCGGGCGGGAAAATGTGCTGCGGACGGCTCTTTCCCAAGTCCGCGACCGCTACGATTTCATCATCCTGGACTGCGCTCCGTCGCTCGGCCTGATCACCATCAACGCCCTGACCGCTTCCGACAGCGTAATCATCCCGGTCCAGCCCGAGTATTTCCCCCTGGAAGGATTGGGCAAACTCCTCAATACCATCAATATCGTACGGACCCGGCTCAACCCTGCGCTGACCATCGAAGGCTTTCTTTTCACGATGTACGACAGCCGGCTCCGGCTGCATAACCAAGTGGTGGAAGAAGTCAAGACCTACTATCCCGACATGGTCTTCAAGACGATGATCACCAAAAACGTCCGGCTCAGCGAGGCGCCGTCTTACGGCAAGCCGGCCATCCTCTACGACGCCCGTTCCACCGGTGCCGACAATTACCTCAACCTGGCCCGGGAAATCCTCAAAAAGAACGAACAATGGCAAAGCGAGCAGCATTAGGCCGCGGCCTGGGCGCCCTGCTGGGCGACGCCGCCCCCTTGAAAGAAACCCGGGAGATCCACCGGATGGTCGGCAACAATCCCGCGGCCGTCACCGAGATTCCCATCGACCAGATCGTCCCCAATCCCTGGCAGCCCCGGGCCGAATTCGACCAGGAAGCCCTGGAAGAACTGGCCTCCTCGATCCGCAATCTCGGCATTATCCAGCCCCTCACGCTGCGGCAGACCAGCCCGACCAGCTATCAGATCATCAGCGGCGAGCGCCGTTACCGCGCCGCCCGCCTGGCCGGCCTGGCCAGCGTCCCCGCCTACATCCGGCAGGCCGACGATGCCGCGATGCTCGAAATGGCCATCGTGGAAAACATCCAGCGCGAAGATCTCGATGCCATCGAGACCGCCCTCAGTTTCCAGCGCCTCATCGACGAGTGTAACCTGACCCAGGAGGCTATGGCTTTACGCGTGGGCAAGAAGCGGGCGACCATCACCAACTATCTGCGGCTCCTGAAACTCCCCGACGAAATCCAGAAGGCGCTCAAACTTGGCAAGATTTCTGTGGGGCACGCCAAGGTCCTGCTGGGCATCGAATCTCCGCAGCAGCAGCTGAAGCTTTGCGACGGCGTCATGCGGGGAGACTGGTCGGTCCGGCAGCTTGAGCAGAAAGTGAAGGCCCTCGACCGGAAGCGTGCCAGTCTGACGCCGGAAGAAGAAGACCTTCCGCAACTGTTCTATGACCTGGCCGAACGGGTGGGCCGTCATTTTGAGGGCCAGGTGGCCGTGCACCGCAACCACAAGGGCGGCGGTACGATCACCATCCGTTTCGACAACGAACAACAAGTGGAAAACCTCCTCAACGATTTGAAACAATAAGAACCGCGTGCGCCGTCTCCTTCTCACCGTCCTCCTGCTTGCCTGCGTCTGCTGCAGCCTGCATGCTCAGTTCCGGAGCACGCGCAACGACGTATCCAGGATCAACAATGCAGGTACCGTGACAGGGCCTCCGGGCTCCGAGACGAATCAGGCCGCTCCTGCCGATACGACCGCAGTCACCGACTCGCTCCAGGGCTTCTCGCTCCGCAGGCTGGTCCGCGGCTATGCCGGCCGCGACACTTTGACGCCGGGTTATATGGTGCTCGGTTCCGCAATTGTCCCCGGCGCTGCCCAGCTTTACAATAAGGACTGGTGGAAAGTGCCCATTGTCTATGCCGGCATCGGCGGTGGTGTTTACGGCGGCATCTGGTTCAACCGGCAATACCACCGGACCGGCGAAACGAAATACAAATACCTGCGTACGGCTTCTTACATCGCGGCCGGCGCCTTTTATTGGGGACAGTTGCTGGACGGCGTCGTCTGCTACAAGACGGATTTCCGGGCGCCCGTCCCCGCCAAATCCACCTTGTACTCCCTGCTTTTGCCCGGCCTGGGGCAGGCCAATAACGGAGACTGGTGGAAGATTCCAATCTGGACGGGCGGCTTGATTGCCTGCGGCTATTTCTACCATTTCAACGATGTCCAGTACCGCCGGTTCCGCTGGATTACCCAAGTGGCCAACGACCCCACGAGCGGCTATACGAACGTTATCACGTCGAGTCAGGCCGAAACCTACCGCGACACCTACCGACGCTATCGCGACTACTCCATCCTGGCCGCCATCCTGGTCTATGCGCTCAATGTCATCGATGCAAACGTCTTCGCCTACATGGCCGACTTCGACGTAAGCGACAACATCGCATCGCTGGAGGTCCAGCCGGCGCTCATCCAGCCGCTGACCCCCCAATACACCTGGTACGACACATCCTCCTCCCCCTTCGCCACTCCCGCCCTGGGGGTCAACCTGCAATTCACATTTTGATTTTTTATGAAACGTTTCTCCCTTTTCTTCCTGCTTGCAGTCTTTCTCCTCTCCCCCTGCCTAAGCCATGCCCAACGGATGAGCGAGAAAAAGCGGCAGAACCTGCTGATCGAGCAGCTGCAGCACCGCATCGACTCCCTGCAGATGGCTTTCGATTCGCTTTACAATGAGTACCAGATGCTTTCCGCACCGGCCAACGACGAGGACGGGGACATCCTGGTGGATGATGACATCGAGAACCTCATCGAGTACAATTCCGACAACATCGATTCCCTGCTGAGCCTCTACTACATCCAGAAACAGATCGACGTCAACGAATTCGATGTAGCAACCCTGGAACTCGACTCCCTGACCAGCAACATCCCCGACGAGGTTTACATCGAACGGCTCCAGAAGATGAATTCGTTCATCCCGGTCCAGTTCAACAAGGCCGTCAAGAACGCCATCATCCGCTATACCGAGCGCATGCCGATGGCGACAGCCCGCATCATCGGCCTGTCCACCTACTACATGCCGCTCTTCGAGGAGATTTTCGACGAGTACGGCCTGCCGAAGGAACTCAAGGCGATGGCCGTCATCGAGTCGGCCCTCAACCCGCGTGCCGTCTCGCGTGCCCGGGCGAAAGGCATGTGGCAGTTCATGTACAATACCGGCAAAATGTACGGGCTGGAGATGACGTCCTATGTGGATGAACGCTACGACCCGCTTACCGCGTGCCGGGCCGCCGCGCGCCTGCTCAAGGACAGCTACATGATTTTCGGCGACTGGTCGCTGGCCATTGCCTCCTACAACTGCGGTGCCGGCAATGTGAGCAAGGCCATCCGCCGAAGCGGCGGCAAGACCGACTTCTGGGAGATCTACAACTACCTGCCCCGCGAAACCCGCGGCTATATCCCCGCCTTCATCGCCGCGCTCTATACCCTCAACTACTACCCAGAACACGGGATTGTGCCGACCCCGATCAGCCTGCCGGCCCATGTGGATACATTCCATGTGGACAAGAACCTCCATTTCCAGCAGATCTCCGACAACATCGGCATTCCGATGGAAACCCTGCGTGACCTCAACCCGCAGTACCTGCATGATATCATCCCGGGCAAGGAGCACACCTATATCCTCAACCTGCCGCACCAGTTCACCCTCGCATACGTGGACCTGCAGGATAGCATCTACCGCTACAAGGATTCCGTGTTCTTCAATGCAGTGGCCGTGCAGAAGATCAAGGAAACGGGCGGCAGCGGCGAGCAGCGCGTGATCCACAAGGTCAAGAGCGGTGAAACGCTCTCGAGCATTGCCTCCAAGCACCGCACCACCGTCAACAACATCAAGCGCTGGAACAACCTCAGGAGCAATACCATCCATGTCGGGCAGCGGCTCTACATCTACGGCAGCGCCGGCAAGCCGTCCTCTTCGACCACCAGTACGTCAAAGGCCTCTTCGGGAACGACCGTTTCCAGCAAGAGCGCCAATCAGGCAGCTGCTGCCGCCACTTCGACCTACACGGTGAAAAAGGGTGACACCTTGAGCGGCATCGCCAAAAAGACCGGTGTTTCCCTCAACACGATCTACAAACTCAATGGCATGAACGCCAAGAGCAAGATCTATCCGGGAATGAAGATCCGCACGAAGTAGGCAGCATAGCCCTGCTGGAGCTTCACCCACATCTCGACATTCCGCGTCGGGGCATACTTGGCCACCAGGTATGCCCCGATGCCTTTTCCGGCGTAGTTCTCGACGAGGAAACTCTGCGGGACGCCCCGCTCATAGAAGCAGATGCGGGAATCCCAGTCGCGCGTCCGCCAGAGCGTCATGCGGGCCGAAAGGTCCCAGCGGCGGGATGGTCGCCAGCGGACATCGGCGTAGCCGGCCGCTCCGCCAAGGTTTGCGTCCGAGCGCACCGTCAGCTGCCAGGCATCACCGGCCGGCAGCGACAGGCGCAGCCGTCCTTTCAGCCGGCTGCTCCAGGCCAGCTGCACTTCCGCTTCCGCACCGCCCGTGAACGAACGGAGCAGCTGGATGCGTCCATTGAAACCCCAGGTCCCGGCCTCTTGCCGGTAGCGTTTCCACGGATACCAGGCCAGGTCCGCGTTGGCACGCAGGGTCCATCGGCCCTGAATGAGCTGCGCGGCCCATGCGCCGCCAACCTGGTTGGACACGCTGCTCAGCGAAGTGTATGCACCCGCGTGCGTGGCGATATAGGAAGGTGCGTAACAGCGGAAGGTCAGGCTGGTCTCGAATTCATACGAAGGACTCCAGAGCGCACCGGCCAGGACGGCAGGCGCCCCGTGTGCATCGACGGCCGCTTCGCCGAAGACACGCAGGCTGCCCAGCGAGCCATAGACATCCGCCCCCAGATTGCCCCAGAGGCCGTCGTACTGCTGGTAACGGTTGTAATCCTGTACTTTGCGTCCGTTGGGGTGATCGTAGGCATAGGCGACGCCCGTCACGCCGAAACGCCAGCGGCCGCGGGTCAGTGTGACGTTCCCGCCGGCGACGTATTCGTGCATGGTATGCCGCTTCGCCTTTTCCGTTTCCGAAACGTGCAGGCCATCCGTGGCAATCGAAGTATAGCGTCCGTCCACGAGACGGGCGTCCACGGCGTTGCGCGAGATGAATGCGGACATTGTCCATTGTCCGAGGCGGCCGCGGCCGGTCGGGCGGCCAAGTCCGTCGCTGCAGTCGGCCGGGCGGCCCAATCCGCCGCTCCAGCCTACGCCGCGAAAGAAGTTCGACTCATCGGTGGAATGGTACGCCTGCAGTCCTCCGCCCCGCCGGCTGGCCGCGGAGGGCGTCCCGAAAGCAGTGAGCGAAAACGACTTCCAAAGCACAAGTCCCTGCCCGAAACGAGCCGTAAAATCGCCGGCATAGAAACCATTGTACCGGGCTGAAAGCGAAATGAAATCGGGAAAGCGTTCCTTCGGGTCATTGTCAAGAACGGCCGACAGCGAGAGCGACTGGGACTCGTATTGGGCCTTGGTCGTCAGAGAAAAGCCTGCCTGTTTCCATTTCTTGCGGAACTTGGCCGTATAGGTCTGCGCTGCCTGCTGTCGTTCCGCCGGATCTCCCAGCGAGAAGAAGGGCTGCAGTCTGGCCACCGTCTCTGGCGAAAAGCCTTCCACAAGCGCCCACTCCGTCGCAGAACGGACGGCTCCGTAGCGCTCCCGCCAGGCAAAAAGGCTCTCCAACTGAAACAGCGTCAGCAGGCCTGTCTCTTCCAGCTGAAGCCGCGTGGCGGCATTGAGATTGAGCGGTTGCCGGAGCAACTGCTCATAGTAGCGGACGAGTGCTTCCATGCCGGCGGCTCCCCCATAGCCGTCATCGCCGGCTTCCGCCGCCCGCTCAGCCATCTGCTCGATCAGCACCGTTACCGCCTCCGGCAAAATATCCTGTGAAAAAACGGGCCGGGGAAAATGAATTCCTGCGCCAAACAGGCAGACAAACAACAGCCAACGACGAACCGAATCTTTTTTTTCCTGCCCGAACGGGCCCCGACCGAAATCCTTTGCCATATCTTCTACACATTACGCCAACGCCACCGCGGCTCTGGACTTTGGCAAAGATAATGCGCGATCGCCCCGAAGCCAAATTATTTTCGTAAAATCCTCCCGCCATCCTCAAATAGGCCCAAAATTGAGGACGGCAGCGGAAATTTGATATGCGCCCCAAAAGTTGGACAAAGAACTTTTGGGATGAAGAAGTATCATTATCCTGAGAAGATGGCGGCGATAGAGCTGCTTAAAGAAGGGATGTGCCGTAATGAAGTATCAAGGATTACCGGTATATCCTTCAA